>DHVJ01000014.1 GCA_002412595.1 Anaerolineaceae bacterium UBA5211
GACGGCCCCATGCCCCAGACGCGCGAGCACGTTCTGCTGGCCCACCAGGTGGAAGTCCCCAATATCGTGGTCTTCTTGAACAAAGTGGACATGATGGACGACCCTGAGCTGTTGGAACTGGTTGAACTGGAACTGCGCGAAATGCTGACCAGCTACAAGTTCGACGGCGATGCTATTCCGATCGTTCGCGGCAGTGCGTTGAAGGCGCTGGAAAGCACCTCCACCGACCCGGAAGCTCCGGAATATGCCTGCATCAAGGAATTGATGGACACCATCGACGATTATTTCCCGGATCCGGAACGTGACGTGGACAAACCCTTCATGATGCCCGTTGAGGACGTCTTCTCCATCAAGGGCCGCGGCACCGTGGTCACTGGACGTATCGACCGCGGCAAGGTCAAGGTTGGCGAAGCTGTTGAAATTGTAGGCCTGCGCGAAAAGAGCATGCCCACCGTCGTCACCGGCGTGGAAATGTTCCACAAGACCCTGAATGAAGGTATGGCTGGCGACAACGCTGGTTTGCTGCTGCGCGGTATTGAGCGCACCGATGTGGAACGCGGTATGGTGGTGGCGGCTCCCAAGAGCATCACCCCCCACACCAAATTCAACGCAGAAGTGTACGTGCTGAAGCGCGAAGAAGGCGGACGTCACAAACCGTTCTTCACCGGCTACCGCCCGCAGTTCTACATCCGCACCATGGATGTGACCGGCGATATTGAATTGCCCAAAGATGTTGAAATGGTTATGCCTGGCGATAATGTCAACATGAAGGTTGAACTGATCATCCCCGTGGCTTTGGAACAGGGTTCCCAGTTCGCCATCCGCGAAGGCGGCCTCACTGTTGGTGCGGGCGTCATCACCCAAATTTTGGAATAGGTAAAGAGGAAATGGCAAAACAAAAAATTCGTATCAGATTAAAGGCTTACGATCACCGAGTTTTAGATCAATCAGCCAAAAGAATTGTAGAAACTGCTGAACGCAGTGGTGCAAAAGTAGTTGGGCCGGTGCCGTTGCCAACGAACATTGAGAAATTTACTGTTCGGAGATCAACCTTTATTGATAAAGATTCTCATGAACATTTCGAGATCAGGACCCACAACCGGCTGATTGATGTAATGGACCCGGATTCAAAAACAATTGATATGCTAATGCGGTTGAATCTGCCCGCAGGTGTTGATATTGAAATCAAGATATAATCGGATTTGAATAAATATTTGTTTTGTGGTAAAATTTTGCGGTTTAACAACTGAATTCGACAGAACAAGAATCGTTTCTAAAGCGAACGGTCAAAATACTACTAGTTTGGCTTTGAAATGATTGACTGTACTGCCAGGAGATGATGCAGCTTGCCCATGCTGACAGTCTCAAAAAAATTATTTAAATTTTAGGAGAAAAGTTAATATGTTTAAAGGGCTAATTGGGAAAAAACTTGGCATGACCCAGGTCTTTGGAGACGATGGTAGCGCAATTCCGGTTACCGTCATAGAGGCTGGGCCATGTTTTGTTACTCAAATTCGTACCGTAGCCAATGACGGCTACTCCGCAGTGCAGATTGGCTTTGAAGAAGTTAAAGAAAAGAAACTGACCGGTGGGCAATTGGGTCACCTGAAACGGAATGATCTGCCCTCAATGCGCTATCTGCGCGAATTCAGAACCAGTTCACCAGAAGTAAAAGAAGGCGACAAAATCGATGCCAGCCAATTTGAAGTTGGCAAGCGTGTTGACGTAGTCGGCTTTAGTAAAGGCAAGGGTTTCGCAGGCACCATGAAGCGCCATAATTTCCGCGGTGGTCCTAAAACCCATGGTCAATCAGACCGCGGACGTGCTCCGGGTTCCATCGGAGCAACCACTACCCCAGGACGTGTTTTTAAGGGCAAAAAGATGTCTGGGCATATGGGAAATGAACGTGTTTCATCCCAAAATTTAAAAATAGTGCTGGTTGATGTAGAAAAGAATTTAATCGGCGTAAACGGCTCGGTCCCTGGTCCACGCGGTGGGCTGGTTGTAATCAAGGATGCCAGAAAGCAATAAAAGGATTAAATCAGCGGAGAACTTGCCGCGTTTTTGGAGCTAAGAATTATGAAAGTAGACGTAGTCGATTTAAACGGAAATAAAGTAAAAGAGATAGAGTTGCCGGCTTCAATTTTTGAGGCACCTATCAAAACTGATTTGATGCACCAGGCTTATGTGCGTCAGATGGCCAATGCTCGCTTGGGTACTCATGAAACCAAGGTGCGCAGTGATGTATCCGGAGGCGGTCGCAAACCATGGCGCCAAAAAGGTACTGGTCGAGCGCGCCAGGGTTCAACCCGAGCCGCTCAGTGGGTGGGTGGTGGAAAGATCCATACACCGCATTCCCGCGATTACAGCTTGAAGATGCCTCTCAAGATGCGCCGGGCGGCTGTTTGTTCAGCGTTATCGGCCAAGGCTGCTGATCAGTCAGTGATGGTGGTGGATAATCTTTCTTTTGGGGAACCTAAGAGTAAATTGTTGGCCCAATCGATTAAGAAAATGGTTGGCAATCAATCAGCTCTGTTGGTTATTCCGGATAAAGATAGCAAAATGGATGTTTTGCTATCGGCGGATAACATTCCTCATGTGAAAGTTTTGTTGGCAAAGTATTTGAATATTCGCGACATGTTGAGCTTTGACCAGATAATTCTGGAAGAATCATGTATTGAGGTTCTGCAAAGTTTCCTGACTGTCAAAGAGAGGGCGAAATGAGTACGGCTTTTGATATTTTGAAAAAACCCTTGATCACTGAAAAGACCGCTTATCAGTCTTCAAAGTTGAACCAGTTTTCCTTTGAAGTACCCACGGATGTCACGCGCACTCAGGTAAGAGAAGCGGTTGAGACGGCGTTTGAAGTAACGGTATTGAAAGTGAATATTATCAACGTCGCTCCCAAAGTGAGCCGGCGGGGACGCAATCGTCGAATGGCCATCCGCAAATCAGCGTATAAAAAAGCCATTGTAACCCTGAGTCCTGAGGACCGTATTCCGATTTTTGAGGGAGTTGAGTAATGAGTGTAAAGATTTATAAACCAACCTCACCTGGTCGGCGAGGTATGACTGGACTGACATTCGAAGAAATTACCAAGACTAAGCCCGAACGTTCGCTGCTGGTCTCAAAATCGAAGAAAGCTGGCCGTAACGTTTATGGCCGCATCACAGTTCGCCATCAGGGCGGCGGCGCCAAGCAGAGAGTTAGGATCGTTGATTTCAAGCGAAAGAAAATTGGCATTCCTGCCAAAGTCTCTGCAATTGAATACGATCCCAAACGTACGGCGCGTCTGGCTTTGCTGTCTTATGCTGACGGTGAGAAAAGCTATATTATTGCCCCAATGGGTTTGCATGTGGGTGATGATGTTATGTCAGGCCCTAAAGCGGAAATCCGCACGGGTAACTGTCTGCCGATTTCGTCGATTCCAGTTGGCACGATGATTCATAATGTAGAAATTAAGGAAGGTGCCGGTGGACAGCTGGTTCGCTCAGCTGGCGCGGCAGCTCAACTTCTCGCTAAAGAAGGTGATTATGCCCAGGTTCGTATGCCTTCCGGTGAAGTTCGTTTGGTCCGCCAAAAATGCACAGCTTGCATCGGGCAGGTTGGCAACTTGGAACATGGACAAGTTAAATTAGGTAAAGCTGGCCGCAAACGCCATATGGGTATCCGGCCTGCTGTCCGCGGTAGTGCGATGACTCCTCGTGATCATCCCCATGGCGGTGGTGAAGGACGGTCTCCGATTGGTATGCCCGGACCTAAATCACCTTGGGGTAAACCGACGCTTGGTTACAAAACCCGCAGGAATAAGAGCACCGAAAAATATATTGTTCGCAGCAGAAACGCTAGCAAACGATAGAGAATCACAGGAGCTGAAAGATGTCACGTTCTTTGAAAAAAGGGCCCTTCATTGACCCGAAATTATTGAAAAAAATTGAACAGATGAATGAGAAAAGTGAGAAAAAAGTGGTCCGCACCTGGAGCAGGGCGAGCACCATTTTCCCTCAGATGGTCGGTCATACTATTGCCGTCCATGATGGACGACGCCATGTGCCGATTTATATTACCGAAAATATGGTAGGTCATAAGTTGGGTGAATTTGCGCCAACTCGCCATTTTCGTGGTCATGTTGCGGAAAGATCGTCTTCAGCGAGAGGATAATGAAATATGGATGTAAAAGCTGAATTGAATTATTGTTCCGTTTCCGCACAAAAAATGCGCCTGGTTATTGATCTGGTGCGCGGTAAAACGACAGAGGAAGCCATTTCAATCTTGCGCTTCACCAATAAAAAAGCTGCAGAGCCAGTTAGCAAGCTAATTTCTTCTGCTGTGGCTAACGCGGAAAATAACTTCGGCATGAGTCGTGAGAATTTATATATCTATCAGATCATGGCGAATGAAGCTCCAACACGCAAATGGAGAAGGTTTGGGGCGCGCGGGAGATTTAAACCGATTTTACGGCGCTCTTCACATGTAAAAGTAGTGCTTCGCGAGAAAATTTAGAAGCCGGAATGATTAGAACGATAGTTAATAGGATTAGCAAGCAGGAGAAAATATGGGTCGTAAAGTTCATCCAGTAGGAATGCGTCTGGGAATCATTCGCACTTGGGAAGGGCGATGGTATGCCGAAGGCCAAAACTATATTGATCAACTTCACCAGGATATCAAGATCAGGGAGATGATCAAGAAGTCCAGTGAGAGAGCTGGCGTGTCACAAATTGAGATTGAAAGATATCCGGGAAAGATTCGCATTGTTGTCAATACTGCGAAACCTGGAATTCTGATTGGTCGCAAAGGTGAGACTGTGAAAGTTCTCAGAAAAGATCTGGAAAATCTGACGAACAAGAAAATTGATCTTGAAATCAAAGAAATCAAAAATCCTGATTGCGATGCCTATTTGATCGCCACCAATATCGCTTCCCAGATTGAACGGCGTATTAGTTATCGTCGCGCTATGAAACGCGCAATTCAGCAGGCTATCCGTCAGGGTGCTGAAGGTGTAAAGATTCAAGTTGCTGGGCGTTTGAACGGTGCAGAGATGTGCCGCACCACCTGGCTGCGTGAAGGCCGCGTTCCTCTGCAGACGCTGCGTGCCGATATCGATTTTGCATGCACGGAAGCATTGACCACTTATGGCCAGATTGGTGTCAAAGTTTGGGTTTATAAGGGAGAAATACTCCCGGGCACAGAAGAAGAAATTGAAAAAACTGAAGGTGTGTACGTAAGCGAGTAATCTCCAACGATTAGCTCAACGTAGATACCAATAACGAGGTTTTGATTATGTTAATGCCAAAAAGAGTTAAATATCGAAAGCAAATGCGCGGCCGAATGAAAGGCAAAGCGTTGCGCGGCGCTGAAATCCTCAGCGGTGAATATGCTTTGCAGGCCTTGGAACCAGGATGGGTTTCTGCTCGTCAAATCGAAGCAGCCCGCCGCTCCATTGTCCGCACCATGAAACGCCGCGGAAAAGTTTGGATCAGAATATTTCCAGATAAACCGATTACCAAACGTGCTGCGGAATCCCGTATGGGTAAAGGTAAAGGCGCAGTTGAATTTTGGGCAGCCGTTGTAAAACCTGGCCGTATTATGTTTGAAGTTGGTGGTTTGGATGAAGAAACATCTCTGGAAGCGCTGAGACAGGCCTCCTACAAAATCTCCATCAAGACCAAAGTAATTGCCAAACAGGAAATCATGGGAGGCAAACATGAAAGTGTCTGAAATTCGCTTGATGTCTGATGAAGAGATCCGCACCAGATTGCTGGATACAAGAAAAGAGTATATGAATATGCGCTTTCAGACGGTCAGCGGTCAATTAACCGATACAAGCAAATTAAAAGAAGTCCGTCGATTAATTGCCCGATACGAAACCATCCTGAATGAAAAAATATCGGAAAATGAAGTTGAAGGTGAAGCATGAATACTCGTCGAAGATTAAAAGGTGTGGTAACCGGAAATAAAATGAATAAAACGGTGATTGTGGAAGTCTCTCGTACATTCCGGCATCCATTATACGAAAAAGTAGTTCACAGCTCAAAGAAATTGTATGTTCATGACGAATTGGGCTGCAATGTCGGCGATGAGGTTCAAATCGTTGAAAGCAAACCGATTTCCAAGACTAAGCGTTTTGTGGTTGAGAAAATTCTTAACAAGCAGGAAGTGGATACCACTGAACCTGTAGTAGAAGAGGCTTAAGCGATGATTCAACACGAAACTCGAATGAAAGTAGCCGATAACACCGGTGCGCGTGAAATACTTGTGATTCACGTTATGGGTGGCTCAACGCGTAAATTTGGACGTATTGGCGATGTTGTTGTGGCAACTGTGAAGTCCGCTTCACCTCAAAGTTCTGTAAAGAAAAGTGAAGTGGTCAAAGCGGTTATTGTCAGGACTTCAAAAGAATGGCGTCGCAAAGACGGTTCCAGCATTCGCTTTGATGATAATGCTGCCGTGATTTTGGATACGGATGGTGAGAACCCCAAAGGCACCCGTATCTTTGGCCCTGTCGCTCGTGAATTGCGTGAAAAAGGATACATGAAGATTGTTTCCTTAGCACCGGAAGTGCTTTAATCCTTGCGGTAGGAGAATAAAAAATGAAAATGAGAATTAAAAAGGGCGATCAAGTTGAAGTGATCGCTGGCAAAGAACAAAACAAAGGGAAACGCGGAGAGGTGATCAGAGTATTACCGAAAGAAAACCGCGTGGTAGTGCAGGGCATCAATTTATTGACCAAGCATCAACGTCAGGTGCAATCTGAAGGCAAAACTGTCAACCCGGGTATCGTTAAATTTGAAGGCCCCCTTCATGCGTCTAATGTGATGGTGGTCTGCAAGAAGTGTAACAAACCAACCCGTATCGGCATCACTCGTGAGGGCGATAAAGCTATGCGTGTTTGTAAAAAATGTGGAGGGTTGCTGGATTAATTTATTAATCCGCTGATGGAGTTCTGAATGAATGCATTAAAAGAAAAATATCGAGAAGAAGTAACACCTGCTCTGATGAAGGAATTTGGTTTGACCAACGTCATGCAAGTTCCCAATCTGAAAAAGATTGTTGTCAACATCGGAATGGGTGAGGCTATGGATAATCCCAAGTCATTAGAAGCTGCCAACAACGACCTGATGAAAATTACAGGACAGAAACCGGTAGTGACGAAAGCCAAGAAGAGCATTGCTAACTTTAAGTTACGCGAAGGACGCATTATCGGCATAAAGGTAACTTTGCGCGGCGAAAAAATGTGGGCTTTGATGGATCGTTTGGTCAATATTGCGCTTCCCCGCGTTCGTGACTTCCGCGGTGTGTCCAATAAATCATTTGACGGGCGCGGTAATTACACGCTCGGCCTTAGGGAGCAATTGATTTTTCCTGAGATTGAATATGATTCAATCGATAAAGTGCGTGGAATGGAATTGACCTTTGTCACCTCCGCCCCAAATGATGAGCAGTCAATGTCATTGTTGAAACATTTAGGAATGCCTTTTAGGAAGGTTTAATTATGGCAAAAACATGTATGGAATATCGCGAACAGCGAAGAAAATATCCCACCCAAGTGCGTAACCGCTGCAAAATTTGCGGCAGGCCGCGAGGATATATGCGTCGTTTTGGTGTCTGCCGGATCTGCTTTAGAGATTTGGCGCTGAAAGGGAAAGTCCCAGGCGTTACAAAGTCGTCCTGGTAGAAACCGGTCCGGAGGAAATTATGAGTGTAAATGATCCTATTGCTGATATGCTGACTCGCATCCGGAATGGTGTAATGAGTAACCAAACCGTAGTAGCTATGCCGAGCTCAAAGATCAAAACTGAAATTGCGAGAATCTTGAAAGAAGAAGGTTATATAGAAGATTTTGAGGTTGCCACTGGCAGCAAGCCTTCCCATCAGGTGATCCGTCTTAAAATGAAATACGTGGGTGAACGGCGGAGCAAGCGCGCTGTGATCACGGGAATTGAGCGCATCAGTCGCCCAGGTCGCCGTGTTTATACCCAGAAGAAAGAAATTCCCTGGGTTTTATCCGGCATGGGTATTTCCATCGTGTCCACACCCAAAGGCGTAATGACCGGCCAAAACGCGCGTAAGAGCGGCGTCGGCGGGGAAATCCTGTGCAAGGTTTGGTAAAACCTGAATTGACTATGGAGGTATTGTTGTGTCTCGAATAGGAAAACTTCCCATCGAAATTCCCGGCGGCGTTGAAGTGGAATTAAATGGGTCAAATGTAACCGTAAAAGGACCAAAGGGAACTATGCAACGCGAGTTTTCTCCCTTGGTAAGTATTGCTGAGGAAGAGGGCAAGATTGTCGTCACGCCCAGCTCAGATGAGAAAAACGTTCGTGCGCTGCATGGCACAACTCGGGCAGTTTTGAACAATATGGTTGTAGGCGTCAGCAACGGTTTCGAGCGTATTCTTGAAATCGATGGCGTCGGCTACAAAGCCGAAATGGATGGCAAAAACCTGGTAGTGAGTGTAGGTTATTCTCACCCGGTGGTGGTTGAACCTCCCGCAGGCATTGAATTTGATGTGGTTGAGAAAAACCGTCAGGTTGTTATCAAAGGCATCAATAAAGAAATTGTTGGTCAGACAGCTGCCGATGTTCGCAAGATTCGCCCGCCCGAACCCTATAAAGGTAAAGGTATTCATTACCTGGGCGAGCATATCCGCAGAAAAGCTGGAAAGACAGCCGCATAATAAAAAGGTGTGAAGCAGGAATTATATTATGGCAAATGTATCTCGAAATAAAGCAAGAATTCACAGACACCAGAGGGTTCGCAAGAACATTTATGGTGTGGCTGATAAACCAAGGCTCTGTGTTTACCGTAGCCTGAATGATATTTACGCTCAGATTATTGATGATGAAAAAGGCATTACCTTGGTTTCATCGTCCAGTATTGACCATGAGCTTCGGGCACAGGTAGAAAAGTTAACCAAGACGGAACAAGCTGTTGCGGTTGGTAAAAGTATTGCCGAGCGCGCCAAAGAAAAGAAGATTAGTACAGTAGTCTTCGATCGCGGCGGTTATCAATATATGGGTCGAGTCAAAGCTCTGGCAGAAGCTGCAAGAGAAGCTGGTCTGAAGTTTTAGCCCCTGGGCGAAGGAAACTAAGAGGTAAATATGGAAAAAAAGGCTTATCAAGCAGACGAAAAAGAATTTGATGAAAGAGTAGTGGATATCGCACGTGTTGCCAAAGTTGTAAAAGGCGGCCGTAAATTCCACTTTCGCGTGACGATTGTTGCGGGCGATAATAATGGAAATATTGGATTAGGTGTTGGAAAAGCCGGCGCTGTTCCTGATGCTATGGCAAAGGCCACTCTGCAAGCCCATAAAAACATGCACAAGATTTCTTTATCTGGGACGACAATTCCTCATGAAATCATTGCCAAAGTTGGCGGTGCCGAAGTTCTGTTGAAACCGGCCTCATTGGGTACTGGTGTTATTGCTGGTGGCGGCGTCCGTGCGGTTGTAGAAGCAGCCGGTGTGCGTGACATCCTTACCAAGTCTCTGGGTAGCTCCAATACGCTGAATGTGGTCAAAGCGACCTTCAAAGCGCTGGAACAGTTGCAATCTTCACAGGATATCGCGGCAATGCGCGGTAAACCGGCGAAAGATCTTGCACCGTTCTGGGAACGGAGGAAAAATGCCTAAAAAAGAAAAAATGTTAAAAATCACATTAGTGCGAAGTCCAATTGGCAATACAGAACGGCATAAATCAACCATACGTGCCTTGGGCTTACATAAAATTGGTCAGACTGTTGAACAAAAAGATTCACCTACCGTTCGCGGCATGATTTCCAAAGTGAATCATTTAATTAACGTGGAAGAAGTTCAGGAATAAAAATGAAATTACATGATTTAAAACCCAACGAGGGCGCAAAGAAAAATCGCAAACGAGTCGGTCGCGGTATCGCAGCGGGTCAGGGTAAAACCGCTGGTCGTGGTACCAAAGGCCAGCATTCTCGCTCCGGTTTTGGTGGGCATCTTTATCGCCAGGGTGGTAACCTGCCTTTCTACCGCCGCCTTCCCTTTATGCGTGGTGAAGGATTCCGCCCGATTAACCGTGTTGAATACAATGAAATCAATGTTGAAACTCTGGCGAAATTCAAAGCTGGTACCGAAGTTACACCCGATTTGTTAGCTGAGCACAATATGCTTCATAAAAACCAGAACCGTGTTGCGATTCTCGGCAATGGAGATATCAAAGTCGCTCTGACCGTAAAAGCGCATCGTTTTACCACAAGCGCAAAAGCTAAGATCGAAGCGGCTGGTGGAAAAACCGAAGTGATTGAGATTTAGGGTATCTGGAATAAGGAGATACAAGAATGAAGAGATCGGCTTGGCGTTATTTGTGGACTTCAGTTGATATCCGGAAGAAGATTCTGATTACGATTGGTATCTTGATTCTGTATCGCTTTGCAGCGAACATTCCGGTGCCGGGTATCAATCGCGATGTCATTGCCAGCATATTCCAGCAGCAAAGCCCGGCCAGCAGTTTGTTGGGCGTCTTCGATATGCTTTCGGGTGGTACCCTGTCCAATTTTTCTATCTTGGCAATGGGTGTTTACCCCTACATTACTGCCCAAATTATTATTCAATTACTGGTTCCCATTATTCCTTCTTTGCAGCGCCGCATGGAAAGCAATCCAAAAGAAGGCCGCAAATTAATGGAAAAGTGGACCGTTTTACTGACGATCCCCATGGGTACGCTGTCAGCTTTAGGTCAGATTCAATTATTCAATCAATTGACCTCTAGCGGATCAATTTTGAATTACACATTTGGTTTCTCAAATGGCAACACCATCCCAACCTTGACCACTGTGGTCAGTATGGTTGGCGGTACGATGTTGGGTATCTGGTTGGGCGAATTGATTTCTGAGTATGGTATCCCGAATCAAGGTCTTTCCTTGATTATCTTCTCTGGTATTGTCTCCAGGATTCCGAGCAACCTGTATAGCATCATTATTTCCGGCCAAAATGTCGCTTTGCTTTTGATCCTGATGGCTATTATCCTTGGCTTGACCATCTTTGTTATTATCTTTGTCCAGCAGGGTCGCCGCAATGTTCCGGTCCTCTTTCCCGGGCGCAGAGTTGGCAACCGCATGTCGATGCCTGTCAAATCGAACCTGCCGCTGATGATCAACCTGGCAGGTATGATCCCGCTGATTTTTGCACAGACCATTTTGTCTCTGCCGGGTATTATTGCGCAATTCTTTATCAATTCCAATACACCATGGTTGGCGAACTTGGCTAACTGGTTGCAAAACACATTCAACACGGGTAGTGTTTGGTATGTGGTGATTTACTTTGTCTTCGTCGTATTATTAACATTCTTCTATACTGAAGTGCTCTTTGAACAGCAAAATTACGGCGAGAACCTGAAACGTCAGGGTGCTCAAATTCCTGGTGTTGTTCGGGGTGTTGCCACTCAGAACTATCTCAACAGAGTGCAGCGCCGTATCACGCTGGTGGGAGCGCTTTTCCTGGCAGTGGTGGCTACAATACCCTATGTCTTTGGTTTGATACTGCCGGCTAATATTGGTAATTCGATTTTCCTGGTTTCTGCTTCCGGTTTGATCATCGTTGTGGGTGTCGTTCGCGATACTTTCAACATTATCGAAACCGAACTGAAACTGCATGGTTATGACGAGAAATTGATCAAAGGATAATAATTTCGAATGTCACGCTTTTACGTTTTATTAGGTCCTCCTGGAGCTGGAAAAGGTACTCAGGCAGCAATTGTTGCTGAGAAATGTGGTATCCCTCACGTTTCATCTGGGAATATCTTCCGTGAGAACCTGGATAAGAATACCGATCTGGGTATCAAAGCCAAAGCTTACATGGAAAAAGGCGAACTAGTACCCGATGAGATTACCATCGGTATGGTGCAGGATCGTTTGTTGAAAGTTGACTGCAAAAACGGTGCGCTCTTGGATGGCTTTCCACGCACTCCTGCGCAAGCCAAGGCTTTGGAAGAGTTCCTGTCCCAAAACGATGGGGCCATTGCCAGCGTGCCTTTTATCAATGTCCCGGCGGACGAATTGATCGATCGCTTGAGCAGCCGCTGGGTTTGTAAAGCCGAAGGCCATACCTATAACACCAAGTTCAGCCCGCCGAAAAAAGCCGGCGTTTGTGACTTCGACGGCTCAGAGCTTTATCAGCGGAATGATGATAAACGTGAAACGGTTGAACAACGCATTCGGGTCTATTCAGAGCAAACCGCACCGCTGATCGATTTCTACAAAGAGAAAGGTTTGCTGGTCGAAATTGATGGGGCGAAACCCATTGATGAGGTGACCACGGAAGTATTGAAAGTAGTCGCTTGTGGCTCTGATGGGCAATAGACGAGACAGAATAAATTAGTTATAATAAAAATTTTGCGGCTGCAGTTATATGAAGATAGGAGAATTTTGAAATGAAAGTATCACCATCAATCCGCAAACGATGTGCAAAATGCAAGATTGTGAAACGTAAAGGTATCCTTTATGTTATTTGTGAAAATCCGAAACATAAACAGAGACAGGGATAAGAAATATGGCAAGAATTGAAGGTGTTGACTTACCGCGTAACAAACGCATTGAGGTTGGGTTAACCTATATTTATGGTGTTGGACCTACCCGTGCGAAGGAAGTTCTCACGGCGACCAATGTGAGTCCTGATATTCGGGTGAATGATCTCACGGAAACTGAAGTTAGTGCGTTGCGTGAGTACATTTCGAAGAATTTCAAGGTGGAAGGTGATCTGCGCCGTGATGTTCAAATGAACATTAAGCGGTTAGTTGAAATTGGTTGCTATCGTGGATTGCGGCACCGCAGAAGTTTACCGGTTCATGGTCAACGAACGCGCACTAATGCACGTACCCGCAAGGGACCGAAACGCACGGTTGCCGGACGCGGACGTCGCCGTGGCGCAACAAAGAAATAAACCTGAATTAATCATATTTAGGTTAAAAATAGAGGAATTATGGCACAAAGTTCAAAAACAAGTAAACGTACTTCGACAACCAAAAAAGTCAAGCGCAACGTATCTGCGGCTCAGGTTCATATTTTTGCGTCGTTCAACAATACGATTATCACGGTAACCGATCAACAAGGCAACACCATTGCCTGGACCAGTTCCGGATCGGTGGGTTTCAAGGGTTCCCGCAAGAGCACCCCGTTTGCGGCTCGCTTGGCGGCTGAAGAAGTCATCAAGAACGCTGCTTCAATGGGTGTTTCTGAAATTGATGTTTTCATCAAAGGCCCTGGCCCCGGTCGTGAATCTGCCATTCGCGCCATTCAAGCCAAGGGTTTGAAAATCAGATCAATCACAGACGTTACACCGGTCCCGCACAACGGCTGCCGGCCACCCAAGAAACGCCGTGTATAAAGAGCAGGAGAAATTATAAATGGCAAGATATATAGAACCCGTTTGCAAGTTATGCCGAAGAGAAGGCGAAAAACTATTCTTAAAAGGCGAACGTTGCTACACATCCAAATGTGCGTTTGAACGCCGCAGCTATGGACCTGGCCAACATGGTCAGGCGAGACAAGGCAGAAACCGCCGTACGTCAGATTACGCGCGCCAATTGCGCGCGAAACAAAAGGCTCGCAGCATTTATGGTGTTTTAGAAAAACAATTCCGTCGTTATTACGGTATTGCGATTAAAACCCGTGGTATCACAGGTTTGATCATGCTTCAAATCCTGGAAGGCCGTTTGGATAATGTTGTCTATCGCATGGGCTTCGCAGCTAACCGCGCTCAGGCTCGTCAGATGGTCAATCACGGTCATTTCATTGTGAACGGCCGCAAGACTGATATTCCTTCAATGGTGCTAAAAGCTGGTGATACCATCCAGGTGCGCGAAGAATCTAAGAATAATGGTCTCTTTAAAGACCTTGCTGAACAAGCCGAAAAAACCAACTGCGCTTTGTGGTTGGAACGTGACCTGAAAACATTGAGCGGCCGTGTCTTAAGAATGCCGGAGCGTGGAGAAATTGACGGTAATCTCAACGAGCAATTGATTGTTGAATATTACTCAAGATAATCCGGTAATTTGTTATATGTTGTTAATAACAGGAAGTGAGGATGACTGTGGCTCAAAGTAGTATGGTTGCACCAACACTAGAACGGGAAGCTGAGGCCCGCAATTATGCAAAATTCGTGATCAGCCCCCTTGAGCGGGGATATGGTGTCACTTTGGGCAATTCATTGCGCAGAGTGCTTCTTTCCTCATTAGAGGGTGCTGCAGTTACATCCATACGGATCTCGGATACGTTGCATGAATTCAGCAATGTCCCCGGCGTTCGTGAAGATGTCCTGCAGATCATGCTTCAGATAAAGCAGCTCAGGATTAACATGCATGAAGGAGATGTTTCTCATATGCATTTAGATGTCAGCGGTGAAGGTGTTGTTACCGCTGCGGACATCCAGACAACTGCTGAAATTGAAATTGTGAACCCGGAACTGTATCTGTTCACAGTGGACGATCCGAAAACTCAGCTTTCAATTGATTTTACAGTTGAACGCGGTCGTGGGTATATTCCCTCGGATGAACGTATTGGCGACTTGCCGATCGGTGAACTTCCTGTGGATGCGATCTTTAGCCCGGTGAAACGCGTCAATTTTGATGTCGGCAGTGCCCGTGTCGGCCAAAGTACCAATTACGACCGGCTTGAACTGGAGATCTGGACCGACGGTACCACCACACCTGAGAAGGCTTTAGCGTTCTCAGGTAAGATTCTAATCGAGCAGTTTAGATTGATCGCTGGTGTTAAAGAAGAGATGCTTGAAGTAGTCGTAGAAAAAGAAGAGACAACTGATCATATCAGCAGTGAAACAGCAGATATGCCTATTGAGAATCTGGATCTTTCAGTGCGTGTATTCAACTCATTGAAGCGCACCGGCGTTACCACCGTGGGTGACGTGATCGAATTGCTGGACAAGGGCGAAGAAGCCGTTATGTCCATCAGAAATTTTGGTGAAAAGAGCCTGGATGAACTGCGTCAGAAGATGCAGGAAAAAGGCTTTATGAAAGAAGATATCGACGAAAGTGAAGTGGAGTAAGGTACAATGCGTCATCACGTTTCTGGTTACCAATTAAGCCGAAATAAAGATCAAAGAAAAGCCCTGCGGCGGACTTTGATTAAACAATTATTTGAACATAACCGTATTAAAACCACCCAGGCTAAAGCCAAGGCTATTCGTGGTGATGCGGAAAAGTTGATTACGTTGGCTAAGAACAGTTCCAAAGGCAGCGATATTGACAAGGTTAATGCGCGCCGTCTTGCGGCTGCTTCCCTCAATGATGCCGAGATCGTCAAGAAGTTGTTCGACGATGTCGCGCCGCGTTTCGAGAATCGCAACGGCGGTTACACTCGCATGATAAAGCTGGGGCAACGCACCGGAGATTCAGCCGATATGGTTGTTCTGGAACTGGTTGAAGAATAAAGTTCAGCCGGTATTCCGGTTGAAATGGCACCTTACAAAATTACGATAGCATACGACGGCACTGAATTCTGCGGATTTCAGCGGCAGGTGGCTGCTCGAACCGTTCAGGGCGAGCTGGAAACTGTACTCAGGCGGCTGGGGTGGCGCGAACGCTCTATCCTTGCAGCCGGACGCACCGATAGTGGTGTGCATGCTGCTGGACAGGTGGTTAGCTTTGAATTGGATTGGAGACATTCCGATCAGAAGCTGCTGGATGCTCTGAATGATTTACTTCCAGAAGATATCGGAGTAAAAGAACTCAGACTGGCGCCAGCGCAATTTCATCCGCGCTTTGATGCCAAAGTCCGCCAATACCGTTACCAGCTTTATTTCAGCCCGGTAAAGGATCCATTAAAGGAAAGATTTTATTGGCGCATTTGGCCGGAGTTGGATGTGACACTCCTGAAAAGTGCAGCTGAATTGTTCCTGGGGCAGCATGATTTACGTGCTTTTGGCCGGCCGCCTAATGAAAAATCCACCAGTGTGCGTACCATCACTGCGCTGAACTGGGACTTTTCTGAAGATGGCAGCCAGGCAGCCATGACCATTGTGGCACAGGCTTTCCTGTATCATATGGTTCGTCGTATCCTTTTCGTACTGGTCCGGGTGGGGCAAGGCCGGATCAGCCTTTCAGATGTGAAAGGGAGTATAGAAGAGCAATTGGAATTGCCCGCGGGGATAGCGCCCGCCAAGGGATTAATTTTAGAAGAAATATTATATTAATAAAATTGGAGTACGGATTGTGGAAAAGACATATGTAATAAAAGGACAACCTGAAACGAACTGGGTTTTGATCGATGCAAAGGATCAGACCTTGGGTCGCTTGGCAACCAAAATTGCAGCGACTTTGATGGGAAAACACAAACCCGACTT
>DHVJ01000010.1 GCA_002412595.1 Anaerolineaceae bacterium UBA5211
TATCGAGAATTCTTTTGTCGATTGAACGAAGAAGCATTTGCGAAGATGTACGCCGACACACCCTCCAGGCCCAATACGCCGGTAAATGTGTTGATCGGGCTGGAGACACTGAAAGCGGGGTATGGATGGAGTGATGAAGAACTATACGATCACTATAGTTTTGATATCCAGGTGCGCTATGCATTGGGATATCGGGGTTTGCACGAAGGGGACTTCGATATTCGCACACTGTATAATTTTCGGCGTCGGCTGGGCCAATACAATTTGGAGCATGGAGAGAACCTGGTGGCGGAGGCGTTTGTCAACATCACCGATCAACAAATAGCAGCATTCAAGCTGCATACGGGGCAGCAGCGGATGGACAGTACCCAAATAGCCAGCAACATACTGGACGCCAGCCGACTGGAATTATCTGTCCAGGCAATACAACGTCTGGAGCGCCTGATGAACCAGGAAGAGAAAGGACAATATGCCGATCAGCTGAACTCCTATACCCAGGGAGAACCCGGACAATTCATATACCATGTGAAAGGGAAAAGCGCCAACGCAGAACATCTGCAGCGAGCCGGAGAAACGTTGTATGAATTGCTTGAGAAGCTGAAGGCAAAACACGGGCATGAAGCACAGTACCAGGTTGTTCAGCGCTTTTTTGCGGAGAATTATGAAGTGCAAGCAAGCCAAGCAATCCGAACCAGAGAACCCGGGAAATTGGGATCGGGGAGTTTGCAATCGCTGGATGATCAGGAGGCCAGCTTTCGCAAGAAAGGCAATCGCTTCTATAAAGGATATGTGGTCAATGTAAGTGAGACATGTGATCCTGAAAATCCGGTCCAGCTGATCACCCAGGTACAAGTAGCACCCAACAATCAAGAAGACGCGGATTTATTATGTGAAGCAGTAGCAACAATAAAGGAGCGTATGCCGTTGGATACGCTCTACGCGGATGGAGGCTATGGCAGCCCTAAGGCAGACCGGGTACTTGTTCAACAGCAAGTGGAACTATATCAAAGCGGTATTCGCGGCAAAGCACCCAAGCCAGAGAAGCTTAATTTGGCTGACTTCAATTTAGAGGCAGATAAATTGGGTGAACCAACACAAATTACATGCCCAAATGGACAAAACGCTTCAATAGGAACAGGAACTTCTACAGACTATATTGCTTACTTTGAAACCGATATTTGTTTGAAATGTCCACTTCACTTGAATGGGTCTTGTCGCGTTCGACGGGTGAAACAAGACCGCAATCAATTCAACTGGGCCTTTTCACAGCAAGAATTTTTATGGGCTCTCAGGCGCCAAAGGCATCTATGGTTAAAACAACAAAAACACAATCCGCGCGCTGCGGTTGAGGCTGCCATGCGTTCAATCAAACACGCTTTTCCACATGGGAAACTTCCAGTTCGCGGGCAAATTCGAGTTTCGCAGATGATGATCCTGGCAACAGCCATGATAAATTTGCGAAGAATAGCCCATTATCAATAGGGCATTTTTTTTGTCTGTCATTCACTGATGTTTATGTTAGCATCTGCGTTTCTTTTTACAAATATTATGTTCTCTTTTTGTGCTTTTTTCAGTAGAGCCACGGATTTTCCTTTGGACTTTCCAGAAAATTTGAACTTATCAAAGCACGTAGGGCAGGTTTCTACCCGTGCCACTGATTGGAAAATTCTTTTTTCTTCTTACTATTCATTTTTATTAATCCACGCAGATGGCAGTATTGCTCACTCTCTTGTGTCATCCTGAGTGCGCAGCACGAAGGATCTCGACTGGATGTATTCTTAACCTCGAGGAACACTTAAATTCACAGATTAAACTCTCTCCCTATTTCGACGCAGTTGAAATGGGGAGAGCCGGAGAGGAGCCGATTTTCACATTTCAATCCTCCCCGTGGTAAAATGCTAAGCATGTGTCCCTGTAGCTCAGTGGATAGAGCGCTAGCCTCCGGAGCTAGAAGCGGGAGTTCGAGTCCCCCCAGGGACACCTTTGTTTTAACTCATTACTAATGCTTTTTTTATAAATTTATTACAACCAAAATCCCCTCCAAACGTATAATTATCGATGATAAAACAATAAAAATAAGGAGTAAGCATGTACTTCGGTGGTTATGGTTTATATATTTTGATCAGTTTGCCCGCCCTGATTCTGGGTTTCTACGCCCAAGCTAAGGTAAAAGGGGCTTTCAACAAATATTCCAAGGTGCGTACCAGCAATGGTATGACCGGCGCGGAAGTGGCGCGCGCAGTGCTGGACGCCAAAGGGCTGCAGGATGTGCAAATCCAACAGGTGCGCGGCAATTTGAGCGACAACTACGACCCGCGCACTAAGGTGCTCAACTTGAGCCAGTCCGTTTACGCCACGCCCAGCGTGGCCGCGGCCGGTGTGGCCGCCCACGAAGCTGGGCATGCCATCCAGCACGCCGCGGGCTACGGGCCGCTGAAACTGCGTTCGCTGATGGTACCTTCTGTACAATTGGGCAGCTGGCTGGGCCCGATCGTTTTCATGGCCGGCTTGTTGTTCAACAGCGATAATATGGCCCTGGTCGGCCTGGTGCTTTTCGCGGTTACCGCACTTTTCGCGGTTGTGACCATCCCGGTTGAAGTGGATGCCTCCAAACGCGCCAAGGAAATGCTCTCAACCTCAGGCATTGTCTATCAAAGCGAAATGGCCGGCGTCAACAAAGTATTAGACGCGGCCGCCCTGACTTACGTTGCCGGTGCGGTGCAAGCTCTGTCCACCCTGCTATATTACGTCATGCTGTTCAGTGGTGGACGCAGGCGCAATTAATTGGGTCCACAATCAATCTGATCCCCCAGGCGCATCCACGGATACGCCATTATTAATAATAAAAGGCAGCGGATATAATAATTCCGCTGCCTTTTTAAATCTTTAATTCGCTACTTAGATTTTATAAGCTACTTCATAAGCATCATGTACCACACCCATCACATTACCCACGCACTTGCAGTCACCGATGGAATACACTTCGGGAGCCACATCTACGTACATGTCCGGGCTTATCACACAGCAGGAATCATAACCCGCCGAGCAGACCACGCTGTCCGCTTCCACAAATTCTTCTTTACCGTTAACCTCAATGCAAACACCATCCGGCCGGATTTCCTTTGCTTTCGCGTTGGTGTGAATCTCAATTTCATAATATTTCAGCAATTCCAATAACATGTTTTTATTGGAGGCTGATAGACCCGGGACCTTCAAGATGCCGTCCAGCATTTCAATAATGATCGGTGTCTTGCCTTCTTTAGCCAATTCGTAAGCAATTTCGCATCCGGTCAGGCCGCCGCCAATGACCGCCACTTTTTCCCCGACTGGTTTGGTTCCGCGCAGGAAATCTATAGCTTCCACAGATTTTTCAATGCCTTTCACAGGCAGTTTCTTGGGTAACGCGCCGGTGGCTTGGATAACCACATCCGCGCCAAATTCCTTGATGGAATCGGGGGTAGCTTCGGTGTTCAACCGCACATCCACCTTGTCATCCACCAGTTTCTTCTTGTACCACTTGATCAATTTTCGGTCAGATTCCTTGAAATCCGGGGTAGCCGCCGCGATGAAAACACCGCCCAATTCATTCGTCTTTTCAAACAGCGTCACTTGGTGCCCGCGTTCAGCCGCCAGGCGTGCAGATTCCATACCCGCCAGTCCGCCACCAATTACAGCTACTTTCTTGGGTGTATCGGTTTTCACCAGGCGTAATTCATCCTCACGGAAGACTGCCGGATTGACTGCGCAGGTCAGGGGGTTACCAATGAAAATTTGCGCCAGGCAGCCATTATGGCAGGCAATACAGGGACGGATATCATCAATATCACCTTGCCTGATCTTGTTGACATAATCGGGGTCGGCCAGGAAAGCGCGCGCAATACCAATACCATCAAATAGTCCATCTTCAATGCTTTTTGCGGCCAGATCGGGGTCATCCATACGGCCAGCGCAAATAACCGGGATGTTCACATAATTCTTGATAAAAGCCACTTCAGGCATGTTGCAGCCCATTGGCATATATACCGGCGGGTGGGCCCAATACCAGGAATCATAAGAACCATTATCCGCATCCAGGGCGTCGCAGCCGGCTTCTTCCAAAATCTGAGCTACTTCTGGGCTTTCCTCCAGCGAACGGCCAAATTCTTTATAAGCCACACCGGGAAGTGCGCCAGAATTAAAGCCTTTCATTTTGCTGGCCACACTATAACGCACGGTAACTACAAAATCTTCTCCACAGGCATTTTTGACACCTTTGATAATTTCACAGGGGAAGCGTAAGCGTTTTTCCAGGCTGCCGCCAAATTCATCTGTGCGGGAGTTGGTTGCCTCCACAGTAAATTGATCAATTAAGTAGCCCTCGTGGACGGCATGGATTTCTATGCCATCAAAGCCGGCTTCCTGAGCCATCTTGGCCGATTCAATGAAACTGTGGATATATTGATAAACTTCTTCGGTGGTCAAAGCGCGGTGCTTGATAGACGGATCCCAAACATTGGGAAGACCTTCCGAGGGGGCCACAAAGAAAATATTAGGATCCAACCCATGCGCTTTCATCAGTTCCGGGCTGCCAGGGAATGTACGCCCTGAGCCGGCAGAAAGCTGAATCAAAATTTTGGCGCCGAACCGATGAACTTCATCGGTCATTTTCTTGGTGGCCATAAAAGCATCTTTCTTTTCATGCAGCCATAACGGCCCACCCATGGGAGCCACGACCGTCGCACCGGTAACGAGCAAACCAACGCCGCCTTTTGCGCGTTCGATCAGGTACTCGCAGCCCTCTTTATCATAAGTGCCATCCGGTTTGAAAATGTGCGTGCCGCCCATAGCACACATAACAAAACGGTTTTTTACTTCCATGCTCCCAATCTGCATGGGGGTGAATAAAATATCATACTTTTCTGCCATCGCTGTTCTCCTTGTACATTGTACGTTTTGACATTGCAAGTATATTTTTTATACTTATGTATATTATCCCCTTAAATATGATCTATTTTCAAGTGACTTTTTGCGTGTTAAGAATATTATCAATTTTGTGAAATTTCAATTAATCTGGCAAATCAGACCTTTGAGGTACTCCCCCTCCGGGAAATTCAAGGCAATGGGATGGTCAGACGCTTGGGAAAGCTGCCGGATGATCTGCGCTTCCACGCCCGCGTCCAAGGCCGCGTCTGCCACAATCTTCTGGAACAAGGCCCGATCCACGCCGCCAGAGCAGGAAAAGGTCGCTAAGATGCCACCCGGTTTGAGCAGCTTGAAAGCCAGCAGGTTGATATCCTTGTATCCGCGTGCAGCTGCACGCACCTGTCCCACAGTTGGAGCGAATTTGGGCGGGTCCAGGATGATCAGGTCAAAGGATTCGCGCCGGTCGCGCATGGCGCGCAGTTCGTGGAATACGTCCGCACACAACCATTCGGCTCTGTCTGTGGGCAAGTCGTTCAACACCAGGTTGCGCTTACCCAGTTCCAGAACATCCGCGGATGAGTCAATCGACACTACCTGGGAAGCACCACTTGCGAGACAGACAACCGCAAAGCCGCCGGTGTATGAAAAGCAATTCAATACACGCCGGTCTTTGGCATATTTCGCCACAAGCTGACGGTTGTCACGCTGGTCCAGGTAAAAGCCAGTTTTGTGCCCTTTCTGGATGTTTACCAGGTAATTCAGGTCATTTTCGCAAATCGTAACTTCTTCGGGAGGAATTGATCCTTTGAGCAAGCCTGTAACTTCTGCAAGCCCTTCCAAAGTACGTACATCCGCATCTGACCGTTCATAGATGTTGCTCAAGCCGGTGATCTCCGCCAGAGCTTCCACGATGACCGCTTTCCATTTTTCAGCTCCAGCCGTCAGGAATTGGACGGCCAGCCAATTATCATACTGGTCCACAATTAAACCGGGTAGTCCGTCCGATTCGGCATGGATGAGACGGACTCCATTATTATGTGTATTAATTAATTGATTATTTATTCTCTTATAAATGGCTATGCGCATTTTATCTGTTAACAAAACACACATATCGTCGCTGCAATCTTCTTCTCCAAAAGCCCACATGCGCGCCCGGATAGACGATTGCGGGCTGTAAGCCGCACAGCCCAGGCGTTCCCCCTGTGCTGAAAGCACCTCCACAGTGTCTCCTAACCCCGGATCACCTTCCACACGCGCCACAGCGCCCGAAAACACCCAGGGGTGGCGCCTTATGAGCGATTTTTCCCGGCTGGGTTTTAATATCATTTTATCTGTCATGCTGTTTTTTCTGCCAATTCTTTCAGTTGAGCTTCAGATAAGATCGTGACGCCTAAAGCCTGTGCTTTCTCCAGCTTGGAACCGGCGTTCTCACCCACCACAAGGTAATCGGTCTGTTTGCTGATGCCGTCCGATACTTTACCGCCGTGTTGGCTGATGAATTCCTTGATTTCCTCACGGGTGAAATCCACCAGGCTGCCGGTCACCACGAACTTTTTGCCGGCTAAAGTTTGCGGTGCAGTTTGCTCGGCTTGGCTGCGCACTGGCCAAATGCCGGCCGCTTTTAGCTTGCGCACAGTTTCTTGATTCTTCTGATTGGCAAACCAGTCCACAACGGCTTCAGCCATATTCGGTCCGAAACCCTCGATTTCTTCCAAATCTGCCGCACCTGTTTGCGCCAGAGCATCTAAATCATCAAAGTGCTTCGCCAAATCTTCCGCTGCGATCTCCCCGATGCCGCGGATACCCAGGGCCGTGATCAGCCGCCCCAGCGACTGTGTTTTGGACGCTTCAACGGCTTCCAGCAAATTATCGGCTTTCTTATCCTTGAAGCCTTCCAAATCCAGCAAAATATCGCGTTTCAACGTATATAGGTCGGCTACGTCGCTTACCAGCCCAGCTTCCACCAGCTGCTCCACAATCTTGATCCCTAAACCGACAATATCCATGGCGCCGCGTGAAACATAGTGTTCGATATTGCGGATGATTTGCGCCGGGCAGGAACTATTGATACAGTACCAGGCCACCTCGCCCTCGATGTTCTCTACCGGTTGATGGCAAACCGGGCATTCCTGAGGAATCTCAAAAGATTTTTCATCTCCGCTGCGAGCATCCGTGATGGGTCCAATAATATAGGGAATAACGTCCCCGGCTCGTTTAACCAGCACACGATCGCCCACACGGATATCCTTTTCCGCAATGTAATCAAAATTGTGCAATGTAGCCTGCTTGACTGTCACCCCGCCGATATCCACCGGCTCCAGGATGGCGTAAGGCGTCAGCACGCCCGTGCGGCCCACGTTCACACCAATATCATTCAGTTTCGTAGTCACTTCCTGCGCCGGGAATTTCAGCGCCAACGCGCCGCGCGGGTCCTTTCCTACAAAACCCAGCTCATCCGCCAGGCGCAAATCATCCAGCTTGATTACCACGCCATCCACATCGAAGGGTATGTGGGTGCGTTTTTCCTGCCAGCCGCGCGTGCAAGTGATCATTTCTTCCAAGTTATCACAGCGCTGTGAATAATCCGATACCGGAAACCCCAGCCGCTTCAGGTACCGCAGCGTTTCCCACTGTGAGTCTTTGGGATTGTTGGTCACAATCGCATAGCTCAAAATGGTCAACGGCCGCTGGGCCACCAGCGCCGGGTCCAGCTGGCGCAGGGAACCGGCCGCGGTGTTGCGCGGGTTCTGGTACACTTTTTCGCCTTTTTCCGCCAGCTCCTGGTTCAGGCGTTCGAAATCCGCCAGCATGATGAAAGCTTCCGCCCGCACTACCAGTACTTCCGGTACTTCAACCTGGCCGGTTTCCACCGGAATCTTGAGCGGGATGGACGGGATGGTGCGCAGATTGGCGGTAATGTCTTCACCCACTTCCCCATCGCCGCGTGTGGCACCCTGCACAAACACGCCGTTGTGATAATGCAGCACCACTGTCAACCCATCGATTTTAGGCTCCAGCACAAAACTGCTCTGGCGCACGCGCTCATCCAGTTTGGCAATGCGCTCATACCAGGCGCGGATATCGTCCTCCGAAAAGGCATTTGCCAGACTCAGGATGGAAGCCGGATGGCGCACCTTTTCAAATCGTTCGGCCGGTGGCGCACCGCTGCGCTGGGTAGGCGAATCCGGTGTGATCCATTCCGGATGGGCCGCTTCCATGGCACGCAGCTTCAACAAAAGTTGGTCAAATTCGTAATCACTGACGATCGGATCATCCTGCACGTGGTAACGGTAGTTGTGATAATGGATATCTTTTTTGAGCTGTTCATAATCGGAAAAAGTAATTTTTTCATCCATGCCTAGAATTATAGCAATCTTTGCTCCATTCAATCCAGGCGAAAACCTCTCGCGGTCTTTTCCGTATATAATAAAAGTTGACTTGTGTTTGCAATTGAAAATTTATCAGTTATTTCTCGGAGGTATTATGAAATTTGGCAAAATCACCCTGTTTGTATTGGCTGCTTTCGCTTTGATTTTTTCTTTCATCCTTTTTTTGGGTTCTTTCAGCCAGACCGGTACTTCAATTCCAGTGTGGTTTTCCATTATCTTAGCCACTGTCGGTTTCATGTTAATATTTTTTGCCACCCGTACAGAACCGCCTGCTGAAAACGGTCAGAACGTAACTGTGAATATCGATTTACCCGGCCAGGTTGGCATGGATACCATCAAATGCAAATCCTGTGGCGGCGTGCTTTCGGAAAAGGATATCAAACTGGTGGCCGGTGCACCCGTGGTAACCTGCCCTTTCTGTGGAACTACTTACCAGCTCTCTGAAGAGCCCAAATGGTAGCCCGAAGAAATTAATTTTCAATTCATTAGTGGAGTTTTCATGAAAAAGTTTCGAGTTGCCAGCATTCTCATTTCCTTCCTACTGGTGCTGACCTTCATTCAACCTGTTTTGGCGCAGGATTACTATTTCGAGGTTCCCGAAGAACAGGTGGATGTCTTTATTGAAACAGACGGCACAATCACCATCGAGTATTACTATCAATTCCAGAATGCCGGTGGTGCGCATATTATCGACTACATTGATATTGGCATGCCCGGCAACAGCACCTATCAACTCAGCAATATCAGCGCCAATGTGGACGGCAAAGCTATTACCGATATAACCTATTCGGATTATGTGGATGGCGTCGCCCTGGGTTTGGGCGCCAATGCCATTCCAGCCGGCGGCAGCGGCGTGGTCTATATGCGTGCGGAAAATGTAGGCAACCTGTTCTATTATGCCAGTGAAAATGACAGCGAAGAAGATTATACTTCGATCAATTTTCAGCCCAACTATTTCGGCTCAGATTACGTCAGCGGCAGTACCAATTTAACAGTCAATTTCCACCTCCCCCCCGGCCTGACCAGCGAAGAACCGCGCTGGATCGCTCCCAAGAATTGGCCCGGAGATGACACCCCCGCTTCAGCCTTTGATTCCGAAAACCGCATTATGTACCAATGGTCATCTGCTTCAGCCGCTGCGGACGGGGAATACACCTTCGGGGTCACATTCCCCGCACGCCTGATCCCAACCAGCGTGATCAATACCAACCAAACCATTACCTATAATCCCAGTGATGTTTGGGGTACCGTGATTCCGATTCTGTGCTGTACAGCAGTCATCGGCCTGTTTGTGCTGGTGATTGTTTTGGCAGTCAAAAACGCCAAGAAACGCAACCTAAAATATCTGCCCCCTAAGATTGCCATCGAAGGGCACGGCATCAAGCGCGGTTTGACCTCTGTGGAGGCGGCTGTGCTGATGGAACAGCCCATGGATAAAATCCTCACGATGATCCTCTTTGCGGTCATGAAGAAAGAGGCTGTCCAGGTAACCCAACGCGACCCGTTAGAAGTCAAGGTGGAAGATACCCTGCCGGAAGACCTGCGGGAATATGAAAAATCCTTCCTGGAAGCTTTCAAAGAAAGCAACACCGCCAAACGCCGTAAAATGCTGCAAGATATGATGGTCGCGCTGGTTAAAAGCGTGGGCGAAAAAATGAAAGGCTTCAGCCGCAAGGAAACCGTTACTTATTACGAAGAGATCATCAAGAAAGCCTGGCAGCAGGTGGAAGATGCAGAAACACCCGAAGTGCGCGCTGAGAAATACTCCGAGGCAGCCGATTGGACATTGCTGGACAAGGATTACGATTCGCGTACACGGCGTGCTTTCGGCAGCGGGCCAGTCTTTATGCCAATGTGGTGGTGGCGCGCCGACCCGAGCATAGGTTCAGCTGGCCGCAGTATGGGCGGTGCCGGAACCAAAGGCTCCTCGATGCCTTCCGGCGGCAACCAATCCAAAACCATCACGCTGCCCAATTTACCCGGCGCCAATGCAGCCGCTTCCGTGATCGGCACTGTACAGGCCTTCTCAGCCGGGGCCGTGGGCAATCTGACTTCCTTCACTGGCGGCGTTACCACAAAGACCAACCCGGCACCCGTGCAGACATCCAGCACCTTCCGCTCCAGCGGCGGGCGCGGCAGCGGCATGGGCGGCGGAGGTCATTCCTGCGCTTGTGCCTGCGCTTGTGCGGGCTGCGCCTGTGCCTGTGCCGGCGGCGGCCGTTAATCAGGAGCTTTTATATGGCTGCTGTAGCCGAATTTTTAATAAAAGGTTTGTATGTTTCAAAATAAAAAACCATTGCCGGGGTTAAAATCCGGCAATTTCACTTACCTGCGGCAATCCGGTGAATTTAAAAAACGCATCCATCTGCGCGTAGAGGCGGACGGCAGCGCCGTTCTGTTGGTAAATGCCAACCGCATTTATCATTTCAATCCTAGCGCCGCGCTGATGGCGCATTTGCTGCTGGAAGAAGTGCCAGATGAACACGTCGTCAAACGTGTCACTCAGGTCTTTCCGGTCAAGCGCGAACAGGCCGCAAAGGACTTTCTAGCATTCAAATCTACTTTCATGTCCATCATCTCACCTGTTGATGACCCATGCCCCATTTGCGACTTGAATCTGGAAATCTTAGAGCCATTTTCGCGCCAACCTTCCGCACCTTATCGCATGGACCTGGCGCTCACCTACCGCTGCAACAACCACTGTCTGCACTGCTACAACGAAGCCTCGCGCGCCCAAAACGAATACACTACCGAGCAGTGGCTGGCCGTGCTGGACAAGGTCTGGAAGCTGGGCATCCCGCATGTAGTTTTCACTGGCGGCGAGCCCACCCTGATGCCCGACCTGCCCAAACTGGTAGCGCGCGCAGAAAGCCTTGGTCTGATCACCGGCCTGAACACCAACGGCCGTAATCTGGCGGACAAAGCTTTTCTGCACGAATTAGTGGATGCCGGTCTGGACCATGTGCAAATCACACTGGAGTCGCACGATGCGGGCATCCATAACCATATCGTCGCTTCTCAAAAAGCCTGG
The DNA here is from genome assembly GCA_002412595.1 of Anaerolineaceae bacterium UBA5211. GTDB lineage: Bacteria > Chloroflexota > Anaerolineae > Anaerolineales > Anaerolineaceae > Pelolinea. The sequence continues at coordinate 11,323 of DHVJ01000010.1, forward strand.
GAGGAAACGGTCGCGGGCATCCGCGCTGCCTTAGGCACACGCCTGTTTGTCATGACCAACACCACCCTGCTGCGCAGCAACAGCGCCTACCTGGCCGATACACTGGTTTTCCTGGCCGATTTGGGCGTTCCAACCATAGGTCTGAACGGACTGATCCATTCCGGACGCGGAGCAGACAACGCCGAAGCCCTTCAGGAAAGCGAATTGGCCGCCTTGTTGGATATCGCCAAGGCGCACGTCGAAAGCAGCGATCAGCGCCTGATCTGGTACACCCCCACGCAGTACTGCCATTTCAATCCGGTGGATAGCGGTCTGGGCGTCAAGGGCTGCACCGCCGCCAGTTACAACATGTGCATTGAACCGGACGGCAGCGTGCTGCCCTGCCAGTCTTATTATCAATCGTTGGGGAACTTCCTCAGCGACGACTGGCCGTCCATTTGGAACAGCGATTTAGCCTTGACCATCCGTGAGCGCCGTTACGCTCCCGAGAGCTGCCGCGTGTGTGATCTGCTTTCGTCCTGCGGCGGCGGCTGCCCGCTTTACTTCCAGCAAAATCCGCAGGCCTTACCCGAACCGGTCATCGACCTGCCTTTTTAAGAAACAAACCCGCCATGAGATTGAGGAGGAATTATGTTCAAAAAAATCGAGGACTTTTTCGATAGTTTCTACAACCAAGCTGAAACCATCCCGGCTGGGATTTATCTATACCAGGCGCCGCCTGAAGCGGAGCTGCCCTACAAACTGCATCTGCGCGTGGAAGCAGACGGCAGCGGCATCCTCATTCTGAATGCCAGCACTGTGCTGCACCTCAACCAGACAGCCGCTGAATATGCCTATCACCTGATCAAAGGGATGGATAATGCCGCCATTGCTAAAACCGTTGCGCAGCGTTACAAAATCCCGCTGGAAACCGCCGAAAAGGACCTAACGGAATTCGTGGACAAGATCAACATGCTGGTCAACAGTCAGGATCTCGACCCGGTGACTTATCTGGACATGGCACGTGTAGCCCCATACTCGCAAAAATTGTCCGCGCCCTACCGCCTGGATTGCGCCCTGACTTACTGCGTGTCCGACGGTACGGATGCAGCCGTGGCACCCACCGAGCGCGTCAGCCGCGAACTTAACACAGCCGAATGGAAAACCGTCATGAAGAACGCCTGGAAGGCCGGCATCCCGCATGTCATCTTCACCGGCGGCGAGTCTAGCCTGCGCGATGATTTGCCCGAATTGGTAACTTACGCCGAGGAATTGGGTTTGGTCAGCGGCCTGCTTACGGACGGATTCAAACTGGCAGCCAAGAAATATACGCTCGACCTGTTAGATAAGGGTCTGGACCATATCCTGATCCTGGCCAACCCGGGCGACAAACGTTTCTGGAATGCACTCAAAGTTTTGATGCCCCTGGATATCGCGGTTACCGTGCACGTTACGCTAACTGCCGATAACTGCGCGGGGTTCCCGGCCTTGCTGGATAAGGTCGCTAAGGCAGATGTGGTTTCTATTTCGTTGAGCGCCGCGCATGAATCGCTCTCTGATGAGCTGCAGAAAGCCATTNNCAGGTATGGGACTTGCCCGTGCCCTATTCTGCCAGCCATCCGGTGGCGTTTGAACTGGCCGACCAGAAAACTCCCCAGGGCGCTGGCAAAGCCTGGTTGTATGTCGAACCAGACGGCGACGTGCTGCCTGCGCAGGGTGTCAACAAAGTGCTGGGAAATATGCTGAACGACCCATGGGAGAAGATCTGGAAACGCCACTGATATTTACGAAATCAACTTGAGCGCCAAATGAACGCTAATGAAGACAGGGCTTTTTGGCAAGCCCGCTACCGCCAGCAGGTTGGCTGGACGACTGAGCTGCGCCGTTATGCACTGGCAGCCAGCGGCCTGCCTAAGGATGCCCGCCTGTTGGAAGCCGGCTGCGGTTACGGAGCCCTGTTAGACGCTTTGCAAACGGATGGGCAAAGTCATCTGACCGGCCTGGATATTGATTTTCCCGCCCTGCAATCCATTTCAGGTACTGCCAAGGCCTTGTGTGCCAATGGTTTGCACCTGCCCTTTCCTTCCGGCGTTTTTGATGCCTGCCTGTGCCATTTCTACCTGTTGTGGACAAACAATCCCATGCAAGCCCTGCTGGAGATGAAGCGCGTCACACGCCCAGGCGGCTGGCTGTTCGCGCTGGCCGAACCGGATTACAGCGCGCGAGTGGACGAACCGGCCGAATTGGCGCCGCTGGGCGAGCTGCAAACGCATGCCCTACTGCGCCAAGGCGCCCATCCCTTCATCGGCGCGCATTTGGCCGCGCTGTTCCACAACGTTGGCTTGGCGCGCATTGAATGCGGCATACTGCAAACCGCCGCGGGCGAAGAAGCTCCTTCAGATGAAAACCACGAACGCGAGTGGCAAGTACTTGCCGCGGATTTACGCGGTCTTCTCAACTCAACCGAACTGGCGTACTGGGAGGCGCTGAATTGGCGTGCTCGCCGGGCTGGCACGCGCCGCCTGCATGTGCCCGTGCATTACGCATTAGGACAAATTCCTTTATGAATTTTCTTGTGATTTAAAAGATAATGGTATAATCGTTTCGTTGTCGGGGCGTGGCGCAGACCGGCTAGCGCGCTTGCATGGGGTGCAAGAGGTCGGAGGTTCAAATCCTCTCGCCCCGACTTTCTCCTAAAGATCCTCTGATGAAATTCCAGGAAACCTATAGCACCCTCCAGTCCATTCTTTCAAATGTAAATAATGACAGCGACCTGTTCGTGCAGGAGTTGCACCAGCAGCAGCTTTCCTATCTGAGTTACAGCCAAATCACGACGGTGGAATTCTGCCAGCAGCGCTATTATTTGCAATACATCCTCGACCAAAAGCCCGAACCCCTGCCGGATTATTTCACCAAAGGCAAACTGCTGCACCAACTCATCGCTCAAAGTTATCAAGCGGATATTGATGGCACCATTGTTTCTTTGGAGGAATTACAAGCGCAGTTGGCTGTGTCAGACGAGTGTTGTGATCAAATCCATCTCTCCAACGCCCTGATGTTATACCAGCAGCACCGCTGGCAGGAGCAGCACGTGCTGGCGGTCGAACATCCCTTCGCCATCTTGCTCGCGGAAGATCTGCCGCCTCTGGTGGGTGTCATTGACCTTGTGCTGCAGGATGAGGACAGCATCATCCTGGTGGATCACAAGACCGGCCGGAATTTCTACCCCTACGATGAGCTGCAGGTTGCCATCTATGCGCACTATGTCCAATCCATCTACCCGGATTACGATTGCCAGTTGTATTATGACCATTACCGCTGGGTGAATAATTTGCAGCGCATCCGAAAGCCCGCTTTCCAACGCACGCTGGTGACAATGCAGCCTGCCCTGGATGCCCTCTACCGCCAGCGCATTTACACCGCCGCTGAGATTATCCGCCGTCTGCATGAAGGGGAAACTCCCAGCCATACGGGCGCTTGCTTCCGCTGCCCCTTTCAAAAGAATTGCAAATTCAGCTATCGGAATTAAATTAATCTTTTTGTTCCGTCCAAATCTTTCCAAATTCTTTTTTATTTATTTTCTAATATAACGTCTATTGACAGATTATGAAGATTCGGAGTTTAATTGATTAAGTTATCATAATGTAAACAAAAAATGGTTTACGTGCTGAAAGGAAAAGTTCAATGCCATTTAACGAGAAAAAACGCCTCGATCCCTCCCAGGTCCAGGACCGGCGCGGCCGCAATACCGGTCGGACGGTAGCCATCGGTGCCGGTGGTTTTGGCATCATCATTTACCTGATCTCCATGTTCCTGGGCGTGGACCTGACACAGTTCGTTGACCCGAACCAGGCCGCTCCCTCCACTTCGCAAACCTATAGTGAGGATATCTACGACCTGGAAACAGAATGCCAAACCGGTGCGGACGCCAACCAGCGGCAGGACTGCCGCATCGTCGGCTACGTCAACAGCATCCAGGCCTTTTGGACAGATGAATTGGATTCCTACAGTGTGGAATATGTCCCAGCCCAAACCGTGCTGTTCAGTGATGTGACCCAAGGCGCCTGCGGATACGCAACCGGCGCATCTGGACCGTTTTATTGCCCTAGTGATCAGATGGTCTATCTCGACCTGTCATTCTTTGAAACGCTGCAATCAAAATATGGCGCGCAAGGCGGTCCCTTTGCGGAAGCTTACGTCCTTTCGCACGAGTACGGCCACCACGTCCAGGACATTTTGGGTGCCTTGGATAGCTCCGGCGTCCAAAGCGGCAGCGGCCCGCAGAGCATGTCCGTCTTCACCGAGCTGCAGGCCGATTGTCTGGCCGGCATCTGGGCGCACCACGCCACCGAGACCGGTTACCTGGAAACATTGACTGAGGAAGAAATTCTGCAAAGTCTGGATACCGCTGCAGCCGTGGGAGACGATCGAATCCAAAGCCAGACTCAGGGCTACGTTTATCCCGAAGCCTGGACGCACGGTTCTTCCGAGCAGCGCCAGGCGGCTTTCTATGATGGCTTTCAATCCGGCGACATCAATGCCTGCAACACCCCCGGTTGGGAAGATTGATCCGTTATTGGAGAATCTCCCAGTGTTAAAACAGATAATCTAAAAAACAAGAGGTGGCTTCTGGAAGCCACCTCTTTGATTAACAATGTGAAAATAATATTTCAGGGATTTTTGCAAACCAACTCGCAATTGATATTTCAGTCGTTCAATCCCTTGCCTGCCAAAATTCGCTCCCGAGTCTTCTCAATACGCGCTTCCCGCGTGGCCGATTGCTTTGCCTGTGAAAAATACAGTTGATAAGCATGCTGCCGTCCAGGGGTCAGCGCTTCGAAGGCTTTCTCCAATGCGGAGTCTTTTTGGAACTTAGCCTTCAGTTCATCCGGCATAGGGAATTCGCTGGTTTTCTTGAGATCAAGCTTCATCCCGGATTTTTCCACCTCGATCGCTTCTTGAATATAAGCTTTCAAAGTGGGTTCCAGATCAATGATCTCCCGCAGGCTGCGGAAACGCACCTGGCGGCCGGCCTGGACGTTCTCGGTTTGCTGCACCAGGATGCCTTTGGGATCTTTCAATAACGCGCCTTTGATGTACAGCAGCGCACAGTATTCTTTGAAACCGTGGATGAGCACGACATTGCTGCCATCATACGTGTAGCAGGGATGCATCCATTTGTAATTCTCGTCCAACCCGCTGGCCAGCGCGATTTCACGCAGTTTTTGAAATTCGGCCTGCCACGGACCGTTTTTTTGCATAAAGGCATCCACCTTCGGGTTCTTATCGCTCATCCCAATCTCCTTTAGGGAATCCAGCCCGGAATCGCCGCGGCCTGCCGGATCCATTCTCCCAGCTGCTTTTCATCCAGCGGCTTATCTTCATAAATATCGAAGTAACGCACGTCTTCCTGTTTGGATAAACCCGGCGGAGTGGGGTTCAACAGGCCGCCTTTGAAGAAAGCGACCCGTACGAATTTAGTAAAGCAATGGTAGTTTAGGAACCAGCCCATTCCTTCGACGCCATAAAAAGGTGAATTCCACTTGACCGCCTTGCGCACATTGGGCACGTGCTTCACAATCAGGTCATCCAGTTTGCGGCCGACCTCGTGTTTCCAGCCCGGCATAGCCGCGATGTAAGCCTGCACCGGTTTATCCCCATCCCCTTTGGGAATCTGCGGATTGCCGCCGGACAGCAAAGTAACTTTTCCCGTTTCATGTTCAGTCATTCTTAAACCTTTTGATCATCCGTAATTTATTCAGCTCCTGATCAGGCGTTGCCTGAATCGGTTATCTTTTTTATTTTATGCATCTTATTTTTTTGTATATATAAGAGAAATATATGCTTTTACTGATCAAATTCAGTCACTAAAATAGCAAAACCGCCACTTCAAAAAATCAGTGGCGGTTTTTGCAACGATTTTAATAATTTGTCGTTTGAACCTTTTTACTTATTTCCAATCGGCAAAGGCATCCACGACCGGTTTGATGTCGTCCATCATCGGGTAAAGGATCGGGCAGGTAACACCCGCGTCGATGTATTGGGCGACTTTCTCCTGGCATTCTTTGGTGGTGCCGACCGCCATGATGTTGCGCACGACTTCATCGGGGATGACCTTGCTGGCTTTGATGTAATCCTCTTCGGTGGCCGGCCAGCCCATGATGGCCTGCACCTTGGCAAGCAATTCGTCGCTGACGCCGCTGGCTTTCATGATGTGCGGTTCGGTAGCGAAGTAGTAAGCCGCCAGCTTCTTGCCTTCCAACATGGCGGCTTCGGGGTGCTCATCGGACAGGCAGCACACGATCAGTTCGGGGCGGTCCACGTCCGCGAGGGTCTTGCCTGCTTTTTGCGCGCCTTTTTCGACCAGCTTGACCGCGTTGCGGATGTAATCCACCGAGACCATGTAATTGAGCAGCACGCCGTCGCAGATCTCGCCGGTCATTTCAAGCATCTTGGAACCGGTCGCGCCAATGTAAAGCGGGATATCGCGCGGGGAAGTGTCGCCAAAGGCTACGTCCAGCCGCACACGGTCCAGGTTGACGAAATCACCCTGATAGGTCACTTCTTCCATGGTGAAGAGTTCGCGGATAGCTTCGATGTGCTCGCGCATGGCCTGCAGCGGTTTGTGGCGATTGACGCCCACGCGGCCGGCGATGGGTTCCCACCAGGCACCCAGGCCCAGCATGACCCGCCCGCGTCCGTCGATTTTACCGCCCAGATCCCACATGGTGCTCCAGGTGGCGGCAATTACCGCCGGGTTGCGCGTCCAAATGGGCAGAACAGCCGAACCGATGCGCAATTTCGTGGTGCTGTTCAGGAAAGCGCTCATCATCACGACGCAGTCGCGCGCCAGGCGGGTATCGGCCTGCCAGATTTCGCTGAACCCACGTTCTTCGGCATACTTGGCCATCTCCAGTTCGTATTTTATGGGATGTTTGTCTTGCATGTATAGGGCAAATCGAGCGGTCATCATTAACTCCTGTTTCTACCTGGTAAAAGGTTTCCGTTTGGCTAACGGGATAATCTTCCTAAAAAAAACGAAAAATTCCCTGTAATGATTAAATTTATAGCAAAAACGCGAAGCGGTGTCAAGCATTACTGTACACTTGCGTAGTAATACTTGACAAAGGGTCTTGTTTACTATATTTTTAAATGTATACACGATGGATGCGAAGAAACACAGGAAAAATCGATATGTCGCCTGAACAGGATGAGATCGGCCAAAGGATAAAAGCGCGCCGGGAGGAATTGGGCTTCAGCATGCGTGAATTGGCCCGCCGCACCGGTCTGTCTGCTTCCTTTATCAGCCAGGTGGAAAACAAGCGCACGAATGTCTCGTTGGACTCCCTGCGCCTGATTGCCGAACAACTGGACATCTCCATCCATCATTTCTTTTCCGAACCCGTCCCGGACCAATCCTACTCCAGCGCGGCCGCCAACAACGATAACAATCCTGCAGCTGCGGCTGAGATGCATTATTCCCCCATCGTGCGCGCCGGTTCCCGCCCCCGGCTGTACTTCCCGGATTTGGGCGTCAATTATGAGCTGCTGGTCAAAGACCTCACCCACACAATGGAGCCCATCTTCGGGCGCCTGTCCCCCGGGTCCGGCAACATTGCCCGGCGCCTGCGCAAGCCGACGGAAGAATTCATCTTCGTTCTGGTCGGTAAATTGCTGGTCGGCCTTAAAGATGAAGAATTTATTCTCAACCCGGGCGATTCGATCTATTTTGAGGGCAATGACTTGAATAAATTGGCGTGCGCTTCCGAGGACAGCGAAGTGGTCTGGTTATCGGTGATCACTCCACCCGCTTTCTAGTTTGGATATTGTGATTGAACATGGGTAAAACGATATGAAATATGATTTGGTAATTGATAACGGAACACTGGTGACCGCCACGGATACATTTCAGGCGAGCATCGGGGTTCGGGACGGCCAGATCGCGGCCATCGGCCAAGACCTGAGCGCCGACCAGGTGGTCGATGCCGCCGGACTGCTGGTGCTGCCCGGCTTTATCGACCCGCACGTTCATTTGGACATGCCCACTCCGGCCGGCAACTCCAGCGATGATTGGTTCACCGGTACGCGCGCGGCCGCGTTCGGCGGCACAACTACCGTGATCGATTTTGTCGAAGCCGAAAAGGGCGAAACCCTGCTGCACGCGCTGGACGCCCGCCGTGACCTGGCTGCCGGTCAGGCTGTGATCGATTTCAGCTTCCACATGACCCTCGACCGCACCGATGATAAAACCCTGGCCGAGATCCCGGCCGTGATCACGGCCGGCTTGACCTCCTTTAAGTGCTACACCACTTACGCCATGCGCCTGGACGACGCCCAACTTCTGAGCGCCCTGTACGCGGTCGGAAACGCGGGCGGTCTGACCATCGTGCACTCGGAGAACGACGCCATCGTCAATCGCCTGCGCGCGGATTTCATCGCTGTGGGCAAGACGGAACCGCGCTATCATCCCCTGAGCCGTCCCGCCGAGTCGGAGGGAGAAGCCGTGGAGCGCGTGTTGTCTCTCGCGCGGGTGGCCGGCGCGCCGGTGTTGATCGTGCACGTGTCCACCCAATTGGGCGTCGCAGCCATCCAACGGGCGCAGGCCCGCGGCCAGATCGCTTTTGGCGAGACCTGCCCGCAATATTTATTGTTGAACGACGAAGCTTATTCCGCTCCCGGCTTTGAAGGGGCCAAATTCATCTGCTCCCCGCCCCTGCGCAAAACTGAGGATCAAAACGCGCTTTGGGATGTGCTCGCCAATGGAACTTTCCGCGTGCTGGGCACGGACCATTGCCCATTTTTTTACCACGGCACCAAAAACCTGGGCCGGCCCCTGGATGACCCGCCGCCCTTTACCCAAATTCCGGGAGGCATTCCCGGCATTGAGGCCCGCCCCGCCCTGCTCTACACCTACGGCGTGCGCACCGGGCGCTTATCGCTCAATCGCTGGGTGGATTTTTGTTCAACCGGCCCCGCGCAGACCTACAATCTTTACCCGCGCAAAGGCGCCCTGGTCCCTGGCGCGGACGCGGATATCGTCCTGTTCGACCCGCGCAAACCGGTCAAATTATCCACGGATTTCCTGCATGAAAACGTCGATTACACCCCTTACGAAAGTTTTGAGCTGACCGGTTGGCCGGTCAAAGTCTTTTCGCGCGGCGAATTGATTATTGAAGACGGTGATTTTATTGGCGCCGCTCCCAGCGGTCAATACATCCCTCGAAAAATCTAGGAGAATTTAATGTCAGAAATGCTCATCCTGCCCCAATGGTTGATCACCAGCCCCAAAGATACGCCCAAAAAGAACTGGGGAGTTAGGGTGGTTGATGACCAAATTGCCGATGTCGCTCCCAATGTCGAACTGCGGGGAAAGTACCCGTCCGACCCGATCTGGGAAGCGCCCGATGAGGTCCTTGCGCCCGGATTCGTGAATACCCATACGCATTTATATGGCGTCTTGGCTCACGGCATCCCCTTGAAGAAAGCGCCGTCCGGTTTTTGGCCATTTCTGGAAGATTTCTGGTGGCCCCTGATCGAGGATCGCCTCGACCATGCCATGATCAACGCCGCCACGGATTACCGCTGTGCCACCATGCTCAAAAGCGGCGTAACCGGCTTTTACGATTGCACCGAAGGCCCGAACGCACTGCCCGGCTGCCTGTTCTCCCAAGCAGAAGTAGTCCGTAAATGGGGCTTGCGCGGCATCTTATCCTTTGAAGCCACCCAACGCGTTTCGGAAGAAAACGCTCAATTGGGTCTGCGCGAAAACGTCGAGTTCACCAAAGCCTGCCAGGCCGCCGCGGCCACCGATCCGCTTTTATCCGGCCTGATTTGCCACCATACCACTTTCACTTGCTCGGCCGAATTCATCCAGCAAGCCTATCTCAGTGCGCAGGACCTGGGTGTTCTCTTACACGCGCATGTCTCCGAAGGCACATATGAACCCGAACATGCCCTGAAGAACTTCGGGATGCGCACCGTGCCTTATTACGACAAACTCGGCGTGGCTGGTGAGGGGTTCCTTGCCTCACAATGTGTACAGATCGATTCCGCAGAGGTCGCTTTGATGGCCGAACGCGGCGTGCGCATGTCTCACATGCCCCTTTCCAATTGCGAGGTCGGCGGCGGCATTGCGCCGGTTCCCGAACTCATCCAGGCCGGTGTGACCGTCGGTTTGGGCAGCGACGGTTACGTGGATGACTTCTTCGAGATCATGCGCGGCGCTTTCCTCATCCACAAAGCCAAACACCAAAATCCGGGGGTTATGCCCGCCAATTTGGTCTGGTACCTGGCTACCGAAGGCGGCGCGCGGGCTTTGGGTTTTGAAAAAGTCGGCCGCATCCAAACCGGCTGGCAGGCTGACCTGCAGCTGATCGACGCAGACCTGCCCACCCCGCTGCAGGACCACAACTTATACGACCAACTGCTGCTCTACCGCAATGCCGGCGACGTCAAAGGTGTCCTGGTAGCGGGAGAAATCAAAGTAAAAAACGGCCAAGTCCTCAACGCAGATTGGGACGCGCTGCATGCCAAGACGCATGAAGCTGCTGATCGATTATGGGAAATGGCGTAAAAATTAGATTATTTAATTTCGAAAGGAGGTTGGCCGATTTATAGATCAGAACTTTTCATTTATTAAATCCGGGTGAAAAGTTTTATTGAAAACACCTTGATAAATTTTACTGATAATGGGAGTAGAGCATGGAAGTAACTTTTAAATTGAATGGAGAAATGGTTACCTGTCCGGTGACGCAAAAGTTGACGCTGATGCGGCTGCTGCGTGATGACCTCAAACTGACCGGCACCAAGAACGGCTGCGAGCACGGCGATTGCGGCGCCTGTTCGGTGATCGTGGACGGCAAGCTGGAGAAATCCTGCATCTATCCGGCCCGCAACCTGGACGGGAAAGAGGTGCTGACCATCGAAGGCGTCTCGAACCCCGATGGCACGCCAGGCGACCTGCAGCAGGCTTTCCTGGATGCCGGCGCCACCCAGTGCGGCTACTGCACACCCGGCATGATCATGGCCGGAGAGGCGTTGCTGCTGCAAAACAATAATCCAACCCGGCAGGATATTCGCGAGGCTATCAGCGAGAACCTGTGCCGCTGCACGGGATACCAGCAGATCGTGGACGCGATTCAAGCGACCGCCAAATCCCGCCTGAACGGGGGTGCGAAATGAGCGAGAAATTACAATACGTTGGAAATCCGAACAGCAAGGCCGCCGACGGCATCGAAAAAGTGCTTGGCGCCGCCAAGTACGTCGGTGATATGACCCTGCCCGACATGCTGTACGCCAAACTGCTGACCAGCCCCGTCCCCCATGCCAGGATCGTCGAGCTGGACATCAAACCGGCGCTGGCCGTCGAAGGCGTCAAGGCTGTGATCACAGCCGATGATTTCGTGGACCACGGGTTCTTTGGCTGGCCGGTCAAGGATATGTACGTCCTGGCTTACCAAAAAGTGCGTTACGTCGGCGATCCCATCGCGGTGGTGGCCGCTGAAAGCGAAGCCGCCGCGGCCGCGGGCGTGGCCGCCATCAAGCTCAAATTGGAAGAGCTGCCGGTCGTTTCCGACATGCACAAAGCCCTCGATCCGCATGCGGCACTCGTCCCGCTGGAACCCCAAATTGGCGACGGCAATTTGCTCGTCACCCACGTTGTGCGCAATGGCGACCCGGAACCCATTCTGGCGGAATGCGACGTGGTGGTGGACGAATCCTACAACTTCCAGGCCCAGGAACACGGCTACATTGAAACCGAAGGCGTGTTTGCCATTCCCGAACCGGGCGGCACGGTGGTGGTGTTTGCCAACGACCAAAGCCCGCACATCAACCGCGACAACGCGGCCGGCATGCTGGGTTTGCCCGCGGAAGCTGTGCGCGTCATTCAGCCTCCCGTAGGCGGTTCCTTCGGCGGCAAAGACGACCACGTTTACCAGTTCACCGGTCAAGCCGCCAAATTGGCACTCATTACCGGCCGGCCGGTGCGCCTGGTGCTCAGCCGCGAAGAATCGCTGGCAACCTCCTACAAGCGCGCGGCCGCGCATGCCCACCTGAAGATCGGCATGAGCAAGGACGGCGTCATCCGCGCCGCCAAGACTGAATACCTGGCCGACAGCGGCGCCTACGCCTCGCAAACGCCCCTTTCCGCCTGGCGCGCCTCCATGCATTTGGCCGGCGCGTACCGCTACGAAGCCGCCACAGTTGACACCAAAGCGGTTTACACCAACAACGGATATGCCGGCGCCTTCCGCGGCTTCGGCAATACCCAGGCGGCCGCCGCTTCCGAAGTGGCCATCGATGAATTGGCCGCCAGGATCGGCATGGATCCCATCGAATTTCGCCTGAAGAACTGCCTGCGCACCGGCGACAAGGCCTTCACCGGCAACACAATCGATCACGAAGCCGGGCTGGCGCAGTGCCTCGAGTGGGTCAGAGATCAATCCGGTTGGGCGGATAAAAGAAAAACGCTCGGCTTCAAATCGGGCGATGATGTCCTCAAAGGCATTGGTGTGGCGTGTTATTTCCACGGCTCCGGCTTGGGCGGCGAAGGCACCGATTACGCCCGCATCACCCTGACCGTCGAACGCGACCATTCCGTTACGCTGCAGTCCGGCCTCACCGATTACGGCCAGGGCAGCCGCACCGTGTTCACTTTGATCGCGGCGGAGACCCTGGGGGTTACGCCCGAGCGCATCATCATGCTGCGGCCGGATACGGACACCGCCCTGGAAACCGGCCCGACGGTGGCCTCCCGCGCTTCCATCGTGGGCGGCAACGCCACAAAGGTGACCGCCGGCAAGCTCATTCAAAAATTGAATATGGCGGCAGCCGACCTGCTGGGTTGCTCCCTTGAGCAGATCACGCGCCATGGTGAGGATTTTATCGGCCCCAACGAAGAGCCGCTTGCCATTGAAGCGGTGATCGACCACGCTTTCGCGATGGGCTTGCAAATGTCATCACAGGGCTATTGGCAGATCCCGGTCATCCATTGGGATTTTGAAAAAGGTACCGGCACGCCCTACTACACCTACAGCTTCGGCGCGCAGGTCGCCCAGGTTGAGGTTGTCAAAGCCACCGGGAAAATTCAGGTTACCGGCGTTTGGGCCAGCCACGATGGCGGCAAGATCATCTTCCCCAAGGGTGCCCACGGCCAATTGATGGGCGGCATTACCCAGGGACTTGGCTATGCGCTGACGGAAGGATTCTCTTACAAGGATGGCTATCCGCAAAAGAAAAATTTGAAGGATTACCATCTGCCCACATCATTGGATGTCCCCGAAATGGAAACGCATTTCGTCGAGACCAATTTGGCAGAGGGCCCCTTTGGCGCCAAGAACCTGGCCGAGCCGGTCATGATCGCCATCGCTCCAGCCATCGCCAACGCGGTCTTCCACGCCACGACTGTACGCTGCCGTGATTTCCCCATTTCGGCAGATTGGCTGAAAGCGCAGCTCGCGTAAACGATAAAGGTAGGCTTCGACACCCCACGCTGCGCTCTGGGCAGGTGCTCAGCCTACCTTCTCTACTCTAATTGTTCTTTTAAAGATTGCTGGCTTATCAATGGCAATCTTTTTTTATTCCTACGGCACGCTGACGGTTTCGGATGGATTGTCGGAGGAGGAGTTGGGGGTTCTGGGATTTAAGGCCTGCCCCTCACTGCAGGCTGCCATGCATCAGGCACTGGCGCTCAATCCGCATGCCGCCATCGGCTTGCTGCCGCGCGGCAGGGATTGCTTGCCACAATCTAGTTAATATTTTTTTTGCTATATTTTTCGTCAAATATTTCTTTCTTATATTTTGAAAAAGTGTTTCCCTCGGCATCATATACTGTAATTTTTAAATCAGCATGTTTGTTATGGATTTCATCAAAGAGGACATCTGTTAGTACAAATTCTGCTGGAATTCCACCATCAGTAAGGGTTATGGGTAAACCTATTTCCTCCTTGAATCGCGCATTTGAAGGTATTTTTCGTTCTTGTGTGCTAATCTCAAGATTAATATCAGCTATTGTTATTGGCCTATGCCCGATGTTAACAATTGAAATTTTATAATCGGCGGCCCAGACTAGTTCTATGAAAGTTATTTTTATTCTTTTTTTCTCCAGGAAAAATTTCTGGATACCTAAAATTGTTGATAAAATTGCCCCCCAAATAGCTAAGGCAAATGTGATTTTATTAATTACTGTCATAATTACTACTATTTCTTGCTGTTCTAGTGAAGAATTTCAATTCCATTTACAAAGTCTTTAGCCTGGTCAAGAGTGATCTCCGAAAAGACTATTCTTGATTTAGCTTTTCCACCAAATATATCCTCGACTTTAAAAATACCCTCTGTCTTAGAATTTTCAATACGAATATTAATTTTGCTTTCTAAGGAAAATTCAGCTACAAAATACGCCCAACCAATAATACTGCAACCAGAATCAATTATTGTTTCACCTTTGAATTTTTCACTTACAATTCCAAGAACCGAGAAAGTTTTATTATAGGTATCACCGTTTTGAAGAGTAATTGAAAAAGAAGGATCTGGAATTGATATTGGTTTGAGTATATGAGTATTTCCATCAGAGTCTATAATGGACAATCTCCATGAATCTAAAGCAACTTTTCGCAGTCCACGATTTCCAACACTAATATATGTGAGAAAACCAAAGCTTTTAATTTTTTCACCGTTTTTTTCATATTCAGGCAGTCGAAACCACCATTGATACACTGCAGGGTGAATTGGTTTTACTTTCAATAAAGCCTTATCCCTAATGTACTGTCGTAATAACATTAAGGCATTCACAATGCTTAGTGTTAGTGCTGATATCTGAAGTATTTTCTCAAATTCAATATTCATTGGTAAATAAATTATTTAGTGACTTCATTTAATATTATTGAATTATTTAAATTGATCTGCGTTATAAATTTTCAATCCTTACGCATTATTTTATTCAAACTTCTGATGGCTCTGAATGAGCGTACTGGAGGGATTATCCTCGCGTTCGTCCAAGTTGATTAAACCGTACTTTTTCTTAACAGCTTTGCCGATTGTTTTGTTTACTAAATCAAGTCCATGTTTCTCAACCGCACGTAGATAATCCTGCATGAGTTCTCGGTCATTCTGAATGATCAGAAATACCTCATCAGTTATCTTCTTATTCATTCTTGAAATTGCCTCATCGGCAATATTCTTGATTATATTTTCATTGTTTTCCATAAATCCCTCCTGATAAATAGTAATAATTTAGATTTATTTTATCTCAGCTTTGTCATACTCTTACACACCATCTTCCACCAAGGCCGTGGGTCGTCCCAGGCGAACACGCTGAAGACGCAGGGCGGCGCCACGATGCGCAGCCACTTACCCAGGCGGAAATCGCCTGCCTTGATATCCTTCAACACGCCGCGAAAATCGTCCGGCAGCTCCAGCCACTTCAAGCCGTAGCGCTGCGGCGTCACCCTTGGCATTGCCAATCCCAAAATGTCGCAGTAAGCCGCCGCGGCCAGGTTGACGCCGCTGTCGGTGGCCAGGCTGTGCCACTTCCAAAAGCGCCCGTTGACCTCGATCAGCTTGTATTTCCCGTCGCGCGCGTCGTACTTGTACTCGATCTGCGAGATGCCGTAGAAATCCAGTTTGCGCAGCAGGTCGATGGACGGCTGCACGATTTCCGCACAGGCAATGCTCTCGCCCACCGTGCAAGTGCCGAAGTTGCGCGGGTACTGGCGCAGCTTGCGCCCGGTGAAAACCGCCTTGGCCTCGCCGGCTTCGTTCATGTAGATACCCGCGGTGTACAGGTTCTCCTCGCCGCCGGGGATCAGCTCCTGCAGCAGCACCGGGATGGCCGGTTTGTCCGCCAGCATCTTCTCCAGCTCGGCTTGCGATTGGAACACCAGCACCTGGCGGTGGTAGTGGTGGTAGAAATCCTTGCCGCTGACGCCCTTGACCAGCACGGGGTAAGCGTCCCCCGGCCATTTGACGATGTCTTCAGCTCTCTCGACCTGCATGCTGCGCGGGGTGGCGATACCCACTTCTTCCGCCAGCTTGTACTGGCGGCGCTTATCCATCAGCGCTTCCAGCACGTTATAGTCCGGGAAGGTGAAATGGTAATAGGGTTCCAGCGCGGCCTTGTTTTGGGAAAGCGCTTTAAGGTAGTTGTCGTCGGTCAGGAAAAGCATACCCTTGGTCTTGAGGCGCTGGCCGACGCGCACCAGCAGGTCAATCAACCCCTGCGGGTCCTCGCGCGGGTTCGACCCCACCAGTCCGATGGCGTGCCGTGAATACAGTGCCACGCCGTCCGGGGTGTCGTTGATGCCCACCGATTTCAGGCCCAGCCTGCCCAGCCCGCGCATGATGCCCAGAGCGTTGACCCAGTTGGCGTCCAACACCACCGGCACTGGCCCCTGGTCCAGTTTCTCAATTTGATTCAGTTGTCGCGCTTCATCCAAACGATTTGTCATGCTCACCTATAAGTTTATAACAATAAGATAATGATAAATTAATCCCTGCCCGGCAGCACGTTGCCCTTGCCATTCTCGCCAAAACGCTTGGTATCCAGCAGGCCGTACAGCGTGTGCCACAAGGCCATGAATTCCGGCGTCTCCGGCATGCGCGGGCGCGCGATGTTCACGTCCAGGATGTCCTTGATGCGGCCGGGCGCGCTGGACATGACCAGCACACGGTCACCCAGCAGGATGGCTTCCTGGATGTTATGGGTGATGAAGATGATGGTCGAGCCCACTTCCTGCCACAGGCGCACCAGCTCCGACTGCAGCACGGCGCGCGTTTGCGCGTCCAGCGAGCCGAAGGGTTCATCCATCAGCAGGATCTGCGGGTTGAGCGCCAGCGAACGCGCGATGGCCGCGCGCTGCTTCATGCCGCCCGATAATTGGTGCGGGAATGCCCGTCCGAAATCTTTCAGGTTGACCATTTCCAGGTAATGTTCGGCGATCTTTTCGCGCTCTTCCTTGCCGGCGCCATTCACCTTGAGTGCATAAGTGATATTGCTGCGCACGGTTTTCCAGGGGAATAGCTGGTCGAATTCCTGGAAGACCATGATGCGATCCGGTCCGGGTTCGTGCACCTGCTTTTGCCCCAGCAGGATGTGGCCTTTCTCCGGCTTTTGAAATCCGGCAATGGAGCGGATCAGGGTACTCTTGCCGCAGCCCGACGGGCCCAGGATAGTTAGAAATTCACCATCGTTTACAGAAAATGAAATATCTTCCAACGCTTGCACGTTACCCTGTTCGCCTTCAAATTTGACGAATAAATTCTCGATGTGGACTTTTTCTGCCATGGCTAGTTTTCCTTCTGGACGACCATACCCCAGCGTTGGATGGTCCATTTCTCAATCTGCGCGAAGATGACGTTTTCGACCAGGATACCGATCAGGATGATCACAAACAGCGCAGCGAAGACATAGGGTGTCTGTAAAAAGAAACGCTTTTGGTAGATCATCCAACCCAAACCGCCCTGCCCGCCCGAAGCGCCGAAGATCATTTCGGCCGCCACCAGCGAACGCCATGAGTTTGACCAGGCAATCTTGAAGCCAGTCAGGATATACGGGAATGCTGAAGGCACCATCACAGAAGACACCAGCTTCAAGCCGCGCAGCCCCAGGTTTCGTCCCACTTCCAATTGCGTGCGCGACACGGAGCTAAAACCGGTGTAGGTATTCAGGATCAGTGGCCAGATGATGGAATGCACCAAAATCAGAATGATCGACATTTCGCCAATCCCGAACCACAGCAGCGCGATAGGCAGCAGAGCCACACCCGGCAGTGGATTGAAGATGGTAGTGATCGTTTTCACAAAATCGGCAATGAAGGAGGAAAGCATTGCCAACGCTGTCAGAAACAGCGCCAGCACTGTACCAATAGCCAGAGCCTTCCCGATTAAATATAACGAGTACCCAGTACGTTCTCCCATCTCGCCGCTGGCTATCGAATCGACCAGAGCTTTCCAAATGGAACCCAGGTCTGGCAGGATCAGTTGAGAATATTTTCCGGTTGAAACAAAGTACTGCCATACTCCCAGCAGAAGGGCGATGAAGAATACCTGCCGCAGGATTTTATTTTCGGTTACTTTTTTTAGTATATGCATAAGTCCTTTTCAGTAACTATTTTTATACGGGATGATATTTGGAAGGCATACAAAAAATCTCGACGATTTCCAGGTCAAAGAAACGGGAAGAATTGGCCGGAATCATGACCACACCCAGGTCCGCGCCGCGGTGCGTTCCCGCCACCGTAACCAGCGGTGTTTTGCAGGATACCAAGCCGGCATCCGCCGCCATCATGGCAATCTCGCACACCACCTTCATGCCCTGCCCAAACAGGCGCAGCACGTTGGCAATGATCTCGTCGGACTGGTAGCCGCCCAATGTCTGGCGGATGGCGCGGTTCACGCCCGCAAAGGTATGCTGAGCGGTCAGCACGCGTGCTCCGGCCGCTTCCACTTTGGCGCGAATGTCCGCGTCGAACTCCTGCGCGTCCGGCTCGCTGTATCCAGCCGCATGCGTGACCACCACGATGTTGCGGTTTTTAAGTCTCTCCACTGCTTTTAAAGCCGTAAAGCCGGTGGTCGAAGCCACCAGCACGGTTTCCAATCCCAATTCTTCAGCTTTCTTTCCGGCCAGTTCCAGCACGCGTTCGGTGTTCTCTTTGCCCGGTTTAGTGAAATATGTAATTGTCGCGCTAACCTCTCCCATCCAACGCCTTTCTTGGGTCTTTAAATTTTCAACGAAAAAGAGCCAAAACCGCCATGGTTCAGCTCTTTTTCATCTCAATCCATAATGATGCTATTCAGGCCGGTACTGCAGGGTTTCCAATTCGCTGGGCGTCCCGCTTTGCTGTCCGATCGCAGCTACAACGTTCGGGTAAGCCACATCGGAGATCGATTCGGGCACTTTCTCAATGTACCCGGCGTTCAACATGAAGTCCGAAAAGCCCATCAAGCCCAGGGGCGTAGTGACATAATCCATGCCGGGCCAGGTCAGGTACTTGAGCGTAGTTTCCTCGTCCAATCCGAAACTGGGAGCCAGGATGGCCGCAGCTTCGGCGGGGTGCTGGTTGATGTAATCGGAGGCTTCCGCGATGCCCATCACGAAGGCGGCATAAGCCTGCGGGTTATTGTCATACAGGTCCTGGGAAGCAACCGCCACCAGGAAGGTGAACTCGCTGCCAAATGCTTCCGTACCGTCCACGACGGTGTGGATGCCTTCCTGGCTGAGTTCCTGGAAGTTGTACGGCGGTGAGGTGAAATGTCCGCTGATATCCTTCTCATTCATCAATGCAGCGGCCGCGTCCGGGTGCGCCATGGCCACACCGATATCGTCCAAGGCGGTCGGGCTGCCCAGTTGTTTTTCAGCCGCCATCGAGAGCAGGATGTGCTGGATGCTGCCGGGGGCCGGGTAGGCAATTTTATCATTCGGTCCGAAATCGGCCAGGCTGTTGATGTCCTCTTTATAGGTTTGCAGCGACAACGGCATGATGCACATGCCGGAAGCGACCTTCCAGGAAATGCCTTTATCCCAGCCGATCAGGAAGGGCGGAATGCCCATCACAGCCACATCCACCTCACCGGCAATGAAGGCTTCGTTTATGGCGCCGCCGGAGCCTAACTGCAGCCATTCCACTTGCAAGCCTGGCAGGTATTTCTCGAACAGGTCGAGTTCGTCGGCGATGGTCAGGGCCGCGTAACCCAAGCCAAACTGCTGCGCCACACGCAGCGTGGTAACCGGCACGTCAGCGGCAGTTTCGGCCGGAGCAGCCGCGCCGCTGGCACATGCCGAAAACAGCATTGCGGCTAAAATTAATACAATCACAGATCGTTTCATTTAAGAATCCTTCCAATAAGTATGGGGTTGTTTTACCGCGTAATTATTCGCTAACCCATGCCTGCGAGCAAATAGGAATTTTTTATATTCTTACAATTTATTAACTTGAATAAATTATACAGGACTTTTTTATTAATAATTCTTAAGATAAATCAGCACTTCCCCCTCTTATCTAAACTTAAGCTTGATTTTAAATAACTTACAGGTATTGTTTCAACTTAGTCCATTCCTCTGATAAATTCTCACGCCCAAACCTGCTTGCATATGCTGGTCGTCAA
Source organism: Anaerolineaceae bacterium UBA5211 (assembly GCA_002412595.1). GTDB lineage: Bacteria > Chloroflexota > Anaerolineae > Anaerolineales > Anaerolineaceae > Pelolinea. Next base: position 31,402 of record DHVJ01000010.1, read on the forward strand.
AATCATAGGCAGTGGAAAGCAGCAGCATGATACTAAATTCATTCACCAGATTTTTACAGAAAGCTAATGCGTCTTCGGGATCTTTCAGGCGCGGGAAGGCTATCATTCTCCGGGCTGAAGACGATCACGTTAAAAATACCACGCGATGGGTATCGACCTTTTCCACTTGGATACCCACACCGTAAAGTTGTGTGAGGCTGTCGCTGGTCATAGTTTCCTCGAGACTGCCGGCAGAAAGAACGTTGCCTTTTTTCATCAGGACCAGCTGATCGGCGCAGAAAACGGCCGCTTGCGGGTCATGAGTGGTAAAAACCACCGTCACATTTTCCCTGGCAAGGTCTTTCAAAGCGTTCAAGATTACCGCGGTGTTCCCCAGGTCCAGATGTGTGGTGGGTTCATCCAGCAGCAGAATCTTTGGCTCCTGCGCCAAAGCCCTGGCAAGCAGGACCAGCTGCTGTTCACCACCGCTGAGTTCTTCCACGGGGCGGTTCCTGAGATGGGTAATCTTCAACAATTCAACGATGTCTCTGGCAGCTTTGTAATCCTTTTCCTTTGGCATACTGAACATACCCATATACGGCGTACGGCCAAGCAGAATATACTCAAAGGCAGTGAAACTGAAAGGGAAATGCTCTGCCTGCGGGACCAGACCGATGATTTGCGAAAGCTGCCTTTTGGAATAGGAAGCAATATTCTCATCATCCAGCAGGACTTCTCCTCTTTGCGGTTTCAAATATCCGAGAATGGTATTCAGCAGGGTGGTTTTTCCGGCGCCGTTTGGACCCAAAATAGCAGTGATTTTGGCTGGTTCAACCTTCAATGAAAGGGAATCCAATACTGTGCTTTCTTCAGTATAGCCAAACCCGACATCCCGCAAAATCAGATCAGGCACTTCACTCATTGGAACCAACCTTGAGTTTCTCCCGGCTCATAAGGATGATAAATATAACCGCACCGAGAAATGAGGTAATGATCCCCAGCGGTATTTCCCCCGTAAGCACTGTCCGGGCAATGACATCGCAAATAATCGTAAAAATTCCTCCAATTAACATGGAACCAGGCAGGCTGTATTGCGCATTGGATCCAAAAATCCGGCGCGAAATATGCGGCACAATCAATCCAACCCAATTCACAATTCCGCTGACGGAAGTGACCGCTGCAACCGCGATAACCGCGCAGGTCAGTAGGAACACCCGCTCCCGGGCTGTGGCGGCACCCAATGAGAATGCCGTGGCATCATTCAGTGATAAGACATTCAATCGCCAGCGCATCAATAATACAATCGACAAACACACCGCCACAACGGGCAGTACAATTAACACATCCGACCAGGTGGTGGACCACAACCCGCCCAACAGCCAAAATGTGATGTCCTGCAACTCGGTCAGCGGGTCGGCGAGGTATTTCAATATTCCCAAACCGGATGACATGATGGCTGAGACAACAATCCCGGAAAGAACCAGGCGCAGCACCCAGCCGCCGAACTTGATCAGACGGGAAATCGCAAATGATAATCCCAGGCCGATCAAAGCAAACACAGCCGCCGATATTTCGACGCTTAAAAGTGAGCCGCCCATGAACAGAATGGCAAGCGAAGCGCCAAAAGCAGCTCCCTGGGATACGCCCAGGAAACCGGGTTCGACAATGGGGTTTTGGAACAGCATTTGCAGCACCTCGCCGCAAGCCGCCAGGGCCATGCCCAACAGTGCCGCCATGATCAGGCGCGGAATGCGCAGCGAGAAAACCAGTTTCTGCGCCAGGCTTTCATTTAGTAACAAGTTGAGCGGCATCCAGTAAGGCCGCGGATACCGCCCAACAAATATGGATATACCAAATACTGCTATTAAAATTAAAGCTAAAACTAGTAAAAGTTTATTGTTCTTCAATTTCTCTTTATCAAAGCAAACGGATGCTTAATCCGCATAAACGATCGGCAGAATGTTAGTTTCAATCTGTTCGTCGGTCAGCCGGTACATGAACCGGTAGAACTCTTTCACCATGGCAGTCATATCCACACCGGCCATTCTGTCAGGTTGAAGTTTGGTGGCTGTCCAGGTATAGCCCAAAATCCAGCGCGGGTCCGGAAGGTCCCAGCCCTGATAATCCTTGCCAAAGCCGAATACCTTGTCGTTTTTTACCGCATTCAGTTCCTGCCACAGGTCGCTCTGTTTCAGCGTGGCAGCGGTTTCCTGCGGATTGCCCTTGTAGTCAATCACCAGGATCACATCCGGGTTCCAGGCTGCAATTTGCTCGAAATTAACCACAATCCAGTTGCTCTCTTCCCGGGTAGCTTCATCCGCCCATATGGGAATGCCTCCGCCATCGATGACCATAGTGGTCTGAATGTAAGATACCGGCGGTACCTTGAAGGCTACTTCGCCGTCCTGATCGCTGTATTGGATGACCAGCACAGTCGGCTTATCCTCATCCGCCAAGCCATCCATGGCCGTTTTCACATAAGCTACTTTTTCCTGCAAATAAGCGTTGACTTCATCGGCTCTTTCAGGATTTCCGAACAGCTGACCCAGCATGTTGATATCCTTGTAGAAAACTTCGGGCGTTTCCATGTTCAAGCCAACTACCGGGATTCCCAGGGGGTCCAGGGATTCTTTCAAGCTTTTTACAACATAATTTTTTGTGATCACAATGTCGGGATTGACCGGCGCGATCTGCTCGGCGCTGGCATCCATTTCCAATTGGATCTTCTCATCATATTTCGGGTCAATCAAGGACAGAAATTCAGGAATGGTCAGGCCGCGCAGTTCCTGCGCAACAATGCGTTCGCTGGCTTCTTCGAATACGTAAGTGGTGCCGAGCGTGTACGGTGTCGCTTTTCCAGCCACTACCACGCGCTGCGGCAAGCCGGCCAATTCAATCACATTACCGGCGCTATCTTCGATGGTTACGCCCGTCGATTCTTCGGTGGTCTGCTCTGCCGGAGCTTCAGCGACCATCTCTTCATCAGTCGCAGGAGCATCCTCCGCCTGGTTTGTTTCTGGGGCCGTAGTTGTTGTTGTGGGCGTGCATGCCCCCAACAGCACAGCACCAATAACCAAGATCACGGAAATCAGGTAAAACCACTTATTTTTCATTGTTTTCCTCCATTTTTTATCTGCAATTGTTGCAATATTATATACATAAAAAATATTGTATTAATTATTGGGTGGTTATTATTTTCTTACAAATTCTTCAAATGCCTTAATTCCCTCCGGCAAACTCTCACGCCCAAACCCCACGCGCACGTGCTGGTCGTCATAGTCATACACTGTGGAGGGTAATAACATAATACCGGCCTCGTTCACCAGCCTTTGGCAGAATACCATAGCGCCTTCGGGCGCCTTCAAGCGCGGGAAGGCGATTGTGCCGGCGCGCGGGCGTGTCCATTCGAACAGGTCGGCAAACTGCTCAAAGAAGTCATCCAGCAGCCCCAGGTTGCGCCGGATGCGTGCCAGATGCGCGGAGGTGATGCTCACGCGGTTGCGCAGCGCAATCAGGGACAGGACCTCGCTGGGCGCACTGCCGCAAATGGTCGTGTAATCTTTGTAGGCCGCCAAGCATTCGTACAGCTCACGGTCACGGGTGGCTAGCCAGCCCAGGCGCACACCCGCCATTCCAAAAGTCTTGGACAT
>DHVJ01000026.1 GCA_002412595.1 Anaerolineaceae bacterium UBA5211
CAAGCGAAAAGGATAGCACAAGTTTGTCTTTTTTGTCAACAATAATCCTCCCTTATCTTGTAATAAGGAAGGCACCCTGCATCCGGATAAAATTAGGTTATCTATTATTATTTCTATCACAAAATTACATGTTGCTTCTGATGCACATGTCCTGAGTAAAATTAAAGGAACCTTTATTGGAGCAGGAGAGAAAATATGCAGCACCAGGATTTGAGCAGGGAAAAGCTTTTAAAAGCAGAGTTGGAAAATTTGCGAGATGAAGGCTGCCAAAATACCGAGTTGTTAATTGAAATTGAAAAGGCATTGCAGATGGGAGCAAATCCATCTATGGATGAGAGTCTGTGGCATCGCATCGGTGCTGTCAATGCACATCTTCTGGAAAGTAAAAAAGAGCCCTCTCGCCTGGATAGGATCAGGGGACAGCGCCGAAGTTTTTTCAATTTCACTTTTAAGGAAAAGAAGGGCTTTGACTGGTACGATCAGGTATATGGGGCCTGGTTGGCACGCTGTGCGGGCTGTACCCTGGGAAAGCCGGTAGAAGGCTGGTCCCGTGAGCGCATCGCAGCATATCTAAAAGCTGCCGGTGCTTATCCGCTGCATTCCTATATCCCTGCGATGGACCCTTTTCCGGCAGGGTTGGAACTTTGGAAAAATTACAACGGCACTACGTTGGGTAATATCCAACGTATGGTTCGGGATGACGATACGGATTACACCGTGATTGGTTTGAAAACATTGGAGACTTACGGCCGGGATTTTCAGCCGGGGGATATCGGGAAAATATGGTTGGCGAACCTGCCCTACGGCAGCATTTTTACCGCGGAAACTATTGCATATCGCAATATGGTTAATGAAATGGACCCGCCGTACACAGCCTCTTACCGCAATCCCTACCGGGAGTATATTGGCGCCCAGATCCGGGGGGATATGTGGGGGTATGTCAACCCCGGCAATCCGGAACGGGCGGCGGAAATGGCTTTCCGCGATGCGTGTATCTCGCATACGAAGAATGGCATTTATGGAGAGATGTGGGCGGCTGCCTGTATCGCGGCCGCATTTGTGTTGGACGACCCACTGGAAATCATTTTGACCGGATTAAATTACATCCCGGCGGAGAGCCGTTTAACTCAAGCGATACTAAAGACCATGCAGTGGGTGGCAGAATCGCCCTCCTGGGAGGGCGTGCGCGACAATATCGAGCGGGAATACGCGGGCATGAGTTCCATTCATGTGATCAACAATACCTGTCTGATTGTGCTGGGACTGCTGTTGGGGCAGGGCGAATTGGGCGAGACTTTGTGCATTACATTGATGGGCGGCATGGATACCGATTGCACCTGTGCCACCGCTGGATCCATGATGGGAGCCATGCACGGCGCACGGGCATTGCCGGCAGAATGGACAATGCCATTAAATGATGAACTGCAGAGCAGCATCAGTGAAAATGAAATCTGCCGTATTTCTTATCTGGCCCGCAGGACCTGCCGAATGATGTCTATGTAGCTGCCTAAAACGGAACCCGCTGCCTTTCTGTAGCTATCAGAGTCCTTGACAAGTGAATTAAGCACTTCTATAATAATGGGGCTTTCCTCGCTAGCTCAATTGGCAGAGCGCGCGGCTGTTAACCGCTAGGTTCCAGGTTCGAGTCCTGGGCGAGGAGCTCTTTTTATTTAATTTGATATTCCTCATTTTGTTGCCAGCATGTGCTGGAATCACTTGAGAAATAATTGCCGATAAGGCCATGGCATGGTAGCATAAATTGTATATGATGAAAAAAAGAAGAACTCGTTGGGTGGTCGTCTGTCTTGTTACCGGATTGTTTTTTGTGGGGGAGGCTGTGAGAATGTTTTTACAGGCTAAGTCCGTAGCCGGGGCGATCTATGTTGTGTTTGCAGCGGTATTTTTTCTTTTATCCATTGCTTATTACAAAGGAAAATTGAAATAAAAGAATTGCATGGCTGAAACCGAAATCCACCTGCAGGCCGCGGCGCCGTTTGATTTTTGGAGCACCCTGCAGGCGCACGGCTGGGTGGATTTGCTGCCAAACGAATATCATCCCGAATCCAATTCATTCTCCCGCATAGAGCAACTGGCAAGCGGAAAAGTTGTTCGCATGGGTGTTTCGGCAGAGCAGGGAGATGAAATCATTCCACTAAACGTGCTGGTTAACCACGGGGGACGACTTTCCTCTAAAGACCGCAGCGAGATCGAAGATGTTGTGCGCCACATGCTGCGACTGGACGAGGACCTCAGCGAATTTTACCGTTTGTGCAGGCAGAACGGATTCCCCTGGTCGCAAATGAAACCCGGCAAAGGGCGTCTGCTGCGCTCGCCCGGGTTGTTCGAGGATATGGTTAAGGTAATCTGTACCACCAATGTTCAGTGGGGTGGTACGCGCCGCATGGTTCGTGAGCTGGTGGAGCAATTTGGCGAACCGCTGCCGTTATATCCGGAATTGAAAGCCTTTCCGCGCGCACAGACGATTGCTGCGCTGACTTTCGATGAATTCCAGAGCCGGGTACGTTTGGGGTATCGCGCAGCGTATATTTACCAACTCGCGCGAGTTTTTGGTGAAAAATCCAATTGCTATGCGCAATTTTTTAACCAGCAAACCCCAACAGAAGAAATCAAAAAGGAATTGCTGGCTATTAAAGGTATCGGCAATTACGCAGCCGCCTCAATATTAATGCTGTTGGGCCGTTACGATGAAATCCCGGTTGATTCTGTATTTCAGCAGCTGATGCGCCAGAAATACTTTCATCAAGAAGATTTTGATCTAAAAGAAGCCCTGGCAGTTTATGAAAACTGGGGCCGCTGGAAATATCTGGCTTACTGGTTCGATCTACTCACATTTCACCAAGCCGCGGAGGACGAAGGTACAAGTGTTTGATTTTACAGCAGGCTCGTTGCTATAATAATTTATGTGAGGTAAAAGAAAATCGAGGAGGTGAGAGATGAGGAGAATAAAAATATTGGTGATATTGGCTGTGCTAATGTTATTTTTGATTTCCTGTGAATTTGCGGGCATAACCGTGGATTTTGGGAATGGCGATAGCGGCAGCCAAACTGCAGTAGTTCCGGTTGAGGCCGGTATTGATTCGCCTGCCAATGGCGCCGACCTGACGATGGATTCTGTGGATATTTCCTACCATGCCAGCAGTACGGACGGCATTTCCGCGGTTGAGTTGAGTGTTGATGGGAATGTGGTCAGTTCGATTGCTACACCCGGTTCTGACCAGAAAGTCGTGGCTTTGAAATATGCCTGGCAGCCTATGACGGCAGGCAGCCACACGATCTCCGTACGTGCGCAGAACACGAATGGCGCTTGGAGCGATTATGCCACCACAATGGTAAGCATCGCTGCGGCAGAACAGCCGCAAGCAGCTGCGCCTGAGGAACCTACGGCGGATGCCCAATCTGATCCGACCAGTACCCCAAAGCCTGAACCAACGGCTACACCTGACGGGGTCACTTTCTTTGATATCAAGCACGACAAAACAAAGTTCTATTACGGCAGCAATGCCTGCGGCAGCCATGAGCTGACGATTTCCACCCGTGTTACCAATCCGGATGATGTTTATGCCTTGATTTTATTTATTCGTTTTGCCGACAAAGAAAGCAGCGCTTACACCAAGTGGGACAGCGGGCGGGCGATGTCAAAGAAGGATGATGATTTTTACAGTGTGACATTGACATCCACCAAGGTCACTAATTACAATGCCTACGAGTTTGCTGTGATGCGCTATCAAATTGTTGCCCAGGACAAGGATGGCAACAGCATCGCGCGTACGGAAGTGATGGAAGACCTCAATATTGAGGTTTGCCCGAACTGAACCGGCCTTGCGTTCGGATTTCAACAGCCCGCAAATGCGGGCTGTTGTCTTAATCCTGCACTATATTCCTATTGTGGATTGCAAATAATAGGTGTAACATTTCGATATAACGAAGAAGAAACAGGTAAATAAATTCGCAAAAAAGTTTTCAGTGGTCTGGTGACTTTCCAGTCACTGTATTTTTTTTAACCGCTCGTATCTATTGTTAACAAGGAGGATTTTGGCGATTGAGCAAGAGAACATTAAAGCGACAATTAAACCTGTTTCAAGTTATTATGTTGGGCACAGCTGGAACGATTGCTTCAGAGATTTTCGTTCTGACAGGACATGCTGCCGGCATATCCGGATCGGGCTCCATTATAGCCATTATTATTGGCGGTTTTTTAAGTTACAGCATTGCATTGAATTACAGCGAACTAGCCACAATTTACCCGGAAACAGGCGGTGCGTTAACATATGTACGTGAAGCTTGGGGAAAAGGATTGCTGTCTTTTTTGGTCGGATCCATGGACTGTATATCCAGTACTTTCTACTGTGCGCTTTCCGCCATAGGTTTTGCCTATTCGCTTTCTGTTTTTATTCCCTCCCTGCCGATTGTTCCTGTGGCTATATTGGTTATTGTAGTTTTTACACTCCTGAATATTCGGGGTGTTTCGCTGGTAGGCAACGCACAAATTCTCTTGGGCGGCTCACTGCTGTTGATGTTCGGAATATACATTGTCTATGGATTTCATTCCCCAACCGGATTTAATGTCAACACCTTGTTTCCGCAGGGCAGGATATTCCAATCCGATAACCTATGGCAGAATATCGCGGCTATGCTTAAAACCATTGCATTAATATATGCTGCCTATGTCGGTTTTGAAGTGATTGCGGATGATGCGGAGGAGATCCGTCGGCCGGATAAAAACATACCTATTGCCATTTTAGTCAGCTTGACGCTGGTAACTCTTATCTATTCACTAACGATGACTGTCACCATGGGCACGCTGTCTGCCGAATCGTTAGCAGGTTCAGAGACAGCTCTCACAGACGCTGTCGCGAAATTCATGCCTAAAGGCGGGATAATTATGATGGCTGTGGCAGGTTTGGTGGCTACACTGACTTCAGTTAATTCATCCATGTTAAGCGCCACGCGTGAAGGGTTCACGCTCAGCCGGGATGGTTTGTGGCCACGCGGCTTGGCGCGGCTGAACCGTTATCGGGTTCCTTTTGTGTCGGTGTTATTCATCGGGTTGGTTTCGTCCTTGATCACCATAATTGGTTTGGTGGATTTTCTCAGTTTCATCACTTCGGCGGGTTACTTGTTTGTGTTGTTTTGGTCAAATTTGGCAATGATTCGCTTGCGTAAGAAATATCCAGCCATCCACCGGCCGTTCAAGGTACCCTTGTTCCCGCTGACACCTGTAATTGCCTCGCTGACCTGTTTGATTGTAATTCTATTCTCTGATATCAAACCGCTGTTGTTTACAATGGGCGTGATTCTGATTTTTACAGTTTATTATTACGTTGAGCAAGGTGTGTCTTCCTGGGTGCAATCTCAAAAATCCGAGACGTTACCGGGGCGTTCGCGTATCATTGTGCCGGTGTTGGATACCAGCGGCGAAGATTCCTTAATTGGCTTGAGCGCTATTTTAGCGCAATCGGAAATGGATATCAATATTTGCCTGATGTCCGCGGTTACTGATGCCCTGGCCAACCAGCCAGAACTGCACGATCAGTTTGTGCAGACGATCAATAGCCAACGAAAGGCTGTCTTGGATAAGTTTATCCATTATGCAGTAGAACGCAATGTGCCCATGTACACAAAGATGGTCAGCGGGGAATCCTTGGTGCACAGTATCCAGGAAGAGGTCGCTATTGACAGTAATACCAAACTGGTACTGGTGAGATGGCCTCAAAAACATGTATCGAATAATTTTTCAGAGGAGGCAGTCCAACGGCTTAGTCGAGAGCTCAAAACCAATTTGGGTGTTTTTGTTGACCGGGGAATAAAACGGGTTAATACGATCATGGTGCCGGTGGGCAGCGGACTGCACTGCCAATTGGCTATCCATCTGGCTAACGATATCGCCCGGCAGGAAAATGCCCATGTGGATTACGTGCGCGTGCTACCAGCTTCCAAGGATGTGGAGGTTTTAGAGGATCAGATGGCAAACCTGCAGGAAGTAGTTATCACGGAGCTGGGCGAGCTACCGTCAAATGCGGTGCTGCGCCTGCTGTTTTCCGATAATGTGGAAGAAGCCCTGTTGGCAGAAATGAATGAAAATTCTTATAGCCTGATAATCATCGGTTCCACCGATGAATATGAACTGAACGGTTATCTTTTTGGAAGAGTGGCTGATTTGGTAGCGGAGTCGGCGCCATGCAATGTGCTGGTGGTCAAACGCTATCAAAGCGCAACGGCTTCCTGGCTGCGTCATCAGGTAAAGCGTCTGGATCGGTAACAGGCAGTATCTATCAGGCTTGACACGCCTATAAATCAATCTATAATAAAAACCGACCAGTCGGTCGGTATTTATATGACCCAACAACGTAGTGAAGAAACCCGAAATCAGATCGTGTCTGCGGCCGTGGATGTATTTTGCCGGTGCGGTTATGATGCTGCCAGCGTAGCTGAAATTTGCAGCCTCGCGGGTGTCAGCAAGGGCGCTTTTTACCACCACTTCCCCTCAAAGAAAACCTTGTTCCTGGCTATTATACAAGGTTGGCTGCGGGAGGTGGATGAGCGGTTGAACGCGCTGCGGGATTCGGACGTGCCTGTTTCGCAAGCGCTGCTGCAAATGACCCGTGCCATCGAAACCGTTTTTTCGGATGCCAGTGGGCAGCTGCCCATGTTCCTGGAATTTATGGTGCAGGCCAGCCGGGACAAAACCGTGTGGGAAGCTACCATTGCCCCCTACCAGGCCTACCAATCCCGTTTTGCAGCCATGTTGGAGCAGGGCAAGACCGAAGGGTCGATCCAGGAAACAGAGGATGCACAGGCATCTGCCTGGGTATTGATTGCCTTTGCGGTTGGTGTACTGCTGCAAGGCGTGGTACTGCCGGATACGGCAGATTGGAAAACCATCGCAGGCAGGGGCATGGGCATGTTGGTGGAAAGTATGCAAAGGAGTAAAGAATGATATTGGTTACCGGAGCAGCTGGACATATCGGCAATGTGTTGGTGCGTGAGTTGGTTGATGACGGAAATGACGTACGGGCATTGGTCCTGCCGGGCGAGGATGTATCTGCCCTGGAGGGTTTGTCCGTTGAAATTGTTGAAGGTAACGTACTCGATCCGCAATCGCTGGATAAGGCCATGCGCGGCGTGGATTTGGTTTTCCATTTGGCAGGGATCATTTCAATCATGCCCGGACAGGATGAATTGATGCGGCGGGTGAACGTGGATGGCACGCGCAATGTTATGGCGGCGGCGCAGAAAGCGCACGTGAAACGGCTGATATACACCAGCTCCATTCATGCTCTCAGCCGGGATTGGAAAGGCAAAATTGATGAAAGTGTGCCTTTTGATCCTTTGAACCAGGCCGGGGAATATGACCGCACCAAGGCACAAGCTTCACTGGCAGTGCTGGAAGCTGTCAGGCAGGGACTGGATGCAGTGATTGTCTGCCCGACCGGTGTGGTCGGTCCTTATGACTACCGCGGCTCCGAAATGGGTGACTTGCTGCGCTCCTGGCTGCGCATACGGCCGCACTTCCTGATCGAAGGCGCTTATGATTTTGTGGATGTGCGCGATGTAGCCCGCGGGCAAATTTTAGCTTGCCAGCTCGGCAAGACCGGGGAAGTATATATCCTTTCCGGGGCGCGCATTCGCTTAATGCAGTTGAAACAAATGGTGCAGGGTGTCATCGGCCGGCATTCAATGACCATAAAAATTCCTACCTGGTTGGCCAAATTTAGTTCTCTGTTTACACCGCTATATTACAAAATAAGCCGGCAAACACCTAAATTTACCGGTTATTCCATCGAAACTGTACAAAGCAATTCCGATATTTCCAATCAAAAGGCAAAAAACGAATTGGGCTACAGTCCACGTGATTTGATCACGACCATCACGGATACTGTGCGCTGGTGGCTGGCTAACGATAGAAAAACACATATTTCGTAACCATATTTTGCAGAAAGAAATTCTAACAATACATGGAAGAAATAAAAAATAAAAAACGTGTCTTGATCACCGGAGCATCTTCCGGGATCGGCGCGGCATTTGCACGTTTTCTGGCGGAAAAGGGATGGTATGTCATATTGACAGCCCGCCGCGAGGAACGTTTGGCAGCCCTCAGCAGAGAAATTCAAGAGCAAGGCGGGCATGCGGATTTTCTGGCTGGTGATATCAGCCGGGCAGATTTCCGCGAAGATCTGATGCAAACTGTGCAGGCACAGGGGAATCTGGATGTGCTGGTCAACAATGCGGGTTTTGGCTGGTACGGCTATTTCTCCCGCATGCAGTGGGAAGATGCCCGAAATATGCTGGCAGTCAACATGGAAGCCATGGCGCATTTAACCCGGCTGGTGCTGCCGCACATGTTGGCGCGTAAAGCGGGCCATATTATCAATATCAGCTCCGTCGCAGGAGGACTGCCCAACCAGGGTATTGCCATGTATTCAGCCAGCAAGGCATTCGTGGATGCCTTTACCACCTCCCTCTACCGTGAATTACATGGCAGCGGGGTAACAGCCAGCGCCATGCGCCTGGGCCCGGTGAAAACCGAATTTTATGACCAGGCGCGGCAGATGGAAAACGGCGGCTCAGTTCCGGCGGAACAATTTGGTATCCCAGTTGAACGAGTTAACCGGGCGCTGTGGCGGCTGCTGCGCCATCCCCGTAGATTTGTATATGTACCTGGTTGGTTATCGCTCACCCGTTGGGTCGAGCCGTTATTCGGGGCATTGATTGACCCTCTGGGTCCACTGCTGCTGCGAAAAGATCAACAACGAAAAATATAAAGAAAAGCGCTCTATCATTGAAATAGAGCGCTTTTCTTTATTGTTTAAATTTCTCAAGGAGAAATGCTTGTGTTGGGGGTTGGCGTGATCTGGGGGGCCAGGATTAGCATCGGAATGGTCACTAATTCCAGCGAGACCGGAGTACCCAATTGTTCCGCAATATCAGCCTGCATTTCAGCCACTTCCGCATAGGTCAAATCGCGCGTGGTGCGCAGGGTGACTGTAATAAACTTGGTGTCTGATTCCGATGTGATGTTTAAATCCACCAGGTTGGCAGTTGTATAGTTGTTGGCGCTATCCAGGATGACTGTACGGGCCTGGGTGTAAAGGCGTGCTTCGGAGATGGTATTCCAGGCTAAGACTGCTAAAAGCAATCCGATGACCACGACTAAAAAAGTAGATATGGACAGGCTGCGGGAAATCTGATTGCTGTCTTTCATATTACGCGGTCCGAACCCCATCGCGGCAAAGGTGAGAATGCCAGCGAAAGCAATGGAGACCAGGTTTGTGATGAAGAGCAGCGAAGCTCCCAAGATTATTGAAGAATCTGTAAAGGCAATGCCAAAGCCAATAACACATAAAGGCGGCATTAACGCGGTGGCTATGGCCACACCAGGCAGAGCTGCTGTCAGGCGTGGATGGGCCAGGGCGTAGGCAGCGGCTGCGCCGCCCGCTATGGCAATGCCCAAATCCATCGGGCTGGGGCTGGTGCGCGCCAGCACTTCATTCGGGATGGCGGCGTTAATTCCCAAAGGCAGCCGGTAAGAAATGAAGGCGATCAACGCTGAAAGCAAAATTGCTATCCCGGAACCCTCAATAATAGCGATCAATGAGCGCTTGAACAAGCGCGACAAGCCGCTGATGGAGGCCATGGAGAGGCTTAAGATTGGCGACATCAGGGGTGCCACCAACATGGCACCAATAATGACAGCGGCTGAATCTGTGAGCAGGCCGAAGGTGGCAATCGTACAGGACAGGATAATTAAAATGAAATAATCCATGCCGGGAGAAGATGAATCCACCAGGTCATTTAAAACAATGGCTTTCCGGGTTTGGGTTAATTTTTGATCATGGAACAGGAATACGGGAATACGCTGCAGCCAGGAAAGGAAGCCGCTGGTATCCTCTTCAACGCTTTGCGTTTCTATATTTTCTTTTGGTTTTTCAGTTTTTATAAATATATTTTTCATTGTTAAAATTAAGTAAATTTTTTTCATTTTACTCGAATTAGAGGCCTAATTGTATATTGCGTTCCTGTATACTTAGGGAAAATAACCAATAAGCAGCGACTCTTGGATATAATGGCAGTCAAGTGATGAGGTAACCATGAATTCCTATGACAATGTAATGGGAGTGATTATGGGGGGCGGGCAAGGTACACGTCTATACCCCTTGACGAAGGAACGAGCAAAACCAGCTGTTCCCATTGCTGGAAAGTACCGCCTGATTGATATTCCAATCAGTAATTGCATCAACTCAGGCATCTTTAAAATTGCTGTCCTGACCCAATTCAACTCCGTCTCACTCCATCGCCATATTTCACAGACCTATAACTTTGATATGTTCCATACTGGCTGGGTTCAGATTTGGGCTGCTGAACAAACCCTGCTGGCAAATGATTGGTATCAGGGCACTGCCGACGCAGTCCGGAAGCAATTAAATGAAATCAGATCTGCTCGTATGCCATTCGTGATGATCTTGGCCGGGGACCACCTCTACCGTATGGACTACAGTGATATGATCCACTTTCACTGGGATAAACAGGCGGATGTAACCGTGGCGGTTCAACCGGTTTCACGTGAAGAAGCTCCGCGCTTGGGATTGTTGAAGCGCGATGAGAATATGGGTATTACCAGTTTTGCGGAAAAACCCAAAGATGCGGATGTTCTTGAAGCCATGATCAGCCAACCGGATTCCGATAAACCATACTTTGGATCCATGGGCATTTATTTGTTCAACATTGATGTGCTGACGGATCTATTGGAAAATACCAGTTACGAAGATTTTGGTAAGCACGTTATACCAGCCGCTATCGAGAAATATAATGTGTTCGGGTATGAATACAATGGTTTTTGGGCGGATATTGGAACCATCCGGGCTTTCTTTGAGACCAACCTGGCAATTGCCAGCAAGAATCCGCCTTTCTCACTGATTGATGAAGGTTGGCCCATCTATACTCACCCGCGCTTCCTGCCCTGCTCTCAGGTCGAAGATACTTACATGGAAGATACGATGTTGGGAGAAGGTTGCTGGATCCAAAAAGCTGATATCCGCAATGCAGTGATAGGCCTGCGCAGCCAGATTCGAGCTGGAACAAAAATCAGACGTTCAATTTTGATGGGCGCGGATTATTATGGCTTTTTCCGCCGAGGAAACGAACCGGATGAAGAATTGATCCTTGGTATTGGCAAAAATTGTGAGATCGAAGGTGCAATTATCGATAAGAATTCCAGTATTGGCAATAATTCAACCATTTTGCCTTTTCCCCCTGGAACCAATATCGATCATGATCAATATATTGTGAAGGACGGCATCGTGGTCGTTCCCAAGGGAACGCGTCTGCCGGCTAACACACGTATTGCACCAGAGTAAAAAATGCATTAAACTTATCCTCTTGTAGGGTAAGTTACAACTCGAAATTTCGCTAATAGTTATTTATACAAGGAGATATAATATGGCCGCGAAAACCACGGCGGAAGAGTTGCCTGCCACCCCTGATATGAAGGTAACCTGGCACGCGCTCAGCCGCGAAGCAGTACTTGAGAAATTAGATTCAGGCCTGGACAAAGGCTTATCGAAAGATGAAGCCGACAAACGTCTGGAAAAATATGGCCTGAACGAACTAAAAGAAGGCAAGAAAACAACTTTCTTGCAGATGGTTATTGAGCAGCTCAGCAGTTTTGTAGTCATCATGCTGATCGTGGCTGCTGTTATTTCCATTTTCCTGGGTGAGACCGTAGATGCTATCGCAATTATTACAATTGTTGTCTTGAATACTGTAATGGGTGTGGTGCAGAATTCACGCGCCCAAAAAGAATTGGAAGCACTGAAAAAAATGGCCTCGCCTGAAGCCATGGTGCTTCGTGATGGACACCGCGTTTCAGTACCGGCACGTTTTTTGGTCCCTGGCGATATTGTTTTCCTGGAGACCGGTAATTTCGTGCCTGCGGATGTGCGTCTGCTGGAAGCGATCAACCTGCGTATTGATGAAGCGGCTCTGACCGGCGAATCCGTGCCGGTTGAAAAGAACGCTGCTGCGGTCTTTGACACAGATTCCTCTTTGGGCGACCGGAAAAACACTGCCTTCAGCGGTACCGTGGTAACCTACGGCCGCGGCAAAGGCGTGGTGGTCAGTACGGGTATGTTTTCCCAGCTGGGTCTAATCGCCACCATGCTGCAGTCTGTTGAAGAAGAACAAACACCACTGCAGAAGCGTTTGGACGATTTGGGCAAGACTTTGGGTTATGCCTGCATGGTCATCAGTGCTTTGGTATTCATTTCCGGCCTGATTGAAGGCGGCGACCCGTTGGACATGTTCATGATCGCGGTCAGTTTGGCCATCGCGGCAGTACCGGAAGGTTTGCCGGCAGTAGTGACGATCAGCCTGGCGCTGGGAATGCAGGAAATGGTTAAACGGCATGCATTAGTCCGCCGGCTCTCTTCAGTGGAAACACTGGGCTCTGCCACGGTCATTTGCTCGGACAAAACCGGCACCCTGACCCAGAACGCTATGACGGTCACCCGTGTTTGGGTGGACAACGAAACCTTGGAAATCACCGGCACCGGATACAACCCGGAAGGTGAATTCCGCCAAGACGGCAAGAAAGTCAATATCCATGATTTTCCCGCCATATCCACTGCTTTGTGGGTAGGCACACTGAACAACGATTCACAACTGGAAGAGACTGTTGAAGACGGCAAATCCAGCTATCGCATTATTGGCGACCCAACCGAGGGTTCCATTCTGGTGGCTGCGGCCAAAGCCGGCGCGCGCGCGCCGGAGCTGAACAAAGCCTATCCTCGTTCCGGAGAAATTCCCTTTGATTCGGACCGCAAACGCATGGTCACATTGCATGAAGTCAAAGATCCTCAGTCGCAGGATATTTCACCTTTTGACGGCAAAAATGCTAATGAAGCTTATGTCATCGCGGTCAAAGGCGCCCCGGACGTGGTGCTGGGTTTATGCAACCGTATTCAGAAACAAGATAACACCTGCGCAACATTGGATGAAAAGGGCAAGCAGGCTATTTTGGATGCCAACGACAACATGACTAAAGACGCCTTGCGCGTTTTGGGTATGGCTTACCGCGTGGTCTCGGTAAAACCGGACCAGGTGGACAGTGATCACCTGGAGCAGGACCTGGTCTTTGCCGGTCTGGTTGGCATGATCGACCCTGCCCGTGAAGAAGTCAAACCCGCTTTGCTGAGAGCAGCCGGCGCGGGCATCCGCACCGTTATGATCACCGGCGATTATCCCAATACAGCCAAGGCCATTGCCGAGAGCATCGGTCTGCTGCGCCCCGGGCATAAAGTATGCACAGGAGCCGAACTGGATAATATGGACGACGCGACGCTCTCCAGTGAAGTGGAGGAGATTGATGTCTTTGCCCGTGTTTCGCCCGAACACAAGATGCGCATTGTCAGTGCTTTGAAAGCCAACGACGAAGTGGTTGCCATGACAGGCGATGGCGTGAATGACGCGCCTGCCATCAAGGCTTCGGATATCGGCGTGGCCATGGGCATCACCGGCACGGATGTGGCCAAGGAAACGGCAGATATGGTGTTGACGGATGATAACTATGCCAGCATTGTATCGGCAGTTGAACAGGGCCGTGTTATTTATGCCAACATCCGCAAATTTGTCTATTACCTGATTTCCTGCAACATGGCGGAAATCATGATCATCTTCATCCCAACCATGTTCGGCCAGCTGTTGTTCCCCAAAGCGGCAGCCATGGGCATGCTTTCCCCGCTGATGCCGATCCAGTTATTGTGGTTGAACCTGGTTACCGATGGCGCGCCCGCGCTGGCGCTGGGTACCGAAAAAGGCGATCCGGATATCATGGATCAAAAACCGCGCCCGCCCAAAGAACCCATCATCAACCGCTTTATGCTGACGGGTGTGGTGGTGCAGACCATCGCGATCACAGCCACAACCTTGATTGCATACTCGATTGGTTTGAATCACTCAGATCCGCGTTATGCCGAGACCTTGGCGTTCGTCACCCTGGTTTTCTCCGAACTCCTGCGGGCTTATACCGCGCGCTCGGAACGCTATCCATTGCTCAAAATTGGTTTGTTCACCAATAAATGGATGAATATAGCAGTATTCGCATCCTCAGCTTTAATGTTGTTGGTTCTCTACGTACCTTTCCTGCGCGACATCTTCAACACCCTGCCGATGGGCTGGACGGAATGGCGCCTGGTAATTCCGTTGTTCCTGGTGCCCTCCATTGCGGCTGAAGTGGTGAAATATATTGTCACCGGAAAAAAGAAAACCGCGTAAATCCAACCTTAATTAATATAAAAAGACGAAAGGCACAAACCTTTCGTCTTTTTGTTTTATGAAAATTAAATTTTATTCCGGCTGGTTGAGTGGATGAAAGCTCATGCGGTGGATATCGCAGGGCCCCAGCTTGGATATGGCCTGGTTGTGCAACGCGGTGCCGTACCCTTTATGGCGGGCAAAGCCATATCCGGGATATTGTTGATCCATCTTGACCATGAAAGCGTCCCGCGCCACCTTGGCCAGAACGGAAGCGGCCGCGATGCTGAGTGATTGGCAGTCGCCTTTGGGGATGGAAAGCTGCGGGCTGGAACAGTCGTTAATGTGAATATAATCCACCAGCAGATAACGCGGGGGATTGCTGATTTGATCGATGGCACGCTGCATGGACAGGCAGGTGGCAGGCACAATCCCGATTTCATCAATTTCTGCATGGGTGGCACTGCCGACCGCCCAGGCGATTGAAGCGGATTTGATGCAGCCTTCCCAGCGCTGGCGCTGCAGAGCGGTCATGCGTTTGGAATCCCGCACACCGGAAAGCAGGTCGCAGATGCGCTCGTCACTGGGCAGCACCACTGCGGCGGCATAAACCGGCCCGGCCCAGGCACCCCGGCCGGCTTCATCCAACCCGGCGATTACCTGAAAGCCCTCCTCCCATAATTGCTTCTCGTATTCGAGATGGGGTTTATCCGGCAGGTTCGTTATTTTAGTTCTTGGCATGATATTTTCCTGTGATTGCGTTCCAGCGAATCTTGAGCAAGTCGCTGCCCATTTGCAGGCTATCGCGCAGCACGCGGATGTTGCTGTGGCTGTTGTAATACCAGGGGATGGGAATTTCTTTGATGGTATACCCCAGGCGGCGGGCGATAAAGAGCGCTTCCACATCAAAAGTCCAGCCGCTGATAGTGACCAACGGAAAGACTTTTTCCACCACATCCGCGCGAAAGCACTTGAACCCGCATTGTGTATCCTGCAGACCGGGCAGCAGGAGCAGGCGCACCATCCAATTGAACACGCGTCCGATGATATGCCGGTATTGCGGTTCATCATAGCGCACTGCGCCGCATGCTTCGCGCGAGGCAATTGTTATGGGCATGTCTTCCGACAGCGGCGGAAAGAAACGCGGTAATTCCTCGATTGGCATGGAAAGATCCGCATCGCAGATGAAGCGGTATTGGCCGCGGCTGACCTGCATGCCGCGCCGCACAGCCCAACCTTTTCCGCGCTGCTCTTCGTGAATGACAATCAGGTTGTCGATTTTTACTTGCAGAGCCTGCGCCAATTCCAGCGTGTCATCGCTGCTGCCGTTCTCGACCACTACGATTTCAGCCGTGTAGGATTGGCCCTGTAAAAAGGCGTGGATCTTTTCCAGCGAAGCCGGGAGTCGGGTGGCTTCGTTGTAAGCGGGAATAATAATGGATAGATAAACGTTTTTCAATCGACCGCCTTAGAGTAGATTGAAGTGATTATATTATCAAAACGGGGATTCACAAATTGGCGGGTTTCATTCGCTTTCAGGTAAATCACAGTAACTTACCCAGGCGTCCAGTTCGCGGTTCTTGAATAGAGCGGAATACCCATGGGTCAAAGCTTCTCCGCAAAACTGCTCTGGCGATGCCCAATTGTCGCTATATTCCACCTGAAAGACGGCTTTGCCGGTTTGTGTGAAAGGCAGCATATCGCTGCACCAACCATAAACTTGGCAATCTTCGATCAAGGCCCAATCAAAAGCTTCTACCAGTTCAGCGGCCTGTTCGAGGTCATTTTTCAGCCCGATAGCCAGGCCGCGCTGGTGCGCCTGTTGGCTCAACCAGCGGTTGTAGGCCAGCTGGTCCGCGGCGCTGATATTGAAGCCGGTGTCTTCGTTGAAGTTCTGCATGTTATCGGCATCAATGCCATCGCAGCCCTTTTCCATGGCCAGGTCGAAACGTTTTTCCATGACTAATGCAAAATCTGCGTAATGGCGGATGTCCAACCATTTTTCGCCCGGCCAGCCTTCATAATCATTGCCGACAACCTTGGTTGGAAAATCCCCTGCATCCGGGCGGTATTCCTCCCATGATCCCGTGTTCAGGTAGCAAATGACTTTTTTGCCGGCGGCGTGCAGTTGATCAATGCTCTCCTGTGAGGTTTCAAAGAGGTCCACTGAATAGACATCTGCATCCACGCTCAAATCTGGCGGATAATCGGCGTACTGGATCTGCAAGCGGTCATTTGGCCGCGGCTGCCAACTGTTTATCTCTGGCGTAAACGGTCTGGCTGATGAGTCTGCCGGAGGGCTTTGCACGCAGCCGATGCTATAAAAAATGAACGATAGTAATAAAATTGCGCTGGAAAATGCTTTAAGTCCCCCAAAATGCCTACCGGGTTTTGTTAAAAAACGGTCAATTTTAAGGATAGCGGCCAGCGTTTGTAGATTTCTCATGCTACTATTATTTTATCGATAAATATAGTGATTGGCGCAGTGAAGACCGGCGAAAATCCGGCACTGTCGCGCAACGGTAATAGTCCGACCCGCGCCAATACTTCCAGGATTATCAGGCTCGCGTCAAGCCATTTGGACGGAACGTCCGGCATTGACGCCGGATGTTTTTAATTCAATTGCGATCATAAGGAGGTGTTCATGTTTACACAAATCAAAAAACGTGATGGGCAGGTTGTGCCCTTTGATGCAGAAAAAATTTCGCGTGCCATTTTTAACGCGGGCAAATCTACGGGCGAATTCGGACAGGCGGAATCCAGGCTGCTTACACAGCAAGTTTTGGGTGAAGCGCAGGAATTGATCAACGAATCTGTCCCCGGGGTTGAACAGATCCAGGATATTGTGGAGAATGTTCTGATCGGGTCGCGCTTCAAGAAAACTGCCAAAGCCTATATTTTATACCGTGACCAGCATAAAAAAATGCGTGAGACTGCCATTAAGTTGAATAACGGCTTGGTGGAAGAGTACCTGCAGAAGACTGATTGGTTGGTAAACGAAAACAGTAATATGGCCTTTTCCCTGCAAGGCTTGAATTATTATGTGTCTTCCGAGGTCACCAAGAATTATTGGTTGAACGCGGTCTATCCGGAACCCATTCGCCAGGCACATTTACGCGGTGATTTTCACCTGCATGACCTGAATATCCTGTCAGTTTACTGCGTGGGCTGGGATCTGTACGACTTATTGTGCGTGGGGTTCACCGGTGTGGAGGGCAAGATATCCAGCCGGCCGCCCAAACATTTCCGTACGGCCTTGGGGCAGGCAGTTAATTTTTTCTATACCCTGCAAGGCGAAGCGGCCGGTGCGCAGGCATTCAGTAATTTCGACACGTTGCTGGCCCCATTCATCCGTTACGATGGCCTGAATTATAAAGAGGTCAAACAGGCTTTGCAGGAATTTGTCTATAACATCAACGTGCCCACACGGGTCGGTTTCCAAACACCCTTCACCAATGTGACGTTGGATTTAACTGTCCCATCCTATTATGCCGAGCAGGCGGTCATAATCGGCGGGGAGCCCCAGGCGGAACCGTATGGGGATTTTCAGGTAGAGGTTGACATATTCAACCGTGCCTTTCTGGAGGTGATGGGTGAAGGCGATGCCAAGGGGCGCGTTTTCACATTCCCCATCCCCACCTACTGCATCACCAAGGATTTTGATTGGGAACGTGAATCCATCGCGCAGTTGTGGGAGGCCACAGCCCGCTATGGACTGCCTTATTTTTCCAACTTCATTAACTCGGATATGGACCCGGAGGACGCGCGTTCGATGTGCTGCCGGCTGCGCATCGACAACCGCATGCTGCGCAAACGCGGGGGCGGTCTGTTTGGCTCTAATCCGTTGACAGGCTCTATCGGCGTGGTGACGCTCAACCTGGCACGCATCGGTTTTACCAGTTTAAACAAAGATGAATTTTTTGAGCGTTTAGATGCGCTGCTGCTATTAGCGCGCGACAGTCTGGAAATCAAGCGCAAACTATTGGAGCGCTACACTGATGGAAATTTGTACCCCTATACCAAATTCTACCTGCGCCAAATCAAAGCCCAATCCGGCGCGTATTGGAAAAACCATTTTTCCACCATCGGCGTGATCGGGATGAATGAGGCTTTACTGAATTTGGTGGGAGAAAATATCGGTTCCACGGCCGGCAGCCAGTTTGCCGAAGAGGTGCTGGATTATATTCGTGACCGGCTGCTTATCTTCCAGGATGAGACGGGCAATAACTATAATCTGGAGGCTACCCCGGCTGAAGGTACTTCTTACCGCCTGGCGCTGCTGGACCAGCAGGCGCTCAAAGATTGTTGGTTTGCCAATGGCAAAGGCCAGGAAGTGGTGCATCCTTTCTATACCAATTCTACCCACCTGCCGGTGAATTTCAGCGAGGATATCTTTGAGGTATTGGAGCTGCAGGATTCGCTGCAATCGCGCTACACCGGCGGAACCGTGCTGCACTTCTTTCTGGGCGAGCGCGTCAGCGACCCGGCCAGCGTGAAAGCTGTGGTGCGCAAAATTTGTGAGAATTACCACCTGCCCTATTTCACGCTCACGCCCAGCTTCAGCATCTGCCCCAACCACGGCTACCTGGATGGCGAGGTGACGGAATGCCCGCAATGCGAAGAAAGCTGCGAGGTGTATTCGCGCGTGGTGGGCTACCTGCGCCCGGTCAAGCAGTGGAACGACGGCAAGAAAGCCGAGTTTGAAATTCGCAAGCACTACAGCGTGCCGGCATGATCTTGGGCGGACTACAGAAGTTTTCCCTGGTGGATTACCCCGGCAAGACCTGCGCGATCCTGTTCACGCGCGGCTGCAATTTCCGCTGCTCCTACTGCCATAACCCGGAGCTGGTCTGGCCGGAGCAGTACACACCGCAGATTTCAATGGAGAATACGCTGGGTTTTCTGGACACACGGCGCGGGCTGCTGGACGCGGTGGCGGTTACAGGCGGAGAGCCATGCTTACACTCCGACCTGCCGAAGCTGCTGGTGCAGTTAAAACGCATGGGCTTTGCCGTTAAGCTGGACACCAACGGCAGCTTCCCGGATATGCTGTGGGATGTGATCGTAGGTGAGTTGGTGGATTACGTGGCCATGGATATCAAAGCCCCGCTGGAAAAGTACGCGCAAGTGAGCGGAGTGGAATTGCCCGTCGAGCCAATTAAAGAAAGTATCGCGCTGCTGCTGGAAGGGCGTGTGGACTACGAGTTCCGCACCACGGTTGACCGCGGGCTGCTGGATGAGGATGATTTGCTGGCTATCGGGCAGGATATCCGCGGCGCGCGGCGTTATTACCTGCAAAAGTTGAACGCCTTTGACGCCAAGAAGTCCGGCCCTGTTTCGAATGCACAAGATGCGGCATGGTTGGAAGAGGTGGCTGTGAAATTGGATGAATTTATGGAGGATTGTTCGGTGCGCTGATTATATTAACCACGAAAATAAGCAAATACACGAAAAATAGATAATCGTAGCGCAGGCATTCTTGCCTGCGGTTTTGTTAATATACCTGGATAGTGGCTATTTATCTTTCTTGACTCTGCGCGGCTTGAAGCCGCGAGCGGTCCAGGGTCTCCGCCTTCTGCTCTTGCAGAAAGCTCCGAGGGGAAACCGCCGACTCTAGATAAATGTACTTTGGAAGTGGAATGATTAAATAACTGGTCGGGGTGGGCGGACTCGAACCGCCGACCTCTGCGTCCCAAACGCAGCGCGCTGCCAACTGCGCTACACCCCGACGCTTAGAGTATAATCGGTTCCTGCCCCGCCCGTCAAGGAACGGGGTTTTAATACCTGTACAATATTAAGCAGGAAAACCTCTCATGAAAACGCACATTCGCATCCTGGCAATGCTTATTCTTACAGCTCTCGCGCTGGCCGCCTGCGGCGGGCAAGTGCCCGCAGATCAAGCCACGCGTACCCCGGGGCCAACCCAGCCGCCGGTGGAGGTCAGCCGCGCAGTAGAAAGCACTCCTATACCAGCTTCCCAAATCAAGGTCTCTTCAAGTGGCACCTGCTCCAATACTGGAGAAGTTAAACGTTACCAGCTGGATTCCGAGCTGATGAACGGCGTCCAATACGTCAGCGTTTATTTTCCCCCCTGTTATGATGCTGCGCGTGCGCAGGGCTACCCGGTGCTTTATCTCTTGCACGGGCAGACATTTGACGACCAAATGTGGTTGGATTTGGGCGCGGGGCAGATTGCGGATGAACTGATTTCCAGCGGCCAGTCGCAGCCCTTCCTGATGGTCATGCCCTTCGAAGAGTTCTATTACCGCCAGCCCGACACAACCAACTTCCCGCAAGCCTTCACGGATGAGATCATCCCGTTCGTGGATAAAACCTTCAACACTTGCAGCGAGCGCGCCTGCCGCGCGCTGGGCGGCATTTCACGCGGGGCTTCCTGGGCGCTGCGCCTGGGCTTGCAGCATTGGGAGCTGTTCGGCTCATTCGGCGCGCACAGCCTGCCGACTTTCAAAGGCGATTTGAGCGACTTGCCGGATTGGCTGGATGAGATCCCGGATGACAGCGCGCCGCGCATCTACCTGGACACCGGGCGCTTCGACCCGGAGGTCAAAACCGCTTACCGGGTGGAGCAGGTGTTGAATGAAAAAGGCATCCTGCACGAGTGGCACCTGAGCGACGGGCGCCACAACACCGAGTATTGGTCGGCGCATATACGTGAATATATGCGATGGTATGCGGCTGGCTGGGAGCTGAACAAATGAAGCGCCTGCGCGGGCTGCTGCTTTTGCTGCTCTTTGGGCTGAGTGCCTGCCAGGGCGCTGCCGCTGTTCCTCCCCAACCCAGCGCCAGCCCTGCGCCTACTTTTACCCCTACGGTTGAACCAACTGCCACCCCAACGCCCCTGCCGGTCTGCACAGAAACGCGCGGGCGTTTTGAATTTCAGGAAATTCAAACCACGCTGATGACGCACCCGCTGTCTTTCCGCGTTTACCTGCCGCCCTGCTACGATTTCGATGAAAGCACGCGCTACCCGGTGTTGTATTACCTGCACGGCCAGAGTTTTAACGATGACCAATGGGACCGTCTGGGCGCAGATGAAGCCCTGGATGAATTGATCATGGATGGCGAAGTGAATCCCTTTATCATCGTGATGCCTAAGGAATCCAATTATATGATCGACCAATGGACCTCCAAGTACGGTCCGGCGCTGGCGGAGGAACTGGTGCCCTGGATTGACGCACATTACCGCAGCAAAGCCGAACGCAAGTATCGCGCGATTGGAGGTCTGTCGCGCGGCGCGGCCTGGGCCATGCGCACCGGGTTGATCTACTGGGACGTGTTCGGCGCCATCGGCGGGCACTCCCTGGCGCCCTTCCGCGGCGATTTCAATGAGGCGCCTTTCTGGTTCAAGGAAATCCCTGAAGACCAAAAGCCGCGTATCTGGATCGACGTGGGCACCATGGACTTCATCGCCGACGCGGCCAAGGTATTTGCCGGGCGGCTGGAAGATTACGACATGCCCTTCGAATGGCATGTCTTCGACGGCGCGCATGTGGAATCCTATTGGTCCGGCAATGTCAAAACGTACCTGCGCTGGTACGCGGCTGGTTGGGATTAAAGTCACTTAAAATCCCGCCGGATGGCACGCCCTTTGTTATAATTACGCCCATGACGCTGACCCTTCAAGAAGTTGAACATATTGCCTTGTTGGCCCGCCTGGAATTAACCCCGGAAGAGAAAGAACGCTACCAGGCGCAGCTTTCTGATATTCTGGACCACGTGGCTCAACTGCAGGCGCTGGATACCAGCCAGATCAAAACGACTTCTGTTGTACAACCGCCGATGGCACGCCTGAGGGAAGATGAAGCCCTGCCGGGGCTGACTACCCAACAGGCTTTGCAGAACGCGCCGTCTGCTGAAAAAGACCAATTCCGGGTGCCCCCCGTACTGGATTAACCCGCATGGATGCTTTCCACACTTTATCCCTAAAAGAAACCCTGCAAACCCTCAACAGCGGGCAAGTTTCCAGCCTGGAATTAACCCGCGCTTATCTCGAGCGCATTGACCAGCTGGAGCCAACGCTGCATACCTTCATTACGCTGACGCCCGACCTGGCTATTTCCATGGCGGAAGCAGCCGACGAAAAACGCAGCCAATTGAAAAAGAGCGGCGGGAGCATGCCGGCCCTGCTGGGTTTGCCCCTGGCTATCAAGGATGTCTTGACGGTCAACAGCGTGCGCACCACTTGCGGCTCTAAAATTTTGGAAAATTTCGTGCCGCCCTTCAACGCCACGGCTGTGCAGCATTTGCTGGATGAGGGCATTGTGGTGTTGGGCAAGACCAACACGGATGAATTTGCCATGGGCTCTTCCACCGAGAACTCAGCCTACGGCGTTACCCATAATCCCTGGGACACCGAGCGTGTTCCGGGCGGCTCCAGCGGTGGTTCGGCCGCGGCAGTAGCCGCGCGCCTGGCACCGGCTGCACTGGGTACCGACACCGGCGGCAGCGTGCGCCAACCGGCTTCCTTCTGCGGCGTAACGGGTATCAAACCCAGCTACGGGCGCGTCTCGCGCTACGGCCTGATCGCTTACGGTTCCTCACTGGACACGGTGGGCGCGTTAGCCCACAGTGCCGAAGATGTGGAGATCCTCTTCCGCCTGATGGCCGGGTTCGACCGACGCGACTCCACCAGCCTCGATCGGCCGTTGGAAGCAGCCGGCTGTACGGATACCCCTGATATCAAAGGGCTGCGTGTGGGCGTACCCAAAGAGTATTTCATCGAAGGCATCCAGCCGGAAGTGGAAGCCCGCGTGCGTGAGGCTATTGCTGTCCTGAAAGCCCAGGGCGCTGAAATTGTTGAAATTTCCCTGCCGCATACCGAATATGCGCTGCCGGTTTATTACCTGATCGCTCCTGCGGAAGCTTCCGCCAACCTGGCGCGCTATGACGGCGTGCGTTTCGGGCTGCGCGAAGAAAACGGCGGTGTAATCGATATGTTCTCCAAATCGCGCGGAAAGGGCTTCGGCCCCGAAGTCAAACGCCGCATCATGCTGGGCACTTACGCGCTTTCGGCCGGTTATTATGATGCGTACTATGGGCAGGCGCAAAAAGTTCGTACGCTTATCAAGGCTGATTTCGACCAGGCCTTTGAAAAAGTGGATGTGGTGGCGGCACCCATTGCCCCGACCACAGCTTTCAAGATCGGCGGTCACGGCGATGACCCGCTGGCTATGTATTTGGAAGATGTCTTCACCCTGCCGGCCAACCTGGCGGGCGTGCCCGGACTGGCCTTCCCGGTTGGGTTTGACGACCAGCATTTGCCCGTGGGCATGCAGTTGATGGGCCGGCCGTTCCAGGAAAGCACCCTGTTCCGCATGGCGCATGCTTACCAGCAAGCCACCGATTGGCATAAGCAATCCCCCAGTCTATAATTAATGCGATGAAACGCACATTGGCAGGACTGCTGATCCTGCTCACTTTGGTTTTAATGGCCTGTACGGCGCAGGAGCCTGCCGCGGCTGAAACAAACCCGGCGGAAACTGCCTTGTGGCAGGCCGGCTGCGAGCTGAACGGTCTGGTTTGCCTGCCGGTTGGACGGGTGTTGGAAGCCCAAGCGCTTTCTGAAAGTGAAACGCTGTTTGTGGTGGAATTCCTCGAAAAAGACGGGGGGGTGTTTGTGTTGGGTCCGTGCTGCGGCGCGGAAGAAAGCGCGGCAGCGCCGCTCAGCGTATTCGAATTTCACGTCCACACGCAAAACGAATTCAGCCTGATAGCGGATATGCCGGCCTTAATCCCCTGACCCTACGGTTTTTGGCAAAAATACCGTTTTCTCGCCCCCAGCGGGCACATAAATCGAGATTAATAACAGATTAAAATCGCTTTCCAGATATTGACACCCGGCCGGGTTCAGATATACTTTATCGCCGTGTAACTTTTATGGGAAAGAAAATATGGAATATTACTCAACAACTGTTATCGCACTTATAGGAATCGCCGCAATCGTTGTGCTGGTCATCAGCGCGAACATTTCCGTGAAAAAATTGGTAGGAATTGCGGCCTACTTCAACCTGTCATCCACTTTTATGGGTATGACGGTGTTCTCGCTGGCTACCTCCATTCCGGAGATAACCTCTCACCTGACAGCTTCAGCGCATATCCTCAATGGTACGCTGGATTACAAAATCGGTTCTGCCATTGTGCTGGGATCGAATATTGGGTCAGATGTGGTGCAGCAGACCCTTATCATGGGGTTGGTTGTACTGCTTTCCGGAACGTTATATTTCCGGCGCTATTTCCTCTGGAAGAGCATGATTCCCATGATTGGCACAACCATCATGTGCATCATTATGGGCTGGGATGGTTCGTATTCCCGCCTGGATGGCGCCATTTTATTCGGCACTTTTATCGCATATACGTATTACCTGTATGTGGACGAGCGCAAGCACTATAAGAAAGAAGACAATGAAATTGTCTCTGAAGAAATTGCCGAGAATATTCCCAAGAACATAAAAGAAGTCTGGGTGGATGCGGCAATCGCTTTGCTGATGCTGGGTGTCACTGTTGTGGACGCGGGTTTTGTATTGAACATCACCGAATTAATTGTGGTGCGCACTGGCATCAGCGGTTCCTTGATTGGCGTGGTAACTCTCGGCATCGCTTCTGCTATGCCGGAATTTATTACGGCTATGGCTGGAGTACGCCATAAAGAGAACGGTGTTTCTCTGGGTACGCTGGTGGGTTCCAATATCACCAACCCGCTGGTAGCCATTGGCGGCGGCGCATTAGTTTCCACTTATGCGGTACCTAATCCGCTGATCAAATGGGATTTGCCCTGGGAAACCGTGACCGGAATTATCCTGTGGGCGATTTTATGGTTCTCAAAGGGTAAGCTGAAGAAGGGACACGCTTTCTATCTGATCGCGCTCTATTTCGTTTATATTATCCTACGGGCCCTGTTCTTTTCGGTTGATTATTAAACCAGAACATTTTCGAAAACCAATAAGAGAATTGCCGGAAGGCAATTTTTTTTATTGGTTCAAATGATAAGGCACATCGATGATCACACGCTGGTACCCCAGTGTGCGGCGGCGGTAGAGCAAGCTGGTTTTAATCAGATGGGCGGATTGGTTATGCAGCAGGTGATGCCAGCGCTTGGCTGGTATCAGTTCCGGCAAGATGACTGCGGCCAGTTGTCCATCCGCGCACGCCTGATCGTATTCATCCAGAAAATTCAATAAGGGTGTCACGATTGACCGATAAGGAGAAGGAACAACCGAAAGGGGAATATCCGGAAATAAATCATTCCATTTCTTTTCCACTTCGATACCACTGTCGGGATCGATTTCGATATAAACCGCACGGATATTCCCGGAAATCTGCTTGGCGATTTTTACAGCCTCAACAATACCAATATGCAAGTTGGATATCGGCAAGATGACGCGTAATGATGATGGAACTGGATCCAAGTTTTGCTTGTTTGGTTTGATCTGTAATAGTGAAAGTTGTGCGGCGGTACTTTGATAATGATCATGAATTTTGTAAAAGATGAACATGATAATAGGAATAAGCAATATGCTGATCCAAGCACCTTTAAGGAACTTGGTACTGCCGATGATTAAGGTGGCACAACCTGTCGCTATCGCTCCGATGCCGTTGATGGTTGATTTTAATTTCCAATTTTTTCCACGTGCTTTCCACCAGTGAATTACCATCCCGGATTGAGAGAGTGTAAATGACATAAAAACGCCCACGGCGAATAGGGGCACCAGTGCATGTGAATCCCCTTTAAATAAAATAATCAACAAACCTGTGAGCGCTGATAGAGTAACAATGCCGTAGGAATATACCAGACGATCCCCTAATTGAGTCAATGGTTTCGGTAAAAAACCATCACTTGCCAAAATTGCGGCAAGTCTGGGAAAACCCGCAAAACTGGTATTGGCTGCTACAATCAGGATCAGTGTCGAACTGATCTGGATTAACAAGTAGCCGAAGCCGTTTCCCAGGATGCGGTGCGCCAATGCGGAAAGAATAGTCTCTTGTCCCTCCGGCAAAACATTTAAAAATTGTGTTAACCCAATGGAACCCACGAATAGAAGAGCCATTAAGAAAGCCATGATTAGTAAAGTTTTCCCGGCATTCTTTACTTCCGGTTTTTCAAATACAGGAACACCATTGCTAATCGCTTCAATTCCGGTTAAAGCGGTGCACCCTGCGGAGAATGCTTCCAGTACCAGCAGCGTTGTGAGTGGTTTTGAAGCAGGTGGCGCGCTTAATTCCATAACAAATCCATCTGTGAATATTGCCTGCAATAACCCATAGGCTAACATCAAAAGGTATGTAACTAGAAAAAGATATACCGGTACTGCCATGGCGGTGCCGGTTTCCCGTATTCCGCGTAAGTTGATTAACGTGATAATCAGCAAGAAAAAAAGCGCCAAGGGTGTTTGATATTCCCAAAGAATTGGGAAGGAGGAAGCAATAGCGGCTACCCCCGCGGTCAAACTGACAGCGGCTGTCAATGTGTAATCGACCAACAATGAAGCGGCTGCCGCCAAACCAGGCGTAATTCCCAGGTTTTCTCTTGCTACGATGTACGAGCCACCACCGGAAGGATATCCCTGGATCGTTTGGAAGTAAGAAAGGGCTACAAGCACCAATAACCCTGTGATCGCTAAACCGATGGGGAAACTTAACGACAATCCGCTACTACCGGCTACCACAAGTGCTAAAAAAATCTCCTGATTGGCGTAAGCGATGGATGAGAGCGCGTCGGGTGAAAAAGCCGCCAGCGCACGAGTTTTATTAAGACGATTTTCCTTAAGTTCTTTACTGGGTATGGGAGATCCAATGAGAAAATGCTTGATACTATTCATAGTTTTTTTAGTGTTATGTGAGGGATTTATTTATTCACGAAGAAAATATGTGAAATTTGAAATCATTTAATAGAATCAATAGTGTAGATTATAAAGCTTGATAGGAATCCTGCCTATATGAATTTAGTAAAGTTATAATCAATTCATTCACTGCAGTATGAAAGACAGGGAGAATTTATGTATATAGCGATAGATGTTGGCGGCACAAATATGCGCGTAGCGCTGATGGATTTGAATGCAGGTGAGCAGATTATCAAGCTGGAATCCCACCCGGTTCCGCAGGATTATGAAGCGGGCATACAGGAGATGATGAAAGTCATCCGTGAAGTGTCCAACGGTGCAGAAATTAATGGCATTGGCGCATGCTTCCCCGGTATCATCGATAAAAATGATATGGTAACCACAGCCAACAACCTGCCCCAGTGGACTCACAAACCCATCAAACAGACATTAGAAGAGCGTTTTCAGGTACCGGTTAAACTGGTGCATGATGTGCAGGGCGCCGCGGTGGGCGAGGCTTTGTTTGGCGCTGCCCGAAACCGGGACCGCTTTGTTTATTTTATCTGGGGAACAGGGGTAGGGGCCGGCGATATTAAAAAAATTGACGACCACCGTTATTTCATGTTCTCATTCGAAAATGGCCATCACATTATGGATTGGGATGGTAAATTGTGCAGCTGCGGCCAACACGGCTGTCCGGAAGCTTACCTGGGCGGCAGCAACCTGCGGGAGTATTTTGGCCGTGATATGTGCGAAGTCTCCGACGATGACCCGGGCTGGGATATGATTGTCGAAAAGGCTGCTCAAACTATCCTTAATACGCTAATTTTCCACCCGGTGGATCTTTTTGTGTTTAGCGGCGGGGTCATCACCAAGCGGCCTTTCCTGTTAGAACGCATCAAACCTATTATGCGTGAGCGGCTGGCGCTGTTTCCACTGCCCGAAATGGTTTTGGCCGAAAAAGGAGAACAAAGTCCGCTATATGGCTGCGCGGGATTATTTCAAATTGACCTGGTGAAATAATCCCACGAACCGCTTGGTGGATTGGCTGGTTGGTGAAGATTTTGGCTCGGATAGCGCAGCTGAACCAGCTGCTTGCTTGACTATTGCGGATTAGTTGTGGTTAGGCCTGCCTTGTCCGCGTCCGCCGGCCTGCCCTTGAGCACCAAACCTCATACCGCCGGCGTTGGTGCCTGACAGAATGGCTTGGTATTCATCCGCGGATAAGAATTGCGGTTGGTAGGTCTCGCCGGTCTGCTGCTGCAATGAACCGGTGAAACCGCGCAGATGATTGTTAGAGCCTGCCAACAGATTTTCGTACACAGATGCAATATCGGTTTGGGTGGTGTTGGCGATGGTTTTTTGCAGATCCAATATGTCGATCTCCTCAATAGCCGCGCCCGCTTTCAACGCGTCGCCCAGGGAAAGACTACCTTGCGTGATCAGTTCATCATAAAGCGCTTGCAGATCGGTGTTGGTAAACTGCCCTTGTGCCTGTCCATCAGCCGGGTCGGCGATGCCGTAACGGGCAAGCAGGGTCTGCACGCTGGTCGTATGCGTGGTCTCGCTAGCCGCGATATTATTAAAGACCGGCAATCCCCACAAGTCATACAAAAATACATAAACGTCGTGGGCCAGTTTTTCTTCTTCGCGCATGTAAAGCAGATCATTTATTTCCTGGTTGCTTAATTTTACGGTGGAAATACTGGTAAGCGGTGTGTTATACGCCCTGAGAGTTTGCGGTGCAGTGGTTGAAACGATGGCTTGTTCGTGAGCAGCTGCTGCCGCTGGTAAATTACTGCATGCCACTGAAAATGGAATACTGATAAGCAGCATAGTGATTAAAATGATTTTCTTCATGAGGTTTTCTCCATTCGGATTTTGTTATCCAAACTATAATTCCGACAAATAAAGGTATTATGTAACAAATATGAAGAATTTGTGAAGAACAGGACTTTATTAAAAAATAAAGCATGCTAATATTTTAATAAAATGCTAAGAAGAATTATAAAGAGACAGTATGGACTTTATTACTTTTATCGATAACGCAGCTTTGCTGTTGGTACTCAGCATTCTGAGCAGCAATATGCAACTGCGCTGGCTGAAACGCGAACCGCTGCAGAGTTTGGCCCTGGGATTACTGTATGGGCTTGTCGCAGTTGTTGCCATGAGCATTCCTATGGAATTACAGCCGGGGGTGATCTTTGACGGCCGTTCCGTGATTTTGAGCCTGGCAGGTCTGTTTACGGGCAATATTACCACGCTGATAGCCTGTATCATCGCGGCTGCCTGGCGGTTCCATCTGGGCGGGGCCGGTGTTTTTACCGGGGTCGGGTCGATCATCATTGCCGGTTTGGCGGGTTTGCTGTTCCGCCGCCTGGTAAACCGTAAAGGCTTACGCCTGAACATGGGGCGCTTGTTCTTATTCGGTCTGGTTGTCCATACGATATTGGTTTTGTGGTTCTTTACTCTTCCAAAGGAGATTGCTCTTCTGATTCTTCAGCGAGTTACCTTCCCCTATTTAACAGTATTTCCACTGGCAACCATGTTGATAGGGGGATTTATGGAAACACAGCGCCAGCGTTTGCAGGTGGAGAAGGATTTGGCACAAAGCGAGAAACGTTACCGTGATCTGGTGAGCACGCTCAACGAAGGGATATGGGAATCAAATGCCGATATGGTGACAACCTATGTGAACCCGAAAATGGCGGCCATGTTGGGATACACGCCGCAAGAGATGATCGGGCGTTCGATTTATGATTTCATCTCTTCGGAGACAACTGAAGCGATGGAAAATTATCATCTACGCCGTCAGCAGGGTATTCGCGAGCATTATGAGTTCAAATTGCTATGCAAAGACGGCCATTTGATTGATGCCCAATTGGGGGTCACCCCACTGATGGATGAAAAAGGTGAATTTAAAGGTTCGTTAGCCGGCGTCCAGGATATCAGTGCGCTGAAATTGGTCCAGGCCCAGCTGGCAGAACAAAGTTGGCGTTTGGAGGAGCTGGTAGAGGAGCGCACACAGGATTTAAAGGTAGCACAATCGCAACTGATTCGGGCTGAAAAACTGGCCACGCTGGGTGAATTGGCCGGCGGGGTGGGGCATGAATTGCGTAATCCGCTGGCGGTCATCTCTAATGCAGTGTATCTGCTTAAAAACTCCATGCCCAAGAGCACTTCTAATTTATTGGAATATATAGAGATGATCGAAACAGAAACCCATAATGCTTCATCCATAATCAATGACTTACTGGATTATTCGCGCATCCAACCGACAGAAAAAGAAATCACCGAACTTTCCAGTTTGGTGGCAGGCTTGCTGGCTAAAATCCCGATTCCAGAAAACGTGGTTCTGGAAAACCAGCTTCGAGCGGATTTACCCATGACCAATGTGAATGCGCAGCAGGTGGAGATCATTTTCACCAATTTAATCTCCAATGCTATAGAAGCCATGCCGGAAGGGGGCAGCTTGAAAATCACTTCCCGCGTTCAGAAAAACCGCTTGACCATTGCGGTTGAGGATAGCGGTATGGGCATCTCCCGTAAGAACATGAGTAAAATATTTGAACCTCTGTTCACGACTAAACCACGCGGCATTGGTCTGGGCCTGGCCATAACGGCCAGATTGGCGGAATTAAACGACATTCAGATTCGCGTCAAGAGCCGCGAAGGCCGGGGAACCACTTTTTCACTTGATTTTCTGCTGGCTATATAAATGTCGAATATTGGGAAGTGACCGAAAAACGGAACAATTCTATAATTAATCCAAAATAACAAAGAGGCGTTAAATGAAATATCCATTGAACATTTCCGGCCCGCAGCAATTGCTTCAGATGAGCTGGAAAGATTTTCAACCTGCTTACCAGGAGTTGATTGAGCAGGAATTAAACCAGGAAAATCTGAAAACCTGGCTGGCGGACTGGACCACATTGAGTGAATGGAGTGATGAGTTCTATAACCGCCTGTACGTGGCAGTTTCCATCAACACAATGGATAGCGAAGCTGAAAAAAGATTTGAAAAATATATGGGTGATTATTATCCGAACTTTCAGGCCGCGGATCAAAAAATGAAAGAAAAATTTCTGGCAAGCGGGCTGCAAGTGGATGGATTTGAAATTGCGCGGCGCAATATGCAGGCGGAAGTGGACCTGTATTGCGAAGAAAACCTGCCCTTGTTCGTTGAGGAAGAAAAAATAAACAGCGAGCATGATAAGGTTATCGGTGCCCAAACGCTGACCTGGCAGGGCCAGGAAAAGACTGCGCGCCAAATGGAAGTTGTGCTGCGCGAAACCGATCGTGAGACGCGCCGCCAGGGATGGGAATTGTTGGCTGAGCGCCAACTTCAAGACCGTCAGGCCATCAACGAACAGTGGATGCGCTACATGGAACTGCGCCAGCAAGTGACAGCCAACGCCAAGCTGCCGGATTACCGCACTTTTCGCTGGCGTTTGTATAATCGCTTCGATTACACCCCGCAGGACTGCAAAGCTTTTCATCAAGCCATTGAAGATGTAGTGGTACCCGCGGTTGGGCGTGTCACGGAACGCCGTAAAAGGGTGCTTGGCATTGAAAGCGCCCGCTATTATGACTTGTTTGTGGATCCTTCCAACCAACCACCACTCAAACCGTTCTCCAATGTGAAAGAACTGATTGAGAAAGCCAGTGCCATCTTTGCGCATGTCCACCCTAAGTTTGGGGAATATTTCGCACAAATGGCCGAAGAAGGGCTGCTGGACCTGGATAATCGCAAGAACAAGGCTAACGGCGGGTATTGCACCTATTTCTCCCACGCGCGCCGGCCGTTCATTTTCTCCAATGCAGTTGGCATCCATGATGATGTGCAGACCCTGCTGCACGAAGGCGGGCATTCATTCCATGCTTACGAAGCTTTCAAGCTGCCTTATTTCCAGCAGTATTGCGAAAGCAACGTGCCCACCGAATTTGCTGAGGTGGCTTCCATGGCGATGGAATTTCTAACCTTACCTTATATAAGCCGGGAATTTGGCGGATTCTATTCGGAAACTGACGCCGCCCGGGCGCGCGCGGAGCATATCGAGTCTGATATACGCTTCTGGCCTTACATGGCCATTGTGGATGCGTTCCAGCATTGGGTTTATGAAAATCCTGAGGAGGGCAGCCAGCCTGACAACTGTGACGCCAAGTGGGCGGAGCTGGAACGGCGTTTCCGGCCGGAAATTGACTGGAGCGGGTATGAAGATGTGATGATGACCGGTTGGCAGCGCAATGCCCTCTTCAGTCCCAAAGTTCGGAATGGCATACCCTGCGGTGGGGTAGATATCCATAGCGTCCACGGCGAACAGTTCCCTCCGGTTGGCGACAAGGTCGTACACCTCCCTGTCCGTCATGTATTTCATCAGGCCCCCTGCCTT
>DHVJ01000052.1 GCA_002412595.1 Anaerolineaceae bacterium UBA5211
TCAATCGACAAAAGAATTCTCGATAAAATACCCCCGCCCAGCTTTGCTCCAGACGTTGGCGTTGTTTTTCAGGCAGTTCATTCACATTACTGATCAATAGCGGTTGCAGATGTTTCTTGTTTGCTTTGTACATGGCTCGCTTCTCTGTTTTTTTTCTCTTATTATATTAAATTTCCTCCCCCCTACCTTTTTTCAGTAGAGCCATCCGTGTTTATCTGCGTTCATCTGTGGTTAAAAAATGTCCAGCCGAGATTTTTCGTGTTGCGCACTCAGGATGACAGGCGAAAAGATTATCTGTGTGAATCAAAGAGTAAAGAAAGATTTTAAAAATCTGCGTCCATCTTTGGCAAAATAAATTGCTCTTACCTCAAATTTACATGCTTGCGCATATATTTTATTAAAATACGTGTACAATAAAGGGCGATTTTGTACAGGATAAAAATGCGCATCTTCTTCGTCAGACATGGACAATCGGAAAACAATGCCCTGTGGGCGCGCACACAGTCGCGCCAGGGACGTCTGGCCGACCCGGTCATCACCGACCTGGGGCGGCGCCAGCTGAACTATACAGCCCAGTTCCTGGATTATTGCCTGACGGGCGACATCAGCGCGACCAGTGACCCCTCCTGCTGCATGATGGAATCCGGCGTGGTGTATCTTTTCTGCAGCCTGATGGAGCGCTCGGTGCAATCGGCCGAAATCATCGCGGAACGCCTGAATTTACCCCTGATGGCCGATCTGGACATTCATGAGAATGGCGGCATCTACAATCACCATCCCGAAACGGAAGAACCTGTCGGAGAAAGCGGAAAATCGCGTGCTTATTATGAAAAGAATTATCCCGACTTGATCCTGCCCAAAGAGATGAACGAAACAGGCTGGTGGAACCGGCCATTTGAGAGGTGTGAGGATTCGACTTTACGCGCGCAGCGTATGCTGAAAACTCTGCGGGAACGGCATGGCAGCAGCGGCGATACCATCATTCTGGTCAGTCACGGTGGCTTTTACAATTATTTTCTCAGTGCGGTGCTAGGTGTTTCTCGGCCGGAACACGTTTGGTTCGAACTCTTCAACGGCGCAGTTACACTGATCCAATATGAAGATGACAGCGCCAACATCATGTACTGCAATCGCTACAATTTCATTCCCTGCGATCTGGTTTCGTAACCCTAAAAATTATTATCTACTTAAGTGCTTCGCGCAGTGCTTCCAGCGGTTGCAGGCTGTTGAGGATGGGCTTGTAATTCAAGCCTTCAAATTGCGGACAATCCAGGTAGGCTTTCAAATGTTTGCGGAAGGTGAATGAAGCTTTTTCCGTGCCGTAAAAAGCAGCCATATCTTGCCAGTGACGGCTGACCACAGCCAGAATTTCTTCACGCGGCAAGTCGGATTTTTCCTGGCGGGAGAATAGCCAGGGGTTGCCCAAAGCCGCGCGACCGATCATGACAGCGTCGCAGCCCGTTTCGGAAAACATCTTGTCAATTTCTACTACCGAAGTTACGTCCCCGTTGCCAATTATTGGAATACCGGCGCGGGCCTTGATTTCGCGGATGGTGCACCAATTGCTGGGGCTGGTCCAATTCTGACTACGGGTACGCCCGTGCACGGCTAGAGCAGCGGCACCGTTCTCCTCCAACAATGCGGCCACTTCCAGGTAGTTGAGGGTATCTTCGTCCAAACCAATACGAATCTTGGCCGTGATGGGCAGTTCGATCTCAGCTTTCAACAATCGGAAAATCTCCGCGATGAGCTGCGGTTCGGCTAACAGCCCCGCGCCCGCGCCGCGCCCGGCCACGCGCCGTACCGAACAGCCCAGGTTGATATCGAAGAAATCCGGCTGGTCGGCCAACAATAGCTTAGCAGCCGTGAGGAACTGCTCCGGCTGGCTGCCGTATAGCTGAAACCCCAGCGGCCTTTCCATCGGTATGTAGGTAATGCGCCGATCGAGGTTGTTGAGCCGTGCGGGCACGTCCATCACATTGATAAATTCGGTGTAGGTCACAGCTGAACCCATTTCACGGAATAATGCACGAGTGGGCTGGTCACAAATGCCATCCATGGGTGCCAGGATCAGGTCGCCGTAAACTGGAATAGACCCAATCTGAAAAGTGGGTTGCAAGGAAGAACCATTCATAATTAAGAACTTACGCGCGCAACGCTTTGACCTGGTCGGCAATAGCCTTCAAATGCGCCGGGGAAGTGCCGCAGCAGCCGCCGATGATACGCGCGCCGGCCTTAACCCATTCATTCACTTGGACAGCCATAATCTCGGGCGTGACATCATAAATCGGATGACCCTCATCGTCCAGTTTAGGCAGCCCGGCATTGGGTTTGAACCATATGGGCAGGTCTGTGGTGTTGGCCAGCTCTTTCAAAGCGCTGAGGTTGTCCTCCAGGCTCTTGCCACAATTGATACCCAATGCAGTCAATCCTAACCCGTCCATTTGTTGGGCAAATTGGGTCGGAGATACACCCATCATGGTGCGCGTTCCGCGATCAAAGGAGAAGGATACGATCAACGGCAGGTCGCTGACGGCTTGAACGCCGCACACGGCCGCACTGGCCTCAGCCAGGTCAAACTGAGTTTCAATGATCAGCAGATCAACACCGGCCTTGCTGAGCATATCGGCCTGGTCCTGGTAGTAGCGTTGGGCATCCGTTTCTTCCAATAATCCCAGCGGTTTGATCATCTGGCCCAGCGGGCCGAGCGAACCGGCCACCACTGCGCCGCTCGCTCCAGCCGCTGTTTTAGCCAGACTAACCGCGGCCTGGTTGACAGCTTGAAAATGGGTGGCCAGACCGTTGGCTTCTAAACGCGGCAACGAAGCGCCGAAAGTGCAGGTCAGGATGATATCCGATCCGGCTGCCAGAAAATCACGGTGCAGCCCGATAATGCCATCCGGGTTCGTCAGCACCCAATCTTCCGCGGCGGTTCCCTGCGGCAGCCCGCGCTGCATCAGGTTAGTGCCGGTGGCGCCATCCGAAATCAGATAACGCTTTTCATCCAAAAGTTTTAAAAAGGATTCTTGATCCATCGTAATTTCCTCAAAATTAGAACAAATATAGTTTGGCCAGGCCGTAGGCAAACCCACCCAGGATGACCCAAATGGCATCCAGCTTGTAGCGGAAAAGCAGGAACAATGAGACCGCAGCCAGCAGCGCGGTGGGAATGTCGATGATGGCGGCCTGATAGATGCCGAAAGTTGTATGCGCGATCAACGCGACCGCGCTGGCGGTTACTCCTTTGAGAAAAAACTGCACCAATGGGATGCGGCTGATCTTGGGCAGGTATTTTCCGGTGAAGATAACGATCAGAAATGAGGGGATGAACATGCCCAGGGTCGCAACCAGCGCACCCGGCATTCCAGCAATCACATAGCCGGTAAAAGTAGCGGTGGAAGAAATGGGACCGGGCGTGATCTGTCCCGCTGCCACTGCGTCCAACATTTGCTGGTAAGTGAGCCAGTGATACTGGTTGACGACCTCGCGCTGGATGAAGGAAATCAGCACATAGGTGCTGCCGAACAAAAGCGCGCCGACCTTCAGGAAGAACAGTCCCAACTGCACCAACTGGTTATTAAAGACAGTGGTCAGGGTGAATTTCGCCTGGTACAGACTGGAAAAGCCAAGAACCAGGGGCAAAAAATTAGCGGCAGGTTTGGAATATAGCAGCATGGCCAGCAGCCCGCTGCCAAAGATGAGCGGTACTTCGCTGACGCCCAGAAAAGCCGCTATCAGGCTGATAACTCCGATTATGGCGGTCTTGTAATCTGTAAAAGCGGATTTCCCCAGGCGCAGAAAGGCAGAGGTCAGGATAGCCGCCACCACCGGGTTGATGCCCTGGAATAGGCCGGAAACTTCCGGCAGGCTGCCGAATTTGGTATAGATCACAGCCAGCAGCAGGCTGAGGGCCGCACCGGGTAAGATGAAGCTGATGCCGCCTACCAGCAGACCGGGGATGCCGGCACGCAAATAACCCAAATGGGCAGACATTTCCGTGGCGTTCGGGCCGGGCACAATGTTGGTGGCGGCCAGCATTTCCATGAAATATTCAGAAGAAACCCATTTGCGCTTGTGGACGGTTTCCTCCTCCATCATGCCGATGGTAACGGCGGGACCACCGAATCCGATGGTCCCGATTTTGAAGAA
This sequence comes from Anaerolineaceae bacterium UBA5211, assembly GCA_002412595.1. Lineage (GTDB taxonomy): Bacteria > Chloroflexota > Anaerolineae > Anaerolineales > Anaerolineaceae > Pelolinea. The sequence goes on from DHVJ01000052.1 coordinate 4,150, forward strand.
TAAACTTGCTATTTCAAGCAGTGTTGAGTGCTTTTTGGGTGAATCCTGTTCCATCCTATTTGAGACCGGCCTGGAATTTTTCCTTGGTAATTGGCAAATCACGGTACCACACACCGGTGGCATTGTGCAGTGCGCTCACCATGGAAGGCGCTGTGCCATCCACGGATAATTCTGCAATGGATTTAGCGCCGTAAGGACCGCTTGGCTCGTCGGTTTGCACGAAGATCACATCCATAGGCGGAACTTCGTCGGATTTGAACATTTTATAAGTGGCGAAGGAATCGTTGGTGATGTGGCCTTCTGTGTCGTAAAAGGTGTCTTCCATCAAGGTGAAGCCCAGGGCTTGTGCCAGACCGCCTTCCACCTGGCCGGCGGCCGTGAGCGGGTTGATCACGCGCCCGCAATCAACAATCATGAGCATGCGCTCGACCTCGATCTCACCGGTTTCGATGTTTACTTTGACTTCGGAGAACTGTGCGCCGGTGGGCGGGGGGCTGACGTAACTGACGTGCGATTCGGTTGCCATGATCTGGTGTTGGTCCAGATTGTGTAAGCTGCTCAGGCCAACTTCTTCCAACGTAACCGAGTTCTCATCCGGAGCAATGACCGTGCGATTCAGGATGGTCAACTCATCGGGATTTTCCCATTTAAGCATCTTGGCCGCGTGTTCCAGAATCTGGCCGCGCACGTTCTTGGACGCTTTCATCACCGCGCCGCCGCTGATATACGTGGTGGAGCTGGCGTAGGCACCCTTGTCAAAGGGGGTGAAATCCGTATCTGAAGAATACACGATAATATCCGAGATGGGTACACCCAACTGCTCGGCGGCCATCTGGGCCAAGATGGTATCGGAGCCGGTACCCAAATCGGTGGCGCCGATCAACAGATTGAAGGAGCCATCGTCGTTCATTTTGATGGTAGCGGCGGCCATATCCAAGCCGGCGATGCCGCTGCCGTGGATCATGACAGCCATGCCGATGCCGTGCCGGATGGGTCCGCTTTGGTTTTTGTAAAGCTCGCGTTTCTTGTAGAAATCGGTGGCTTCAAGGCCCACCTTGACGCACTCATCCAGCGCAGAGGTAGCCATAGACTGGTCGTAGCCTTCGCGGCCCTCGCCCAGCTTGCGGGCCATGTGCATGTTCTCGCCCAATTTGAGCCAATTCTTTTTCTTGAATTCAACCACGTCCAGATTAAGTTTTTCTGCAATTTCTTCCATCAGGGCTTCAATAGCGAACTGTTCCTGCATAGCGCCGTAACCGCGGTAAGCGCCGGCCGGCGGGGTGGTAGTATAAACCACATCGCAGATGAAGCGCGAGTTAGGCGCGTTGTAGAGGGTCAAACCCTTGAAACCGCCCACCATGTTGACTGTCAAGCCATGCGTGCCGTAAGCGCCGGTGTCGCCGATCAGACGCAGCTCATTGGCAACTAATTTTTCATCCTTGATGCCGAGCTTATAGTGAATGATCTGGCGGTGGCGTGAACGACCGCTGGTGAATTCCTGGCTGCGCGTGTATTCCATGCGCACCGGTTTACCGGTGGCAATGGTCAGATGCGCGCACAGGTCTTCCAGCAATACTTCCTGTTTGCCGCCGAAACCGCCGCCGATGCGCGGCTTGACCACGCGGATGTCCTTGATGGGCATGCCGATCAACGGCGCAATGATGCGGCGCACGTGGAAGGGCACTTGGGTGCTGGTGCGCACCACTAGTCGGCTGTCTTCGTCAAAGTACGTGATGCAGACGTGCGGTTCCATTTGACCGTGCTGCTGTTTGGGGGTCTTGTATTCGCCCTCGAAAACATGGTCGCAGGCTGCGAATGTACCGTCCACGTCGCCCACTTCGGCTTCGATGTGATGGACGATATTATGTTCCGCGTCGAAAATGCCCTCGGTGTCGTTTTCATCATGGATGACTGGGGCGCCGTCCAGCATGGCGGCTTGCATATCCAGGACTGGTTCCAGCACCTCATAATCCACTTGGATCAATTCCAGGGCTTGTTCGGCAATTTCCAGCGTGTCCGCGGCCACAATGGCCACGCGGTCGCCGACGTGGCGAACCTTGTTGTCCAGGGAGGCCTGGTCGTGCGGCAGCGGTTGCGGGTAGCTCTGGCCGCCGGTGGCGTATTTGATACGCGGGATATCTTTATACGTGATCACGGCGCGCACGCCGGGCAAAGCTTTGGCCGCGCTCGTGTCAATGTCGCGGATGCGCGCATGCGCGTGCGGGCTGGTCAGCAGGGAGCCAAACAACATGCCTTCCGGCTGGACGTCGTCGGTGAAGGCCGGTTTGCCGGTCACTAACTTGACACCATCCACTTTCTGGCTGGATTTACCCACCGAGACCATCTTGGGCATCTTTTCGGGGGTGATCACCAGCGGCAGCAGTGGGGCTTTGTTCCCATCCCGGCGGTAATAAGCCGCGGGCAGCTTGACTTCGCTGATATCTTTGTCATAGAAAAATTCCGAAGGTGTGTAAGGCGGTAAGCTTTCGCCGCGCATGCTGGCTGCGGCACGCATCACAGCGTCCACAATGCGCACATAGCCGGTGCAGCGGCACAATACCCCGGATAGGGCTTTGCGCACTTCCTCGGGTTTGGGATTATTGTTCTTATCCAGGAATGCTTTAGCGGTCAATAACTGGGCGGGCGTGCAGAAACCGCACTGGATGGCGCCAGTTTCCAAAAAAGCCTGTTGCAGCGGGTGCAGGTTGTGCTCGTTGCCCAATGATTCCAGTGTTTCTACTTTTTTGCCATCCATGTTCTGCATATTTAACAGGCAGGATTTGGCCGGGACGCCGTTCACCAAAACGGTGCACATACCGCAATCGCCTTCGCGGCAGCCGTTCTTGACGCTCTTGAATCCGGCTTCACGCAGGAAGTCCAACAGGTTCTGTTTGGGCGGGACGGAATAGGGCTGGGTCTGGCCGTTAATGGTAAGGGAAATTTGAACGAGTTCAGTTTGAGGGGTTGTAACCATCGCTTTATAACGCTCCTTGGAATAGGTTAAATAAGAACAATTGCAACTTTAACATCCTGAGTTGATTTTACTATAATCAGATTGTCAGACAAAGGAATCTTAAGAAAGTGAGAGAAGTCCTGGAAATAGAGTTTTTTAGGTTTTGAAGCGAAATAATTTACGCGCATTCTTTCGCATTGACAAATGCACCTATTGCACCGCAAAACGCCATGATTGCGAAAATACCTGTGATGATGGCACCTTGAATAAAGCCATCTCGGATTGCCGTATATACCCGAAAGCCACAAAAAGCTCCGATTAACAATGCGATAATACCGCCAAAAATATATTTGCCGCGATCACTATTGATTCGGCTGATGATGAATGCGATCAGCAAGACTGCTGCAGTAAAGATTATTATTGTGCCAAGTTGATTGGTTGTTCCGATTATCATAAAACTCACCCCCTAAATTATGTGGTGTTTTTCAATATATCACAGAACAACAAATCATAAAAGCTTGATAAACATATCAATAAGCGAGTTTTTATTTAGGAGAGGTGACCAGTTTCGACCTCGCTATCCTCACTTTGATGAGGCTGTGTCCGACCCGTCAGTATGTGGATTAGATTTGCTTCCTGAGCAATAAAATCAGGCGAGGTTATCTCCAGTTTTCTACTTAAGTTCATTTGGATTTCAGTAAGGATGCTGGCAGGTCGTGTGGATAATACGAAAATACGGTCTGCCAAGTAAAGTGCTTCCTTGGGGTCATGTGTAACGCACACCAGAGCAAAAGGCTGTTCCTGCCAGCGCTGGATGATGCTTTCCATCAGGCGCATCTTAATGCCCAGGTCGAGCGAGTGAAAAGCCTCGTCCAGGATGAGCAGGTCGGGTTGGGTAATGAGGGCGCGTGCCAGGTTGACGCGCTGGCGCATGCCACCGCTCAGGTCGGCGGGCGGGTAATCGGCGAAATCTTCCATTTCCACACTGCACAGCGCCGCGCGGTAATCGCCGTCCGCGTTGACGAACAGCAAGTTGTCTTTGACGCTGCGCCAGGGGATCAGGCGCGGCTCCTGGAAGACGAAGGCGGTCTTTCGAGCATGGTTTTCCATTGTGCCGCTGCTGGGCGTTTCCAGCCCGGCCATGATCTTCAGCAGGGTGGTTTTGCCCGCGCCGGACGGCCCCAGCAAGGCTACGCGTTCGCCCGGAGCGACGCTCAAGTTGATGTCACGCAGCACCTCCAATGTATCGAAGGATTTGCATAAATTGCGTGTATTCAGGATCGTTTCCATGCGTGCCGGAACCTCCTCAATACGAATTTGATCAGTGCTTCAGACAGCAGCCCCAACAGCACGGCGCCCAGGGTCAGCGCCCACACCGCGGGAATGTCCACGTTCATGCGCGCGGTCAGGATGGCTTCGCCCAGGCCGTCCCCGCCGCACAGGTATTCAGATACCAGCGTTACCTTCCAAGCCTGCCCGATGCTGACGTCCAGGATGGCAGCAATGAAGGGCAGCAGCGAACCCAGGTGGATCTCGCGCACCACTTTCTTCCACGGCACCTGGTATAGTTTTGCCATTTCCAGCAGGTCTTTATCAAGATCGTGCACACCGGCTACGGTGGTCAAGACGGCTACGGGGAAAAGTGACAGGAAGGAGATGAAAACCGGGCCGCGCCAGCCGATGCCCCAGGTGAATATCACCAGCGACAGCCAGGAAATAACCGGTACCGCCTGGACCACCATGATGAGTGGGCGCAGCAGGTTGTAAGCGCCGTCAGAAAGGCCCAGCAGCAGCCCCAGGGGTAATCCCAGCAGGATGGCCAAAGCCAACGCCAGTAGTACCTTCCAGGCAGTCTGCCCCGCAGCCAGCAGCATATCCGGCGAGGTAAAGTTATGAAATAAGAGACTGAGTGTTTCTGACGGAGCAGGCACCAGGATGCTTTTATTTAGCCTCAGCGCAGCCAGCTGCCAGAGCAGGACCAGAATCCCAATGCCCGCCAGGGTCCGCCAGAAGTTTTTCATTAGCGCGCGAAGAAATCATCCCCCGGGATTTGTTTGATGCCTTCCGGATAGGTGGCCTGCATGGTTTGCAGAAAATTGAGCACGTCTGCTTTCACGTTGGAAGCCGGGACGTATTCGAATTTGATGCGTTCCATGGCGCTCTGCAGGATGGTTTCCGGCAGAGGCAGCACTTCCGCGCTGGCATGAATGGCTTCCGTCGGATTGCCGTTGCCCCAGGTAGTGGAAGCACTCATGGCCTCAGCCACCGCATCCACGACTTCCGGGTGCGCATCCAGAAAAGCACGTTTGACGAACAGTCCGGCAATCGGGATGCCATTCTGCGCACCGCTAATTTGAGACCAGTAATCTTGGTAATCCAGCACGATAGAACCCTTCCCGCCAGCTAACGCCTGGGTAACGAATGGTTCCGGCAGAGCAGCATAATCAACCTTGCCTTCCTGGAACAATGCCACGATCTCCGCGCCGGGCGCGTAGGCGAATTTGACTTGCTCGTCAGGGGTAATGCCGGCTTCAGACAGGCCATAGCGTGTCAACACGTCCACGGTCTGACCCTTGGATTCGGGTGTATAAACGGTTTTTCCGACCAGTGAGTCCCACCCGTCAAAGGCCTGGCCGTCCGCGGCAATCAAATAAAATACTTTCCATTCATGGACGCCCAGCAGCGCTAGATCCAGCCCGGCCGCGTTCATGTTGACTGCGGTGGTGATGGGCAGCACGGCAAACTGGGCGCTTTCGTTGGAGAGCAGGCCGATGGCTTCGTCGCCAGTCTTCCAGTATTGGACATTTACAGGAACGCTGCTATCAACCGCACCGCTGGTCAGGCCGGCCACTGGAATAACCAATGGCCCGACCGGATTGATTAAAGTGACTGCTTCAATGGTTAAGGGTTCCGTTTCTGATACAGCGGTTGCACAACTTGTAAGAAGGGTGAGTAAGATTAATGCAAGCGGAATGACATTCCGATAATGATGGTTGAACATTTCAAAATCCTTTAAAAAAGTTTGTTTATTTGCCGCGCGCGGTGAAAGTCGTGTGCAGCAGGTTGTGGCTCAGGTGGCCGCAAGGACCAGCTGTAAGGAAATCATTGTAGAGCTGTATTATAGCCGGATTCTTTGTTGCTTTCCGATGGTGTTATTCTACTAGGTTGGAAGGTAGATAAATTGACTACAAGATTAAAAAGAAAAATCCGGATTTCTCCGGATTTTAGGCGGGAGCGACGGGATTCGAACCCGCGGTCTCGGCCTTGACAGGGCCGCATGTTAAACCACTACACCACGCCCCCGTGGGAGATGACAGTTTAACATGACTTAGAGGCTACGTCAAGACAAAAATAGAAAAACAAGAAAATTGATCTTTTTATTGATTCGGAAATAATTAAGGATTGCTATTTTTAATCGAGGCATATAAAAAGCATCCCGTTGATTCAACGAGATGCTTTTGTTAGTGCAAAAGGAATCAGGAATAAGATTAATTTAATCCGGTGATCCAATTTTCATGATCCCGTTCCCAGGGATAGATATCTTTATCATTAAACCAAAGCTTGATTTCGGATTCAGCAGATTCAACGGAATCAGATGCGTGCACCAGGTTGCGGCTCGTCAAAATGGATAAATCATGGCGTATGGTGCCGGGGGCCGCTTCCAATGGGTTGGTGGTGCCTACGGTTTGGCGCACCGCTTTGATGGCATCGGAACCTTCCCAAACCATGGCCACCAGCGGAGCAGAGGTGATGTATTTCACCAGGCCGTTAAAAAAGGGTTTGCCTTTGTGTGCGGCATAATGGGTTTCCGCAAACTCTTGGCTGATATGGCGAAATTCCATGGCAACCAGTTTTAAACCGCGATTTTCCAATCTGCTGATGATTTCTCCGACCAGTCCGCGGTGGACTCCATCCGGTTTGACAAGAACCAGAGTACGTTGACAATTGATCATGATCTACCTTTCAAAGTGAAATTTGTTTTTGAGCGCGGATGAAAACATCCAGGGCTTGCTCTTTCATATCCAGGCGTTGGTAAATATTCCCCAATGTCAGCCAAAGATTGGCGTTCTCCGGGTTTGTTTTACTAGCCGTTTCCAACAAATCTTTGATTTGTGAGAGATGGGTATCATCGCCGAGCAGTTCCTGAATTTTTTTAAGCGCAAATTGGATGTTTTCCCCTTGAAGCGCTTTTCTGGCTTGCTCCAGTTTTTCATCCGATGTTTCTTCACGATTAATTCGGATTTGCTGTGTGTCCTGCAGGGAAGGTTTGGGAGTATCTTCTGCGGCAGCGGCGGGTTGGTCCTGGACCCATTGGGACGAAGCAGCGTTCTCGGTAATTTCATTTGGAATTTCTACCGGCACATCGTGGTCAATGATGCCGCTTTCTTCCTGGATATCCTGGATATCCGGCAGGTTGATATCTTCCTGTACCGACGGATCCATGGGTATGCTGATGAAATTGTCTTCGCTTTCTGCTTGATTCAGCTGGCTTTCCTCCAATACCCAATCGGGTACTAGCTCAGGAGATTCCTGTGCGGCACTGCGCTTTTGCAGCCTTTCAATAAAAGCTTGACGACGGTTAGCGGAAGGATCTGGCTGGTCAACCTCACTGCTTTCCAGCGAAAGAGCAACCTCAGCAATAGTGCTGTCATCCTGCATAGCTTCATCCAGAATGCTGGTCCAATTTAATTCACCGGCTGGGGTTGCCTGCGGCTCTGACTCGCTGTTGGGGATAACACTCCAAGTATTGGTCAGGAATTCCTGCCAATCAAAAGCATCTGCTGCACTCGTCTGGGTCAACTCATTTTCAACCTGGACGGCAATATCCGGGATATCCGCGACATCCCGGGTGGTTGGCAGCATGTATTGGTAATAAGGATTGAGCTCAATCAGACGAGCACGATAGTGGTTTTCGGTCTCGTTCTGGTTGAGTTCAAAGAAGGCTTTATCTAAAATTTCATTTGCCAGCCAGCAATACGGCAGACGGCTGATGACATCCACACAGGTTTCCACTGCGTCGATATTCTTTCCGGATTTCCATAGCATATCTGCCAAGGCCAGTTTGTAATCAATACTGCCCGGCTTTTCGTGCAAGCCTAGCCGTATTTCTGCAATGGCTTGCTCAAACAAATCCGAGCGGGTGTACATTTTGATCAGTGCGCCGCGCGTTAAGCGGATACGACTGGGTTCCACATGGTCGCGTTTGTTATACAACCGCTTCAGTTCATCCTGAAGTGATTCATTTGCCGGCTGCAATTCAAAGGCGCACTGCATATATTGGATGGCCTGATCCATACGGTTATTTTGTTCGTTGATAAAGCTCAGGCCGACGTTTGCTACAAAATCATCCGGGAAAACCGACAGGATGATATTAAATACCTTTTCAGCGTTGGCGAAATCTTGCTTCTCCAGGAAGACTTTTCCAACTTTCCGATAAGTCTCAATCTCTTTTGGGAAAACCCGTACGATGTTCTCGCAATGAGATAAAGCATCATCAATATGGTGATTTTCAATCAGCCTTTCAATGTTTCGATGGTATTCTCTCAGTGCGATATTGCTCATAGATAGATCCAGTCCCTCTGATTAATCTCCCAAATAATCCCGTAATTTTCTGCGAATAGTTGGGTGGCGCAGCCGGCTGAGTGCCTGTGCTTCTATTTGACGCACGCGCTCACGAGTCACGCCCATTTTACGCCCCACTTCTTCCAGTGTGTATGCCTGACCGTCCAGCAGCCCGTAACGCAGCTGCAGGATCCGGACTTCGCGCGGCGGCAATGTATCCATCACTTCTTCCAGATGTTCGCGCAGTAAATTATAGGTAGCGGTGACATCTGGCGCGGGAATTTCGTTATCTTCAATGAAATCGCCCAGAACGGAGTCATCCTCGTTGTCTGTTGGGGTTTCCAGCGATAATGGGCGCCGGGAAACCTTGATCATGTTCTCGACCTTCTTCGGGATAACATCTAGTGCTTCAGCCAATTCTTCGATCGAGGGATCGCGCCCTAATTTTTGGGTTAATTGGTGCTGAGTACGCAGTAGTTTATTGATCTGGTCGCCCATGTGGACGGGTACGCGGATAGTGCGTCCCTGATCGGCAATTGCGCGGGTAACAGCCTGTCGAATCCACCAGGTGGCGTAGGTGCTGAATTTATGGCCGCGGCGGTAGTCAAACTTCTTAGTCGCGCGGATCAATCCGATATTGCCTTCCTGGATCAGATCCAAAAAAGGTACGCCGCGCCCCATATATTTTTTGGCAACGCTGATGACCAGACGGGAGTTAGCGGTGATCAAGTGTTCACGCGCTGCCCAACCATCTTCAATTAGCAAGCGTAATTCCTCTTTGCGTTTACTGGTTACCTTACCGCGGGCGAGTTCTTCGCGTGCCATACGGCCGCGTTCAATTCGCTGAGCCAGCTCGACTTCTTCTTCAGCGGTCAGCAGGGGAACCCGGCTGACTTCTTTTAGATATAAACCAATGGTGTCGTCGGTGTCTATGTGTTTTAAATCATCAACAGTCGTATCATGACTATCGTCAACAATTTCCTTGATTTCATCTTTGCCCAACTCGTCTTCGGTTGGATTGGCTGCCAGATCATCATCGTCGATGTACTGGATACCGGCGGCCATTAACGCCGCAAATGCTTCTTCCAATTGCGATACATCTTGCTCAGCATCCGGAAAGAAATGCAGTATGTCATCAATTGTTACATAAGATTTTTGATGCCCGAGTTCAATTAGGCGGGAAATCGCTGAGAATTCAAGATTTTCATCATCTTCTAGCACTTCAAGCTTTTTTGTGTTCATTATTAATAGTAAATTACCTCACAGATAGGTTTATGCAGCTTAATAGTATCCGTGATTATTCCCTTTATCAGAATACTATTTTTCAAGGTAAAAATCAATGATATTAAATATCAGTAATATGTAAGATTTTTTGGAACAAGCCCTGCTGCACAATAATGTACTATACAGACTTAATTAATAAAAGTCAACTATTTGCTGATTATTAATCAAAAATTTACATAGATCAGAAATAATCATGGTAAAACCGCTTGAAATAGGGTGGTTCAGGGGCGAAAAATTGCATGGATTTGTGATCAAGAGGATGTTGTACTTTCAAAGAATAGGCGTGCAGATACATATGACCAAACGAAAATGGATATTCGAAGCTGTGTTTGCGATCAATTTGGCCCGCTCGCCAATACAGGCGATCCCCAACCACTGGAATTCCACAGGAAGCCAGATGGGCGCGGATTTGATGGGTTAAGCCGGTTTTCGGAAAGATATCCAGAAAACAGTATTGTTCGTTTTTATGCTGCAAAATGACATGGGTTTGGGCGGGTTTGCCTCGTGCTTGATCTGCAATTGTGCGGTGATGGCGATCACCATCCACATGCAGCGGAATCTGGATGACTTTTTCATTCCAAATTGGATAACCATGAGCAATAGCCCGGTAATTTTTCGAAATAATGTGCCGATTGAATTGGCCATTCAGGTTGCGGTGGGCATCTTCGTTTTTTGCGAACAGAATTACGCCGCTGGTCAGTTTATCTAAGCGATGGACAACCCAAATGCGGCCAAATTCCTGCGCCAGGGCATATTTGAGACAGGGCAGTGTGGGCGAATAACCATCCGGAATACTTAACCAACCGGCAGGTTTGTTCAGCACAATGATGTCTTTATCTTCAAAAAGAACGAAATCTTTAATATTCATAGGGTTTCGTGATTTAATTTGATATTATAGTTTAATAAAATTAAGCCAGGAGGAAGTTATGTATATCGTCCAGGTCCATATTACGGTGGATGAAGATGCCGTTCAGGCTTTTCGAATTGCCACTATTGAGAACGCGAAGAACAGTGTGCAAGAACCAGGTGTAGCCAGGTTTGATGTTATCCAACAAAAAGATGATCCCACTCGCTTTGTCTTGATTGAAGTATATAAAGATGAAGAAGCAGCTGTGGAACATAAGAAAACCGAGCATTATCACAAATGGCGCGATTTTGTTGAGGATATGATGGCCGACGCGCGTTACAGTATTAAATATCACAACATTTACCCCTCGGATGATGGGGATTGGTAGAAGTGCTTTATAACACTAAACAGGAGCACATAGATGCAAATTGACTTTGCCACAGCCGGCCGGATCATTTTCGGAGCGGGATGTATTAAGGATTTAGCGCAAATTGCCAATGGATTGGGCAAAAAAGCTTTCCTGGTTCATTCCAAATCACAGCCAGCTGCACAGAAATTACCCAATCTATTGAAATCAGCCGGAATTGATTGTGTGGATCAGGCCGTCCAGGGGGAACCGAATACAGCCAGTATTCAGGCGGCAGTGGAAAAAGCACGTAATGAGAAGTGCGATTTTGTTATCGGTATGGGCGGCGGTTCGGTCATCGACACAGGTAAAGCTGTTGCGGCCATGCTGGCCAATAGTGGTGATTTGATGGATTATTTGGAAGTTGTCGGACTGGGTCATAAACTTGAAAATCCCTCAAAACCATATATCGCCATCCCAACCACTGCCGGTACAGGCAGCGAGGTAACCCGCAACGCGGTCATTGCCGTTCCCGAAAAGCGCGTCAAGGTCAGTATGCGCAGCCCGTATATGCTGCCGCACGTGGCTTTGATAGACCCCGAGCTGACCTACACAGTGCCGCCGGCTGTCACGGCCGCTACCGGTATGGACGCATTTATCCAGGTGATTGAACCTTACGTTTCCAATGCCGCCAACCTTATGGTGGACATGTTCTGCCGCGATGCTATTCCGCTGGCTGCGCAAAGTCTGCCTGCGGCTTTCGCGGATGGCGCCAATCAGGAAGCCCGTAATGCCATGGCTTGGGTCAGCCTGATGGGCGGGCTATCGCTGGCCAATGCCAAACTGGGCGCAGCCCATGGTTTTGCCGGCCCTATCGGCGGCATGTTCCCGGCATCGCACGGTGCGATTTGCGCGGCGGTTATCGCGGGCGTGATGCAGGTCAATATTCAAGCACTGCGGATGCGCGATGCAGAATCTCGTTATTTGCAGCGCTATGCTGAAATCGCCCGTTGGGTTACCGGAAATCCGCACGCAGAGCCGGAAGATGGCGCGGAATGGATGCGTTCTCTCTGCCGTCAACTGCAAATTCCCAGCTTGAGCGATTTTAGCATCCAACCTTCTGACTTTGGATCGATTGTAGAGAAATCGCAGCAGTCCAGCAGTATGAAAGGTAATCCGATTAGCCTGGAACGAGCTGAATTACTAGAAATATTGACAATATCCTTATAAGTTTTACTTAAAAACAAAAAGAGCGGAAATTTTCCGCTCTTTTTCGTTGGAACGATTCCATTTACTTTTAAAGTTATTCTGCCACAAAGAAGCTAACACCCAGCACCCCCGGGCCGGCGTGAACCATGATGGCCGGGGGTAGATAGGTAATAGGAATACTTTTTACTCCCAGTTTATTCTTTAATAATTCGGCTAATTCTTGCGCCTGTCCAGGCACGCCGCCGTGTTCAATCATCGGATAGCCCTCTTCTCCTTGAGGGCATTCTGCCAGGATCAATTCTACAAATTTGGCCATGGCTTTCTTGTGGGTGCGCTCAGTGGTCACCGCTTCAATTTGACCATCATTGATGCCCAGGATGGGTTTCATTTGAAGCATGCTGCCAAAAATTGCTTCTGCAGCACCAATGCGCCCGCCTTTGTGTAAATATTCCAGTGTGTCCACCAGGAAAAAAGTGCGGCTGCGTTTTGAAATTTCCAGGATATTTTGTTCAATTTCATCAGCAGATAACCCTCCCTGCTGCCATTCAACTGCTTTTTTTACAATTGAACCTAATGCTGAGCCTAAGGTGTTGGTATCAATAATGCGAATATCCGCGTCTGGATAATCAACAACGGCTGTCTCAGCAGAGCGGACTGTGCCGCTCATTTTCTTAGAGGGGCAGATAAGCAGGATCGGTTCGCCTGTTTGCGTTAATTTATCCAAAAAAGGATTATAGAGACTGGGATAGGGGGCAGAAGTCTTGGGTAAGATGTCGGACTTTTTAAGGCGCTCAATAAAAGTATCGGAATCCATTTCAGTATCATCCCGGTAGCTTTCATCCCCAAAAATGATGATCTGCGGCAGATACGAAAGGCCCAGATTGGCTGCTTCTTCAATGGAAAGACAGGAGAGTGTATCGGCTATTAAATGAGTCATGAATTAATTCCTTCCTTTTCGGAAATATTGAGCGATTGAACCGCAGGCAAACCACCGGCGGATTCGGCTTTTCGGACCGCGTTCAGCATCGCTTCCGCAAATACAATGGGGGCGAAAGCGCACAACAAATTTAAATCCACTTGCTTTTTCCCGGTTGCCAAACTGAAAATCGTATCGCCATCCAGCATGGTAAAAGCCGGCCGCGTGGAAATAGCGATACCATTGGAGGCCGCTTCGGCAAATTTATTAGCACCTTCTTTATCCAGCGCAGCGTTCGTAGCGATTACTCCAATGATCGTGTTTTGTTTTCCCGCAAAGGTCAGGGCTGCCTGGCCCAATTTGGACTGCATGACGGAAAGCGTGTTGGCAAAGAGGCGGTCCTTCCCAATCTTGATTGGCCCTTTCACAATGCTGCGGGCGCCTGCTACAATCTCATTAGTTTTATAGTCGATGATGTCGCCCATGGCGTTGACGGCCACAATTGATCCAACAATTACTCCTGAAGTGAACTCCATAGAACTGGTACCCAGTCCGGATTTCATTGCCTGGCCCATACCCAAAATTTTTCCTACTGTTGCGCCTGTTCCGGCGCCGTGATTGCCTTCCGCAGGTTTTTCAGCGTTGGCCTTCAGGCAGGCTGTATAACCCATTTGTTTGTCTGGGCGTGTATGCGCGTCTCCCAAGCCCAGGTCGAACAGAATGGCCGAAGGCACAATGGGAACCAGGGCCGGGCCGGTGTTCACACCAATTTTTTGCTCTTCCAGGTACTGCATGGCTCCGCTGGCTGCGTCCAACCCGTACGCCGATCCGCCGGCCAGCATAATGGCATGTACTTTTTGAACCATATGCATGGGCCGCAGCAGGTCTGTTTCACGTGTACCAGGCGCGCCGCCGCGCTGATTGACACCACCGACTGCGCCGTCTTTGCATATGATGACGGTGCATCCGGTCAAAGCAGTATCGTTTTCTGCCTGACCTACTAAAATTCCGGGAATATCCGTTATAGAATTGGTTATATTCATAGTCTTATATAATGTGAATGAAAATTTATCTCCATACTTATTATAAATGAGCCGAAAATATTAATTAATATTAATCAAAAAGGTGAACTACATGAAGCAAGGCGATATAAGCAAACCGGTGGCATTGGTGATTTTTGGGGTGACAGGGGATCTGACACGCCGGAAATTGATCCCAGCTTTATACCAATTGTGTAATGAGGATCAGCTTCCTGCTCCGCTGCATGTGATTGGCTTTGCCCGCCGGCCTTGGAGCGATGAAAAATTGCGTGAAGAGCTGACAGCCGGTATTATGCAATTTGCCCGTGCCAAACCGGTTGACACGCATTCGGTTGAGGAGTTGTTGGAAAATGCCAAATACATTCAATCGGATTTTCAGGAATCTGAGGGCTATAGCCGATTATTGAATTACCTGGAAGAAAAAGGTTATCAAAAAGTTATCTTCTATTTAGCAACTCCGCCGGACGCATACGTCGAGATCATCCAGAACTTGTCCGTTTGCCAGCGTTATGCAAAACAAAAGGAATGGGTGCGCATAGTTGTAGAAAAACCCTATGGGCGTGACCTGGAAACCGCCCAAAATCTGGAAAATTATCTGCACCAGTGCTTTTCAGAAGAACAGATCTATCGCATTGACCATTATTTGGGCAAAGAAACAGTGCAAAACATCCTGGTTTTCCGCTTCGCTAACGGTATCTTTGAACCGCTGTGGAATAATCATTACATCGATCATGTGCAGATTACCGTGGCAGAAACGGTGGGGGTGGGCACGCGGGCAGGCTATTTCGATAAATCCGGCATCATTCGCGACATGTTTGCCAACCACCTGCTGCAGTTGGTTACGTTGACTGCCATGGAAGCGCCTTATGCGTTCAATGAATCTTCTGTCCGGGATGAAAAGATGAAAGTCTTGCGTTCGCTGCGCCCCATGCGCGATGAACAGGCGCTGGTTAATACCGTACGCGGCCAATATAGCGCCGGAGAGGTAAATGGACGTCAGCTGCAGGCCTATTTGAAAGAAGACCGCGTCGCCCCGGATTCTATTACTGAGACTTATTTGGCTGCCAAGTTATACATTGATAATTGGCGCTGGGCAGGTGTGCCTTTCTTTATCCGCAGCGGAAAAGCACTGCCGGTGCGTGAAACGGAAATTGCGATTCAGTTCAAACAGGTCCCGCTTTCGCTTTTCAACTGGAAAAATATGGCCGGCGAAGCGCCCAATGTACTGGTCATGCGCCTCCAACCGGATGAGGGTATTAATCTATCATTGGGTGCTAAAATCCCGGGGCCAACCAACCAGATTGCCCCGGTCAAGATGGAATTTTGTTACCAGGAAGCGTTTGGATCGGAACCACCTGAAGCTTATGAAAGACTGCTGCTGGATTGCATCCAGGGTGATCAAACGTTGTTTACCCGTACAGATGAAGTAATTGAACAGTGGCGTTTTGTAACGGATATTTTACGAGCGTGGGAAGCCCATCCGGTGAAAAGTTTGCCCCAATACCCTGCAGGTACCTGGGGGCCGGTTCAGGCGGATGATTTCATTGCGGAAGACAACCGGCACTGGCGCACGCCCGGAATGTAAAATATTAAAGAGGGCGACCGCAATTCGGGCAAGTATTTTCGGATTGCAGCACCACGTAACCGCAGTTTTTACAGGTTGCCGGCTGTGCGTTTCCCAGTGGGGCACCGCATGCCAGACAGCTGGGTGCGCCGGCAGGATTGGCTGCTTGGCAATATTCGCACATCACCCGATGCAGGCGTTCGGAAAGTTCATATCCACTGCCCAGCACACGCGCATTGGCGCTCAAGACTTTCCAGGTTTCATCGGTTAATTGGATGGATTCAATATCCTGGGCGATATCATCAATGCGGCTCAACAGGTTGAAGGGATTCTGGATCGCGGCTAAAGCAGAATATCCAAGACTGGCAGCCACACCCACCCAGGCTTGCTGGCTGGTTTGCACGGCTATACCGTCTTCTACTTCTTGAAAGGTTATGGTCAAGGCTGTCTGACCGCCGGAAGGACTATCCTGGCGAGTTTTAATCTGGACTACTGTATTTTCCCCGGAACCGATTTTATGAACAATAAAGTTTCCGCGGTTGAAATGCACAAGCAAGCAGGCTGCCAAGTCGTCTGTTGAAAAATCGCCATGAAAAATTCGTTGTTCCATACCTATGGATTATAATCTTTTACCAGTCAAAGGTCGCTTATGAAACGTAAAAATATTTTTATTGCAATTCTGTTCGTCATGGTTATGACGATTGTTTCCACAAAAACCATTCAGGTTGCCGCGCAAGAAATTGAACAGCAGCCTACTGTTGCCATTCCTACGGTGACCGGCACTCCCGAAGGCGTCACAATCACGGTTCCGTTGGACCAGGAGTATGTCAATGTACGCAATGGACCAGGTACCTTGTACGATCTGGTCGGCCGTCTTGTCGCTGGACAAAAAGCGGCTGTGTTAGGGCGTTCAGAAGGCGGCGATTGGCTGTTCATACAATATTTTGGCGGCCCGGATAACCAGGGGTGGGTTTACGCAGCCCCGGTTTCACTTTCTGCGGGTGAGGTGCCAATTGTGGAACCACCGCCAACGCTTACGCCAGCCATGAGCCCAACTATTAATTCAACTTTGGCTGCCCAATTTATCACTACACCGATTCCCACGCGTTTGGCGACATTTACTCCGGCCGAGTCGCTGGTTATACCGACTTACGAAGACGTTTCCCAAACTTCACTGTTGGGCAGCATCCCCATGGGATTGATCATCTTGATCCTGGGGATTATTGGCGGAATTCTGGCGGTTATTTCAGTCATTCGTGGACATTAGATCAGGCATAATCTCACTAAGAAGCGTCCCGTTCATGTAAGAAGGACGCATCCAGCGGTTCAAGCGCTTGTAAGCTGAGAAAGACGCATTGATCTCGCTCAGTGATTCTTTTACAGCTTTTTCTCCGTAAGCAATGGCTTCGTCCACATCGACTTGGTCCATGATTGAGTATTTATAGATTTTCGGGTGCAATAGCACATCCGGCTTTTCGATGCGCAAGCGCAACTCTGCGATCATGTTGGAGGTGATATCGCTGGAATCCACAAAGATTTTCATGGCCTGGCTGAGGCGCAGTTGATTGAAATGCTGCATGATGAAATCCGGAACGGGAACATAAGAAGGGACTTGTATTTTATCCACCTCACCCCACTCGCTGTTGGGAACGGATAGACTAACTGCGACAATAGGATAATCAGGAAATAGCCAACGCGCGGGAGAGACCGGCACAGGATCCAAGACACCGCCATCCACCAAATCCATGTCCCCCATACGCACAGCCGGGAATAAGCCTGGAATTGCAGAGGTAGCCTGAATGGCCGGCAGTATCTTGCCAACATTCATGATAATTTCACGGCCGGTATTGATGTCAACCGCTGTGGACACAAATGGTGTCTTTAATTCATTGAAAGTCATATCCCCCAGCTTCGCTTTGAGGATATTAAACAAACCCTGCAACCCGACTAAAGAGGGCGGATCATTTGGCGCGCGATTAATCATTTTTTGGAAATTCAGCTCTTTTGAAAACTTTTCCATTTCTTCGGTTGAAAAGCCTGCGGCACAAAGTGAACCTACAATACCGCCGACACTGGTGCCTGTGATAGCTGCAATTTCAAAGTCTTCTTTCAACAATTGACGGATAACACCAATGTGCGCGAAACCTTTGATGCCGCCGCCGCCTAATGCTAAGGTTATTTTCTTCATATTATTATTTACGTTCATCAATGAAAAAAGTTTTATAAATTTTGTATGGTGAATTATATAATGACCAATATTGGAAAAGACAGAGATTTATTATTTGTTAATCTGTTTGTGCTGAAATATAAATCACAGATGTTAAACTTGAACTGGTGTATGCTTGTCAGAATTTAATATGTATCAATAGGATGTTAAAATTAGCCCATGGGAAAAAAGATTGTTGCATCTAACAGAAAAGCGAAATTTGAATATTTTCTGCTGGAAAACTACGAAGCTGGTATTTCACTGAAAGGCAGCGAAATAAAATCCATTCGCGCAGGTCAGATCAGTATTGCTGAGGCTTATGTCCAAATCACTGGAGAAGAGGCATGGTTGATTAACGCGCATATTTCTCCTTACGACCCTGCCAGCCGTGAAAATCATGACCCGCTACGCAAGCGGCGTTTGTTATTGCATAAAAAAGAAATTGATGAAATCTCGCAGGCTGTTCGCAGCAAGGGCCTCACGGTAATACCCACTTCTGTATATCTAAGTGATGGCTTAGCCAAAGTGAATATAGCGCTGGCTAAAGGCAAGAAAATGTATGATAAACGGCAGGAAATTGCCAAACGGGACTTTCAAAGAGATCTGGATCGAGAAGGAAAACGCTAAACAGGAAAATAATCTATGATAAGTTTGGATGGGCATTCGCTGAACCTCAAATCTGTAATTCGAGCATCGCGTTATCACGAACAAATAGAACTATCATCATCGGCTCAATCAGCCATGCAAAAATCGCAGGCAAAATTACAGGCGATCATTGCCCAATCCAAGCCGGTTTATGGCTTGAATACCGGCTTTGGCATTTTCGCTGACCGGACCATCACCCGTGCTGAAAGCCAGCAGTTGAATCGCAATTTGATTCTCAGCCATGCAGTCGGTACAGGGAATCCGCTGCCACAGGAAGTCGTGCGGGCGGCTATGCTGATCCGTGCCAACAGCCTGGCCAAGGGATATTCCGGAATAAAACCAGGTATGGTCCAGGTGCTATTGGAAATGCTGAACCTCGGCGTCATACCGGTTGTGTATGACAAAGGGTCATTAGGGTCATCCGGCGACCTGTGTATGTTGGCGCAGATGGCATTGGTGGCAAGTACATTTCCGCAGGAGAAAGAATCTGAAAGCGGTTTGGCGGTTTATCAAAGTGAAGTCATGAGCGGGCGTGAAGCCATGCAAAAAGCCGGCATCCAGCGCCTGACACTTTCGGATAAGGACGGCCTGGCATTGATTAATGGGGCAACATTTTCTGCCGCTCTGCTGGCCTTGGCTGTTTATGATAGCGCCTATTTATGTTATTTAGCCGATTTAGCCGCCGCCTTGAGTTTTGAGGCATTACTGGCGCGCACCGACCCGCTGCATCCTGAATTGCATCAGGCGCGAGGTTTGGACGGACAGATCCAATCCGCTGCCAATATTAGCCTCTTCTTGGAAAACAGCAGCTTTGTGAATGCTCACCACCAGGTCCAGGATGCCTATTCTCTGCGCTGCGCGCCGCAAGTACACGGTGCTGTGCGGGATACAGTTGAGTTTGTGCAATCGATTGTGTCCAGGGAAATCAATGCGGCTACTGATAACCCGCTGATTGTCGGGGAGGGGTTAGCGATATCCGGAGGGAACTTCCATGGGGAAGCCGTCGGTATGAACGCTGATTATCTGGCAATTGCGCTCTCCGAACTTTCTGGCATTTCTGAAAGGCGCACATTCCGCTTGATGGATAGCCATTTGAACAATGGCTTGCCGGCTATGCTGGTGGGTAACGCGGATAAAGCCGGGCTTAATTCCGGTATCATGATGCTGCAGTACACCGCTGCGTCCTTAGCACTGGAGAACCAAACACTGTGCTCACCGGATTCGGTGCGTTCACTGCCCACTTCTGCCAATCAGGAGGATTTCAACGCTAACGCCTATAATGCCGCGTGGCATTTGCACCAGGTGTTGGAAAATGCCGCTAAAATCATCTGTATCGAAATATACGCCGCTTGCCGTGCGATCGATTTACGCCAGCGCGCAATGCCAAGACTGCGTTTAGGCAGTGAAACTGCTGCAGTTTATGATTGGGTACGAGCTTTAATTCCTTATCAGGATGGCGACGCACTTTGGAAAGAAGAAATCGATTTGCTGCAGGACGAGCTTATCTACAAGAAAGATTTCAGAGAAACCTTTTATAAAACTGAATTGACAAATGTGTGAAAAGAAGGTATTGATTAATTATGTTGGATAATAAAGACCGAATTAGTCGAAGAACTTTCCTCGAAAGAGGGTTAGTAGGGTTGGGCGGTTTGGCTGTGATGCCCGTGTTTAAGAATAGTAAAAATTTCTTGGCTGAATTTCCGGATAGTGAATATATTGGCCGGAATACCGTTTATCTGCCATCCTCATTACCAATCCGCTCCCGTCCCAATGTCGATGCGGATGCGGTGCGTTATTTGGGAGAGGACGAATGCGTCAGCTGGCTGCGTGAAGTAGTTGGCGATCATCCCACCGGCCGCACCAATCGTAAATGGGTAGAAACTCCGGAAGGCTATGTATATTCCCCCAGCCTGCAAAAGGTAAAAAATCTTCCCAATGAACCCACCACCACTCTGCCGCAGTATGGTGACGAGTCCGGCATGTGGGTGGAAGTAACCGTCCCTTATGTAAACCTGACGCTGGATAATCCACCGGCCAAATCACCCTGGTTGAATGCAGTTTCATCGACCCTGTGGCGGTTGTATTACAGCCAGGTTATTTGGGTCAACCAAATTGCCATGGGAGAAGACGGCAACTTGTTGTATCGCGTGGAAGAGCGTTATGGCTCCTATGGGGATATATTCTGGGCGGACGCGCGTGCTTTTCGCATTATTACTGAGGAAGAACTTGCGCCAATCCATCCGGAAGTTACCGATAAGAAGATTATCGTAAACATTAACGAACAGTCTTTGACCTGCTATGAGGGCGACACCGAAGTGTATTTCTGCCAGGTAGCCACTGGTAAGACCCTCGATTCCTTGGGTAACCCTGTCGAAACCTGGGCGACCCCAGTGGGCAACCATTGGGTTTGGCGTAAGGTCATCTCGCTGCATATGAGCGGTGGTGGTGCCGGCGCGACCGAGGAAGGTTACGACACCATGGCTGTTCCCTGGACATCCCTGTTTCAGGGAGAAGGTGTGGCTATTCATGGTGCTTTCTGGCACAATGACTTTGGCACGCCCAAATCACACGGATGTGTCAATACCAGGCCGGAAGATGCCAAGTGGATTTATCGCTGGACGACCCCCAATGTACCTTACGCTGATGGGGATATCAGTGATTCAGTCAATTACTCTGGAACGAAAATTGAAGTAGATAAACGGTTATATTAATACCTATGAAACATCATCTGGTTCCTCGCTGATAGAGGAATCAGATTTATTCATTCAAAATACAAATAACGAGTTCAAATCGACGAAAATCACCCCGAAAAGTTTTCCAAGCAATCAGATGCCCATCCATAAAAAGAACTCAATAAGTTGGTACACCTCCGAAAGTTTAGAAGATGCTGGCATAAAGCATGGCTTTTTCATGCGTCACGGCGGATGTAGTCCGGCGCCTTGGGCCAGCTTAAATTTGGCTACTTCGGTGGGCGATTCGCGTGAAAATGTGATTGAAAACCGCAATCGCATTGCCGATGCGTTGGAGATTGCCCGCGACAGCTATTATGACGTCTGGCAGGTCCACAGTGCCAGGGTGGTGCAGGCTGAACGGCCGCGCCGTTTAGATGAGGACCACCTGCAAGCAGATGCAATTGTGACGGACCAAAAAGGTGTTTCCATTTTGATGCTCTTTGCTGATTGTGTTCCTATGCTTTTCTATGACCCGGTCAGGCGAGTGGTGGCCGGAGCGCATGGCGGTTGGCAAGGAACCTTTAAGGGCGTAGCTTCTGAAACAGTTGCTGCTATGCAATCCAAATTTAACTCAAAACCGGAAGATATCTTGGCAGTTATCGGACCTTCTATTTGTGCGCAGCATTATGAAGTGGGGCCGGAAGTTGTGGCTGCTGCTGAGGCACATTTTAAGGATTCTGATGAGGTGGTGCGGCGTGAAAACAAGCGCACGTATGTGGACCTGCAGTTGGCTAATCAGCTTTTTCTGGAACGAGCGGGATTGCTTCAGATTGAACAAACCGGGATTTGCACCATGGCCGAGAATCAGGATTGGTTTTCCCACCGCAGTGAAAATGGAGCGGCCGGACGCTTCGGCGCCGTGATCACTTTGGGGCGCGATGGCTGAAAAAGTTCTACTGGTCAATTTGCGTGTTCAACCCTCCGCAAAGAGAGACGAGATATCTGGTTGGATGGAAGATGGAACCCTGAAGGTGAAAGTGCGCGGTAAACCGCTTGAAGGAAAAGCCAACGAGAGTTTATTAATGTTATTTAGCAAAGCATTAGATATCCCTAAACGGGATATCACCATTGTGGCGGGGGAGAAATCCAGAAATAAACGTCTGAAGTTTTTCGGGATTGATAAAGATGTGATTGACCAGTATTTAAAAAATCAGGGGAATTAAGAACCGTACACAATTCGTCCACAGGAAGGGCAGATGAAAAGTTGGCTGCCGGAACGCGCTTGCTGACATTGACTGGCGGTTAACGAAGACCCGCAGGCTGAACAGGAATTATCCTGCAATTGAGCAACGGCCAGGCCGTTCTTCATTTTTCTCAAATGTTCGTAAGTGGATTTTTTGTCTTCCTGAATTTGGGATTCCTGACTGGAACGCTTAGCAGACAAATTCTTGAGGGTGTTTTCAAGCGTATTTTTTTCGGCGATCAACCTGGATTTGCTTGTTTCGAATTCTGTCAGCACTTTTTTAAGTTCATCTTTGAGAGCGGTAGTTTTTTCTTCAGCTTTCTCAAGCTTGATCAACTGCTCCAATGATTGTCTTTCCAATTCAACCAGCATTTTGGTCAGGGAAGTGATTTCTGCTTGCAGGTCCTGGAGTTCTTTGGGACTTTGGATGCGGCCGCTGTATAAATTGGCTTCGCTTTGGGTTTTCTTGACTTTTCTCTGTTCGGTTTCATAGTCGATGGACTCAAAATCACTTTTGATCTTTCTTAGCTCCGCTTCCATGGATTCCACGCGTTTTTTAGCGAGTTCGACACCTTTGTCTGCTGCGATGGCGCTCTGAATTTCACCAATGCGTTTTTGGGCGCGGTCAAATTCGGAATCAATGCTTTGTAGCTGAAAAAGTTGAAAGCCAACGTTCATGCGTATTAGTTTATGGTATTCTTGTTAAGTAAGCTCAATCCGTTGGTTTGATTGTACTGGATGGGGTAACATTCGTCCAGTTTTTAGAAAACATCTTGTCAACGGTTGCAAAACATATTTTACAATCCTATAATAATTTTGAAGTATATTGAATAATGTAACGGAAAATTAATCATCAGGAGAGAGAATGCCCACCTCAACAGCCAATAAAAAAATTCTTGTCGTCGATGATGAGGAGCGCATGCTTCGATTTATCCGGCTGAACCTTGAACATGATGGTTTTCAAGTGATTGAAGCCATTAAAGGCCACGAAGCCCTGGATAAGATGCGCACGGATATGCCGGATATGATCCTACTGGATGTCATGCTGCCGGATTTGGATGGTTTTGAAGTGCTGAAAATGGTACGTGAAATCAGCAATATTCCCGTGATTATGCTAACGGCCAAAGGCGAGGAAGATGACCGTGTCCGCGGCCTGGAATTGGGCGCGGATGATTACGTGACCAAGCCCTTCAGCCCGCGTGAACTGGTCAGCCGCGTAAAGGCGGTTTTGCGGCGCGTGGAAATGGAAGGCGCCGAAGAGGTAGATGTCATTCAGGTGGACGACCGCCTGAAAATTGATTTCAATCGTCGTGAAATTTGGGTGGATGGTGAGTTGGTCAAGCTGCGCCCGACCGAATATCGCTTGCTTTATCATTTAGTCCAAAATGCTGGATGGGTGCTGACTTATGATCAAATACTTTCACGGGTTTGGGGGTATGAGTATCGTGACGAACCCCATTATGTGCGCTTATATATCAATTATCTACGGCAAAAACTGGAGAAGGATCCAGCCAACCCAAAATACATCCTTACAGAGCGAGGGGTTGGTTACCGTTTCGTTGATTTTAAACGCAATGAGTAATGGAAGAATAATATAAATTTAATAAAACGCTTGTGTTTTTCTGACACAAGCGTTTTATATTTAAGACTGTGAAAATAATGAAAACTGAAAGGAGTTCAAAATGGCTAATCTAACTCGTTTAAATCCTGTACATGAAATGGTAGGAATGCGGGATGAGATGGATAGAATCTTTGAGGATTTCTTCAGCCGCGGCCTGATCAATTATGAAGGTTATGGAACGATCAATTTAGATATGATGCAGACTGAGGATGATGTGGTTGTGAAAGCATCTATCCCTGGCGTCAAAGCGGACGATATCAATATTTCCGTCTCTGGTGATACCCTAACTATTCGGGGTGAAATGAAAATGGAAGAAGAAACCCGGAAATCCGATTACCATTTACATGAAATACGGCAGGGGACTTTTGCCCGCTCGGTGCTATTACCTTGCCCGGTTGTAGTGGATAAGGCTAAAGCTGATTTTGAAAATGGGATTTTGAAGTTGACCCTGCCAAAAGCAGAGGAAGTTAAACCTAAAACCATTTCTATAAAAGCTAAATAGATCTGCTGATTATTATTATAAAAGTCTAATAGTGCCAACCAGTCAGATTAAGATAAAATCTAACTTATAAAGTTGGCACTTAATATTTTGTATTCAGGAGAAAGAAATAATGAATGAACCAGTCCATGTTACTGACGCAGCCTTTGAAAAAACAGTTTTGCAATCCAAACTCCCGGTAATCGTAGATTTCTGGGCCCCCTGGTGTGGTCCTTGCAAGATGGTGGCTCCAATCTTGGATAAGGTTGCCAAGGATTATGAAGGCAAATTGGTAGTTGCGAAAGTGAATACGGATGAAAATCAGGAATGGGCTGGGCGTTATGGCGTTCAGGGCATCCCGACCATGTTATTTGTGGCGGAAGGAAAAATCATTCACCGCCAGGTAGGTGCCGTACCCGAAGGAATATTACGGGACGCACTCGATCAATTTTTGGAAGTATCTGGAAGCAGTAAAACAGAAGCTTAATTCTCTGCTGTGTAGAGCATGCGAAAAATAACAGGCATCTATCAAGATGCCTGTTATCCTTTAATACGTTGGATATTAACCCCCAAATTTGCTAATTTCTCGTCGATATTTTCGTAACCGCGGTCAATTTGCGCTACACTGCGTATAGATGACTGGCCTTCCGCGGATAATGTTGCCAGCAACAACGCCATACCCGCCCGAATGTCAGGACTTTCCAGCTTTTCACCGTATAAATGACTGGGACCCTGCACAATGCAGCGGTGCGGGTCGCATAATACGATTTGCGCACCCATGCCGACTAATTTGTCGGTGAAAAACATGCGGCTGGGGTACATCCAATCGTGGAAAAGCACAGTGCCCTTAGATTGAGTGGCGACCACGATAGCTATACTCATTAAATCGGTCGGGAATGCCGGCCAGGGCATCACGCTGATTTCCGGGATCGCATCACCCAGGTCGGGTTCAATGATCAGGCGCTGTCTCTTTGGAACGAAAATATCTTTGCCTTTGATTTGCCAATCTACACCTAAGCGATGAAAGACGAGTTTAACCATGTTTAGATATTCTGAACCGGCGTTGCGGATCGTAATGGAGCCGTGTGTGACCACTGCGGCACCTATAAAACTGACTACTTCCAGGTAATCAGGGCCGATGGTGTATTCACCACCGGACAGTGTATCAACACCATTAATTAGCAGTGTATTTGAGCCGATATGGTGAATGTCCGCGCCAATTTTATTGAGGAAAGCACACAATTCCTGGATATGCGGTTCAGAGGCTGCGTTGCGGATGATGCTCTTTCCTTTGGCGGTAACCGCGGCCATGATGGCATTTTCTGTTGCTGTCACACTGGCTTCATCCAGCAGTACATCAGCTCCATGAAGTTCTTTGGCTGTGAATGAGAAAGTCCGATTGTAATTAACATCCGCACCTAGCGCACTGAGTGCCAGGATATGCGTATCTACACGTCTGCGTCCAATCACATCACCACCGGGTGGTGGCAGCTCTAATGTGCCGGCGCGTGCGATCATGGGTCCGGCCAGTAAGATGGATGCACGGATCTTCCGGCACAAATCGGGGTCAAGGTCGCGCGGGCGCACCTCTTTGGCCTGAATTTCCCAGTTATGGGTGTCAATAGTTAGAATGGAAACCCCCAGGCTCTCTAAAAGCGAACGCATCGTGCGCACATCTTCAATATCGGGCAGGTTGTGCAGGATGACTTTTTCGCGCGTTAACAAACAGGCGGCTAAGATAGGTAAGGCGGCATTCTTGTTGCCGGCTGGGGTTACCTCTCCGGATATTGGGTGCCCGCCTTCGATGATAAATTTTTCCAAATGATTTCTCCAAGAACAGATTGGTTATTGAATAATTATAAGGAAATCTAGAAAGTTTCGGTAACTTTGGACAAACCGACTGGTTTATCGATGTTCAGACCTTTTTCAAAAGCCAGCTGTCTGGCGAATAATTGTCCGGGCAGTACGCATGCAATCGGGGACATCCATTCCGGAATGCCTGCAGGGATCCTGAAACCCAGGTTGCTGCCATCCGTGATTTCGGCCTGGTCTGAAATGGAGATGATCTCTGCTTGGAGTTCGTGCATTTTCTTGGAAAATTCAAGCATCTGTGCGTACATTTCACCGGAAGGGGCGATCATGACCACCGGGAATCCAGGCTGTACAGCCGCGATGGGGCCATGTTTGAAATCGGCTGAGGAATAAGGCACTGATACCACGCGGGTCAGCTCTTTGATTTTTAAAGCCACTTCAAAAGCCGTCGCATAATTGAATCCGCGGCCGATAACCACACAATGTTCAATATAACGATAACGGCAGGTATTCACATTGGTTTCCATTGCAGCTTTAATCGTTTCTTCCAGCGTGGGCGGCAATGCTGCCAACGCTTTTTCTCTTTCGCGATCGTTGTTCATGGCAATGGAAAGCATCGCTAATGCGGTTAATGAAGCGGTGTATGTTTTAGTGGCTGCCACTGCTTTTTCCTCTCCGCAGTGCAGTGGAATAACGTAATCCGCAGCATTACCCAGAGGGGAATCGGGTTGATTGGTCATGCATAAAGTGGTTTGACCCTGCTTTTTGGCATTTTCAATCACAGCCACGATATCTGGAGATTGCCCGGATTGTGAAATACCGATGACCAACGTATCCGACAATTTGGGAGGTTTGTTATAGACGGTATATAAAGACGGTGTAGCTAAAGCAACCGGGATTTCATTATAGGCACCAAATAAATATTGGGCATATCGGGCAGCGTT
This sequence comes from Anaerolineaceae bacterium UBA5211, assembly GCA_002412595.1. Taxonomy (GTDB): domain Bacteria; phylum Chloroflexota; class Anaerolineae; order Anaerolineales; family Anaerolineaceae; genus Pelolinea. The sequence continues at coordinate 31,492 of DHVJ01000052.1, forward strand.
GTCTGAAGTACCGCGCGCGGCAATTAATGCGTAATTGAATTTACCTTTGATCTTTTCAGCAATGCTTTTGATTTCTTTGTATTCAGAGTCAATCAGATTCTGGATAATGTGAGGTTGTTCATTGATCTCTTTGATCAAAATTTCAGACACGGCAGACTCCTGAATTGAATGGATTTTGCGTTACTAAGTACAATTTATGGGGTTAATACTAACACTAAAATTTATTAATATTAAAAGGTGTATACTGGAAAAAAAATCCTATGCAGGAGCAATTATATGATTAACATCGAAAAAGTCGATACGACTGCAAAAAAACAGGTAAATGAGTTTGTAGAGTTCCCTTTTAAAGTTTATGAGGGAGTGGAAGAGTGGGTTCCACCAATTTTGGCTGATATTAAAACCATGTTGAACAGCCAAAAACACCCCTTTTATGAACACTCAGAGGCAGAATTTTTTGTAGCCAGGGATGCAAACGGGGAAATGCTAGGCCGCATTGGTTTATTGGAGAACAAACCATCTAATAAATACCATGATAAAAAAGTAGCTTGTTTTTATTTATTCGAATCGGTGAACGACCAGGCCGTTGCCGATAAACTATTTGAGCGCGGATTTGATTGGGCGCACAAACGTGGATTAAACCAGGTGGTTGGCCCAAAAGGTCTCTCTTCATTTGATGGCTATGGCCTACAGGTGCAAGGTTTTGAGCACCGTCAGATGATGACTATGATGAACTATAACTTGCCCAATTATCCGCAATTTGTCGAAAAGATGGGTTTCAAGAAGGTTGTTGATTGGGTTTCCTGTTATGCTAATATTCCGGAATTTGTTCTTCCTGAAAAAGTTCAGCGGGTTGCCAACCGGGTTGAGGAGCAGGGCAAATTTAAGGTACTGAAATTTAAGAATAAAAGCGAATTGAAAAAATGGGCTTGGCGCATTGGTCAAGCATACAATAAATCTTTTGTAAATAACTGGGAATATTATCCATTGTCAGATAACGAAATACAATTTGTCCTGGATAATATTATGGTGGTGGCAGTCCCCGATTTGCTGAAGATCATTACCTATAATGATGACGTGGTTGGTTTCTTGTTTGCTTTCCCTGATATTTCTGCTGCGCTGCAAAAATATAAAGGGCGTTTATCCCCTCTGGCTTTATATTCCTATTTGCATGAGCTGAAAACAACAAAATGGCTATCATTTAACGGCATCGGGATTTTACCGGAATTGCATGGAATGGGCGGTAACGCATTGATGTTCTCCGAGATCTACAAGACTGCTAACGCTTATAATTTTGTGCACAGCGAATTAACGCAAATAGCTGAAACTGCTACCGAGATGCGTAAAGATTTGGAAAATTTGGGCGTTAAACCTTATAAAAACCACCGGATTTACGGAAAAGATATCTAAAATAAAGTACATAAGTATATAAAATCATTAAGCGAAGATGTATGATTTATTCACATCTTCGCTTTTTTATTTATAATAGAACCGTTAATCGAATTCACAGAAACGGAGATATCTCTTCATGAAATTCAAACAGTCCTTATTACTGTTTATGCTCACAACCATAATCCTGACCGCTTGTGGTGGACAAGCCACCGCCAGTGCGGCAGACGCGACTTATGCTTATCTGGAAGCTTTGGCAAACAAAAACAAGGATTCTGTGGTTTCACTGACCTGTAAGGATTGGGAAGAACAGGCCATGCTGGAAGTGGATGCTTTGATGTCGGTTGGCGCGCAATTAAATAATGTCAGCTGCAGCCAGGTAGGGGAGAATGGGGAGGACGCCCTGGTGGTTTGCAGCGGTACACTGGACCTGACTTATAATGACGAAATCAGGGCGATTGAGTTAGATAAACGGACCTATACCATGACCATGGAAGATGGCCAATGGCGTGTTTGCTCATACGAATAAATGCATAAAAAAAGAGAAATAAATGAAAATTTGTGGGCTGTGCTGTTGGGCCTGGTGATCATCGGCTTGATCATCATGACCACGGACAGCTCACCCCTCTGGATTTACCAGGGTTTCTAACCGCATGACGCTGATTCATATCGCTGTTTTCATCGGTTTCGCTGTACTCATCAGGTTGTTGCGCAATCAAACCGCAGCAGCCTGGTTGATGTTAATTTCAAGCTTGCTTTTTATCTATTGGCTTCAACCGGTTTCCAGCATACGTTCGTTGGAATTTTGGATGCCATCTTTTTTAATCGCGCTGACCATATTTGTTTGGGGATTAATCTCGCCACGCGAAGCTTTGGATGAAAACCAAAATCGTTTAGCGGCTTTGACTGCCTTCCTTGTTGTTCTCGCAATCTCCACCATACGCTACCTGAACATTCCTTTCCTGGCCGGTCTGGTCAATCCACCCGCGATCTGGAAGGTGTTCCTGTTTATCCTGGCTGCCGGATTACTGTTCTGGTTGGCTAATAGAGCGGCTTCCAAAACGCGCCTTAGCGCTGCTGTTGTAATTATTGCCGCGATATTGGTTTTCATCGTCCTGAAATATCAACCCTTAGGCTTGAAAATCAGCCAGCTCCTGCGTGCGCTCAACGGGCAATCGCCCAAACTTGCGAATGCTTCCGAAATTGCCTGGATAGGATATTCGTATTTCACCTTTCGCTTGATCCATGTGCTGCGTGAATGGCAGCAGGACCGCAAATTCCAGGTGAATTTACGGGATTTTATGGTGTATGTTCTTTTCTTTCCGGCTTTTACGGCGGGTCCAATTGACCGCCTGGATCACTTTCAAAAAGAAATGGCCAATCGCACAGAGCTGCCCGCGGCCGATGATTTTCTGGAAGGAGGGCGGCGTATTGTGCACGGCCTTTTTTATAAATTTATTTTGGCTGACAGCCTGGCCTTGTTGACGCTGAACCCTTTGTCAGTACAGCAGGTGCATTACACCGGTTGGATGTGGCTGCTGGTTTATGCGTATGCGCTGCGATTGTATTTCGACTTCAGTGGTTATTCCGATCTAGCCATCGGGATTGCCCGCTTGATGGGTATAAAACTTCCGGAGAATTTCAAACAGCCTTATCTGGCTGAGAACATCACTATCTTTTGGAATCGCTGGCACATCACACTGACGCAGTGGTTCCGCACCTATTACTTCAATCCGGTCACGCGTTATCTGCGCACCCGCCAGAACCCAATTCCAACCGTTTGGATGGTTTTTTTTACCCAGATCAGCACTATGCTGTTGATTGCACTGTGGCACGGCATCAGCCTCAATTTTGTTATATGGGGCCTATGGAACGGCTTGGGCATGTTTGTGCATAATCGCTGGACCGAATGGCGCAAGACCCATCCCGCTAAGCCGCTTGTAAATGCCTGGGCCATCCACGTGCAAAAATATATTTCAATCTTTGCAACTTTCAACTTCATTGCGCTGGGCTGGATATGGTTCGCATTGCCCGACATCAACAGCGCCTTGCAAGTCTTCAGCAAATTACTGGGAGGAATTTAAATGCGTTCGCATAACCGCCTTCCCATCCGCATATTGGTCAAAGCGCTGCTATTTGTAGTGCTGTTCAGCATTGCCTTCAGTTTTTTGATGAACGTCCCATTTGGTCAAATATCCCTGTATAACCGTTTGTACCCTGGGCGCGAGCGTTTTCCCTTCGGTGAAAATCCAACGGCATCCTATAACCTCAGTATCTACAACCTGGATGCCATGATTGCTTCACATAAGATTGCTGCAGCCGAAAAAAACGCAGATGAGTATCGTGTCTTTGTAGTTGGAGATTCATCCGTGTGGGGTTTTCTGCAAAAACCTGAAAATACCCTGGCCGGCTTGTTGGATCGGAAAAACTTACAGATCAATGGCAAACAGGCCCGGTTTTATAACCTGGGTTATCCCAGTTTGTCCGTGATGAAAGATTGGATGATCATAGATCAGGTGAAAAAGTATGATCCCGACTTGATCATCTGGCTGGTTACTTTGGAATCACTGCCGGTTCCCAACCAACTGGCTACACCACTGGTTGCCAATAATCCCATATTGGTCAATCAATTGACTGAACAATATGGGGTGGATGAATTTGAGCAGCAAGCTGTGAATTGGAAAGATTTCACGCTGATTGCTCGCCGGCGGGAGATGGCGGATATCTTGCGCCTGCAAATTTATGGCGTTATGTGGGCGGCAGCTGGAATTGATCAGGACTATCCCGCTGAATTCACGCCTGCATTGCGTGATTTTGAATCAGATGATGGATTTTATGATTTCCAGCCTAATCATCTACAAGAAGATCGTCTGGCCCTGGGAGTGATCCAACAAGCTGTATCAACCAATCCGGAAATCCAGTTCATGCTGGTCAACGAGCCTATCTTGATTGCGGAAGGCGAGAACAGCGATATCCGTTATAACTACTATTATCCGCGCTGGGCTTACGACCAATACCGCGGCTTGATGCAATCGTATTTGGATAAATTAGGTATAAATTATAATGATTTGTGGGATATCGTCCCGCAGGAAAACTTTACCAATTCCGCCATCCATATGGATCGAGCCGGTGAAGAAATATTGGCAGAAAGGATTGCCTCCATACTTAAAGAGACAACGCAAAAATAATCAGATGAAAAGAAATTCATTCACGAAAATTCCAGGCGCATTGATCTTCACGATAATGCTTCTAACCAGTGCGTGCACCTCCAGCGGGGCAGTGGTTGGCGCAAATCAAAGCCAACCGACAGTGGAAACAGAGATTTCTACAGATATTCCCGTGGAAGTGCAAGCGACCGAAACTCCCGAACCCACCCAAACACCGCTTTCAACAGCCACACCGGACACGCGCTTGCTGCCGGAGGATTGGAAAAACTGGCCCATCAACCCTGAAGTGACCCATAAATCACGTGAAATTTACGCGCTGGGGAAAGAAATGGGCATCAATCCTAATGCTTTTTCGAAAATAGGGGATTGCCAGAATATCAAAGAGTCCTTCATGGGCTTATATGACCTGAACCGTTATTACCTGGCACCGGAGCAGGCAGACTGGCAGGAAACTATCGATAATTTCCACGGTTACTTCAATCGCGATGGTAAGGCGATTGAGCAGGGATTAAATGTGGCTGCAGCGCTTTCACCGCTGCAAGCCGACCCTGATGAATGCCAGGCAGGTGAAAGCCCGCTGGATTGCGAATTGCGTGTGGCGAATCCGAGTTTTGCGTTTGTCGCTTTTGAACGCTGGTGGCCGGATGTCACCCCGCCGGAACAATACGAAAAATATCTGCGTATAGTCCTGGATACTATCATGGCGCATGGCACCGTACCTATTTTGGTGACCAAAGCGGATAATGTGGAGGGCAACCATCAACTGAATTATATTATTGCCAAACTGGCTTATGAGTATGATTTGCCCCTGTATAATTGGTGGCGGGCTGCCCAGCCGCTGCCGTATCGTGGATTAGACCCGGAGAGGAATGATGGATTCCATATTTCCATTGAAGCCTGGACGGAACGCAGCGCGTATGCCCTGGGTACATTAGACACTCTCTGGAAAGGATTGCAGGATAACGAATAATGAAAAATAAAGACGAAATTATTACAGAATTAGGCGCTAAGGTAAGTGCGGAAATATTGAAACAGCCCGATGGCGGTATTGCTGCGGATGAAGCGCTGATTTCAAGCGGCCTGATTGATTCATTCAGCCTGGTGGATTTAGCGCTGATCGTGGAACAGCTCTTTGAAGTGCGCATTGAGGATTATGAGCTGAATGCTGAAACTTTTGACACATTGGACCAACTGGCTGGCATGATTATCGAACGCGGAGCATAAGTGCGGAATTTTTCCAAACAATTACTGCGCCTTGCGGAGGAATACCCGCATAAAAAGATTTTGAATCTGCTCCAGACGGGTCAGGAAGATATTCATCTGACTTATCAGGAACTGGTTCGGGGTGCCGGTCAATATACTGCGGTCCTTTCGGAAAAACAAATTGAACCGGGCGAAGTGGTCATCCTGATCCTGCAGCAGGGTGTTGACCTCTTCTTTTCCTATTATGGGACGGTCTTGAATGGTTCAGTCCCATCCATCATGCCCTTCCTGACAGAAAAATTGCTGCCCGAAAAATACCGCAAGGACCTGGTTTCATTGATCGAGATCACACGTCCTTCCGCCATCATTACATACCGGGAATTTGCTGTTGAGCTGGAAGCCATCCAAAGCGAAAATCCATTTATAAAAACCGTGATCTATGTTGAAGAAGTTCCCCATATCGCGGAAGAAAAGAAGGTGATTTTTCGCGGTCTCCAACAAAATGAGCAGAATGTGGCCCTGTTGCAGCACTCTTCCGGAACAACAGGCTTGCAGAAGGGCGTGGCGCTTTCCCATCAGGCTGTTTTCAACCAATTGGATGGTTATACCCAAAACCTGCAAATCGACACGCAGGATGTGATTGTCAGTTGGCTGCCGCTTTACCATGACATGGGACTGATCGCGTGTTTTTTGATGCCAATTTTATACAATATTCCCCTGGTTATCATGTCGCCTTTCGATTGGGTGCGTGCGCCATACCGCCTGTTCCAGGCTATCACCCAATATCATGGCACATTGTGCTGGCTGCCAAACTTTGCCTATAATTTCTGCGCGCAAAAAATTCGGCCGTCCGATTTGGAAAGTGTCGATCTAACCAGTCTGCGCGCGGTGATCAATTGTTCGGAACCTATGCGCTATGCCAGCCACCAGCTTTTCCTGGAACGGTTTAAGCCCTATGGCTTGCGAGATTCGGCCATTGCCACCTGCTACGCCATGGCAGAAAATGTTTTCGCTATAACGCAGGATGGCATCGCGAAACCGGTCACTTATGATGAAATCAACCAGGATTTATTCCAAAAAGATAAACTGGCCCAAAAAGCGCTTGATGGACAACGCAGCGTGGTGATGGTTTCAGCAGGTAAACCATTGGAAAACACGCAGGTGAAGATCGTGGATACCCTTGGGAATGAACTGCCGGAGCGCCATTTGGGCGAAATTGTCCTGCAGAGCACCTGTATGCTTTCCGGATATTATCACCGTGAGGAATCTACCGAGAAAGCTATGCTGGACGGCTGGTTTAAAACGGGCGATTTAGGTTATCTGGCGGATGGGGAGCTGTATATCAGCGGCCGCAAGAAGGACCTGATCATCGTGGGCGGGAAGAATGTGTACCCGCAGGACATCGAAAGTGTTGTCAACGAGATTGAAGGTGTTCACCCGGGCAGGAATGTAGCCTTTGGGGTTTTCAACGAGGATCGTGGTACCGAAGAAGTGGTGGTAATTGCGGAACTTGAAACCGGTTACGAAGAACAGAGCAGAGCCATTGGCGACCAGATCCGCCGCCAGGTTACGCAAAGCACAGCTGTAGCACTAAGACGGGTTTATCTGGTAAATAGTTTCTGGTTAATTAAAACCAGCAGCGGTAAAATTGCCAGGACAGCTAATAAGGAAAAATACCTGGCGGAGCTCGAACAAGCCTGAAAAAACCATGTTTGCAGAAATCAAGAAAGTTACCCGGTATCTACTGACTGAAAAGAAATATATGGATCTTCGCAGAAAGATTCTTTTCATCCTGCTTGCCTTTATCTTGCTGATTCTGGTTGACCGTTTCGCTTTAACCAGATTGGCAGACCAAAGTGAATTTTACGTGTCGCTGGCGCGCGCACGCATGGTTTTCAAGGGCAACCTCAGCGCCTACGAAAATGATATTAATCGCAGCGCGGATACCCTGAAGAGTCTGGGATTGAGCCTGGGGGAAATCCGGCAATTCAATTTACCCTTGTACGCGTTGTTGTTTTACCTGCCTTTTATTTATATCCCTGATTTTCACTGGGCACTGGCCTTGTGGCTGGCAACCAACCAGATCCTGTGCTACTTCACTTTGAATCTGTTGTTGGATAATTTTGGCATCCAGCTTAGAGAGCGCTATAAAATCGGTGCAGCGCTGGTCCTTTCGTTGACATATTTCACCGCTCTTAATATGCTCAGCATCAACCTTTCCATGCTGCAAATTTTATTAATGGTAGCTGCATTTAGCAAGGTCAGAAGCAGAGATTATATTTTCTCGGGAATTTTGTTCGGATTGGCAACTTTCAATCCGTTTGCGTTTTTCTTGCCGATGCTGGTATTCTTCCTCCTGAATTTTTACCAACATCGCAGTGTGATTAACTTATGGATGGCGATCACGGTGGTTTTGCTTTCCATGGCCCTGGTAATTTTCGATAAGCGTTGGGTTTTGGAATTAATAAAAGTGTGGGTATTGGAGCCGGATTTCTATCCGCTCATCAGCTACCGGAAATATATCGCCGGTGTTTTTCCAAATATTGACAGCAATCTGGTTACGCTATTGCCATTAATCATATTTTTCTGGATGGTATATGAATGGCTTCGCAGTCCAAAGAAAAGCGCCGCTCAGGAATTATGGCTGATTTCGTTAGCGCTAACATTAGGACCATTAATCAATATGTGGGACAGCCTTTATGCGACTATTGGCTACCTGGTTGTGTTCGTATATACCATCACCTTGTGGTATGAACGTTCGACTTCTAAATTCCGCATTTTTATTGCGGTTTTGTACGGCTTGGTGTTATTTGGCCTTCCGGCCCTTCAAATGCTTATGCAGAAGCAGGTTTTTACCTATCAGAATGTCTATGGTTATAACCTGGTTGTGACGCTGCTGCTGTTGTTCAATTTGTATTGGGTGCGTTTGTGGGTGATGAACCCTTATTCTTCGATTAATAAATTAGACGATTATTAAACGAATTGACCCCTTTGTGCTATACTTCTTTCGATTTATTTACAATACGATACTGCATTCCAGGAGGCATTTATGACTAAAACGATAGGTGTTTTGACAGGAGGAGGCGATGTTCCCGGCCTGAACCTGGCAATTAAAGCTGTTGCGCTGGGCGCAATGGAGGAGGGATATAAAGTTTACGGTATCCGCCGCGGTTGGATGGGTCTGCTGCATTACGACTTTGATGAACCTTCTACCCATGATTACTATATTAAAGAGCTGGATTATCCGGATGTGCGCAAAATCGACCGCACCGGTGGTACTTTCCTGCACACTTCCCGCACCAATCCGCAAAAAGTGCGTGCCCAAGATATTCCTGATTTCCTGGCTAATTCAAACTATGGAAAAAAGATTGATGACGACGGCACCATGGACTATACCGATTATGTGCTGAAGGTCTTATCCGAATTAGGCATTGACGCGTTGGCCGCCATTGGCGGCGATGACACGCTTTCCTTTGCTGCCCGTCTGCACAAAGAAGGTTTCCCCACGGTCGGTATCCCCAAGACCATGGACAACGATGTTTACGGCACCGATTATTGCATCGGTTTTTCGACTGCTGTAACCCGCGCTGTCAACCTGATCACAGACATGCGAACTTCCGTTGGCTCACATGAACGCATCGGTATTGTCGAGTTGTTTGGCCGCAATTCCGGTGAGACCAGCCTGATTACGGCCCTGCTGGCGCACGTTGACCGCGCCATCATTTCAGAAGTGCCGTTCGATATCGACAAGCTGGCGGATTTCCTGATGGATGACAAACGCCGCAATCCTTCCAATTACGCCATTATGACAGTTTCAGAGGGAGCCACATATAAGGGGCGCGAAATCGTCGAAACCGGTGAAGCAGATGCTTTTGGTCATAAAAAACTGGGCGGCGTTGGTCAGATGATCTCGGATGATATCAAGCGCATCACCAAGACCAACACCATGTTCCAGCAGTTGGCATACGTGATCCGCTCCGGCCCGCCGGATTCATTGGACCGCATGGTTGGCATGGCTTATGGGCATATTGCCTTTAACCTGATCAAGGCTAACGATACCGGCAAGCTGGTAGCCCTGCAGGGCGGCAAATATACCGCGGTACCGATGGAATCAGTCATTTCCGGGAAGAAATATGCGGATATCGATTCATATTATGACAAGGACCATTACCTGCCTAAGGTTAAAACATTCCTTGATCATCCCATGTTCCTGACCTAAACTATTTTTATGGGAAAATAAAGAGGCAGTGGAGAAAATCCAATGCCTCTTTTTGTTTTCTACAGCCGGTATAATCGTTAAACAGAAAGGAGCAGCCTTGGAAGATTACAACATCCATATCATCCGCAACCGTTACCAGATGGTTCCCCGAACCTTGATATTTATCCAGAAAGGGGAAGACCTTCTTATGCTTTCAAAGGACAAATCAACCTCATTTGGATATGGGAAGATCAACGGTGTGGGCGGGCACATGGAACAGGGAGAAGAACCATTTGAAGCTGCCCGCCGCGAAATCCTGGAAGAAACCGGACTGAAAGTTCAACAGCTTGATTTAGCCGCAATTCTTTTCATTGACATCCATGATACCCCGGGTATTGAGGTTTTTGTGTTTAAGGGGCAGTATTCATTCGGTGAAATACAGGAATCTGAAGAAGGACATTTGGAATGGATGTCACGAGTGGAAATCGAGGGACATGAAAAGAAGGTAAAGGATTTACCGTTTTTACTCAAAGTTGTGGATGAGCACGAGCCCAATACACCGCCTGCCATGATCAAGTATCTCTATGACGAAAACGGGGAAATGCGTATAGAATACTAATTTAGCGAGCGTAGAATTTTAAAATCGTACTGCCGTATTTGCGGCTGTCAAATTCTGTGAAATTATTAAGCGGGACAGTCTCATCTTCAATTGGGTCAATCTGAACGATGATCCAGCCATCGGATATCAGTAATTCCGGTGCCTGATCCAATTTCAGCAAAGCATCTTTCCACATGCCGTGATATTGCGGGGGAGCGATGAAAATATAATCGAAATGCTTGTCTTTTTCCTGAAAAATATACTTAAACGCGTCAACTTTTTGCAAGTTGGCGTTTTTTTCATATCCGGATTTGATCAAATTCTCTTTGAGAATCGCGTAAGCTTTACTGTTAAGTTCTATAAATTGCGTAAATTCAGCCCCGCGGCTGAGAGCTTCCAAACCCACGCTGCCGGATCCGCCAAACAGGTCAAGAAAAGACGCATCCTGGATATCGCTGCCGATAATATTGAATAAAGCTTCTTTTACTCGGTCAGTTATGGGCCGTGTAATAGTACCCGGCAGGGTTTTCAAGCGCATGCCGCGCATTTTTCCAGCGATAATTCGGGGATTGCCCATGAAATCCTAATCTACCGGTATAGCACGCACGTGATCAACAGCGGTTTTGATATTGCCGAAAGGAGTGGTCTGCATCATGACGCACCCGGTGCCTAGCACAAACCGCTCACCCTGGGTTTGGCGCACCGCATCATCGATTTCAACTTTGATGCTGTTTTCATCGCCCAGCAGCATGCTTTCGATGCGTCCCAATCCACCGCACACAATTTTTCCGAATTGGCGCTTGCCTTCAGCCAGGTTGGGCAGGGTATCACGGTCGTGCCAGTTGAATATCTGCATGGGGTAATCGGCCACTGCTTCAGCCATGATGGAGGTGCCGTGGATGTGCAGCATATTCAACCAAAATTCGTTGATCAGAGGAAAAAGGCGGCTGTCGTAAGCTTTTTCAAATTCATCGAACTCAGAAGAGGATAGCATATTATAGGAAGCATGTTGCACGGCAAAAAAAATGCCGTCAATGCCCATCTGCTGGCATGCTTCGATAAAATCAATGCTAGATTCGGTGATGATATCCAAGCCGAATTTTAGTGCTTCAGGGTGTTGGCGCATTTCAGAAGATAAATTGTTTTTACCCACCAGGTTCTTGGCTTGCGACAGGGGGCTGAAAATGGTCTGGATGATGGGAACTTCTGAGCCGATGGCATCGCGAACGATTTTCAGGCATTCCAACTGGCGCGCCAGCGCGCCTTTCCTGGGGTCCAGCTTTGCCAATTTGTTCCAATCTTGCGCGGATTGAATGACGGCGCCCTGATATTCGCGTGTACCTTCCGGGTTGCCGTGCCATTCATCTTTGGCTCCCCAATCTTCCAGGCAAAAAGATGAGGATGGAGAGACTTTTACGATATCAAAATTGAAAGTTTGTTGAAAACTGATGGTGGCGGCTGCCAATTTTTCGGCATCCTGATCATCCACCGGGAAATGATGCCACAAGGCAACCGGAATTTGATCAACCTTATCGCCGTGCGCCAATGCTTGCATGCGCTCGCGCGAATTACGAATTTGTGTCATTCTTTTACTTCCTTGATCCCCTTATAGGTCCAAACTTTATTGGCAAAATAATTCCAGAAAAGAACAATCACAATGACAAATGCCAGAGCGAGGTTATGTCCGATAATTTCAGGCGAGAATTTCAAATTCCCGAAATAGGAAGCGCTTAAGCTAATAAGCGGATTTTCAATTTCAGAAAAGATAATGGTGCGAATGATCAGGCCAACAACACTGACGATGCCAAATTTACCAAATTGTTGTGAAAGGGGAAAGTCTTTGGATTCAGGGTAAGTCCACTGCCGGTTCCAGTAAAAATTATTAAAAACTGCTACAGTAAACGAAACCACGCTGGATGGAATGGTTGGAAATCCTGAAATACTGGATAAAAGGTTGAAAATCCCAAAATCGACCAGGGTGCCGCTGATACCAACTATTGCAAATTTGATAAATCGTCTTGATTCTGAAATATTGTTAGAGGTCATTCAATCCCATTTTTTCTTTGAAGTAAGGTATTGTCTTGAGAAGACCGGATTTGAGGTCGAATTTGGGTGTCCAGTCCAGAATTTCCCTTGCGCGGCTGATATCGGGCTGCCTGCGCAGCGGATCGTCGCCGGCCACTTTGCCGACCTGGTAAATATTTTCGGAAGGATTATGAAGCAGTTCGTTGACCATATGGGCTAATTCGATGATGGTGAATTCATCCGGGTTGCCGATGTTGACCGGCATATCTTCAACAGAAAATGCCAAGCCCAGAATACCGTCGATCAGGTCGTCAACATAACAAAAACTGCGCGTTTGATTACCGTCGCCGTAAACCGTCAACCGTTCCTGACGCAGGGCTTGTTGTATGAAATTGGGAATGACGCGCCCATCATCCAGGCGCATGCGCGGGCCGTAAGTGTTGAAAATGCGCACAATGCCGGTGTTCAGGTTATGGTAGCGGTGATAAGCCATAGTGAGCGCTTCTGCAAAACGTTTGGCTTCATCATACACTGAACGCAGACCGATGGGATCCACATGGCCCCAATAATCTTCTTTTTGAGGATGTTCCTGCGGGTCGCCGTAAATCTCACTGGTGGAGGCCAGAATATAGCGGGCATTATACGCACGTGCCACTCCAAGCGTGTTGTGCGTACCCAATGCGCCTGCTTTCATGGTTTGAATGGGTAAATTGGGGTATCCAAAAGGGGAAGCCGGGTTTGGGCTGGCGGGAGAGGCAAAATGCAGCACCAAATCGACTTTACCGGGCACAAAGATAAAATTGGCCACATCGTGCCGGATAAAAGTGAAGTGCGCATTACCGGCCAAATGAACCAGGTTCTCGCGACTGCCTGTGATGAAATTATCCATGCCGATCACATCGTGACCGGTGTTAATAAGACGGTCGCATAGATGTGACCCTAAAAAGCCTGCTGCACCTGTAATCAGAACGCGCATGTAATGTTTGATTCCTTATTCGAGTATAATCGTCAAAAAAGTACCAGGAATCAATTATAGCATGAAGGATTTGAACGAAATTAAAGCTGAACGCTCCCTGTCGGCAATCATAGAAGCGTTATTATTTATCTCAACTTCGCCGATTTCGATATCACAATTGTCCAAGGCCCTGGAAGAATCTGAAAAAAGTATCCAGATCGCATTGGAAGAGTTACAACAATATTATAATGAGTCGCGCAGCCTAATGCTTCAGTGGCACAACCACCGTGTTCAGTTGACCACCGCTCCGTATATGGGCGAGCTGATTGAGAATTTCCTGGGTGTCGAGGTAACCACGACCTTGTCACAAGCCGCATTGGAGGCACTGGCAATTGTGGCCTACCGCCAGCCAATTACCCGCCCGGAAATCGAAGAAGTTCGCGGTGTCAACAGTGATGGGGTGGTGCGCAACTTGTTAAGTAAAGGTTTAATTGAAGAGGTTGGCAGACGTGAGGGCGTTGGCCGGCCGGTATTGTACGCTACAACAGCCGATTTTCTGAGTTATTTCGGATTGTCGTCATTAGAAGAACTACCAGCATTTGATGTCATGCCTATGCAGCCCCAGCAGAACGGCCCCGCCATCCTAAAGGATTAATCACTTGGAAGAAATACGTTTACAAAAAATACTATCGAGCGCCGGCTTCGGCTCAAGACGGGATTGCGAAAAGATCATTGATGCTGGACGTGTCAAAGTTAATGGCAAAGTAGCTATTTTGGGACAGAAAGCAGATGCGGATAAAGACCGCATTGAAGTTGATAGGAATGTCATCCATGTTGCCCCTGTACCCGATGTGTATATTGCTTTTTACAAACCCCGCCGTGTGCTTTCCGATATTAAAAAAGTGGATGACCGCAAGGTGGTAACGGACTATGTTAACCTCGACATGCATTTATTTATTGTCGGGCGTTTGGACTTTGACAGCGAAGGGCTGATATTGTTGACCAATAATGGGGATGTCGCCAATAAATTAACCCATCCGCGCTATGAACATGAAAAAGAATATCATGTCATGGCAAATCACGAACCGGACCAGGATCAGCTTAAGATTTGGCGCCGAGGCGTAGTCATAGAAGGCGGTTACCGCACTTTGCCGGCTAAGGTTGATTATCTACCCGGGAACAACCGCAATTGGCTGCAAATTGTGATGCGGGAAGGGAAGAAACGTCAAATTCGTGAGACTGGATTGGCGATTGGATTACCCATCAAACGTATTATTCGCACAAGGATAGCTACCATTCACCTGGGTAGTTTAAAACCCGGTGAATGGCGTTATTTATCCCAAAAAGAAATTTTAGATTTGAAAAAATCTCTGTCGAAATAGGTTCTATCCAGCCAGAGGGTTAATCCGTCGGGACGGGTAGTTGTTCGATGATTTGCTTAACTTCCACTTCTGTGAGGCCGCTCTTTTTGGCCGCCTGGCGTAAAAAGTCTTTGAACTTATCCGGTGTCAGGTTGACCTCAGGGGCGTTATCGGTGCGCAGCTCAACTTTTTCAGCATAGTAAAAGTTGAGCACTTGAGGCTCCACATTTATGGATATCTGGTTTTTTTGTAAATAATTCAGATAATCTTTAATCAGATCTTTGTCCTCTTTTTCAATGCTGGGAATGCCTTCCTGGGCAAACGTCTTGGCAAAGAATTTGGGGCCGCCTTTTTGTTCATAACGTTGTTTATCCGTGTTATATGAGATAACTCCGGATTGATAGTAGGGCAGAATCAGGTACACACCCGCAGGTCCAACCAGCAGGTGCGGGACATCCGTCATGTAATTGTATAAAGCGTATTGATTGCTCATCCCCTTTAATGATGAAACTAAAATTTCATCCGGGCGGGGAGAGCGCCCCCATTTATTAGCCATGAAGATGCTGACCTGTACAAGCAGGTAAGCCGGAATCAGGATCAGATAAGCGTAAGTCATCTGAGATTTGTTGTTATCACTCAAAGACCATAAAAATCCCAGCGTGAGCATGGCCATTGAAAAATACAAAACAACCTGGCTGAGGGTTTTTCTTTTTTTGATCAATTTGTTATTGTTATAGACTTTCATGTTTTCTACCTGATAAACCTTTCTAATTAGATAAATTATTGACAATATCTGCCTGGAGGTGCTCCAACAGACCATTTTTAATAGCGCTATCAGCTAAAAGCAGCGCACTTGTAATAGCACGAGCGTCCGAGCGTCCGTGACCCACAAAAACCAGCCCATCAATCCCCAACAAGGGCGCAGCGCCCACTTCGCTGGGATCTACCAATCCTTTTACCTTGGCAAAGGCTGGTTTAGCCAGCAGCGCACCTATCTTGGTGCTGAAAGAACGCATCAATTCAACTTTTAATGTGTCTGTGATTAGCTTGGCAACCGCTTCGCTGCCTTTCATCAGAATATTTCCGGTGAAGCCATCCGTGACAACCACATCGGCTTCTCCGCCGAATAACTCTTTGCCTTCAATGTTGCCAATGAAGTTCAGGTTGCACTTCTCCAACAGTTTATAGGTTTCCTTGACCAATTCGTTGCCTTTACCGGCTTCCTCGCCGTTGGAAAGCAGTCCAACGCGCGGATTTTCTTTTTTCAATACCAGCTGCGCATAGATATTACCCATAATTGCAAATTGCACCAGAAAATCCGGCCGGCAGTCAGCGTTGGCGCCGATATCCAGGACAATGCACTTGTCTTTTTGGGTGGGGAAGACTGCCGTAAGTGCCGGGCGCTGCACACCTTTGATGCGGCCTAATACCCGTAGAGCGTTGAACATTGCCCCGCCTGTATTGCCCGCTGTCACAAATGCCTCACCTCTGCCTTCCTTCACCAGTTGTACACCGACAGCCATGGAATTATTGGGTTTGGAGCGCGCAGATTCCACCGGTTTATCCCACATTTCCACGACTTCCGGAGCGTGGACGATGGAAATCAACGCATTATTGGGGGAAAGCTGTTCCAGCCTGGGGCGGATAATATCTTCATTGCCCACCAGAATAATAGGTTCATTCAGGCTTTTAACTGCCTCAATTGCTCCTAAAATCTCGGGGTCCGGATATTGATCGCTGCCCATTGCATCAAGAATAATTGTCATAAGTACCTCGAATGATAAAATTTTGCTTCTAACTTGACATACAAATATAGCCGATTATAATAGCTAAACTTCGCGCTGGTGCTGGAATTGGCAGACAGGCATGGTTGAGGGCCATGTGCCGCAAGGCGTGGGGGTTCAAATCCCCCCCAGCGCATACAAAACCACTTTTTTTGTGGTTTTTTGTTTAATATCCATTCCAATTAAATAGATTTTGAGCGTTCTGAGTGGTAATTTTAGCGGCCTGATCAACATCCATTTCAAAGAGTCTGGCAATTTCTTCCAAGACACAATTCACCAAAGCCGGCTCATTTCGTCTTCCTCGGTTGGGGTGGGGCGCCAAATATGGGGAGTCTGTCTCAGTGATAAGATGTTTGATGCCAATTTCCGCCAGGCGGTCCCGCAGATTTTGCGCATTCTTGAAGGTAACGCTTCCACTGATACCTAACAGGAAATGATGATCAAGCGCAAAGCGGGCAATTTCGGGACTACCGGAATAAGAATGGCACACACCCGGCAATTTTGCCAGGATATTGTTGCTTTTCACCAGCTCACTTGTCCATTGATCGAGGGCTTTTATAACATCCCCTTCAGCTTCGCGGATATGGATGCAGACCGGTAATTTATATTTGGCGGCCAAGCCCAGCATGTGTTGGAACACAAAAAGCTGGTCTTCATGCGAAGCCCAGGTACGGTAGTAATCCAGGCCGATCTCACCAACCGCCTTGATATTACCCGTTTTGGCCATCAGGAGGGTTTCTATGGCCTCAATTTGCTCTAAACCGACCTGATTAGCGTAATTTGGATGAATACCCACTGCAGCGTACAACCAACCCGGATGCTCGCAACTGAGCGCGAGGGCTTGCCGGCTGGTTTCCACATCAATACCTGGCACCAGGATTTTCCCGATGCAAGCTTCTTTGGCCCGCGCTAAAACAGCAGGCAAGTCTTCAGCGAACTCTTCCAGGTATAAATGGCAGTGGGTATCGCAGCGTTCGGTCAATTATTTTATTCCAGCGATCCTCAAACCACTGTCCAGAATTTCAGGAATCTTGTCCTGATGCGTGGTTTCACAATACACCCGCATCAAGGCTTCAGTGCCTGAGAAGCGGATCAACAGCCAGCCGCCATCTTCCAGGCAGAATTTATAGCCGTCTGTGGTGTTAATTCCGGTGACTTTCAAACCTGCAATTTCTTTCGGCTTTGCCGAAATAATCTTCTCTTCACGCGCTTTCCGGTCGCCGGTGAAACGTGTGTCGATGCGGTCGTAGTAATGCGCGCCGACCTTGCTGAACAGCAATTCCAGCAGTTCGGAGGGTTTCTTGTCCAGTTTGGTCATCATGTCCAGAATGTACAAACCGGCCAGAATACCATCGCGTTCCGGAACGTTGCCGCGGAATGCGAAACCGCCGGATTCCTCGCCGCCGATCATTGCGTCGGTTTCCAGCATCTTGGGAGCGATGTATTTGAATCCTACACCGGTTTCGTAAACGGGCACGTCGTACATTTTGCCCAGTTTATCCAACATGCCCGTGGTGGAGAGCGTCTTTACGATGGGACCGCGTTCACCGCGTACCTCCAGCAAGTAATAAGCCAATAATCCATAAACCTGAAGCTGGTTGATGAATTTGCCTTTTTCGTCGCCCAAACCGAAACGATCGGCATCGCCGTCGTTGATCAGCAATACATCCGAACCGCGTTTGACAGTTTCAGCCAAACCGACATCAATGTTTGGCTCGATGGGTTCCGGCCGTTTCATTTCCGGGAATATCGGATTGCGCTGGTTATGGATTTCTTCAATGACGGTCTTTTCGCCGGATAGGAACCGCGGGAACCAGCCCGCGCCGTTGCCCCACATGGAATCGACCAACACCTTGTAGCCTTTTTGCTTGATGGGTTCCAGGTTGATCAGATTTTTGATGTGCTCGACGTAAGCCTCGATCGGGTCATAATCTTCGATCAAGCCCTGATTCTCGGCTTTATCGGCATCCATACTTTCTACCTGGCTGACATCTGCGGGGATCATGCTCTCGATTTTGGACAATCCTTCCGGTGCAACCGCGCCGCCATGTTCATCGCGCACCTTGAAGCCATTATCGATGGGCGGGTTGTGTGATGCGGTGATGTTGATGGCCCCGATCGACTTGGTACTAACCACTGAATAAGAAATTACTGGTGTGGGTGTGGCATCATTTGTTAAAAATACTTTGAAGCCGTTTCCGGCCAGCACTTCGGCGGCCGTTTTGGCAAAATGCTCAGATAAAAAACGTTTGTCATACCCGATGACAATTTTATTATTCGGTGAATTCAAAGATTTGAGATAGGATGCATAAGCTTGAGAACAGCGCCTGACGTTATCAAACGTATAATCTTCCGCAATCTTCGCTCGCCAACCGTCAGTCCCAAATTTTATTTTCTCAGCCATTCATCCTCCGGAATCATTTTTCTTGTTATTATATCAATCAGTATCATAATAAAGTTTAGAATAAAAACTACACTGAGAAACATAGAGAAGTATTAAAAATGACACTTGGAGTTGCATTAGGATTTAGCGGCGGTGTAGATAGCACCTTGGCCGCAGTGAAATTAACGGAGTTGGGCTACCAAGTCCATGCCGTTCATTTGAATATGTGGAAATGGGGAGCCGAATCTGCGGGAGATACAGAGTTTCAACAGCATTCCGTTGAACTGCAGCAAGTCGCTGGGGTGCAATTGGCTTCCGTGGACGCTTCTGATGCCATGCGCAGGTTGGTGATTAAGGATTTCAATCAGCAGCTCTCCCTGGGCAATACACCCAGTCCCTGCATCCGCTGCAATCCTTTGGTTAAGTTCAAATTGTTGCTGGATTACGCGGATGCACATGATTTGCAGTACATTGCGACCGGCCATTACGCTCGTATCCGGCAGGCAGATGACGGCAGTTTTCAATTGCTGCGCGCGCTGGATCTGAGCAAAGACCAATCTTATATGTTGTGTTATCTCAATCAAACAATTCTGTCGCGTACTTTGTTTCCTCTGGGCGATACCCAAAAAAGTGAGAATAAGCAGGCAGCCCGCCAATTGGGATTGTCGGTGTCGGACCAACCTGAAAGCCAGGACCTTTGTTTTCTCAACCAGCATTCTTTTCAGGATTTTATTACGCATTTTTCCCCGGATATCCTAGTGCCGGGCGAGATTGTCAACCAACATGGCCAGGTGCTGGGTCAGCATGAAGGGTTGGCGCTTTATACCATTGGCCAACGCAAAGGTATTCGCATTGCGGCCAAGGAAGCTTATTACGTGTTGGAAAAGGATACCCAAAATAACCGGATTGTGGTTGGGTTCCTGCATGAGTTGGGAAAGAAGGAAATGCGTGTGGAACAGGTTAATTGGATTTCTGGGCAAAACCCGGATGTGTGTGAATGTGATGTTAAAATCAGATATCGCGCGAAAATTGTTCCTGCCCGTATAGAACGCATCGGTCAATCTAACGATTATCAAGTCACTTTCGGGCAAGCTTTACGCGATATCACCCCGGGGCAGTTCGCCGTGTTTTATGAAGGTGAACAGGTGTTGGGAGGCGGCATGATTAGCAGAGTAGCGGATAAAAATGTTTAATATGACTTTCCCCACATTTATTTTAGGCAGCATGATTGCCTGGCTGATCGGTGCGATGGTTCACCTGATCGCCGGTGGGAAACTAATCCGGCTCATATTCTGCCTGATTTTTTCCTGGATTGGTTTTTGGGGTGGTAATTATTTAGCGAATAATCTGGGCTTGAACATCCTCCAGTACGGCCAGATCAATTATGGCCCGGCTTTATTGTTGAGTGTAATAGCATCTCTATTCGGTTTTTGGCTTTCCGGAGAGAATCGGGAGGAAGATGAATAATATTGAGTATCGAGGATAAATCTATTGACTTGGCTTTCAACAGGTGAAACAGCAGCACCAGGCGACCTGGTCGCTCTGGCTTCCACTAAGACCAACTATTTTATTTTCCGTCTTGAAGAAGGCGGTAAATTTGAAACACACCGGGGTATCATCCGGCATGATGATCTGATCGGTACAAAATGGGGTAGTGAGGTAGTCAGTCATAAAGGCAGCTCATTCTATATGCTGCAGCCGGGAATTTATGAGATCCTCTCCAATACCAAACGCAATACCCAGATCATGTATCCTAAGGATATCGGTTTTATCCTTATGAAAATGAATATTGCTCCCGGCACTACGATAATTGAGGCCGGTACCGGTTCTGGCGGGTTAACACAGATATTGGCCTTGATGGTGGGAAAAGAAGGACATGTTTATAGTTACGAACGCCGGGAAGAAATGACCAATTTGGCCCGTAAAAACGTTCAAAAACTGGGTTTGCAGGACCAGGTGACCTTTTACAACCGCAGCATTGAGGACGGCTTTGAACAGAAGAATGTGGATGCCGTGTTCCTGGATTTACCCAATCCCTATGACTATGTTCAGCAAGTGCGTGATGCACTCATTCCAGGCGGGCAATTTGGCTCGTTGCTGCCGACCACCAATCAGATCGTTAAGCTTTTATTGGAAATGCGGCGGATGGATTTTGAGTTTGTTGACGTGGTGGAATTGATGCTGCGTTTTTATCAGGCCGAAGCCGAAAAGTTCCGCCCGGTGGATCGCATGGTAGCTCATACCGGCTATCTGGTTTTTGGCAGGCCGATCCTGCGCGCTGTGTGTGAGGAAGAACAGCCATGAGAAGACACAGATTTCCGGGACGCCCCATTCGGCGCCCAATTCGAAGGCTATCAGCCCGCAGACCTGTTCCGCCCAAATTGCGCCAGGCCAATCGGCTCTATCAAGCCGGAGATTATAAGCAAGCTGCCCTACTTTACTTTGAATTGGCAGAACGTGCGCAGTACAATAACTTGCCGCAGGCAGCCAACCTTTACTTGCGTGGTGGTGTTGCATACCTGAAAATCTCCGATGATGAACAGGCGGAAAAACTTTTCAGGAAAAGTTTGTTGTTCTGTTTGGAAAACAAACGCTGGCCGCAGTTGGAGCGAATTTTAGATGTTGCTGAGGCTGAATTGGATTCAGCAGGCAAGCCTGAAATGGCTGCGGATTTGCGGGCCTGGGTGATGGGAAAACTTCCTTCTGAAATTCAATTAGCATCATCCCAGGGTCGAGCAGAAGAACATTTTACCTCCGGAAATGTTAAATTACCGTCGAACTGTCCAAACTGCGGCGGCCCGGTTCAACCCAAAGAAATTGAATGGTATGATGCTGCAAATCCAATTTGTGCGTATTGCGGTTCTGTTTTAAGAGATGAATAGCCAGGAACAAATTCATTTAATCCAGGAAATTAAACGTAAATTCGAGCAATCAGACCCATTGGCTGAGCCAGTCAAGCACACCAACGGGGATAAAGCTGCTTCTGTTTTGGTGCCCCTGACGTTTCACAACCGTGAATTGGTTGTACTTTACACACACCGGTCTAATAATATCAGCCGTCACCGCGGGCAGGTTTCTTTCCCCGGGGGAATGGAAGAATTGGGCGATATTACCTATTTGGATACCGCCCTGCGGGAAACCGCTGAGGAAATCGGTGTTCCCCCACAGCAGGTTGAAGTTTTTGGAAAGCTGCAACCAATGGATTCGCCTTCCGGATATCTTATTCACCCCTATGTGGGTTTCATCATGGAATTGAACGATCTCCACAAAAACAGCGCTGAAGTGGAGAAAATATTTTGTATCCCCCTGAAATGGCTTTTAAAAAGAGGTAATTTACGCCAGGAAGATTACAGAAGTCCACTGGGAGAAATTCATAAGGTTTGGGTTTTCAAAGAGTTCGACGGTGAAAGGGTTTGGGGCATAACGGCAGAAATTACCCGAAGATTATTAGAAAAGATAAAATAAAAAGAGCGGAAATTTTCCGCTCTTTTTTGATCAGTGTATTACGAGAATTGAAGATTAATCTTCAGATTCCTCATCTTCTTTCTTACCGTGTTCAATAACCTCGGGTTCACCTTCAACTTCGATTTCACCGAGTTCTTCTTCCTCTTCCACAACTTCTTCCTTCACGGCGGTAGCAATAATAACCAGTTCCTCACCATCCGTCAGAAATTCAACATTGGCAGGAGCAGGAATGTCCTTGAGGTAGATGGCATCACCCAATTCTTTCAGAGATGACAAATCTACTTCAATACTTTCCGGCAGGTCTTGCGGATAGCATTCCACTTCAATATTTTCAATGCCGTTCACCATCAAAGCATCAAACTCTTCCAGCACTGGTGCAACCCCAACCAGTGTAATGGAGACATTGGTGCGTAGTTTTTCTTTTGAAGATACAGCTAAAAAATCGATGTGGATAATTTCATTTCGGATAAAATCTTTCTGAATTTCACGGACCAGGGAAGCCTGTTCTTGTCCATCCAACAATATCGTTAAAATCGTTGAACTGGAGACTTTAGAAAGGCTATTGGTAGTATTCCGCTTGTCCAAAGTAATTGGGGTCGCCTCGTAATCGCGCCCATAAATCACTGCTGGAATTTTGCCCTCTTTTCTCAATCTGTTTACTTTTTTGCCGGTTAACGTTCGTTTTTCGGCCTCTAAAATTACTTTTTCCATTTTGTTCCTTTCGCGCCTCTTACCCGTTATGACGGGTTACCTTCGCTAGTTTAATAAGACAAGGGATGATTCTATCTATAGGGGAGTGTTTCGTCAAGTATTATTTATACGGATGTTTATAGTTCATTGATTTTGATGCGGAAATTTTCAACTTTATGAGTTAAATCATCCAGTGTATTTGTAGCTTCTGAAATAATTTCCTCTTCTGACCGGATAAACCGTGTGTATGGTTGAATGGTGGTCTGAATATTCTCAATTTGCACATCAATTTGATGCGAAAATTCATTGATTAATGATTCTGACAGTTTTTTGCGCAAACTGCTGATATTTTCAGAAAAGGAATTTTTAGTTTGTTTTTTCTTGGCCGGAAGAATGAAAAAACCCAGAGTAGCAGTCAGGCCGGCCAGCAGAATACCGGTTAAATCAGCTGAGGCAGTAGTTGCCAGCACAGTGATCAGAGTTCCCAGGCCAATAGCACCCACTTCAACAGCAGCTGAAGCTGCCACGGCCATTTGGGCCTCTTCTGCGATATTGGACGCTTCAATCTCGCGGTCGTATTCCTCAACCACGCGCTGAGCTTGGCGGTTGATGGCGCTGATGATCTTTTGCCGCTCCAGGTTGATCTGCCGGCTGTTCGGATCGCTCAGAATGCGGTCCTGATGTTTAGACGCGCGTTGATTGATTTTTTGAGTGACTATTTGCCACTGTTTCAGATCCTCTTCCACCAGCCATTCAATGGAATTGCTTACTTTTTCATCGATATCTTTGGATAAGTCCTTGACAACATTTTTGTTGAACTCGTTCTTAATGCGTTCTTTATTGATCAGGTCTAAGACACGATTGATCCGAAAAGTTAAATCGAAAAATTCCAGGCCGCGTTTCTCAAATTCGAGAATGGTATTATCGATATCCGCATAGCGGAAGTTGTACGAGCGCACCATATCTTCGCGGAAAAGGGTAATTTGTTTTTGAATATCATTGATGAGTTGGATGTCATCCTGGATCAAAGCCTTTTGTGTGGCATTGATGTCGGCGTATTTCTTTGAAAGTTTGTCCGAAATACCCAGCGGATTAAGTAATTTAAGCTGTAAGCGGTTTTTAGTGTCCAGCGTTCGGAAGATGTAATCTTCCACGGCACTGAATTGAGCCGGCGGTTTTTCGGAATCCTGCTTGGCTTTAAAAGCCTCACGTGCACTGATAGTAAAAATCTTGGGGCTGATCCCTAATAACTTTTCAGCGTTTTCCGTTACAAATGCTTTGACCTTATCCAGATCTTGCGAATTATCGACAATGTCTGTTTTATTGATAATAATGACGATTTTTTTGCCCCAATCGCGAATACTTTCCAGGAACTTTCGTTCGCTTTCCGTAAAAGGGCGGTCAACCGAAGTGATAAACAATACCAAATCTGAGCGAGGGATGAAATCTGTGGTCAACTCTTCATGACCCCGTAAAATAGCGTTAGTTCCAGGTGTGTCCACAATGCTCAGCTCGTCCAGCAGGGGGGTTGGGGTTTCCACAACCAGTTGGCCTTTATCTGTTCGTGAGGTTTGTCCTTTAATACCATGCCGTAAGATGGTGATATCTGCCGTGGTGGGGGTGACACCGGTATCCAGGATAGCTTCTCCCAGCAGAGCGTTGATGAATGCGGATTTACCGGAATTGAATTCACCAGCAACAACAACCAGGAAAAGATCATCCATTTGGAAGAGTTGATCATCCAAGAGTGCCAGGTCTTTTGCTTC
Organism: Anaerolineaceae bacterium UBA5211; assembly: GCA_002412595.1. Classification (GTDB taxonomy): domain Bacteria; phylum Chloroflexota; class Anaerolineae; order Anaerolineales; family Anaerolineaceae; genus Pelolinea. Next base: position 56,473 of record DHVJ01000052.1, read on the forward strand.
TCCGTGGTTGCTAACCAGGAATTGTTTTTCCTGAATTAGCAGAGATTTAATGCCTGTGACAATCTCTTGGCGTTTTTGTGAGGGGGTTTCCATAGTATATAAGGATTATATCATCCTGAATCTGACCGCAGTTCATAACGATATCTAAATATTTGAGATTATTAACTTGCCTTAATAACTCCTCTGTTATATATTAATTTGGTAACACAAAATTAATCCGAATCAAGGAGGAAAGTATGAAAGGCAGTAAAAAAATCATTTTTACACTCTCAATATTGATGATTGTTGGCATGATGTTGACCGCCTGCGCATCAAATTGGGACGCCAAGCTTGGCACTGAAGAGAATCCGATTATCTTCGCGGCAGTTCCTTCCGGCGAAACCGAGCGTGTGACGGCCGGTTTTGATAAAATGGCTGATCTGATCTATCAGAATACCGGATTGGTCATCGAGCCCTTTGTCGCCACAAGCTACGCCGGCGTGATTGAGGCATTGTGTCAGGATCCACCCAAAGCCCATATGGCATCGTTAGCCACGTTCTCGTATATTCTGGCTTCGGAAAAAGGCTGTGCAGAGACAGCTCTGGTTTCAACCCGCTATGGCAGCGCTTCATACAATGGACAATTCATTGTTAGCGCGGATAGTGATTTTGAGACCATCGAAGACCTGAAGGGTGCTACCTGGTGCGTTCCGGATGCCTTCAGCACCAGTGGTGTGATCATCCCGACTATCATGTTCCAGGGTGTTGGTATCGATGTGGATACCGATCTGGGCGAGATGGTTGAAGCCGGCTCACATGAAGCGGCCGCAGCTGGTGTCTATAATGGCGATTGTGATTTTGCTACCACTTATGTGGACGCCCGCACCGCCTTGGAAGAGGACTACCCCGATATCATGGAAAAGACCAAAGTGATTGCTCTGGAACCTGATATCCCCAATGATGGTATCCAATTTGTAACGGGCTTCCCAGAAGAAACCAAAGCCGAATTGGTTGCCGCTCTCATCGACCTATTCAATACAGATGAAGGTAAGGAAGCCATGTACGAGGCTTATTCATGGGATGGTATGGAAGAGCATAATGATACATTCTATGATCCTTTCCGCCAGATTTTGGATGCAGCTGGAGTTTCAGCAGAAGATTTAGCAGCAAATTAGGATTAGCAGATAACACAATGTTAGGAAAGGGAAAGGTTTAACACCTTTCCCTTTTGCAATTATTCATTTTATTTTTATTATTTTTTTGTTGCAGGAGATAAATAAATGCTTCAAATTAAAAACCTGACCAAGGTTTACCCGGATGGAACAGTTGCACTCAAGAATGTGAGCTTTGAGGTTCCGGAGGGAGAATTTTTGATTGTAATTGGATTGAGCGGATCCGGAAAATCTACCTTACTGCGCTGTATTAACCGGCTGATTGACCCCACTGAAGGTCAAATCCTTTGGAATGGTGTAGATTTATCGAAATTGGAGGGGGAGGAATTGCGCAAAGCCCGCCGAAAAATTGGAATGATATTTCAAAATTTCAATTTGATTAAACGCTCTTCCGTATTTTCAAACATCATGTCCGGACGGTTAGGTTACACCCAAACGCTTCCCAGTATGTTAGGCAGATTCACCAAAGAAGACATCGACATGGGGAAAAACGTAGTCGAACGTTTGGGAATAACCGACCAAATGCACAAACGCGCAGATGAGTTGAGCGGCGGCCAGCAGCAGCGCGTGGGTATCGCGCGCGCATTAATGCAGGAACCTGAATTGATTCTGGCAGATGAACCGGTAGCCAGCCTGGATCCGGTTTTGGCGCATTCAATTTTGAAAACACTGGAAACACTCAATCATGAAGATGGCCTTACTGTAATATGCAGTTTGCATTATTTGGATTTGGTTCAGAGATACGGCTCCAGTGTGGTAGGGCTGCGTGAAGGAGAAGTTGTTTATCGCGGAAGTCGTGAGGATGTGCGCAAGATGACGGATGAACAATTCAAAGAAATTTATGGTGCAGAAGCTGAACGCGTAGGTGCCAGTATTGAAGGCGTAGTTCAGGAATAAAGGATTCATATATGCAATCAAGAAGAGTTATTTCCAAACCGCAGAAAGAAAGTCTGGTTTCTCCAATAATTGCCGCAATTGCGTCTGCCCTTATTCCCGGGTTGGGCCAGATTCTCGCGAGAGTAGTCAACCGTGGTTTGATCATTCTAGCCAGTTTTATCACTTCAGCCGGGTTATTGATTTGGCGAATCGCCACTGAAGGCGCCCGTTATACCGGTTGGAAGACTATCATCTCTAAAGCTTATAAACTCAATCCCTTTTTATATCTCATTACGATATTAATGATCGTGACATATATTTATGCGATTGTAGATGCATACCTGACCGCAAGGCCGGGCGCCAAAAAATCCAAAGCAGTCGGCATGATTTTCATGATCATTCTGGTTTTCTTTGCACAAGGTTGGGAGATCGGTCAAATTGATTTGGGTGCTCTCGTCCGTGATGCGGATGAGGCTGTTCCTGCTTTAACTAAAGTCATGTGGCCTTGGGCAAAGGCCATTTCGCATCCGGAAGAATTCCGAACCAGCTATGTAGAAGTCCAGACGCCCTGTACGGATGTTGCATTTCCTTCAGGAGAACCCAAAACGGATGAACCTTATTTGATTGCTGATCCAACCTGCGGTGTTCCCTCGGAAGTGGAAGTTTCGCTTGGTACAGAATTTCATGTAATCGGAAGAAATTTTGTTCCCGGCAATGAAGTCGAAATTTGGTGGAAAGATTCAGCTAATAGAGAATTTCATCATAGGGTCGATGGGGATTATTTAATTGTTACACCTGATAAAAATGGTAGTTTCGATATTTCGGTAATCATGCCTTACCGAACGTTAACACCGGCAGCTGAAGAGGGTGTCAAAACCTGGCAAATACAGGCTAGGCAGTTGATCAGCGTGGGTGGGGCGGTTGCCAGTGATGAACTCAAGCTGGCCGTCGAAAAGATGATCGAAACCATCTTCATCGGCATGATGGCCACTTTTTTTGGTATTCTTCTAGCAGTTCCAGTCAGTTTCATCGCCGCACGCAACCTGATGTCCCACTCACCAGTCACTATGGTAATTTATTATCTTGTGCGCACGATTTTGAACATTATCCGATCCATTGAACCGCTGATTTGGGCCATTATCGCAGTCATCGTCGTGGGTCTGGGACCTTTCGCGGGCATTCTGGCGCTGACGCTGCATTCACTGGCTGCGTTGGCGAAATTATATTCAGAGGCTATCGAGAGCATTGATTCCGGTCAAATTGAGGCAATTCAGGCTACCGGGGCTAACTGGTTCCAGGTGATCTCTTTTGCAGTAATTCCGCAGATTATCCCGCCCTTTGTTTCATTTACAATTTACCGCTGGGATATCAACATCCGTATGTCCACAGTTATCGGTTTTGTTGGCGGCGGCGGTATTGGTTATCTGCTGGCCCAGTGGATCCGCATCCTGGATTATCGTTCAGCCGGTATCGCGGTGTGGTTCATTGCTATTACAGTGGCTATCCTTGACTTTGTTAGTGCTGATATCCGCGAAAAATTTGTATAAAGAAAAAGGATAATATTAAATATAGGCTGGCTTGCAATTGCAAGCCAGCTTTTTGTGTAAAATAGAGCAATATGCCGAAAAATATCGAGTCAAAATTACGAGATTTGTATCATTGGTTAAACAAGAGGACTTATGGTGCTGTTCGTATATTGCGCATAGCTATAAATCAGTTTGGAGACAGTAATTCGACGCAGGCATCGGCTGGAATGGCTTATTACGCTTTCTTTTCACTATTTCCGCTGCTGTTATTCCTGATAGTGGGGGCTTCCTATATTTTGGAAATTCAATCAGCCTATGATTATGTGATGGAAAATGTATTTCGGCTTCTGCCTACTGCGCAAAACCTGATAGATGCCAACCTGCAACAAGTGCTGCAATCCAGAGGGGCAGTGGGGGTGCTGGGTTTGGTGGGTTTCCTGTGGTCCGGGTCCAGTTTCTTTTCTATCCTGGCGCGCAATATCAATCAAGCCAATCCCAATTCTCATCGTCGAAATTTTTTTGAAGATAGGGCAGTGGCTTTTGGTCTGGTGGGGTTATTAACCTTATTGTTGGGTTTATCTATAGTGTCCAATACTATTACGCAATTTTTACCAAAATTGGATATTTTTTATTGGCAGGGCAAACCGATTGAGGAAACCTTGGTTTGGCGCTACTTGATCAAACTGATTCCTTTTACGGTAACCTTGTTGTTGTTGATTTGCTTGTATCGCTATGTCCCGAAACACAAAATAAGGTGGCGCGGTGTTTTAATTGGATCTGCGCTATCCGCTATCAGCTGGCAGGCTGTAACCAAAATCTTCACGTGGGTTCTGGCCAAAGGGTTTCTCCAGTATGAACTGGTTTATGGCTCTTTGGGAACTGTCGTAGCATTGATGTTCTGGATCTATCTGATCAGCGCCATTACTTTATTCGGTGCCCATCTAAGCGTCGCAATCGATAACTACTGGCCGGAAGACCACAAGAACACAGTGCAGGATCACAAATAAATTGAATTTACGCTGAGCGAATCGACCATAGGGTTTGAAGAAGAGGTTCCAGCCGTTTTCCCAGGGCGGTTCCCATAACCGAAGTCACATCATCTTCATTTTCAAAGATTACATAGGGGACTTGAAAGTCTCGGATTGTCACTTTCCCCGCAGGCGCATCAACCAGTTCCTGAAAATCACAATCTCGATACAACCGTTCCAACTTTTCGTCCGGCAGGCTGTGTTCCAGGATGGAATCCGGTTTTTCCGGGTTGAAGCGTTTACGGTTTTTACGCAGGGATTCCTCCCAGGAAACATTGACATACAAAATTGATAAATTCTCCAGGATTTCATCGCTTAATAAAGGCAGGGCATGCCGGTAGCCGCCATGTTCCTTGCCCCTGGAAAATTCAATCAGAATAGTTGTATTAGCTGAATAAGTTTCTGAGAGCGTGTATTTTTGATAATCCAGGTTAATCAGATTGATCAATAAATCCCAAAGGTATGCTGATTTAAAATAACCGTTGTGATCGGTGTATAAACGCTCTTGCCCTAATTTTTCTAATAACATATCTTCCTCAAACCAGCGCCACAGAAAGGGAAAGTCGTCGAAACTTTTTAGGGAACCAATATGAAAAGATATTGCGCGTTTTTGTGCTGAAAGGCTGTTAATGTAATGGATAATCTCACTTTTGCCGGCTGCTGGCCGGGCTATCAAAAGAAGAATGGGAAAGACATTTTCTTCATTCATGGGTAACTTTACACTCCGTTCTATGATTATATTAGTCTTCAAAAACTTCCCAGTAACCTTTATCCAGTTCATCATCTGAAAGATGCGCGTAGCGCTGTGTTACAGCAATGTTTTTATGACGTGCCAGGTTTTGGGCCAGCTTTAGGTTGCTGGTAGTGGTCAATACACGCGTGACAAAGAAATGTCGGAAGGAATGCGGGGTGATCGTCCCAACAGCCTCATCGCCCAGAATTAATTTCACCCATTCTGCCACAATATTACGACCGCTAGTGGGGGTGATGGCCTTAACTTTGTCACCGGCGCCTTTATCGTGGCGGGCAAAAAGTGGAAGGCTGCCTAGTGGTTTGCCAGATTTTCCGTCCAATTGGGCGCGAGCTTGTAAATATTCGTGCAGTGCCTTCTGAGAGCGGCGTGAGAAGCGCACAACTGCCTGGCGGTCGCCTTTACCGATTACCAGGGCTTTGCCTTCGTTCCAGTCAACGTCCCCGCGCCGTAATCCGCAGGCTTCGTGCACACGCAAGCCGGTATCGGCCAGCGTTATTAGAAAAGCTTTATCTCTTAATGCGCGTAGATATTCTTTTTCATCTTCTCCATGTTCGATAGGCGTTTTTTCCAGATAAACCAGGATTTTTTGAATATTGTCAGCAGGGAATTGCGGCAACCGTTTTCCAGGTTTACGTGTACGCTGACGAATGAGAAGTTTAACCTTGGAGAGATTGATGTCGGCGAGTTCTTCCGCAACCAAATATTCAAGAAAACCTTTCAGTGCGGTGATATAGAGTTGTTCGGATGTAGCCGCATATCCTTTTAAATCATATGCAAACCAACTGATAACTTCCTCGCTGATTTGACTGACCGGGTACTGTTCAACTAGGATTTCCCGATCCGTAAGCGTGATGACAAAATTTTTCATAGCGGTGGTATATGCCATCCAGGTTTTCTCACTGCGCGCTAATTTGACGGTATCCAAATAATTGCTAATGGCTTCTAAAATTGTTTTCATAACTTTATACCAGGTTTGATTTATGCTTGCGATAATAGTACTTATCGAAAGCATAAAGATTATAACATGGATTTGGTCTCTTTTTCATCTCCCCCACTAATATTAGAAGGGTGTTATTTGATTAATCTCAAATGTTAATTAATATGAAAAGAAACTTATTGATTTCTCAGATAATTCTTTATTATGTTACTGGCTGCGTAGCACACTCCCCTGCTTAAAATATAGAACTCTCAATCAAAATTCAGGTAAGATTAAAAGAAATAATATCCCTGAGAAACACGAATTGAATGATATCCTTTGATCTGCTCTACGACAATAAAAAAATATCAATTTCTATGCCGGTTGACGATATTGAAATATTACTACCGGATGCACGCGAACCTGAAATGAACGCTGTGGACAGTGTAAAAAAAGCTTTCAGGAATCCTATTTATACGAGCCCTGATAGAGAAAAAGAAAATAATTTCAGTGGAAAAAGCATTTCCATTGCGATCAACGATCAAACCAGACCGCTCCCGCATGACATTTTACTGCCGGCTTTGTTGAATTATTTGTATAAAAAAGGAGCGGACCCTGGGAAAATTCACTTTTTTATTGCCACAGGCACCCACCGGCAGTTGACACCTGTTGAAATTCAGCAGGTTTTACCTGGCTCTCTGTCAGAAAAATACCGTTACACCTGTCATGATTGTGATGCTGCGGATAAATTAATTTTCCTTGGGAAAACCCCTCAGCTTACGTCTGTATATATTAATCGCTCGTTTTACCAGTCGGAAATCAAGATTCTGGTTGGGAATATTGAACCTCACCACTTCATGGGTTTTTCTGGCGGTTATAAAACAGCGTCAATTGGTTTGGCTGGACGTAAAACGATTGAACAAAACCATGCCATGTTGACGCACCCTAAAGCGAAAATGGGCCGCTTTCTAGATAATCCTATGCGAAAAGACGTGGAAGAAATTGGTCGATTGATAGGGGTGGATTATGCCCTGAATATCGTGATGAATGACAGGAAAGAGATCTTGCATGCCTTATGGGGAGATCCGCATTTGGTTATGGAAAAAGGAATTCCGCTTGCCTTAGCAGGCAACCGCATTGCTAAAAAGGTGGAAGAGTGCCAATACGACCTGGTGATCGCCTCTGCCGGCGGATATCCAAAGGATATTAACCTGTACCAGGCACAAAAAGCCATTACCAATGCCTGTTTATTCACAAAAATGGGCGGTGTCATTATTCTGGTTGCGGGCTGCCGGAATGGCGCAGGTAACCAGAAATTTGTGGAATATATGCGTGATAAACCCTCCTGGCAGGCTGTCCTGGATGATTTTCCCCAAAGAACTTTTGAAATTGGCCCGCATAAAGCTTATCAGTTAGCCATGCAGGCGCGAGATCATCATATAATCCTTATTTCAGAAATACCGGCAGCGGAGGCGCAGAATTACCTGGTTACCCCTGCCAGAGATATAACAGAAGCGCTTGAAATCGCTGCGCATGATTTGCCCACGAATTTCCGCGCGGCCGTTCTGCCTTTTGCCACGCACAGTATGCCGGACATGGGAGGTCAGCAATGAAAACAAAGTTGCCTATTATTCAAAATCCTCAGTTGGAAGGAAATACTTTCTATTGGCAGGGAAATGCAACCGGGGTGTTGTTACTGCATGGTTTCACAGCCACAACAGCTGAGGTGCGGCTGCTTGCCAATGCTTTCAAAAAGTTAGGATTTACAGTCTCCGCTCCCCTGATGCCTGGTCATGGCACTACACCGCAAGAATTAAATGCCTGTAAATTCTCGGATTGGTTGGAATGTGTGGAAAGCGCTTATGATCAGCTCAAAAAGTCCTGCACCCGTGTTATTGTTGGTGGAGAATCCATGGGTGCCGTGCTTAGCTTATACCTTGCCGAGCAGCATCCGGAAATCAGTGCGCTCTTATTGTATTCTCCGGCGATTCGGGTTGACAGCTTGAAATTTGCCCCATTTTTAAAATATATCACACCGATCATCAACAAAGTCAATAATGATCCGCTCGATACCAGTTGGCAGGGATATACCGTTTACCCGTTGAAAGCTGCCCATGAATTTGGTAAACTGCAACGGGTGGTTCGAACTGATCTGGGAACCATTCACCAACCGGCATTAATCTTGCAGGGTATTCATGATGAAACGATTGACAAGCAAAGTGGTCAGATGATATTAAAAAACATCCATTCGGAATATAAATCACTGCAGTGCTTATCTGAATCTGGACATGTGATGCTGCTGGGTGAAGAACTCGAGTTGATCATCCGTACATCGGTTCAATTCTTAAATAGCGTTGATATCCTTTAAAGGTTGATAGGGTTATAATTTTAATAATCCAGGAGAATAATTAATGGAGAAAATAATGGACGAATATGCAGATACAAAGGGAAAAACCACCATTGATCCGGGTGTTTTGATAAAAATTGCAAAACTAACGGCATTAAGTGTTCGTGGAGTCAGCAAGATGGCTCCCGGAATCCACAGTGTGGATAATATAGTTAAAAAGAATTATGCACAAGGTGTGCGCATTGAAGTGGAAAACAACACCGTTTACGCCGATCTATATCTGGTGCTAAAAAATGATGTCGATCTCTATAAAACGGGTCAGATTGTACAGAAAAAAGTGAGCCGGGCCATAACTGAAATGGTTGGTATGGATGTGGGCCAGATCAATGTCCATATCGAAGACATTGACTACTCAAAAGAAGAAACTGCCTGAAAGAAAATATGAAATCTCGCACTAAAGCGCGAGCTACTGCTTTACAAGCTCTTTACGAATATGATCTGACCCACCACCCTGTGGGATTGATTCTCCAGAATCGTTTTTCGGAAGATGATGATCTGGATGAAAAGATGCGAAAATTCGCCAGTGAGATCGTGCAGGGCGTTTTTCCGATTGTTGACCAGCTTGACCTCATCATTGCCAGCTATGCGCCGGAATGGCCGCTGGATCAAGTGGCTTCTATTGACCGAAATATAATCCGTATCGCCTTATGGGAATTTGCAGTAGATAAATGCACCCCGGTAAAAGTGGCCATCAATGAAGCGGTGGAATTGGCAAAAGTATTTGGCTCGGATAGCACGCCCCGCTTCATCAACGGTGTGCTGGGCAGTCTGGTGGCCAAATATGAAGATTATCGCACAGATATCGACCGCTTAAATCAGCAGGAACTGTGAATATGAAAAACATCCGTTTTACCTCAAGTTTGGTTTTGATTGGCCTGCTTATCAGCTTGTTTTCCAGCTGTAGTTCAGTCAATTCCAACGGCGAAACGGTGCAGAAAAATACTTTGGCGGAAACTGTCTTTGAAGTGACGCTGGCGGAACCCCTTAATGAAAATGAGATCCTCTATCTTGAGCTGCTGGATGAAGTAACCGGTATAGCCCTTAATCCCACCCGATATGAAATGGAAGCTAAGGACGATTTTTCTTATTTCGTGCGTATCCCTATGGTAATTGGTTCATTAGTGAAATACCGCTATGTCCGCCAGGGATCAGACACGAATATTATTGAGCATGATACCAACGGCAATGGTGTGCATTACCGTATTGACGTGATCAACAAGCCGGCAGTTGTCAAAGATTTTATTGCTAAATGGAATTCTGATTTTTATGAAGGAAAAACCGGCGAAATCAGCGGATATATTTATGATGATGATTCCGAAGTACCGCTGCCCGAAATTATGGTGAGCATCAACGGCCTAAAGACCTTCACTTCTTCGGATGGATATTACGAGCTGAAGAATGTTCCCGTAGGGGAATTTAACCTGGTGGCACTGGAACTCAATGGTAAATACCGGACTTTCCAGCAAGGCGCCGTGATTGCGGAAAACTCGGTTACACCTGCCTCGTTTGGCATGAAAGCAGCGGAAATGGTGGAAATTACCTTTGTTGTCACGCCGCCCGCGAACGAGGTGACCAGCGGGGATATGCGCTTTATCAGCAACCTGTACGTGCAGGGCAACACCTACAGCGAAAAGGATGGCGGGGTCAGTGTGTTAGCTTCTCAAGCGCCCGTTTTAGCCGCTCAAGACAATGGAGATTTCAGCCTTACACTGAACGTACCCGAAGGATTTGACCTGCGGTACAAATTCTCCCTCGGTGACGGATTTATCAATGCGGAACATGCTGGCGACGGCTCCTATCGTGTGCGTCAGTTGATCGTTCCGGGGAAAGATTCAAAAATTTACAGCACGATTGAAACCTGGTATTCTTACGGCAGCCAACCGGTACAGATTAATTTATCAGTCCCGCAATACACCCCTGAAAATGACGTAGTCGCTATACAGTTCAATCCTTTCGTGTGGATGGAGCCGCTTCCCATGCATCAGGAAAGCGATTATGAG
>DHVJ01000047.1 GCA_002412595.1 Anaerolineaceae bacterium UBA5211
AGCGGGTCGATGGGAATGCAGTGCCCGCCCAAGCCGGGGCCGGGCAGGAACTTCATGTAGCCGAAAGGCTTGGTAGCCGCGGCCTCGATCACTTCCCATACATCCACGCCCAGGCGGTCGCACATGATGGCCATCTCATTGACCATGCCGATGTTGATCATGCGGAAGGTGTTCTCCAGCAGTTTGGCCATCTCGGCCACTTCGGCGGAGGATACCGGCACGACTGTTTCCAGCGCGCTGCCGTACCAGGCTTTGGACACCTCCAGGCAGGCGGGCGTGATGCCGCCCAGCACCTTGGGGGTGTTGGTGGTGGTCCAATCCTTGCGGCCGGGATCGACGCGCTCGGGCGAGAAGGCCAGGAAGAAATCCTTGCCGACTTGCAGGCCGCTTTCTTCCAGCTTGGGCAGGATCAATTCGCGGGTGGTGCCGGGGTAGGTGGTGGATTCCAGCACGATCACCATACCCTTGTGCACGTATTCTTTCAATGAATCGGCGACGGCCAATATATAGGAAAGATCGGGGTCACCGGTCTTGCGCAGCGGGGTGGGCACGCAGATGCTGACCGCGTCAATATCCGCTAAAACCGAAAAATCGCTGGTAGCGGTCAGATGACCATTATCCACTAATTTTTTGATCTGTTCATCGCGGATGTCGAGGATGTAGCTCTGGCCGGTTTTAATCTGCTGGACCTTGGACTCAATCGGGTCGATGCCGGTCACTTTGAACCCGCTCTCGGCAAATACCACTGCCAGCGGCAGACCGACATACCCCAGCCCCAGCACGGCAACATGCGCAGTTTTTCCTTTTAGTTTTGTGATTAATTCCTGAGCCTGATCCATATTTTCACCTTTTAGAAAAAGCTTAATTGAGTGGCGTCTTCCTCGTCATTGGATTTATCCGTGTGCGCGCTGGCAGACTGGCGTGCTTTTTCAACCAGCGCGGAAAGCTGCCTGAAATCCTGAATAATGGTAGGTTTGATGTTGGGTTGATGCAGCCCGGCAGCGGGATGGTACATAGGGATGATGAAGCGGTTGCCCATCCAGGAAGCCTGGCCGTGGATGTGGCTGATTTTAACATCCTTGAAATAGCGCGCCATTGAAAAACGCCCCAATGTGACGATGATGAGCGGATTGATAGCCGCGATTTGCTGGTCCAGGTAAACCTGGCAGGCTTCCAACTCCAACGGCTGCGGGTCGCGGTTGCCGGGCGGGCGGCATTTAACTACATTGGTGATAAATACGTTTTCGCGTTTAAAACCACCGGATGTAATCAGTTCATCCAGGAATTTACCGGCTTGGCCGACAAAAGGCCGGCCCTGCTCATTTTCATGAAAGCCAGGACCTTCGCCAATCAACATAATTTCTGCGTTAGCCGGACCTTCGCCGGGGACCGCGTGTTTGCGTGTTTGCGCCAGTGCGCAGTTTTGGCATTGGTTGATTTGCGCTGCCAAATCCCGCAAGATTTCTTCAGAGTTCAACATTCGTCCTTTCCGTCATAAGCATAATAAAAATAATCTGCTTCCCCAAAGCCTAATTTAAAGCGGGCGTATTGAGGGTATGCAGATAAATTGGCGCTAAAGAAACCACATCATCAAATTGCTGGGCTTCGAACTTTTGCGCGCACAGCATAGCCAGCTTGGCCGGCCGGCGGATATTATCGGCCGGATCGGGCAGCAGGGCATTGCGCCAGCGGCGCTCGAGCACTTTACGCTCTTCCTGTTCAAGCTCTCCGCAGATCAAGGTGGGGCTGTCTATGGCAGCCTCCAATTCTTGCGCTGTAGTGATATAGATATCACCGGTTGCTTTCCAATGTCCATTTTCTGCCTGATAGTTGCAGGCGGCCAGCCGTTCGCGGCCGGCACGCAGCACGGTGATCAAGGGGATATCCTGAACGGGCACACCGGCGGCGGTGATATCCAGCGAAGGAATGCCGATTACCGGGACGTGCAGCGTGAGCGCCAAGCCTTTGGCTACGGCCAAACCGATGCGCAGGCTGGTGAAAGAACCCGGGCCGAGCGCGATACCGATGGCCTCCAAATCGTTGATCTGCAGCCCGCAATCGGCCACAGCTTCCTGAATAGCGGGAGCCAGTTCAACGGTGTGGCGCCGGTGAGTGCGCCATACTTTTTCATACAGGATTTGCGTGTCTTTCAGCAGCGCAATTCCCATCCATTGAGTCGAGGTGTCAATTGCCAGGATCATGAGAAACTCTTCATTACATCTTTCCGTAAATTTTCCACCATATGTTCAAAACGCCGGCCGTGCGGCACAAACATAAGGTTGCGCTGCTCGTCTGCCTGATATTTCATTTTGATCCACAGGCTTTCCTGAGGCAGGGCTTCCTGCACTCTTTCGGCCCATTCTACCAAAAAAGGTCCATCCATGATCATACCGGTCAAATCCAGGTCTTCGGCTTCCAGGGCGTTTTGCACGCGGTAGGCGTCGAAATGGTTCATCTCAAATCCGCCTACTTTACGGTAATTGTTGACCAGCACAAAAGTGGGACTGGTGACTGCGTCCGGGCTGCCCCATCCCTCGGCAATACCTTGCACCAGGGTGGTCTTGCCGGCACCTAATTCGCCGCTCAGGCAGACGACATCGCCGGCCTTCAGATAGGAGCCCAGACGGATGCCGATGCGCCGGGTTTGTTCCGGGCTGCGGCTGATGAATTCAAACGAGTTGGCTTCCAGTATTGGCATAATTCTATTTTAACGTGAGTTTAACGTTTAATTTGTGCAGCTATGGCGCGCGCGATCTGGCGCGAGGCTTCCGGCCGCGCCAGCCGTTTGGCGTTGGCCACGGCTTGCAGGCGCTGCTCGGGATGGTCCAGCCAGTCTTTCAACGCCAGCACGATGTCGTCGATCTCCGGCGCCCAGATGCCGGCGCCTTCATCGATTACGTAATAAACATTGCCTTCCTCCTGCCCGGAAATGCGGTGATAGAGGATGATGGGCAGCTCGGCGATCAGGGCTTCGCTGATGGTGCCCGGCCCAGCCTTGCTGACCAGCACATCCGCCGCGCGCATAAAATCGGGCATGTCATTGACAAAACCATAGATAAAAGTGGGAATATCCCAGGTATGGTTCTCGAGTTTTTCCTTTAAATGCTTGTTCCTTCCGGTTATCACCACCAGGGCAACGTCCAGCCTGGCCTGGTTGATCTTCATGGAAACTTCCCCCAGCGGGCCCATGCCCTCGCCGCCGCCTACCAGCAGCACGATGACTTTATCCTGCGGCCAGCCCAGTTTTTCGCGCAGCTCCGCGCGGGTGGCGGAAGGTTGTACGAAACGGTCTGCCACCGGCAGGCCAATCACCTGAAGTTTCTCCGGATCGATACTGGTGGCGATGGCATTGCGCCGGGCTTGTTCAGTGGGCACAATGATCAGGTCGGCCAGATTGTTGAACCAGGCTGTATGGGTGGAAACCAGGTCGGTCACCACGGTAACATAAGGGGTGCGGTCGTGCTTCTTTTTCTTGGCCCGCAGGAAAGGTGTGTTGATGAGCGGGTGCACAGACACGATCACATCGGCGGGATGTTCGCGATGTAGTTTGTAAATGTATAAACGGATATAAGGCCACAGCATAGCATAAATCACGCGCATGCGGTCAGCGTCATCGCTGGTTTCAAAAGCGCGCCCCCATAAATAATCCATGCGCGACATAGCCGGGTAAGTGGGGCCGGCCAAATTCAAGGGCGGGGGGGAATAATCTGAAAAGAAATCCACCATTTCATAGGTAAATTGTTGGGGAAATTCCAGATCGAAGGCTTCGATTATGGCTTCCGCAGCGCTGCGGTGGCCGCCGCCAGTATCCGAAAACAGAAAGAGGATATGGGGCTTATTTTTTAAGGTCGTCATGTTCGCTTGTTTTTCCCAAGTTCTTTTTGAGTCGATTTTTTAATTCGCGCCTGGTTAACATGACGTGCCGGCCGCAGGTCAGGCATTCCAAACCGATATCTGCACCCAGCCGGATTACCTTCCAGGTATATCCCCCACATGGGTGCGGTTTCTTTAACCGTAAGATATCGTTCATATCCAGGTCCGGGAGCATGGCTCGATTATATCGCAAGTTGTCTTTGAGCCACTTTACGATTATAGTTAAGCCATGTTAAACCAATCCCTGCCTGCTATCGTCTCTGCAGTGATCACACTGCTTATCGCTTTCACCTTCCATGAATTCGCACATGCCTGGACGGCCACGCGTTTTGGCGACGACACCCCGCGTTTGTTCGGGCGGCTGTCCCTCAATCCGCTGCGCCACCTGGATTTCATGGGCAGCTTGATGCTGATCTTCACCGGTTTTGGTTGGGCTAAACCTGTTCCGGTCAATCCGCAAAAGATCCGCCAGTATTCGCCCTCGGCTTTGATGCTGACGGCCATTTCCGGCCCGCTGGCCAATTTTGCCCTGGCTTTCCTGGCCGCGATTCCCCTGCGCATGGGTTGGTTCAACGGCATCGCTGCTCCGGCGGCTTTCCTGCCCTCGCTGCGATATTTCTCTTTATATTTCATGTACACGAATTTAGGCTTGATGGTATTTAATTTGCTGCCGCTGCCGCCTTTGGACGGTGAGGAGATCCTGATCTACCTGCTGCCGCCGGAATGGGAGCAGAAATGGGCAGCCATTCGCCCGTACGGGCCGTATTTGTTGATTTTTTTGCTGCTGGTTGGACCCATGATTGGCTTTAACCTGGTGGACGCTTTGATCAGTCCAATTATCCAGGGATTGGCCGAGATATTGACAGGAGGTTTATTTTGAGTGTTCAAATTTGCGTTTTAGGGCTGGACCGCGTTGGTGTTTCGGCTGCCATGGCATTGAGTTCGAAGCATGCGGATATCCGCTGCAAGGGCTGGGACCCGGATGGGGAAAAAAGTAAAGCGGCTGAAGCACTCAAGGTCTTCCAGCCGGTCTGCAAAGACCTGAAAGGGGCTGTTAAAGACGCTGCGTTGGTGTTGGTGAGCCTGCCGCCGCAGGAGTTTCAGGCTGCGCTGGCGGAATGGAAAACAGCCGGATTACCGGCGGCCGTGCTGGTGAATTTGTCTGCGCTTCAGGCCGCACCGGCTGCGTGGATCGAGTCAATTTTGGGGACAGACGCCCCCTATTTTTCCATGTTGCTTTCATTGAACCCGGCTTACCTGAATGAATTGCCGGAAGAACAAAATCAAACGCACGCTGACTTGTTCAACGGCGGGCGTATTTATATTTCCGCTTCCCCGCGGGCGGAAGAAGGTCTGCTCAATATTGCTGTGGATTTGGCGGTGCTGCTAGGCGGCCAGCCGGTCTTCGCGGAAGCGAGTGAAGTGGACGGATGGGCGGCAGCTAACCGGCTGCTGCCGGAATTGGCGGCCTGCGCGCTGATGAACGCAGTCAGCACTCAGCCCAGCTGGCGTGAGGGAAGGCATTTGGCCGGCAGCGCACTGGCCGCGGCCAGCGCGCCCCTGGCAGAGCTGCCAGCGCAAGATTGGGCGCAAACGGTTTTAGCGGATAACCAGAATGCTGTGCGCGTGCTGGATAGTCTGGTGCCGGCACTGCGAGACCTGCGCCAGGCACTGCTGGACCAGGACGCGTCCGCACTGGAAGAACTGCTGAGCGAAAGCCAATCGGCACGCGCGGAATGGCTGGAGAAGCGCATGCAGAGCGCTCCAGCTGGGCAGTCATCCCTCACCAGCGTGCCCAGTAAAAAAAACGCCTTGGAAAACTTTTTGAAATTAGGCCAGTAAATTTGCGGGAAAAGTATGGCATTTTACTGCTATCTGTTGGAATGTACTGACGGAACATACTATTGCGGCTGGACCAAGGATGTGGTGCGGCGTGTAGAGATGCATAACCGCGGCCAGGGTGCCCGTTACACGCGTGCCCGCCGGCCGGTGAGGTTGGCATATTTTGAAGAGCTGGAAAGCCAGTCCGAAGCCATGCGCCGGGAACGCAGTTTAAAGAAGAAAAGCCACGAACAGAAATCGGACTTGATCCGACAATTCAATGAAAAAACCCATGAATCCTGAAATAGAAAAATTGCCGGATTGGGAAATCCAGATCAAGTCTCCCGGGCGGGTTAACCTGCTGGGGGAACATGTGGATTACAACCAGGGCGTGGTGCTGCCTATTGCGATTGACCGTTTTGTGCACCTGACCGCGCGACCGCGCGCCGATCAGACGGTAGTGGTGGAATCGCTCAACCTGGATGAAAAAGTAACATTTCAATTAAAAGACCTTGAGCGTCGGATAGATAGCAGCGGTAAGCCGCTGCCAGCCTGGGCGCTTTACCCGGCCGGCGTAGCCTGGGCGCTGCGCACGGCAGGATTAGCTGTGGGCGGGTTGGAAGCGGTGATCGCTTCGGACCTGCCGGCCGGCGCCGGGCTGAGCAGCTCGGCCGCGCTGGAACTGGCTTTCGGGCTGGCCTGGAGTACGCTCGGCGGCTGGCAGCTGGAACGCATGCAGTTGGCGCGCATCTGCCAGACGGCGGAAAACCGCTATGTGGGTGTGAACTGCGGGTTGATGGACCAATTTGCCTGCGCGCACGGCGTGGCACGCCACGCGCTGCTGTTCGACACGCGCAATTTGCAGTGGCAGCCGCTGCCCATGCCGCCTGACACGGTGGTGATCCTGGCGGATTCGGGGGTGCGGCGCCAGCTCTCCAATTCAGCTTATAACCAGCGCCGGGCTGCCTGCGAACAAGCCATGCAGGCGCTGCGAGCTAATTTGCCGAATATCAGCGCTTTGCGGGATGTCAGCCTGGCTCAACTGGAGACTTTCACGGACCGCATGCCGGCGGAGGAGTTTAAGCGGGCGCGGCATGTGGTGACGGAAATGGAACGCGTAAGGCAGGCCTCTCTGTTCCTGGTGCAGGATGACGCGTCCGGGTTCGGCCGTTTGATGAACGCCAGCCATGCTTCGCTTAGGGATGATTACGAGGTCAGCACGCCGGAACTGGATTGGCTGGCCGCGCAAGCGCAGTCGCAGGTGGGCTGTTACGGCGCGCGCCTGACCGGGCCCGGTTTTGGCGGCTGCACGGTCAACCTGGTAGCGGCTGGGCAGGCTGAGACTTTTATGCAGTTTATGCAGGCAGGCTTTGCGGCGCGTTTCGAACGCGAACTGCCGCTTTATCTATGCCGGGCCAGCCGCGGCGCGCATCTAAAAGGGGCGTAAAAAAAAGCCGCGAAATGTCCGCGGCCTTTTTATCAAGATATAAGAGCTAATTGGTGAAAACGGGCAGGTGGCCCAGCGCGATGATTTCCTGCCAGTCGCTTTCATCGCCCTCGGTGAAGATGGCTGCTTCCAGCGCAATCTGACCGCCGGCTTTTTCCAGGATGGTGCGCATGCCTTCCAGG
Organism: Anaerolineaceae bacterium UBA5211; assembly: GCA_002412595.1. Classification (GTDB taxonomy): domain Bacteria; phylum Chloroflexota; class Anaerolineae; order Anaerolineales; family Anaerolineaceae; genus Pelolinea. The sequence goes on from DHVJ01000047.1 coordinate 7,324, forward strand.
GTGGACCCGGTGCTGATGACATCATCTACAATGGCGGCTTTCTTCCCTTTAATTAAAGCGATATCCTTTTCGTCCAGAATGAGGGTCTGGGGTTTCCCGGTGGTGATGGAGAGCGTTTGCGCCTGGATGGCGTCACCCATGTAGATTTTGTAATCCTTACGCAGCACCACGTAGGGTTTGCGCGTTTCCACGGACAAGGCGTGGACCAGCGGAATACTTTTGGATTCGGCTGTGACCAGGACATCGTAATCTTTGCCGGCCAGTTTCTTGGCCAATTCTTTGGCGCTGGCGGTCACCAGTTCGGTGTCGCCCAAGATGTTCAGGATGGCGATCGTCAAACCAGGTTTGATTTCAAACAGGCGCAGGTTGCGTTTAACTCCTCCGATCTCGATGGGATAGGTTTCTTGATTTTCTGGCATTTTTCCCTCCAAGAAGGTGAGATTTATTTTTTTCGGATGAAGTGTATCACAACCCATAAATTTGTATGGAAGATTTTATGTTAGACGTGTATAAATAATAAGTGATTTTAACCACAGATGGACACAGAAAAAAGCTTTAATGCTTTAAGGTTGATGCACACAAATATCTTCTTGGATTGGAAAACCATATTCTCTTATAACCACAGGAAACCCATTCAAGTGTCATTCCGAGCCCGAAGGGGCGATTGCATAGCACTCCCTTGGGGAGGGAATCTCGGCGTGATTACGGATGGATAGCGCGAAACGTAAAATTACATTTCCCCTCACCCCCGGCCCTCTCCCAAGGGAGAGGGAGACCGCCCCCCGCCAAATGGCCGCCTTGCCCTGTCATTGTGAAGCCTTTAAAAAGTAACCACAGACACACACGGATGGCTTTGTGATTTATAGCGTTGGTTTGCCGGCCGAGATCCTCACGCGGCCTGCTCCGCTCAGAATGACACTGGCGGGCTGGTCATTGTATTTCCCCTTACTCCCAGCCCTCTCCCAAGGGAGAGTGTCCATTAACTAAAAAAATCCCCTCCGTCGGGAGGGGATAAATTTTAAACGAGAGCCGGAGACGCCGACCCCGGCCCTCTCATAAGGAGGAGAAGAAGAGAAGTCGCCCTTGAAGTTAATATACTCTCAGGTTCTTTTTCCTGCTTGACGCTATTCCTACGCTTACCCTACGATTTGAGGCCACATTTTTCCCTTTTTATACGCCCGATGAGCCTGTTGTGAGGCCTTGCATTCTTTATAATAGTTCATATAATAGGGTCTCGTTCCGCTTATATTGAAAGGATGGGAAATTGATCAATCATATTAATCAAGATAAACCGATGGCTGTGGCAATGGTGGATGGGAATCCAGCTGGGGCGGTGGTGATCGCTGCCAGCGATGCCGGTGTGGCATATGTCAGCTTTCAGGGCCTGCAGGATTTCAAAGCCCTGATTCTGGACAAGGCCAACATCCCCAGTACGAGTGCGCTGGAGTTGGTGCACGCGGCCGGCCGCCAGATCCAGGAATATTTTGATCACAGACGCAAGGAATTTGACCTGCCGTTGGATTTGGAAGGCCTGCCGGATTTCCGTCGAAGGGTGTTGCAGGAAACCGCGCGCGTTCCTTACGGCACAACTGTAACCTACGGCGAACTGGCCGCGCGCATTGGGCAGCCCAAGGCCGCGCGTGCAGTGGGCGGTGCGCTGGCACGCAATCCGCTGGCGATTGTGATTCCCTGCCACCGGGTAGTCGCCCGCGACGGCAGCATGCATGGCTTTTCCGCTGCCGGGGGCATTGCCACCAAAATTACACTGCTGCAATTGGAAGGCTGCCGCATCCAGGGCGACCGGCTGGTGCGCTGAAAATACACCAGTGCTATTTTGTGGAAGTACTCTATAATTGAGGCATGAATTTAAATACTCCTGAAGAATTTCGCTGTGGTTTTGCGGCTGTGGCGGGCCGGCCCAATGTGGGTAAATCCACACTGATCAATGCCCTGCTGGGGCAGAAAATTGCGGCTGTTTCGCCAAAACCGCAAACCACACGTATTAATCAATTGGGCATTCTGACTACTGACGAAGCCCAGGTGGTGTTTGTGGATACCCCCGGGCTGCACTTGCCGCATAATAAACTGGGCGAAGGCATGAACGCAGTGGCCGCTGAAGCTTTGGCGAACGCAGATGTGGTGCTGTGGTTGGTGGATGCCAACCAACCTCCGCATGAAGAAGATCAAATCATCACGGAGCGGCTGGCAGAATTGCATGAGCTGCCGCCCGTGCTCCAAATCCTGAACAAGTCCGACCTGATCAATGAAGAAGTATTGGCTGAACGGCGGGCCGATTATGCCCGTCTGTTCCCGAAGATCACGCAGATGCCGGTCAGCGCATTGACTGGGGACGGTTTGCCGGAGCTGCTGGCAGCCGTGACAGCGCTGCTGCCGCAGGGCGAGGCGCTTTTTCCGCCTGACCAGGTGACGGATCTGTATGAGCGCGACATTGCCGCGGACCTGATCCGCGAATCTGCCCTGGAGCACCTGCGCGAGGAAGTGCCCTACGCGCTAGCGGTGCGCATAGACGATTACCAGGAAAGAGGCGAAGAAGGGGCTTTCATTTCCGCCACCCTGTTTGTGGAAAAAGATTCCCAAAAGGGCATTGTGATCGGCAAGGGCGGGTTGATGTTAAAAGAAATCGGCCAGACCGCGCGCGCGTCTATTGAAAACATGTCGGGGCGCAAGGTGTACCTGGAGCTGCGCGTGAAGGTCAGCAAGAACTGGCGCAGCAATCCGGCTTTCCTCAAGCAGATGGGTTATTCGGGACTGAACGAGGGCTCATGATCAATGCCTGGCTGCCGGCCTGTGTTTCACTGGCAGCCGCTGATTGGCTGGCCGTCTGGCAAGGCTGGCGCCGGGTGGGTTATCTGACCAAACCGGCCACCATGGTTTTGCTGTTGGTCTGGTTTGGCAGCGCGGGCCATTTTCAGGGCAGCCTGCTGACTTTTGGGATTGGCTTCCTGTTTTCGTTGATGGGGGATATTTTGTTGATGGCCAGTCACCACTACTTTCTGCCTGGCCTGGGCGCTTTCCTGCTGGCGCACCTGGCTTACATCTTAGCATTCAATCACCCCCAACCACAGCTAACGCCGGTATTCTATATTTTGGGATTGGCTGTCCTGTTTATATGGCTGCTGATCTATTCCCGCCTGGACCGCGCCATGCGCGCTTCTAACACGCACAACCGCATGCGCATACCCGTGGCAATGTACAGCAGCGTAATTGCGCTGATGCTGCTTTCAGCCTTTCTGACCCTTTTCCGCCCGGATTGGCAGCTGCCGGCCGCGGCGCTGGCCGCAAGCGGCGGCTTTCTGTTTTTTATCTCGGATACCATGCTGGCTTATGACCGCTTTGTGCGGTCTTTTCCACGCGCGCGCTTTTGGGTACGCGTGACTTACCATACCGGCCAGTTGGGATTGGCCGCGGGCGCGCTGCTGCATGTCTTGAGTTGAGCTAATCTTTCCCCAGGGGGCGGAAGCCTTCCCCCAAAGCTTCGTTCGCCTGCCCGATGACCATGAAAGCCTGCGGGTCAATTTCCATCACGATCGTTTTCAGCACACTGATTTCTGCGCGTGAAAGCACACAGTACAACATGGTGCGGGCCTGGCCGGTGTAACCACCCGTTCCGGGTATGAGGGTCACGCCGCGCTCCAGCACCGTGCAAATGCGCTCGGTGACTTCCTGTGGTTTATTGGTGATGATGAAGGTGGTGCGGTAAAGATTGTTGCCTTCCGAGACCATTTCAGCAGCCAAGCCGGATATGTAAATGACCATCAGACCGTATAAGGCGCGATCCCAGCCAAAGGCAAAACCGGAAGCCAGCACAATGGCGCCGTCGGTGATCAGGTAGGCCTGAGAGATGGCAACTCCGCGGTAGTGGTTGAGGATGCGCCCCAAAATATCGGAACCGCCGCTGGTGCCGCGCCCGCGATAGACAAATCCCAAGCCGATGCCGAGCAGTACCCCGCCGTATAACGCGTCCAGCAGCACGTCTTCCGTTACCCCGCCGCGCGGCAGGACGAAAGCCAGGCCATCGGTGAAGACTGAGAAGAGGAACACAGCCGCGGCGGTGCGCAGCGCGAAGCGCCGACCGCCCAGGTAGCGCCAGCCCAGCGCCAGCAGGGGCAGGTTGCCCACCAGCACCATCACACCGATGGGCAGGTTGGTGTAGTAGTTGACGATCTGCGCGATGCCGCTGATGCCGCCGCTGACCATCAAGCCGGGGATGAGGAACAGGCGCATGGCCACGGCCTGGATGAGGGAACCCAGGGCGATGAACAGATAGTCCAACCACTTTTGTTGTTGATTCATGAATTTACCCGGTATGTGTATTTTTGCCTGATAATCTTAAAAATTGGATTTGCGCAGATTATAAGCCAAAAGGACCGGCCGCAGCAGGCCTTTCATCGGTAAGCGGAACAGGAATTTCATCCTTTCATTTGAGGAAAACAAGTTTTTGGCTGTACGTTAAAATACAGGCAAAGCAGGGGTGCACAGCCCCGGATTTTTTAATCGGAGAGGGGCGCACGACAATCAGGAGGATCGCACATGAAATCATCGGAAGCTGGAAAATATACGCAGGCGGAAATCCTTTCCCAACCGGAGACCTGGCAGGCCAACCTGCAGGAGCTGGCGGGAAAGGACTTGGCGGCTCTGCCGCAAGCGCGTGAGTATGCGCGTGTGATTTTCACCGGCTGCGGATCTACGCATTACTTATCCATGTGGGCTGCCTGCTTGTTGACAGAATTGGGCCATGTGCACGCGCTGGCGCTGCCGGCTTCTGAGTTGTGGCAGTCGCCCCATATCTGGCTGGAGGATAAACCGGAGACCCTGCTGGTGGCGGTCTCGCGTTCCGGAGAAACCACTGAGACGCTCATGGCGGCGGAGCAATTCCTGAAGCGCGGCCGGGGCGCCTGCCTGGCCGTAACCACCCGCCCAGGCAGCACGCTGGCGGAGATGGCTACGCAGGCGCTGGTCGTGCCGGCCGGGCAGGAGCGCAGTGTGGCGCAGACACGCTCGTTCAGCTCCATGATGCTGGCCGTATTGACGCTGTTGACGGGCGCGGTTCCGGCCGGCCTGCCTGAGGCGATCTATACTGCAGGGGAAGGCCTGCTGCCGGCCTGCCGGGAGTTATCCCAGGTCATCGGGCAGGATGCCGCTTTAGACCGTTTCTTCTTCCTGGGCAGCGGGCGCTTTTTTGGATTAGCCAGCGAGGTCATGCTAAAGATGAAAGAAATGTCGCTGAGCTATTCGGAAGCCTACCCGTTTATGGAATTCCGTCACGGACCGATGTCGATGGTGAATGAAGGTTCGCTGGTGGTTGGGTTGACGGAGCCTTGCAAGGCGCATTTTGAAGCGCCGCTGTTGGCGGATATGCGCGCGCTGGGCGCGCGGGTGCTGGCGCTGGGGCAGGGGTTGGATGCTGAAGTGCAGGAGACGGCGCAACACTGCCTGGACCTGCCCAAAGCGGTGCCTGCACCGTGGAGCGATGTGCTCTACCTGCCGCTGCTGCAGCTGATCGCTTTTGAACGCGCGCGCTTGAAAGGGCTGGACCCGGATGCGCCCAGGAACCTCAGCGCGGTGATTGAGCTGAAATAAACGTGCCCATCAGCGCTGGCTTGAAATGGCCAGGGCTTTTAAGATAAAATCGAAATTGAGGGAAGGTAGGCTCGCATTCGCCTGTGTTCAGGCGTGGGAAGATGATGAGTGCTAATAGCAAGTTTGCTTGGCCTTCCCTCATTTTGCTTTTAAAAAGGAAACAGCAGTGATCTAGGGGTAAACGCAGCGGAAACCGCGGTTGATACCGGGAGAGTGCGGGTCATGCGCCAGGCGGTTGGCCGGGCGCGCAAAGCGGTAGATATCCGAGTAGCTGGCGCCTTTGAGCACTTTCTTTTCGCCGCTGATCGGCCCGCTGGGGTTGTCGGCCGGGGCGTACTGGTAATAATAGGGGTCGTACCAATCCCACACCCATTCGCGCACGTTGCCGCCCATATCCAGCACGCCGTATGGGCTGGCGCCTTCGGGGTACTGGTCCACCGGGCTGGTGTCGCCAATCACATTGTTGGCGTTGACCTGGGTGAGGGCGGGGGAGGTGTTGCCCCAGGCGAACTTCAACCCTTCGGTGCCGCGCGCGGCCTTCTCCCATTCGGCCTCGCTGGGCAGGCGCCCGCCGCTCCAGGCGCAGTAATCCTGGGCGGCCTGCCAGGCGATATACACCACCGGGTGGTCGGCGAAGGCCGGGTCGGTGTAGCGCGGGTTGGTCTGGCTGCTGGCGCTGTAAACGCAGGCGCCGGCCTGCACGCATTGGGTGTACATGGCGTTGGTCACTTCAGTTTGGCTGATCCAGTAAGCGTCCAGCTTAACCGTATGCTGGGGCACTTCATTGGTTTCCAGATCGCGGTCGTATTTGGAGGTGCCCATCACAAATTCCCCGGCCGGGATATACACCAGGGTCATGCCGGTCAGGTCGGAGATGGCGGTGCTATCTGACCCGGTAGGTGAGGGCAGGGGCGTGGCAGCCATTTGCGGCAGCCCTGCTTCAGCGGCGTTTCCGCCGGTCCCGGGCATGGGTGTGATGCTGGGAATGGCGGTCAGGGTGGCCTCGATGACATGCAGCAATGCCCGCTGGGCGGTTTGGGTGGCTGCCAGGGCCGGGTCGGGAGTGGGCGCGAGTTGGCAGGCGCTGAACAGCAGGGGCAGCAGGCTGAGGATCCATTTTTTCATCGATTTCACGTCCGGATACAGGGATTGACTGAGCTGGGAGTATTGTATCATTGAGCTTAGTGATCCATTTGAATGAAAGCAGCGGATATCTGCATTCAAGCCGCTTATCCCTACCTCTGATCTTTCTTCTAAATAAAAAAGAGATATGGCGGCTGCCGACCTGGCTGATATCGCAATTATTTCACCTTCACCCAAACTCTCTCTTGATGGGTGTATAGACCGGGGAATGAAAAATTTACCTGTATATTTGGCTGGATTTACGATACAGGCTCTGTGCGCTTCACGGGCCGAAGTGTGTAATTGCCAAAAAACACGTGCAGTGCAATTAATAAAACGTTAACATAAAACTGTAAATATTAAGGTTTGTAAATAATATTGCCTATTGACTTTTATAAAAAAATCGTTACTATTTATTAACAATTGCATATTTTCTAACTGAAAGCGATGAAGCTGTGCATATCAATGGTCGCTGAAATGGGGTAAGCCGCCTAACCCATGGAGTGCATAGTGGAGCGAGTAGCGAAACCGGTCATGTACGAAGATGGCCGGTAATTTGTTTAATAAGTCTTAAGAATATTAAAAAAATAAGTGGAGGGAAGTATGAGAAAGTCATTAATTATTTTTAAGCGGATCACTTGCGCGCTCGGAATCCTGTTCATCGTGTTAGGTGTTGTTCCGGTTCCGGCGGTCAGTGTGATCAGCAACGTCAGCGCCAGTTCCATTATGCAGAATGAATCTACATCGCTGGCACTGCCCCAATTCAGCAGCGTCAACCTGGTGGACGAGCTGTCAACTGCCAAAGCGGAAAGCATCATTCTTTCGCTGCCGCACTTCAGCACTATCAGCCTGGTTGACTCGCTATCGCAGGAAGGCGGCGAGCCACCTGCGGGGGGTGAGGGCGGCGGCTCCGGCGATACTGGTGGTGGCACTGGCGATACTGGTGGCACTGGCGATACTGGTGGCACTGGAGATACCGGCGACGAGGGTGGAGACACTGGCGACGAAGGTGGAGACACTGGCAACGAGGGTGGCGATACCGGCGGCGAAGGGGAAGAATGCGAAGGCGAAGATTGTATTCCAGTAACAGGTATGACAGTTGGTGGTTGTTGGTATAGTAATTGGTCTGCCTGTTCCGTAACATGTGGAACCGGAACGCAAACCCGGACACTTTACATGGGTAATCCTGGCCAATGCAAAGACCTGACCCAGACCTGCACCATGCCGCCGTGTTGTGACCCTCGCGTGGAATGCCCGACCGAGTGTGGCCAGCCTGTACAGAATTTACCGGACGGCAACTGCGGTACCCATCATTGTAATGCCACCGCGGCTTGCTGCAAACCTGAAAACAGCCGCTGCGATGCCAACGAAGAGTGCTGCGATGGGTTGACCTGCACCGGCAATAAATGCAAAGTACCAGCGCCGACTTGTAAATCAGAAGGTTCACCTTGTGGTGGCAGCAACACCTGCTGTGGCGGTTTGGAATGCTTCCAGAAGCCCGGCCAGGAAAATGAAAAATGCTGGCCTCCCGCGACCCCGGTGGACTGCCAATACCATTACGGAGATTGCACCTGCGGACATTTTGGCTGCTGGCGTTATCTCGTGATTGACCAGTACCCGCAAAATGGCGGGGCGGCTTGCCCAACCGCGTGGTTCATCCCTTGCCGCGACCCGGTGGACTGCGTTGGATCGTGGAGTGAATGCTCCGGCGGCTGCGGCACAACCGGCACCCAAACGTTTACCATCACTACACCGGCTGAAAACGGCGGCGCAGCCTGTGAAGCTGGGAACGGCGCAACCCGTTCCTGCCAAAACGATCCCTGCGCGCCTGAAGAAGACTGCCCGACCTACTGCGATTATCCCGGCGGTACGGTGCCGGATGGCAGCGGCGGACTGAAGACTTGTGCCCCCACAGCTGCCTGCCCGGTGGACTGCGTGTTAGGCGATTTCGGTCCCTGCTCGGCAGAATGCGGCGGCGGTACCCAAACGCAGCAGATCCTGGTGCCTGCCCAACACGGCGGCGCCTGCAACCCGGACACGCGCGCCTGCAATGAGCAGCCCTGCCCGATTGACTGCGAAGGCGATTGGGGCGGCTGCGAAGGCGAGTGCGGCACGACCGGCACGCAAACCTTCCACATTACCCAACCGGCTATGTACGGCGGTGTGGAATGCGAATTTGATGAAGGCGCTACACAAGCCTGCGACACGGATCCCTGCCCGGAGGACTGCTACGGTGAATGGGGTGATTGTGTAGGCGAATGCGGCACGACCGGTGAACAGACCTTCACGATTATCCAGGAAGCTCAATTTGGCGGCACGGAATGCGAATACGCAGACGGCGCCACGCTGGCCTGCGAAATGGATCCCTGCCCGATTGACTGCGAATGGAGCGAATGGAGCGAATGCTCAGCCGACTGCGGCCCCGGCACCCAGACGCGTGAGATTGTAGTGGAAGCTGAATGGGGCGGTTTGGAATGCGAAGGCGAAGCTGAACAGGAATGCTACGCCGGCGACTGCCCATCCCAGATGGTACTGGATCCTACCTGTGTAACCGGAAGCAACGGAAACGCACGTTTTGCCTGGTCGTTCAGCAACCCGAGCAGCAAGACGGTGCCGGTGTCCTGGAGTCTGGATGGACAGACCGGTTCGGCAAATATCGGGCCTGGAGCGACCATCAATGTGGGTCAAACCACCGATGGTCCTGCGACCCATACCCTGACAGTCTATTGGCCCGGCGGCAGCGATTCACAGTCCAGCAGCTATGACTGTGATGGCGGTGTTGTGCCTGCCACAGTCGTCGGTGGCGGCGCAGCCGGTATCATCCCGGTCACGGGTGGAGCGGGTGGCCCGACTGAAGAATTGTTGATCATCCCGGTGACAGGTGTTGACCTCGGCAATGAATTGGCCGGATTCCAGAAGCTGTTCCTGTATATGGGCTTGATGATGTTCGGTGTTACTTTATTCCTTGAAGGTATGACCAAGAAATATAAACTTTAGGCTCGTTTGGTCGCCTCGCTTATTGCCAGCTCACCCATAAGGTGAGCCGGCAATGGTAAATCAAGAACCGCTCACTGAGCAATCCAAAAGTGAGCGGTTCTTTTTGTTAAAGAAAGCGATTGCCGGGTTCGATTTGCAGGTTTCCCGAATTTCAGTGGGCCGATCATCCCCATTTGGACTTTTTCCTTTTTATTAGTAAATTGTTAATATGCCTGCAATGGCTGATTTTTCCATTGACCTTTTATGTAAAAAAACAGATAATGTATATCAAAATAGTACGAATAACGGCAAAGAAGCGGAACTTTGATTTGGTCGCTTGTGCTTATCAGGGTGCGGGAGAACCTTGAGACAGCCAGAAGATCCGCAGAGCCAATAGCGAAACCGGTCAGGTAAAAGACCGGTCTTTTTTTTTAAGAACTGAGATTAACAAATAATCAATCTTTAAAGATAGACGAAGAGGAGAATAGATGGCAAAAATCATATTTATCAAAAAAATCACGAACCTGTTGGCAGCTTTAACGCTGGTTATTGGTTTACTGCCGGCTACCCGCATCTCCAGCGTATTTGCGGATGATGGAGTCAGCCCTGCCGCAGTCGAAACCAACGACTCGAATAGCACAGAGGCAGATTCAGACGAGGGTTCAACCAGCACGCCTGAAGCGACTGTAGCGGAAACTTCCCAACCTGCTGAAGCAGATTTGGGTGTGGAAGTGACAGAAACTGAAGCAGCAGAAAGCAAACCTACCGAAGAAATGCCAACCGGCGAGGGGCTTACAACTGAAACGCCCGTGCTGGAAACACCAACAGCAGCACTTGTGGTTGCTGAAACTACCCAAGCAACCAGTTTAGATGAAGTAAATGAAGTTGCCGCGGCAAGTTCGGAAGATAACGTTACGGCCGAGGAATCTCTCTCTGAGGTGATTTCTTACTTAAATGAACAGAATGTTGTATTAGAAAACGATTCGGAAGAAGCAATTTCCCTTTCCAGCAATGAAGCCATTGAGGTTCTCACCAACAGCGATCCATTCTTCTGGAATCCAGGCACTCTTCGTTGGGAAGGCTATAGCGTGGACGGCACCAGTTGTCCGGCTAATGTAACCTGTTTCGCAGATGCCAATCCTTTCCAAGCCGCAGTGAATGCGGCGCCATCCGGCGCTACTGTGTATGTGGCGCAAAATACATATGATGAGGATGTGGTCATTAACACCCAAAACCTTTCATTTGTGAGTTTTAGCTCAATCAATGTCGAGGATGCGGGTACAGCGCTTGCCCCTACCCTTATTTCGGGTTATTCCTCAATTAAATCGCTGACATTAAATGTGGATTTTGGAACCACTCTCGGTGTCTATGCCGACACGGTGATTGTTAATTCCGGCGGAAAACTGGATGATGGTTTGAACCTGGTAAATATTGACGGAACGGTGGAAGCCAGTGTCATAATTTATTCGGCCGATGGACATTATCGTGTACAGGATGCGAATGACGCTTCAATTAATTATGAATGGGAATGCGGCGAACCGGATACATTGATTTATCCGGGACGGGTATATCGCATGGTTTTAAAGGGCCCTATGCACCCCGATATCCTCAATTACTATGAAAATATAGGAGATGATACCGGCCTGGGCCGCAGCACGGTTGAACGTATCGATGATTTGTTGGAAGGGGTCAAACGCTCCGAAACGGAAAGCTGGAGCCATACCAACGAAGAACGTATATTCTGGTATTTGCTCGGACAAGTAGGGAACAATAACGGAGCTGGCGCCAACGGTACAACCACAATATTAAATTCGACCCAATTAGCTATGGCAACGGCCATTCTCAACCGCGCTTCCGATACTGAGATGGGAAAGTTGGGGATCTGGTTCCTGTGGCCTATCCTGGAAAACAGCGGCACAGATGTCAGCCCGTTGACCCGTCAATTAACTTTCATGCACTATATGACAACTGAAGTATATGGATGCACGAATTTGTCGGCTTTGAACTACAATCCGGTTGCCAATACGGATGACGGCTCATGCCGATTTGATACTCCCGATGATCCCAGTGATCCGGGTGATCCCGGCGACGGTGGCGGAGGCGGCGGCGGTACGACCACAGTGACCACGGCCTTCATCCCGGTGACCGCGCAGACCGCGGCCGGCGGCCCGACGGAAGAGCTGTTCCTGATCCCGGTGACGGGTGTGGACAACACCTCCCCGCTGACCAGCTGGCAGCGCTTGTTCTTCTCCGCCAGCGCGATGCTATTTGGCATAAGCCTGGTATTGGAAGGCGCCAGGCGCAAAACTATACACTAATTTGATTTGATTAACCCGTTTATGACCGGCCCGCTTACCCGGCGGGCTGGTCTTTAATCAAAAAAGTTAGGTTATATGAATTGTGTAAACATTTACACCGAAAATAGCGGATAAGCTATCAATTTGTTATAATGGCTTTATATCTTAAAGGCTTTGAAGCCGGGGTTCAATTTGGTCGCTTTGGTCCTCCGCAAGGTTGTATTGATCAGTAACTCAGTCGAGCCAGCAGCGAAACCGGTCATGTAAATGATCGGATATTTTTTTTAAACTCATTCTACGAACCGATATACACTTGCGAACATCAGAGAGAAAATGTATATTAAAAAGTATGGCGATAGAATCCTGACCAGAGGATGATCGATATTGATATTAAAGAGGCACAGGCGAGGGTTTAATGACCAATAGAAAACAACCATCCAAGGGGAAAAAAATACTTCCGTTACTGCTCCTAACAGCGATTTTGTTCTTACAAAACACCGTGTTGATTCAGGCAGCACCTCTGGCGCAGGCAACAGCGCGCACTTTCACGCTGGAAGACTTCGGCTTGACCGGCGACGACACTTTTCAGGGTGTTCTGGTCAGCCGCGATTACGGCATCAACCTGCCGGCCGGCTGGGAATATGGCAGTCCGGCCGTACTTACCCTTAAATTCAGCCATTCGCCTACTTTAAATGAAAAGTCCACCCTGGCGGTGGATTGGAATGGCGTACGTTTGGGCAGCCAGGCGTTGACCGCAGAGAATGCTTCCGGTGGATCACTTGCGGTGGATGTACCGGCAGATTATCTAACAGCTGGCTACAACACCCTGCACGTGGAATTCTACATGGGCATCTCGAATGAGTTTTGCAATGATGTAGATAATCCGGCTGTCTGGGCAGTGGTACAGCGCAGTACTTCTCTGAAACTGGAGCCCCGCGCGGCCACGCCGCAAGCAGACTTGAGCGTCTTTCCGCTGCCCTTCATCGATTCCAGCCCGGTGGTGACCAACCGCGTCACCCTGCTGATCCCGGCGCAGCCCGGCATCGGTGAGCTGAACGCCCTGGCAGCCGTCAGCGCCAAGCTGGGCGAATTGTCCGGCGGCTGGCGTCCGCTGGAAGTGAACAGCATGACCATCGAGGCAGCCGCCAGGAGCAAACCGCAGGGCAACCTGATCGTCATCGCGGATGCCGGCGGGTTGAACCAATTGCTATCCGGCGGCAGCTTGCAGCCGAGCGCCTCCGGCAGCGGCATGCTCTACGAGCAGGTGTCGCCTTTCGACAGCGGAGCGCTGCTGCTGGCCGTGACCGGCAGGGAACAGGCTGATGTAAAAAAAGCCGGACAGGCCCTCACCAGTACAGCCCTAGCCCCGCGCCTCTCCGGGGATACAGCCTACATCCTGGATTTACCGCAGGCTCAAAGTGAGGGGCAGGCTAACAGCGTGTCGTACACGTTGAATGACCTGGGTTACACGGACACAGCTGTATATGGGTCGCGTGAGCAGAAAACCAGTTTTGCCATTCCGCTCAGCGCACTCTGGCAGAATAACAGTGCTGCAGTACTGGAACTGCATTTCATTCACTCGGCGCTGCTGCAGGGCGACCGCTTTACCCTGACCATCACGGTCAATGACCTGCCGGTCGGCAGCGTGGTGATCAACGGCGGCGATTCCAGCGACCGCACCGAATCCTTCCAATTGCCCCTGGGCTTTTTTAATACCGGGGTTAATTACCTGGCTATCCAATCCTCCATCCAGCTTTCAGATGATTTCAGCAATGATGTGAACTACTGCACGGAAGACCATTACAACCGTGCCTGGCTGACAGTTGTCAGCGATTCGCAAATTACCTTTCCCACCGCGCCGGACCAGGTCTCGGCCAACATTGCCGGCTTTCCTTATACGTATATGGGCGCCAGCGACCTTTCGCAGCTGGCTTTTGTCCTGCCGGACGCGCCCGGCGCAGCGGACGCGGCTGCCATGAGCGCCCTGGCTGTTCGCCTGGGCGAAGTAGCTTCCGGCGAACAGCTGATACCCACGGTTCTGAGCGCGTCGCAGGCGGATCAATTCAGCGACAGCCTGCCTTACCGCATCTATATCGGGCTGCCCCTTAAGAACAGTGCCATTCCGGCGTTGAACGACCTGCTGCCGCAGCCCTTTGACCCTGTCAGCGGTGAAGCCCAAGCAGTGGCCGGACTACCCACGATTGACACCAGTAAGATTGACACCGGCACGATTGAAGCCTTCATTGATGCCAAGCATGTACCGGCCTTGGTTGTGAGCGGCAACACGGAGAAAGGGCTGCTTTCCGCCGCGGCACAGCTGGGAGACGCCGGCCAAACAATGCTGTTGGTAGGCGACCTGGCGCTGACCACTTCGGATACACTGGCGGTTAGCCTGTGGACGGAAGAATCGGCTCAGGAAACCACACAGCTTTCGCCTTTGGCACAAAATGAACAGTCTCTGACGGTGTGGTTCCAACCCAACGGAGTCCTTTATGCGGCTTTAGCCATCCTGTTGATCACATTGGTGATCCTGGTGCTGCATGTGGCGGTTACATTCGGAAAGAATGGCAAGGATAGGTAGGTTCTTATGAAAAAGACATTCCTCAATTTACAAAAAACATCCATTTACACCGCCATTATCCTAATCTGGTGCGTGCTTTCCGCGATCGTTTTAGTTGCCATGAACATCCAAACCAGCCTGGCAGCTATTTCCATATTGATATTCATCGCGGTGTTGTCCGTCATCCGCCCTTTCCCGTTGGCGTCCTGGTTTTCCCTGCTGGCCGGAACACTGGTTTATGTGTTGATCAGTTACAGCCTGTTTGGATTGGGGCGCAGCATGGCGCTCAACAGCGCACTGGCATTCGCAATATTCCTGGTCACTTCCCTGCTGGGCAATATGGTTGCCCGCCAGATTGGCAGTCTGCGAGATCTGTTCCGCAAAGAACAGAACCTGCTGGACGATTTGGTGCAGTATGACCAATCTACCGGCATTCTGCGTTGGAAGTATGCCCACCAGCGCATGAAGGCCGAGGTGCTGCGCAGCGTGCGTTATAAAAAAGATTTGTCGCTGGTGTTGATCCAACTGCTGCTGCCGGAACAGGCAGATATCTCGGATAATGAGCTGTCCAACCTGTACGGGCAGATCGTTGAAGTGGTCATCAACAGCCTGCGCAAAGATATTGACATCCCTTTCATTGGGGAGAAGATCGGCATTATCCTGCCTGAGACCACCGCTGAAGGCGCGCAGATCCTGTCGCTGCGCCTGGTGGATCGCATATTCCGCAAGGTGCGTGCCGAGGTGGCCATCGGCATCGCCAGCGTCCCGGGCGATGCAGTGACTGAAGATGCGCTGCTTAATCAGGCTGAACTGGCGCTGAAATTCGCGGTCAGCTCGGACCAGTCCGTGGTGCCGGCTGCGCGCCTGCGCAGTGCGGTCGCAGAAAAACAAAGCAGCGTGGTAGAAGAAGAAACGCCCGCATTGGATACTGCCGAACCGATGGAGGAAGCGCTGGGGCCGGATGAATGGCGCCTGGAAGTGGCCAACTTTGCCAGCATGGATGATCTGCCGCGCGTGGAGAAGATTTTCATGGAAAGCGGTGCGGCGGCTGAATTTCACTTGGTGGGGCTGGACGGCACTACCCTGGTCGTGCGGGTCAGGCCCGCCGGGCAGGATCTGCCGGGAGCGCTGCGCGCGCTGCCTCAATTTGTGTTGAAGCAGGTGGATGAATCTAGGCGCAGCATTCAACTTGAAATTAAATTGGATTAATAAATTGACCAATCAAACTGAAGATCATCAAACCTGGGAACGGATTAAAAAGATCATCACGGTCAATATCTCGGTGCTATTTACCTTGATCATCTGGCTGGCCCTGTTTATCAGCATGCTGGTAGGATATTTTTCCATCCCGCTGCTGATTGTGGTCGTGGTGGTAACCTACCTGGCATTGCGCGAACGTATTGTTAAAAACGATGATGCGGACAGCGATATCTACCGTGATTCGGTTGATAAAAAGAAAGACTGATGATCTCGCGCAAACCTACCGGGAATTGGCGTATTCTTTTTCCGGCGATGGCATCCATATTTATTATATAAACGGATAACATGGCAGCTCAATTTACCCATCTGAATTACCAGATCAACGGCATTGCGGCGGGAGCTTATGCGGCACGTTTGGTACCTCAAAAGATTGCGCGGGATTTTGAGCTGGTTCCGCTGACTTTAAGTGATAACCGCTTGCTGGCGGCTTGCGCCTATCCGCTCACGCGCGCCGGCATTGCAGCGCTGCAGCGCACACTGCGTTATCCGTTGGATGTGGTGCAGGCTTCGCTGCCGGATGTGCGCGCCGCACGCCGGGTGCTTTACCAGTCGCCGCAGGAATCCCCCCAGCCGCTTTCCATGGAAAAAGCGCTGCGTTTGCTGGGGCTGCTGCGCGAAAATCAGGCCCGTGCGGCGCTGACACCGCCAGAAGAAAACAAGGATATCGGCCAGGTCGCGCTGGCAAAACGCTGGATCAGCACTGAGCAGTACGCCGAAGCATTGGGCTTGTGCGCCAACCTGCCGCACCTGCGCGCGCGCAGCGCCAGCCCGCTGGATGGCATGAATTTATTTCTGCTTTTCGAGCAGGCGGAAGCCCTGGGTGTTTTACCGCTGTGGTGGCTTGGCAGTACGCTTTATCTGGCGGTCAGCGCTGAGCGCGCTTTGATGGCCGATGTGGACCTGGGCGAGTTGGATATTCATTACCGCCTGGTGGCCTGTGACCCGGGCACTTATGCACTGCTGCGCAAAGAGATCTACCGGCCGCAACCGTTAGAAACAGGGCTGGTCAACGAACTGCGCGTGGCTAACTGGCTGGTGGCTGAAAAATACATGCGCGCGGATGAGCTGGCGCTGGCGCAGGAGCTCCAGGCGCGCAGCGGAATTTCCCTGGCGACAATATTAAAGGAACAGTTTGGCCTGAAGGCAGAGGGTTGGCTGGAGGCGGCAGCCGAAGTGAGCGGGGTCACTGCGGTGCATGCGCGCGACCTGCCGGCCGATATTGAAACGCGTGTGAGCGCTTTGTGGGATATCTTGCCGGAACAGATGCTGCTGCAGTTTGACCTGGTTCCTTTGAATTGGGAAGGCAACACACTGGTGCTGGGTATGCTGGCGGTCAATGAGGACGTGCTGACGCTGGCGCGCACTTTCAGCGGCGGGCAGGTGGAAGCACGCCTGATGGACGCTGAGTTGATCCGGAAACTGCAAAAGTCAGCACAGAACACACTGCGCGCCCGCGGGACCGATGCCGGGCCGCAGGTCACCGCGATGACTTTCGGTGAATTTTTACTCAATACGGCTTTGCTTCAGCGCGACCAACTGGACGAACAGCGCGAAAAGGGTGTCCAAGATGAAGATTTGCCGGCCTCGCTGCTGGAAGCTAACCTCTTGAATGAACTTGACCTGGCGGAAGTGTACAGCCTGATCAGCGGCATTCCGTATATTTCTTTGGAGTATTTCCAGTTTGATGAGAACCTGATGCGTTTGCTGCCGGCCGAACTAGCTCTGGAGCGCAAGCTGCTGCCGCTTTTTGAAAATCAAGGCGACTTGTGGGTGGCCGTAAGCGATTTACATAGCTGCGATGCGCTGGAACAGGTTGCTGCGCACAGCGGCAAGCGTGTCTGGCCGCTGCTGGTGCCGGAGACGGCGCTGCTTTCGGCTTTGAACCGCTTTTACCGTTTCAGCCGCAGCACTCCAGATACCGGGCTCATTTTTCAATATACCGATGCGCTGGTAAGCGCCGGACTGATTACACAGGCCGATGCCCTGCGGGCCGCCGCGGCGGTTAGCGAGCAAAGCCGGCCGTTGGACCAGGCTTTGCTGGACTTGAATGTCCCCGCTGCCGATTTGTATCCCAGCCTGGCAGCTGTTAAAGGTATTGAGCTGCTGGATCTGGGGTTAGTGGAATTGCACGAAGAGAGCTTTGATGCCTTGGGACAACTGCGAAAAACCCGGCGCTGGCAGGAGAAGCTGGACGCTAACGCCGCGCGCCTGCTGGATTTGAACACCGCCCGGCGTCTGACGGCTATCCCGGTTGCTCAAGAAGCGGACGGCCTTAAGGTAGCATTCGCCAATCCTTTATATGAAGCGCCCCAGCAGGAACTGACTTACCTGCTGGGGCAGAACATCATTCCTTGTCTGGCTGCGCGTGCGGATATCGAAGATGCCATCCAGCGCCTGTTGGGGCAGATGAACCTGGGCACCTCCCTGCTGCTAGCCGGGCGCATCACCCTGAGCCAGTTGAACAACGCCCTGGCGCTGGCGCAAAATGCCAACATCCGCCTGGGGCGGGCATTGGTGCACCGCGGCTACATCAGCGAAGCGGAGCTATATGCCTTTCTGGCACATCAGGCCCATTTACCGCTGTTTGACCTTTCTGCGGCAGCGCTGAGCGAGGAAGCTGCCCGCCTGCTGGACGCGGAAGAAGAACGCCGCGAGGGACTGCTGCCGTTGGCGGTCAGTGATGATCAGGTTTACCTGGCCATGGTGGATCCGCTCAACGAACAGGGTAAGCGCAGCGTGGAAGAGGCCCTGGGCAAAACAGTTACACCTATTCTGGTGAGCGAGAATGACTTTGACCTGGCTATGGAACGCCTCTATCATGAAGATTATTTGGATAAAAGTACCTCCGAGCTGCTCAAACGCTCCCCTGAAGATTCCGCCTTCCACGTTTTCAGCCGCGGCCAGGTGATCGTTTTCTTTGCTTTTTTGGCAATTTCAGCGGTCTGGCTGGCGCTGGATTACGTCAGCTATCTGGTGGTGACCAACTCGCTGGTCAGCATTTTCTACCTGCTCTTCACAGGCTACAAAGCCGTGATGATCAGCAATGCTATCAGCAGCGACCTGGAAGTGGGTGTGACGGATGAAGATGTGGCTGCCCTCAATGACCGCGACTTGCCCATATACACCATTCTGGTACCGGTTTTTAAGGAAGCTCGAGTACTGCCCAAGCTGCTCAAACGTCTGGGAGAATTGGATTATCCGGCTACCAAGCTGGATATCAAGATATTAATGGAAGCAGAGGACAGCGAAACCATCGACGCTTTTTATCTGGCTGAGCCGCCGGACTTTATTCACGCGGTGGTGGTGCCGGATGCGCAGCCCAAGACCAAGCCTAAAGCTTGCAACTATGGCTTGATCCACGCGCGCGGCGAATATTTGGTGATCTATGATGCCGAAGACCTGCCTGAACGCGACCAGCTCAAACGTGTGGTGGTTGCTTTCCAAAAGGTGCCGGCGGATGTGGTGTGTGTGCAGGCTAAATTGAATTATTACAACCGCACCCAGAACGTGCTCACCCAGTGGTTCACTTCTGAATATTCCATGTGGTTTGACCTGCTGCTGCCGGGGTTGGACGATGCGCACGCACCCATCCCATTGGGCGGCACCTCCAACCATTTTAAGACCTTTTCACTGATCGAGGTGGGTGCCTGGGATCCATATAACGTGACCGAGGATGCCGACTTGGGCATCCGCCTGTACAAGCGCGGCTACCGCACCCGCATCGTGGACAGCACTACGTACGAGGAAGCCAACAGCCGCGTGGGCAACTGGGTCCGCCAGCGTTCGCGCTGGATCAAAGGTTACATCCAAACCTGGCTGGTGCATATGCGCCATCCGGTTAAATTAATGAGGGAAATTGGCCCGCGGGCTTTCTTTAGCTTCCAACTGTTGATTGGCGGCACCTTCTTTTCGCTGCTGGTCAACCCGATTTACTGGCTGATGACCTCGGCCTGGTATTTCTTCCGCTGGGATTTGATCCAGCTGTTATTTCCCGGCCTGATCTTCTTCATCGGCGCAATCTGCCTTTATATCGGCAATTTTGTGTTTACTTATGTTAACATCGCCGGCGCGATGCGGCGCAAGTATTATGATATGGTGCGCGTGACGCTCTTTAGCCCGGCTTATTGGGCTTTGATGAGCATTGGCGCCTGGAAAGGCTTTATCCAATTGCTGACCAAACCACATTACTGGGAGAAAACCATTCACGGTTTGAGTGAGGAAGATAATAAGGAGCAGGCTGCATGAACCGCGGTGAAATATTCTCGCGCTTGCCGGCCGCTTCCAAGCTGCGTCCGCAGAAAGACCGCCGCAGTTTGCTGGAGCGCGTCGAGATTTCAGGGCGTGAGACGCGTTGGGTCTTTTGGGTGAGTCTGATCTTCTACTTGATCGCCAGCGTGATATTGAATTGGGTGGTTTATCTAGGTAACGGCGACGCGCTGTCGCGCACGGCCAATGCCTATTACGTGCTCTATTCGCGCGACCCGCACCTGGCAGCTATCGGCTTCATTTGGCCGCCGCTGCCTAGCCTTTTACAGCTTCCGCTGCTGCCGTTCCTGAAACCCTTGGGCCTGACCATCATGGCCGGGCCGATCATTTCCGCGCTGTTCGGCGCCGGATCGCTGATGATGCTGGACGTCGTTTTAGGACGGCTGAAAGTGCCGGAGAAGGTGCGCTGGGTGCTGCTGGCGCTGACCATGCTGCATCCCAACTACGTTTTTCTGTGCGCCAGCGGCATGGCCGAACCCATTATCCTGTTCTTTATCCTGGTGGTGATCTGGGGTTACATGCAAATGCCCTACGGCACCAAATCCTGGGTGATTTGCGGCGTTGGGCTGGCGGCTGGTTTTCTGGTGCGCTATGAAGCCCTGGCGCTGATCATGGGCGTGGCGGTGGCGCTGGTGCTGGTGTATTGGCCGGAATCGGGGGAATGGCGCGATGAGATGGAAGGGCGCCTGCTGGCGGTGCTGGTTCCGCCG
Organism: Anaerolineaceae bacterium UBA5211; assembly: GCA_002412595.1. Classification (GTDB taxonomy): domain Bacteria; phylum Chloroflexota; class Anaerolineae; order Anaerolineales; family Anaerolineaceae; genus Pelolinea. The sequence continues at coordinate 28,116 of DHVJ01000047.1, forward strand.
GCTTACGCGGTGGCCATCTGGCTGTTCCTGAACTGGATCGTGATGGACAGCCCGCTGTATTTCCTGCAGAGTGAGTACAGCCTGGCCAACGCTACCGATATCGCCAGCAATGCCGGTGTGACCCATCCGTTGTTCTTGGCCTGGGGCAACATCTTTTACACAATTTCTTACACCTTCGAACGCCTGGCCCAACAGAACATCGCATTCCTGGTGGGATCGGTGATTGTGCTGTTGACTGCCTTTGTACAGCGCAACCGCAAGATGGTCGGCCTGCTGTTTATCCTCTTGAGCATCCCGGCTTTCAGCGCCTATCAGGTCTTCAGCGGTTCGCTGGCCACCTGGCTGCGCTACTGGTTCTATGCCATCCCCTACGGCGCGATCGAAATCGGCATGCTGTACCGCATCCTGCAGGGGCGCTGGCGGAATGTCCTGGTGGCTCTGCTGATCATCCTGTTTGCGGCCAGTATTCCCATTTCTGTAGCCACCATGTACTCGGATGAGAACGCCGGCGGAGATATGCAGCGCCTGGGAGCTTATTTGATGAACGACCCGGCCAGCGAAGCAGAGCGGCGCGCGAATGACAGTTATTACACATTCCGGCACGACGCGCCCATCCTGGCAGCTAAAGTGGATGAGGTTTCGGATGAGGGCCTGGTCATGGTGGACGCCAACAAGAGCTATTATGTCATCCTGGCCGTGCAGTATCCGAAACGCCTGATGATCACCAACGATACCGATTTCACGGCCGCGCTGCAGTACCCGCAGGGCAAAGTCGCCTATATCCTGGTGCCGCAGGAGGCTAACGTCTTCTCGCGCACTTATCCGGGCATTTATGAGGGTGCTTACGATTGGGCTGTGATGGTGTACGATTTTCCCGATACCATGACGAAATACCGCCTGTTCAAGATCATGCCCAGGTAAAAAAATTCCTTTGTATTAATCAAGGTTTGAAGGTTCATCATTGACATGACTCAGAAACCGTTGTATATATATTGTATATACAGACAAAGAGGTCGAAATGATGTACGCAAAAATAAAAAAATGGGGCAATAGCTTGGCATTAAGAATTCCCCAAATATTTGCTGCCCAACTTGGAGTTGAAGAAAACTCAAATGTATCTCTGGAAATATCGGACAACCGTTTAATTATTAAACGTGGTCAGACGTTAGAAGACATGCTTGCTTGTATTACAGATGAGAATAAACATGAACTTTTCGATTACGGAGAATCGAAAGGGAAGGAAATAATCTAGTATGGATGTTCCTGAGCGGGGTGATTTAATCAAACTTGATTTTGATAACACACAGGGGCATGAGCAGACTGGCTATCGCAGGGCGATTGTAATTACCCCTTTTCCATACAACAAGATTACTGGCTTGGCTATGGTCTGTGCAATCACCAATCAGAAAAAGGGTTATCCATTTGAGGTGGATATACCGGCTGGATTGAATGTTACAGGAGTGATTTTATCCGATCAGATCAGGACGATTGATTGGAAAGTACGTAATGTGCGCATTGTTGATAAAGCACCTTCTGATTGTATCGAAAAAGTCATTGAAAACCTATCCAAGTTAATTCAATAAGCTTAATAAAACAAAATATTCAATAACAGAATTGTTTTAAATACTTAACAGAAACAGCTCACGATTCGTGAGCTGTTTCCTTGAAAAGGAGATATCCCGGGGGTAATGTTTAAATTATGTTATATCCAGCCGCGCAATTGCATGGCCTTGACCACACGGGCGATGGCAACCATATAAGCCGCGTCGCGCATATAAGCTTTTTCTGAGAGAGCCATATCCAGCACGGCATGAAAAGCGCCGGTCAGGATGTGGTCTTCTTTTTCCAGAACCTCATCTTTGGGCCAGTAATAATTCATGTCATTCTGCACAGATTCAAAATAAGAAACTGTCCCACCGCCGCTGTTGCACAGGAAGTCGGGCAGCATGAAGATGCCGCGTTCGCGGATAATTGTGTCGGCATCCGGGGTGGTGGGGCCGTTGGCGCCTTCCGCGATGATCTTGACCTGCGTGCTGATTTCACTCACGTTTTGGGCATTGATCTGCCCTTCCAGCGCGGCGGGAATGAGCACGTCCACGTCTTTGCTCAACCAGGCATTGGCGTCTTCAATTTTGTAGCCGGCTTCCACTGCTTTGGCCTTATGGATGCTGCCGTATTGGTCGGTGATGCTCTGCAGGAAGAGCGGGTCGAAACCTTTTTCCTTGCTGACGGTATAGGAGGCGCGGTCGTCGCGGTCCCAATAGGACACGCATACTACCTCACCGCCCAAAATCTCTTTGTAGCCGATGGCTGCGTATTGGGCTACGTTGCCGAAGCCCTGAATGGCGGCGCGGGTCTTGCCGCTGTCCAGCTTGATGTGCTGCATGGCTTCGCGGATGGCATACACTACGCCGAAACCGGTGGCCTCCGTGCGGCCCAACGAACCGCCGCCGCCCACCGGCTTGCCGGTGATGACGCCGGGCGTGTATTCACCTGTCAGTTTGGAATATTCATCCATCATCCAGCCCATCATTTGCGGGGTGGTGCCCACGTCGGGGGCTGGGACGTCCTGGCGCGGCCCGATGTTTTTCCACATCTGCTGCACCCAGCCGCGCACCAGCCGTTCTTTCTCGCTGTTGGAAAGGGTGGAGGGGTCAACGATAACGCCGCCCTTTCCGCCGCCCAGGGGAATATCCGCCACTGCGCATTTCCAGGTCATCCAGGTGGCCAGGGCGCGCACCGAATCGATGGTCTCGGAGGGATGGAAGCGCAGCCCGCCTTTGTTGGGCCCGCGCGCGTCGTTATGCTGCACGCGGTAGCCCTGGAAGATGCGTACCTCGCCGGAATCCATGCGCACCGGAATGCGGAAGTGAAACTCGCGCTGCGGCCAGCGCAGGAATTCGCGCACGGTCGGGCTTAATTTGAGCATATCAGCGACATGGTCGAACTGTTGTTGAGCCATTTGGAACGGGTTTAAAGGTGTGGGCATTATTTCTCCGCCGGACAAAATTTTTCCGCGAATATCGCGGATTTATTCGAAATTTTGGTTGACCAGGGAACAGATTTCTTCAATAGCCTGGCCTTCATCTTCGCCGTCAGCCATCACCTGGATGGTGTGGCCGCTGTAAACGCCCAGTGAAAGGATGCGCAGAATACTTTTGGCGTTAACATCGTTTGAGCCGGTGGAGAGGTTGCGTACGGTGATGTTGCTTTTGAATTTATTGGCTGTGCGCACAAAAAGGTCGGCTGGCCGTGCGTGCAGCCCCTGATCGTTATTTAAAGTTAATTCAGTTTCAACCATTTATCACTCCAGATTAAATTCAAGGTGCTTATCCGGTCTTTATTGCGCGCAGCACATCTGACCGGGACGATTAGATTATAGAATACGGCTGTGGATAATGCTTGTTCTGATTTTGTAACAAATACATGTGACAAAAAAGAACTTTATTGGAAAAAATCTCCTGAAAACAATGATAATTGCGAGAAAATCGCCGTCTAAATTTCTCCGGTCAGTTTTGGCAGCCATTCCCATAGTAGATGAATGATCTCGGCGGGTCTTTCGGCGGCGCGCATATCCTGCATGAATTGCGGAATTTGCACCAATTCATTCAATTGGAATAGAGCCGTCAAGTGGGAATTATCATCGGTCGCGCCTAAAACAAATATCAGGTCAACATCCGGTATGTGCGCACCCTCGTACTGAAAAGGTTTTGAAAGGCGCATCATACTCATGCACAATTGGTTGACGCCGTCGGTGGGTTTGGCGTGCAGCAGCAATGTGCCTGAGCCCATATACATATAAAATCCATGGTTCTCAATCAGGTCGATCATGGCATCCAAATAGCGCGGCTGGATGCAGGCATTCTGGATCAGCGGTTCGCTGGCAATGCGCACCATGTCCTGCCAGGTATCGACGGATGAGGCCAGGCTGATATAGGGCATTTTGAGCAGGTCAACCAGGGAATTTTGCTGGTCCAGACCGGCCAGGCGGTGGCGACGCTTGCTCTGGTTTTTTTCGGTAACCCAACGCTGGATATTTTTGATATCTTCGCTTTCCAAAAAAGGGCTGACTTCAATCACCGGCAGGGATGGATTGTCAATTGCCAAGGTGCTGATAATGGCTTCCGCACGCTGCGAGGTTTCCGGCAGCTGCTCAAAAGTGTTGATGATTTGCATAACTTTCAGGTTGGGAAATTCATATTCCAGGCGAGATTTTAGCAGGGAACTTTTGGAACGGGTGCCATCATTGGCAATGATGACAGATAGGCGCGAGTCCTCAACAGTGCGCAGCCGTTCCAGGCCGGCCAGCAGGTACATGGCAATAAAGCCGATTTCCTCTTCCGGCACGTGGATATTGATCTCGTTTTCCAACACAAAAATGCTGCTCTCTGCCACGCGGTAAATTTGGGCGTACCTTTCCTGAATGGTTGTCAAATTCGAATTGCGGATGGGAATATGATGCTGCAGACGAAAAATTGCGTAATCCAGGTGGTGGGAAATCTCGCGGATCAGGACATGGTCGATTTTCAGCATGGGGTGCAGTCGCATGGAGCAGATATTGACGATACTGACGGCGATTTTCTCGCTTTTTAGGGATGCAGACGGGGGAGTATGCTCGAATTCACTTTCAAGCAAGTAATAATTATCCCATTTGGTGCTCATGATCAGCGCGGCGATGATCTCCAATTCCTTTTCGCTGACCTCAATATCATATTTCTTTTCGATCTGATAACCGATGATTTGGATCACGGTAAATTCATCACTGTTGCGCACTTCCGGATCAACCTCACCTTCGATGACGTTGCCGATACGCATAGCCAGGATGGCTACACCCAGGTAAACCATGATTTCGGCTTGGGCGATGACAGACATGGAAATGCTGATATTTTCCTCGATTTGATGGATCACGCGCCGGCAGAAAGGCAGTTCCAGCTGGTTAATAAATAGCTCAAAGCGGCTGGAGATGCAGGAATTCGAGAACTTATTGGCGTGCAGGAAAACATTGGAGAGCTGGTACCAGTATTTGTCCCCCAGTTCTTCGCGCAGCAGCCGCACCAATGCGAAACGGCGTGATTCTTCCAGGCCCTCAATCCACAATCCTTTGGCTGATTTGCGCTGTAATTTCAAACCGAAATTACTCAGCCAGGCTTCCACTTCGCAAATGTCTTTGAACAGGGTGGAGCGGGAAAAGTCTTCGACTTCCACCAACTGCTTGGTAGAAATGGGCTCTTCCACCAGCAACAGATAGAGCAGGATAATGCGCACGCGTTCCTGTCGGGAAAGCACGATATCGCAGTCTTCCAGATTGTTGATGATCTCCAGCAGGTTGCGTTTCTTTTCCTGAGAGGCTACCACTTCCACGCCGTAACCGGGGCGATTGATGAAATTGACCTCGGCGCTTTTTAACCAGGAGCGCACCACTTCCATGTTGTAGCGGATCACGCGCGGGCTTAACCCGGTTTGATCGGAAAGCTCGGATAAGGTGGCTTTGCCGTTTGTCGAGAGCAGGGCGCGCAGGATGGATTGCTGGCGGATATTGATCTCGGGAGCGTGCGTTAACATGCTCTGGATTTTATCATACACAGTTCAATATTGTCACAACAAATTATGGCAAGAAGCACACATCTCGATTCGGCCTTCAGTTTGTATAATGCTTGAAGATATTTTAAACAATCAGATTATTTTTTAAGTCATTATTTTGTTTTAAGCATTCAATAAAAATCTATAAAGCAGAGGTGTCATCAAACGTGGCGGCTGATCTATTATCGAATCTAATTGTCATTAAGAGCAGTAAAACAAGCAAAGAAGAAGTGCTGCAGGAGTTATCTGATGCAGCCATCGCGGCCGGATATGCCCGGCCCGGCTATTGTCAAGCCATTCTGGAACGGGAAGCTAAATACCCCACCGGACTGCACACCCCCGAAATTGAAGTAGCAGTCCCGCACGCGGACGCGGAATGGACCATCAAACCCTCATTGACGATCGCAATTTTAAAAGACCCGGTGACCTTTGACCCTATGGGAGGTGAAGGCGGCTTGGTGAGCGCTGAACTGGTTTTTATGCTGACCATTGAGGATGCCTCAGAACACGTGGACTTCCTGCGCGCGTTTTCCACCCTGATGGAAGCTCCCCAGGTTTTGATTGATTTTAAGAATAGCGGGGACCCGGAACCGATCATTGAGATCATCCGCGCAAGAATGCGCTAATTTATTAATTGTTTAAGGAGACTTTATTTATATGAACCTCAAAGAAATTGTGAATCCTCGTTTATTTGACATTCCTGACTATGATCAAATCCATGTCACGCAGTGTTGGCAGGATCCCACCATCCGCCGTGAAATGTCCAATGAATCCAATTACGCGCCAATCCCGGCAATTCAGGAAGCCATTCGCAGTGTTGCCGATAAGGCCAACTACTATGCTGAAGATGCTGCTTATGCTTTATCACTGCGTGAAAAGATAGCTGCTTATTGTTCGGTCAAAGCTGAGAACGTTGCCTTAGGCAACGGTTCCATTGAATTGCTGGATCTGCTTTTCCAGGTGCTCATGGCTGCTCCTGATAAAGATGAAGCTGTTTTACTGCAGCCCGATTATTCCGCTTATGTGCCCCGCTTGAAATTTTTTGGCTGGAAGATTAAGTTTGCGCAATTATCGGCCGGTTTGGATAAAGCTGCCGACCAGGTCATGGCTGCCATTTCCGAAAATACCAAGTTTGTGCTGCTCTCGCGGCCCAATAATCCCATGGGAACTGTTATGCCGCGCGAAGAGATCACCCGCATGTTGGAAACCGGCAAGCTGATCATTGTGGACGAAGCCTATATTGAAATGGCGGATGCTGGTACCTCTGTTTCGGAATGGGTTAACCAGTATGACAACCTGATCGTCATGCGCACTTTCAGCAAAGGCTTCTGCCTGGCAGGTATCCGCCTGGGTTATATGTTGGCCACCCCGGAATTGGTACGTTACATCAACCGCTCCCGCCACATTTTCAACATCAATCTCGCGGCTATGGCAGCCGGTGAAGCGGCCATGGATCATCTGAATGAATGCCGCCAGATTTTCAAGAAACTGACTGACACGCGGGATTGGCTCACTGCTGAATTGGCTAAAATCCCCGGGTTCAAGCCAATTCCTTCACAGGCCAACTTTGTGATGGTGAATGTTAAAGATTCCGGAAAGACTGCCACCGAATGCGTGGATTACCTGTTGGAGATGGGATTCTTCGTGCGCAGTTTTGCCAAAAAGGCCGGGCTTGAGCCGGATGCTTATTTCCGCATCTCAGTGGGTTTACCTGAGGATATGGAAGAGCTCGTTGTGTATATGAAAGAATTTGTTGCGAAATAATGGCGCTAATACTTTAGCACCTATTTATTTAAGAAAAGGAGATTTTAGAAATGGGAAGACCAGCAGTTATTTTAGTAATGTGCGGTTCATCAATCGCAACCTCCAATCTCGCAGCTGTGAAATTGGAAAATGAAGCCAAACGCCGCAAGATAAAAGTCGTGACCAAAAAAGGCAAAATCGCTGACATCAATATGTTGGTTGAAAGCATGAAGCCGGATTTGATTGTGGCGACAGCACAAACAGGAGCGCGCGATGACGTAAAAGTCTTCAGCGGCGTACCCCTGATCAGCACCGTAGGTCAGGAAAAATTGTACGATGACATCTTTGCATATATCGCCGAGTTAGGTTTAGGGCAATAGTACCGCCATTTTTTTATGGATTATTTATTAAAAGATGAGAGGAGGTGGAGGGAATCAGGAGATTTTATCGGTAAGCAATGTTTTATCTGGAGTTAAATAACTAATAGGAGAGATACAATGGATTTGGGATTTGTAAATGCTATTCTCGATCCGGTCATGAACGCGGGACCACTTTTTATGATCTTTATCGTGTTCACAGTGATTGGATTAGTTGTACGCTTGGGATTCATGAAGGCCGTACGCAACGGTCTGATGATCGCAGTGGGCTTCAATGGTGTCTATATCGTGGTCGATTACTTCCTCGGCTCAGTAGCGCCTGCAGCTGAAGCTTTAGCAACCCGTTTCGGCGGTGTGTTCACCTACACCGACATCGGTTGGGCTGCTTTCGCTTCATTTGCCTGGAGTTCTCCTTGGGCTTATGTGGTTGTTCTGCTCAGTTTGGCTGTCAACCTGGTTATGATCTTCACCAGCATGACCGACACCCTGAACCTGAATATTTGGGATTTCTGGGAAGCCATTATCGCTTGCTTGATCGTTTATGGTCTGACCAACAACATCATTGCCGGTCTGGTTTTCGCTACCTTCCTGGCATGGTTCAACCTGATGATGTCCGATTTCAACGCCCAGCGCGGTTACTGCTCGGATTTGGGTTTTGAAGGCTTATCCTTCTATCAGGGCACTAACGTGGTGTGGGGTGCATTCGGCCATTATGTCGGCAAATTGCTTGACAAAACCGGTTTGGAAGCGAAAATTACTCCTGATTACATTCAGGATAAATTTGGTGTAATCGGTGAACCTGCCGTATTGGGCGGTGTTATCGGTTTGCTCATGGGCATTGGCGCCGGCTATTTCTGGATCGACATTGTCATGCTGATGATTGCCCTGGCAACCTCACTGGTGCTGATCCCCATGATGTCCGGCATCGTTATGCAGGCTTTGGTACCTGTCTCTGAAGCAGCGGCCAGTTTCATGAAGAACTCAACCAGCGGTAAGCAAATCTACATCGGTGTGGATCCCGCTATTGCAGTTGGCAACACCACCGTTCTGGCGACCACCGTTTTGATGGTCCCGATCCTGCTGATCATGGCCTTCGTCATCCCCGGCTCCGTCAACCATCCTTTAGCCGACCTGCCCTCCCTGCTGTTCTTCTGGGTCTTCGTCGTGGCTCCTAATAAATTCGACTTGGTTCGCACCCTGATCACTACAACTCTAATGGGTATCTACGGCACCATCGCCGCAATGATTGGTGTTGCCAAATGGTCATCCATGGTTGCTGTAGCGACCGGTAGCGTGACAGTAGTTGAAGGAACCGGAGTTACCTCCTGGTTCAACCACCTCTGCCCCGAATTGCTGGTGGCTGGTTTATTGGGCGAAAATTATGGCAAGATTGGTATGCCCGGTTTGATCGCGTTCTGTGCGATCATCGTCGCGATCACGATTGTGTTCCGTCTGCGTTACTTAAAAGGTATTAAGACTGCAGCTGTAGCTGCGTAAATATTGGTATTACTGAGGATGGGTCTTTTCATGGCCCATCCTCAGTGCTTTTTATTATCTAAGAATGCACTTATCAATTCCCCGTTTGTTCCTTTAGCCATTTTCAATGATTATAATTACCGGGGAAAACCAGGAGAAAACATATCATGCGTTTTATTCGCAATGAGATTCAGATTCCAAAACAATTAGTTTCCCCGGAGAAGCGTAAAACGTTGCCCTTTATTTTATTGATCATCGGTGTAGGGATCATGATCGTAGGAGTCGCAGGTTTCTTTTCAGCATTTTTCTTTAATGAAATGATTGAAGCCCGTTGGCCGGTACGATACCGCGATATACAAACCTATTCGCTTGTAGTTGCGGGTTCAGGCATGTTGTTGTATATTGCCATGGCTGTAGTTATGAAGATTCCGCTGCGGAAAACCACTTATTATAGAGTGACAACGATTGTAAAAGGTGAACCTTTTGATCCCCCGCGCAAGAATGATTACACCAAAGCCATCTACGCGCGTTTACATGACCTGAGCGATGAATGGGCGTATTTCTCGGAAGTTAAGCCGCCGGATACGGATTTTGTCATTCCGCAGGTTCTTGTAGGGCCGGGCGGGGTTTTTGCAACCCAACCCATCGCCGAAAATCCGGAGCGCAAAGCCTTCAAAGATCCCGGACCTGAATTTGAACGTGCCAGCAAGAAATTGGGAAATGCCATCGGTCAATCTGTGCTGCCGGTAACGATTTTTTCCAACCCTAAATTGGTAGTAATTTACAAGGATACCTGCAAGCCTAAAACCCGGATCATGAATATCCGCGATATTTATGATTTCTTTGACAACCAAAAGCGCAAATACTCGGAGACGGTTCAGAAAGAGATCGAACAAAAGGTTTATGACCTGATTGCCGGTACTCAACCCGGCAGTTGAATGAAGCCTGTCCGATGAAAAAAGAGAAGCGTCTGATCGAAAGATTCGGCGCTTTTTTTATTCCAGTTTGACCACATTGGCTGAAAAAACCAAAAGCTGTTCCAATTTAGAGAGGTAATGATAAGATTAGGTGAAGAAATATTGTTTGACCAAGTTGTAAAAAACTAAAGAACCACGGACTTATACAGATAACCATGTGGATCATTTTTTATTTTGTTCTAACCACGTTAGAAACAGTCAGTCTTTTTGTCTATAACCTAGTGCAAGTATCCAACTTACAGGAACGCGTTTGGCTGCATTATTCAGCCGAACGCCTGGTTTTGCTGGGCGCATTGTTGCTGGTTTGCACGGCTGTGCTGATCCTGACGATCCAATCCATTCGTGCGCTGAAAAAAGGGGAAACCTTTCCTCGTAAAGTATTGAAGCATGAAAGCAGCTTATGGCTGGTGTTGATTCTCAGTATCCTTGTGCTTATAGGCCTGAGCGGCTTGCTGGTGCAGCCGGATGGCTTTTTTGGCGATTATTTAGCTATTTACCGGAATCTAAAGCCGACTTTGTTCTGGCTGCTGCTGGTGAGTCTGCAAACTTTCTTTTTTGCGTTTATTTGGTATTGTGTTCATTTTCTGGAAAAGCCGCAGCTGTCTGTGCCGGCCCTTATGATTTCCGAGATGAAGATCGTGATGGTTGTTTTCGCGGCCAGCCTGCTGATAAAGGTGCTGTTTGTGCTTCCGCTTGGCTACGGTATGTTGAAGGATGTGGGAGAAACGAAGTACCTCTATATGTTGCAATATTTCAACGAAGGCATTTTCCTGCGCTCAGCCACAGAATTTACCACCCATTACCCGCCGTTTTACCCGTTGTCCCTGATGGCCGTTTATTCCATCCGCGATTATGCCTATGAAGGTATCAAGTTAATTAACGCTCTGGCTGCCTCCAGCCTAGTCTTTCCGATATATTTTCTGGCGCGTCGTTTCTTTGACAACAAGACCAGTCTGGTTCTGATTGTGATCACCAGCCTGATACCGTTCCAATTCTTGTTGCCCATCCGGCTATTGAGTGAAAATCTGTATTTTCCGTTGCTGATTTGGGCTTTGTTCCTGACTTTTGTGCGGCCGGCGAATCCGCGCTATCGCTTTGTCTGGGACTGTCTGACCGGATTTACGCTGGGATTGCTTTACCTGACCCGCTATATCAGCCTGGCGTTGATTCCCTTTTTGATGTTGATTTGGTGGTTGAAACCTTTCAATGGGGAACGCGGCCTGTTGAAATTCAGCACTCAAAAACTTCTGCATGCTCTGCTGATGCTCTTTCTGGCCGCTATCACCTTCCTGCCATGGGTGAACATCGGCCTGGATAATAACTTGCCCCTTTCCCAGATGTTAGGTTTTGGTATCGCCTCTAATACCAATCCAGCGCAGTTGACCGTTTTGAATCTGCTCAAATGGATTGCGTTTTATGGTGCTTATTTCATCCTTTTAGCGGCACCGGTGCTGAACTTGTTGGGAATAACTTTGAGAGATTTCCACCTGAAAGATTTGGCTGATGAAAAAAACCGCTGGATATTATCCCTGCTGATTTTGATGTTGGCTTTCGGGTTGGCCATCGTGCGCCATTCCTGGCGCGCAGATTACAACCTGGACCTGCCCAAGCGCCTGATGGGCCGTTATGTGATCTATTTTGTGCCTTTGTTCCTTCTGACGGCTTTTATGGCTATAGGGCATATCCACAAAGCCAGGTACCGCAACCTGACAGACTTTTTGCTTCGGTATGAATTGCTGCCTTTCCTTTTGGTAGGATTGAGCTATTTGCTGGTGATCCGCGGCAGCCTGCTGCCGGTCAACACTGAGTTCATCCATGCGCTCATTTCCATAGATGGCTATTACATCCAGCTGCTGGGACCGGCCTTCTTCCCGCTGTTGATTGTGCTTTATACCGGCAGCAATTTATGGCTGTGGTTTGAGAAAAAGGATTTCTTCCGTTTTGCCCTGGTGGGCTTGATGTTGTACTATTTGGCAGGGCAGCCGGCGTATCTGAAGCTGATGGCTTCAGAGCAAACTTCCCAACAAATGGGCAAATTGGCCCTGGATGCCATGCTGGCAGCCAACCGGGACGCCGGTGAGGCATTAAGCTATGAAATCCTTGTGCCGGATGATTTGAGCCGCGATGAGTTGGATGATGTGGCCTGGACCATCTTCATCCGCCATCCACAGAGCGATTGGGAGGTAGGGCACTATTTGCCTGAGAAAATCGAAAGTCTATCGGCGCGTGCCGTTATTGTTCTGCTGCCACTGATAGATGCGCAGGAAGAATTGACTGGTTCCTTTGAACAGGTGACTATCAATGAACAACTTTACGCGCTGCAGCTGATTTTTCCACCTGCGCAGTAAATATGTTGATATGACTTGATCGGAATATTACCAATATTCCTAAACAAGCCTATTCACTTCTTAACCTGCGGAAGGTTGCCATTCTGATTCCGCAGCCATTTCAAAATGTTTTTGAAATCAAGCGGCTTTGAAATGTAATACCCTTGCAGGCAATCCACACCCAACTCCAACAGTTTATCCTGCTCTTCTTTTTTCTCCATACCCTCTGCGATAACGAGGATATGAGAGGATTGTGCAATCGAGATGATGCCTTTGATAATAGCCTGATTGCCCTTATTGTGGTGGATATCGTCCACAAATGATTTGTCGATCTTAATGGCACTGATATCTTTATTCTGGAAATTGCTGATACTGGTAAATCCAACCCCAAAATCGTCAATGGAAATCTTGACGCCTTCGCGTATCAGCGATTGCAGGTTAATCTTGCATTGCGGGTCATCTGCTAAAAAGCCCCTTTCGGTGATTTCAAGCGCCAGGTGGTGAGGCGGAAAACGATGTTTGCGGATCAGGTTGTTCACGCGATCGGCGAAATCCACCTGGAACAGGTTCGTGATGGAAATATTGAGTGAAATATCCAGGTTAAAACCTGCCTGATATAGCTTTTCCATTCGCCCCAGGTTGGTTTCCAGCGAATAATAGGTCAGGAAATTGGCGATGCGTGTAAATTCCAGGTCAGGAATGAAGTGGTCCGGTGGAATTAGCCCTTTTACGGGATGATTCCAGCGCACCAGAGCTTCCAGTGAACACACTCTCCCGTCTGCATGAACGATGGGTTGATAGTGGAAATCAATCTCGTTCGTGCGAATGGCATTTTGAAATTGTCCTAATAAAATCGGGATTTCCGGATTTGAGAGATTGGGATTGTACAACTGGTAAGGTTTTTGGTGCTTTTTGGCTTCATTGAGCGCCAGAAAGCTGTTTTTCAAGATCTCATCAGTCGATTGGCCGCCTTCGGGATAAGAGGCTTCTCCCATTGATATTTCACAATACAACGGAATGCCGTTGATAATGATGGGTTCCTCAAGGAGGACGGACAATTTGTTGATATCCTGGCGGATATCGAACAATACTAAGCCGATTGTGTTCAAACGAATTTGCAGCAGCTGGTAATTCTTGAAATGGCGGCGAATGGTCAGGATGATTTCGTCATTCAGCTTATTGACACTATCCAGGCCAAAGGTAGCCAGCAAATCATTTTGATTGCTGACCTCGATCAGGATCGAGCGAAATTTCATAACCTGGTTGGAATCCAGGTTGCTATTCACCTGGGCGCTGAATTCATCCCAACTTGAAAACAGATATCTGCTGGGGGACCTTTCAGTTTCTGTTTTTGTGTGAGAATCTCCGATGATCAGGTTCTTCAACAAGCCTATGATCAAACCGGCACTGCTGAAATAAATGGCGCGCAACATGCTGGCCTGAAGTTGACTGGTTTCAGTCAAACCAAATGGCGAGGGATTCAAGACGTCAATTAGCAATTCAGCGATGATACCGCTTAATATGCCGATGCGATAATCAAACACGAAAGCGGAGACCATGATCGGCAGATACATTAGATGGGTTAATATATTATCCGGAATATTCGTTTTGGAAATAATAAAGGCGAAAACCACTTGAACACATAAGGTGCCAACCAGAATACTAATCGGTTTTTCTTTCCGTTTTAGCCTGTTGAAAAATTCTACCTTCAATTTACTCTCCACCATTAAAAAGAAAAACCGGATTCGTAGACGGTCCGGTACGATGCCGGCAGCCTGGCAGCCATATCTATCCGAAGAAGAGAGTTAGGCCCATGGCTTTGCGTCCCCGTTTTTCACCGGGTTTGCTTTTTACAACATTGTGATTATGGTTGTATTAATTTAAAATGTCAAGTGCTCGTTATCGATAAAGTTTTACGGAATAATTTTTTATAAAATAAATATACCAAATTTTACAGTGTTTTGGTGCTTTTTTATCTGTATTCCAAAGAAATTTACCTCTTTCCTGCATAATTCTATATAATTAGTTTCTTGCTGTTTATTGTGAATGGGCATATTTTTAATACAGATATTTACAGGAAAGGATCAGAAATTAATGATTATTCAAATCTATGCGTTTACGGATGCCAAGACTGCCGTTGAGGCAGTGAATATGGGTGTTAATCATGTCGGATTTGTGGCTGGAAAATATGAAGTTGTGCCGGCTGAGTTGACTTTCAAACAGGCGCGTGAGATTGTCACCGCGCTGCCCTCGCAGGCAACTGCTGTGGCGCTGACCATGGCCGAGGATGTGGATGAGATCATGCGCATGGTAGAAGCCGTGCAACCGCACATCGTGCACATCTCCTCGGATGTGGACTTGGTGAATGTGGAAATGATGCGCGAGCTGCATGAACGTTTGGCTGGACAGGCGCGTCTGATGAAAGCCATTCCGGTGGAAAATGAGGGCAGCATTGCCGTGGCGCAGAAATTTGCCGCGGTCAGCGATTTGCTGCTGCTGGATACCAAACATACTGATTTCCCGGGCGTGGGCGCCACCGGTCTGACGCACGATTGGAGCGTCAGCCGCCGCATTGTCGAGACTGCCGGTATTCCGGTCATCATGGCGGGCGGGTTGACCCCGTCTAATGTGGGCGCGGCTATGCAGGAGATCAAGCCCTGGGCTGTAGATAGCAACACTTCCACCAATGTTGAGGGCAGCAATGTGGATAAAGACCTGACGCGCATGCGTGCTTTTGTGGATGCCGTTCACGCGGCCGAGAAAGAGCAGGCCTGAGCGATATGCGCAGCGGGGAAGTGCTCATGCTGGGTGACATCAACATCGATACCGTCTGGCCGGTGGATAAGCTGCCGGGTGCCGGGCATGACGCCTATGTGCAATCGGTGAAGGTCGGGCTGGGCGGGGCGGTGCTGAACACAGCCATTGTGCTGGACCGCCTGGGCCAGCCTGCGGCCATGCTGAGCTGCATGGGGCAGGATTTGTGGGCGGCTCAGGCGCTGGAGCTGCTGCGCCAAACCGGCGTCAACCCGGATTATATCCGCGTGCGCCCTGAATTGGCCAGCGGGCTGATCTTTCTGGCGGTCACGCCGGATGGCGAACGCACCATGTTCTCATTCCGCGGCGCTAACACGCACCTGGAACCGCAGGACCTGCCCGCGCAAGCTTTCGAGCAGGCTTCCATCTTGCACATCTCCGGCTATTCCCTGCTGGAAGCGCCTCAAAGGGACGCGGCCTGGCGTGCGGTGGAGCTGGCTAAAGTGAATGGCGCAGCCATCAGCCTGGATACCGGCTTGGAACCGGCCCTGCTGACGCACGCGGAATTGTGCCGCCTGATCGAGATGACGGATATCTGTGTGACCGGTCCTAAGGAAATGCGTGAGTTGTACGGTGCAGCTACGCCGGAGGAAGCCATTGCCAAACTACAGTCGCTGGGCGTACGCCTGGCGGCGATCAAGCTGGGCGAGGGCGGCTCATTGGTGGCGGACCAGACAGGCAGCGTCTTTTGCCCGGCTTTCTCTGTAGAAGTGGTGGACACCACCGGCGCGGGTGATTCCTTCAGCGCCGGATTGCTGTTCGGCTGGACACACAGCTTGAGTCTGCCGGCCTCCGCGGTGCTGGCCAGCGCTCTGGGCGCCCTGGCGACCACTGTGTATGGCGCAGGCCTTGCTTTGCTGGGCAGGGAAGCGGTGCTGGCCTTTCTGAAAGCCAAGCGGGCGGATATTCCGCCGGATTTGCACGCAGGCTTTGAAGAAGTAATTGCACTTCTGGAAAAAATATAAAAATAACTCCGGCAGTTTATTACTGCCGGAGTTATTTATCTCGGCTGTTGTTTAAAAATTGCCTGGCCGGTCGGCCCGGGCCTGTTCTCCCCACGACCTTTTCAGCGCTGCAAGCCGCCGTTCACGATGAATTTCCTTCAAATCTAGGCTCTTATCTTTAGCCGTTTTGCTGATTTTCGTATAAAATACATAGAGTTTTAAAATTCCGAAAATATAAAAAAAAATGGTAAACTGGCGGAAAGGAAATTTATGCCCAAAATAAGCATTATTACTGATACGGATTCAAGCTTGCCTGAAGAAATGGCTGCAGCACATCACATCCTGCAGGTGCCGATTTCGATCCATCTGGATGAGGATTTTTCCGGAACGGATCTTACAATTAACAATGCCGCATTATTCAAAAAGATCGATGCGGTTGGCAAGCTGCCAACAACCGCGGCGCCCAACCCCGCTCTCTTTGTCGAATATTTTGAGAGAGTATTTGAAACAGAAAAACCCGACACGCTGATCTATTTTGCCATCAGCAGCGAAATGAGCGCCACCATCAAATCTGCGCAGACCGCAGCGCAGGAATTGAAAGGTCTGGATATTCGCGTGATTGATACCAATAGCCTGTGTATGGCGCAGGGATATATGGTATTGGCCGCCGCAGAAGCCGCCGTAAATGGCGCCTCGGTTGAATCGGTCATTGAGGCGGCGGAAAAGATGCGGGAGAACACTTTCCTGTATGCTGCTTTATCCACCCTGAAATACCTCTCGATGAGCGGGCGGGTTAGCCATGTCGCGGCTGGAATGGCGGGTATGCTGGATATTAAACCCATCCTGTCTGTCCAAAACGGGAAATTGACCATGCTGGAGAAAGTGCGCACACGCAGCAAATCCTGGCAGCGCGTAATTGAGTTGGTCAAGGTGGATGTAGGCGATCATTCTATCCAGAGGGTGTCCATCTTGCACGTCAACGATGCGGGGAGTGCCCGAGTCTTTGAGAAGCTTTTACGCGACAACCTGGATTGCCCTGCGGACATTCCCATGGTGGATATGAACCCGGGCTTATCCGTGCACACTGGCGCCGGGCTGGTGGGCGTTTGCCTGGTGATCGATAAATAATTTCTGACTTTGAGAAAGTAATTATTCACTAATATAATAGATTACATTAACAAAATGGCAGACAAGACAGATTTATTAGGTCCGCTTCATCCTGGTGAAGTGTTGTTGGAAGAATACCTAAAGCCATTGAACATCAGTCAAAACAAACTGGCTTTGCATTTACGTGTGCCTGCGCAGCGTATCAGTGAGATCATCAACGGCAAACGCGCGATTATCGCGGATACCGCAATTCGTTTGAGTAAGGTTATTGGAACCACTCCCGAATTTTGGCTGTCTCTGCAAATGGACTATGACCTGCAAGTGACGATCCGGAGTGAGGGTGAACGCATCAATCGTGAAGTAGAGCCGATGCTGGTATAAGAAAAACGGGATGAATTAAGATCATCCCGTTAAACATAAAATGAGCGCGAAGGGGCTCGAACCCTTAACCAATGGCTTAAAAGGCCACTGCTCTACCATTGAGCTACGCGCCCACAAGGAATGCTATTTTAACATGCCCTGGGATTAACGTCAACGCTGTATTTACCGAACAAGGTTTGCTCTTGTTGAAATATGGGATTAGTTAATGCTATACTACAAAAAGCATTCAAGATGGATATAGCAATCAGGGGCCTTTTTTAGTCCATCCAATCAAAATAACCTGTATTACATCAGTATTATTCAATATATCTCTCTTTATTTATCACAAGGAGAAAAGATGTCCACTCTAGGTTTGCAGGTTGTTTCCGTTTTAGAAAACCAATGGAGATTTTTAATCAACGAAGTCAATTTATGGGAAAAGAAAAAGAAAAATAAAAACTACGTTGATATTAGTGACAAAATAACCAAAATTACTCAGTGGGCAAATGGTTTGGATAGTGGTACCTCGGTCTATATCGGATGTGTCAAAAGGGGAATTATCCAGAATGAAGATACGGAGTGGTCATCTCTGAATAATTTGCAAGAAAAGATCAATATATTGCGCGAAGCGATGGAATATTATCGGGAGAGATTATATTTACCTTGCAGTCCTTTGGGAATCTATGAAGATCGGGTGAAAGCGGCGGAAATTATAGCTCATGATATATACACATTGATATTCACCAAATCAATTTATTCATTTAAATCTTCTTCATTGAGGTCAATTTCTGAGAATAGGCTTTCGGAAGCATTCATTAAAATATCCAATGATGAAAAATCTGTTATTTCGAGACCCTTATTTGAAAACCCAAAAAATTACCCCTTGTCTGCAATCAGCTTGCCGATTGACCTGATGGCAAATATTTCGGGTTTCTTAGCCTTACATCATGAAATTGGCCATGATATGATGACCTTGCTGGGTTTATCCCTTGAGAAACAATATCAATTTGGACAATCATCATTAAAGGATTCATTGATTAGTAAGGGGGTGGATCCAGTTCGAGCATGCATGTGGGGAAATTGGGTTTGTGAATTACTGGCGGATTTATTCGCATTGATCATTTCTGGGCCTGCATATTGTCAATTCATGATCAGCACGATGTCCACTCAGACAAAATATCTAGCTAAGAATACAAACAGTTATCCATCGCCAAATTTGCGTATCCTATTTTTATGCGAGGCGATCAATTGGTTGGGAGATTTGTTTGAATATGACAAGTTTAACCAAGATGCGGAACGTTATGCAAAATTATGGAAGAATGAAATTTACGACAAGAACTCACCTGACTTGGAATACCTGCCTGATATTCGGGCGACAATTGAAACGATCATGGATTCACAAATATTTGATGCAGAGAATGAGACAAAATTCTCACTCAGTGACTTAATTACCTATACGCCTTCGGAAGACGAAAAAGTGATCAAAACAGCTAAAATGCTTATAGAAGGAAATTTCCCGGATAATTTCCTTCTATCTCCTAGATTAATGCCGAGCACCGTGCAGTATGCTATGGAAGAAATCTTTTCAGACCAGTCGGATTATTCGGAAAACAGCTCACAATCTCTTTTACAGATCAATAAGTTGGCCCAGGAAAATATCTTTCTGGCAAATGAGAAGAACTTTTTCGGTGTTGCTGACAGAGTGAAAAACGCTTTGCGCAAGAAAATCATTTATAAAGACGTTGAAACAAATCAATTGGGGATGAACGTTTCAAGAGAAATTACCCGCCAGGTTTTCGACAGTTTGGATATTGAAGAGTTTTCAAAAGTGAAAGAATTAATTCAACAAGAAGGAAAAATGAATCTTGATGAGATCCTGAAACCTGCGGAAAAAATGATCATGATAAAAGGAATTGATGATCTGACTTCAGATTGGAATGATTAACAGAAAAACGGAGGAGAAAAAATGTCGGAAAATTATTCTGAAACTGAAAAATTGGAAATACTCATTGCCGCTGCAGTAAAAGATGCAGATCGTGGGTCACAAGGTCTTTTCAATTATTATGAAGACCCTGATGCGTTTTTCAATGAGGATTCCAGAGGACTTTTCGGAATCTCTTTTGATGAATTATTAACGATGGGAAAAGGTATTTGGGAAAAGATGTCATTGGAACTTCAACCTGTCTTTTGCGACAAGAATGATAAGCAACACAAAGTATTGGCAGGGTTGATCGAAGATGGCAGCGAAGAGGTAATCCCTGCAATCGCTTCTGTTATCACGGCCTCAGTGTTATCTATGGGTGTCATCCCGGCAGGTGCGATCACAGCTGTAACTTACTTTTTGGTGAAGCTTATCCTTAAAAAATTCTTTACGGCGACCTTAAATACAGGTTGTGAAAAATGGAAAGAATATAACGGTGGATTAAGTTAGAAATCCAATTATTCCGGAGAGTGCGGCTGGGCGCTGGCCTTGGGGCTGTCGCTCTTGGCCGCGGCTTTCTTGGGCTTGGGGCTTTGCGTCTTGGGGGGCAGGGGGCTGAGCAGCAGGGCCAGGCGGTTGAGCGCTTCCACATCATATTCGCGCTTGCCGCACACATCGCAAATCCACGCGGGGAAATCCGGCACGGTGATCAATTCATCGGCCAGCCAGGTGAAATAAGTCACTCGGGTCTTATGCATCATCCCTATGTTGCATTCATTGCACGGGAGCATGCTGTGCGGTTCGTTATACTTTCTCAACTTGGACCCTCTTGTTCTTTACCCTTTATTAAGGCCATTATACCACCCGCAAAAACAAAAAATCCGCTTGTGCGGATTCTTTATAATAGGAAGGAAAAGGGTGGTTATTCAGCGATATAAACCGAATCAATAATACCCACGATAACGGAAATGACGCAGGCGTCTTTGTTATTCATCACCTGGCGCGCGCCGCTGCCCTCGCGAATGACCAGTACGGTGTCGCCGATGCCGGCCTGGCTGTTATCCAGCGCGATGAAATCGCCGCTGTTGTCCTCTTCCTCCAGGCTGAGCGGCTGCACCACCAGCAGACGGCGGTTTTTGAAAGCCGCGTGGCTGACGGTGGTGACGACGGTTCCAACTACTTTGCCAATGATCATGATTATTCCTAAGTAAACGGATTACGCCCTTTTTTCAGGACGGTGGAAAACTCGCCATCCGGACGCACGTTCAACTCGTCCACGATGCCCACCAGAGCCAGGTCGATAGGCACAAACTTGATCTCCGGCATGGCCAGCGCGGCCTCGCGCGAGCGTACCATCACGCATAAGTCGCCCGGACCGGCCTGGACCACATCCGCAGCCACCTGTAAGCCGCCCACTGGATTGAGGTGCTTGTCCAATGGCTGCACAACCATCAGTTTCAACCCTTCAGTACCGGGGTACTTGATGGTGCAGACGGCTGTGCCTTTGACGCGCCCGAATAGCATCTTACTTTAACCCCAAATCGGCGGCCACCCGATCAATGATGCGCTCTAACATGGCGTCATCTACCTGATTGCCTAATTGGGCTTTCACAGCGCTTTTCACGCGCGCTTTGATAGCTTCCAGACGTACAGATGAACCGCCGCCAAAAGCGGCAGCGTTGGAGTGCGAAGAAATCGGTTGAGCGACCGCGGGCTTGCTCAGGTAAGGGCGCATGGGGGCGGCGGGTGGTTTCTCGTTGGGTTCGACCAGCTGCATGCCCAGCCTGCGCGCTTTCTCGTAGGCCAGGTCGGTCAGCACCACATCTTCGCCAACGACCAGGCTGCGTTCGCCGCGTTTGACCATATCCTCAATGTCGTGTTCTGTATAAAAAACTTTTGCCATAAGCTTTTCCCTTTGCAGGACTGCTTGCAGACCTGCTGTTGTGCTTTGCGACTATCCGCTTACGCCTTCCAGGTTCTCCAACGCACGCATAGCCGCATCGCGGGCGGAGATGATCTCGGATTCCGAACCGGCCAGCCACATGCGGCCGAAACGGCCGACGCTGGAGACATGTACGATCTTGATACTGGCTTTCTTTTCGGCTTCGTTGCAGGCGTAATTGATGTAGGCTGCCGGAGCGCACTCCAGCACCAACATGGTTTCACCGGGGACGATCATGGAGCCGCGGCGGAAGCGGTTAAGCAGCTGCGCCTGATAGGGGTCTATGTTGGTGATGACCTGGGTGGAGGCAATTTGCGGTTTGATGCGGTCTTCGACTTTGAGGCCTAAACGGTCGAGCACAACCTCGCCGGCCTCGATAACGGCGGCCTGGTTATGGGAGTGCACCTCGAACATGCCAAATTCGCGTTCGACAATTTGGGCGCCGGGTTTGGCTTCGGTGGCTTTGACGGCGATATCGACTACCCGGAAAACCTCGTTGCCGGGGGCCATTTCCACATACAGGGAAGCCATGCCCTCGGTGGACAGGTCGCCCTGGGTTACCGAGCCGATGAAGGCGGCATATTGAGCTTGCATGCGGTCGAGCATGCAGTAGCATCTGAGTTGAAATTGATCTGCCATACTTCTTTACTCACTTTCACTATTTATATGGTTGGCTTGCTGCAAAGCAATGCCAATGGGTGTGACAAACAGCGGGTCGGACGGGATGGAGGTGGGGATTCCGGTGTATTGCTGTACCACCCGATCCATGCCCTGCGCGCAGGCGCTGCCGCCTACCAGCGTGATGTGTTCTACATTGCGGCCTTGCAAATGCCGGGCGGTGATGCTGGCCACTTTTTCCATGACCGGGCGCAGCAGCGGGAAAAGCTCCTGCTGGCGGCTGGGGTCTTTCTTATATTCCTCAGCTTCTTCAAAGGTCAGGTCTTTCGCGCCGGCGATCACCAGCGTGAAATGCGTGCCGCCGGTGGCCTCGTCAGCAGTGTAAACTACCCGGCCATCTTCGATGACCGCGACGCCGGTGGTGCCGCCGCCGATATCCACAATGGCGCCATTTTGGACGCCCAGCAGATAATTGGCCGCACTGGGTTCATCCACCAGACCGCTGCAGGTAAATCCGGCCGCTTCCACCACATTAGCCGTGGCGCGCACTTCCGCCAGCGGTACGCCGGGTGGGTAAGCACTGGCTGCGCTGGTCAGTTCACGCCCCACACGGGTTTCCAGGCGGGTTTTCATGGCACGCAGTTTATCCACCGCGCCCATGTAATCCACTACCAGGCCATCTTTGACCACCTGGGCGAATTGGTATTCACCCGCCACCACCTGCCGGTCCGCGTCCAGCACAACCAGCACCAGGTAAGCGGTGCCTAGATCCGCGCCCACGTACAGCGGGCCCTGCGGGGGTTCAACCAAAGGAACTGTTTCCTCCCGGCTGGGCGGGATGGCTTGGCGGGCGCGCTGCAGGTAGCTGCTGAGATCGAACTGTTCTCGCATCATCATCGCACGCCTGCCGGCAGGATTCTGCCGGCTTTCAAGCGTATTATATTGGCTGCGTCCGGCTTAGCCGATGCTGCCCTTGCTCTTCTGCGGCAGGATCATTTCGACTTCGCTGTGCGGTCTGGGGATGACGTGCACGGAAACCAGCTCGCCGACCCGTTTGGCTGCGGCTGCGCCGGCGTCTGTGGCGGCTTTCACCGCGCCCACATCACCGCGCACCATGACGGTCACATAACCACCGCCGACGTATTCCGAACCGATCAGAACTACATTCGCGGCTTTGACCATAGCGTCCGCGGCCTCGATGGAGCCGACCAGACCTTTGGTCTCGACCATGCCAAGAGCGATTAATTCAGGATTTGTTGCCATATCTTTATTCCTTTCACTTTACTGCAATTTATTTTTGTTGGATGATATCTTGAACAACTTTACGCACCAGTGCTTCTATATCCTGCGCGTTGGATGGGTTAGATCCGGCAGCGGCCGGTGAGGGCCCGCGCAGGGCTGCTTCAGGGGGAGGGGTCAATTCATAGGCCAGGCGTTTGATGTTGTAGAGGTGATGGACGGAAATATTATCGCCTGTGATGGCGCCGCCTTCGCCGCCGGAACCCAGCGTGAGGGAAGGCATCAGCCCGGTGGTCAGGCCCACGGCACCTAAAGTGCCCATGGTATTGACCAGAATGCGGAAGACGGGTTTTTCCAGTCCGAAGGCCATGATGACTTTTTCGTCACGGGCGTGAATGATCTGGGTGTGGCCGCGCCCGCCGAACATGATCAGTTCAATGGATCGCTCGCAGCCGGCTTCCCAGCCATCTTCCTCGTACCAGGCCAGCACGGTGGTCAGTTTTTCACGCGAGAGTGGTTCGGCTGTGCCGGTGGTGCTCAGGCGCGTGACCAGCACGCGGGCGGACTGCGGGATGCTGAATCCGGCCATGCCGGCCAGGGTTTGAGCCGGCTTGCCGACCGTGCGCGTGTTGATGCTGCCGTCCGGTTTGAACAGCAGTTTGCGCAGTTTGTCGGTTTGTTCTTCGTCGGTGAAAAAGGCGCCTTCGGCTTGCATGAGCTGCTCTAACTGGCGCGCGATGGGCTTGTCAGCCACCACGGCTTGCTCGGAGGCGCAGATGGTGGAGCAGTCGAAGGCTTTGCTGGCTACGATGTAGCGGGCGGCCTTTTCCAGGTCCGCGCTGCGGTCCACATAAACAGGCACGTTGCCGGGGCCGACGCCGTAGGCCGGTTTGCCGACCGAATGGGCGGCCCTAACCATAGGCGTCCCGCCGGTGGCCAGGATCAAGCGCACGTATTTGTGGCGCAGTAGTTCGTCGGTGCCCGGCAGGGAGATATTTTGCATACAGTTGACCAGATTGTGCGGTGCGCCGGCTTTCTCGGCGGCTTCCTGCATAATGCGGCAGGTTTCATAGGTGCTGCGCGCGGCGGAGGGGTGGGGCGCGATGATGATGGCGTTGCGTGCCTTTACCGCCGAAATAGATTTGAACATGGCGGTGGAAGTTGGGTTGGTGCTGGGGGTCAGGGCGGCAATTACACCCATCGGCCAGGCAATCTCATAGATATGCTTTTCGGTGTCGTGACGGATGACGCCTACGGTGGGCGCGTCCTTGATGCTGTTCCAGACGCCCATGGAAGCCAGTTCGTTCTTCAGCTTCTTATGCGCGGGAATGCCATAACCGGTTTCTTCATTGGCCATCTGCCCTAACTGGGCAGATGCTTGAAAGGCGGCTTCGGCCATGGCGGCGCACACGCGGTCCACTTCCGCCTGCGTGGCATGACCCCAGATCAGCTGGGCTTTATAGGCTGCTTCAGCTAAATCGCGCGCTTCCTGCATAGATTGCAGGTCTAAATCCAGAGCCATTCCAAATCCTTTCGCTTAGCTTTTCCGGAAGGTCGATTTTCCTTCCACTTCCAAAGAATCGATCACGGCCATGATGACTGCGTCCACCGGACGGTCTTTGGTGACGGTGGTCTGGCGCGCGCTGGAACCAGCTGCAGTCAACACCAGGTCGCCCACGCCGGCATCCACGGAATCGATGGCCACAAAGGGCTTTCCGCTACCTTTGCCGTATTCATCTGTCTGCTGGACCACCAGCAGCTTGCGCCCTTCCAGCTTTTCGTCTTTCATGGTGGAAACGGCTGTACCTATCACTCGGGCAATCAGCATACTCTTTTCCTCTTTCTCTAATAGCCTTTGGGCGCGTCCGAAGGCGCTTTATCGCCCTGCAGGATGCGCACGCCAGCGCTGGCGCCGATGCGGGTGGCGCCAGCCTTGACCATTTTGTCAAAATCATCCGCGGTGCGGATACCGCCGGCGGCTTTTACGCCTATCAGCGGGCCGACGGTGCGGCGCATCAGCGCCACATCTTCGACTGTTGCGCCGCCGATGGAGAACCCGGTGGAGGTTTTAACGAAATCTGCCCCGGCTTCTTTGGCCAACAGGCAGGCAATTTGCTTTTCTTCATCGGTCAGCAGGGCAGTTTCAAGGATCACTTTTAGCAAACAGTTACTCGCATGCGTGACTTGAACAACCGACAGGATATCCCGTGCGACTAGTTCTAAATTGCGGTCTTTCAACGCCCCGATATTGATAACCATATCAATTT
Organism: Anaerolineaceae bacterium UBA5211; assembly: GCA_002412595.1. Taxonomy (GTDB): domain Bacteria; phylum Chloroflexota; class Anaerolineae; order Anaerolineales; family Anaerolineaceae; genus Pelolinea. Next base: position 53,808 of record DHVJ01000047.1, read on the forward strand.
CGTTGGCGCCGTCCGAGATAGCTTGCCGCGCTTCAAAGGCTTTGGTTTCGGGCGTGCTGGCCCCCAGCGGGAAGCCGATTACGGAACAGACTTTTACAGTGGAACCATTCAACAGGCTGGCGCACAGTTTGACCTGGGTGGGGTTGACGCACACCGAAGCGAAATGGTACTGCCGAGCTTCTTTGCAGAGCTGGGTGACCTGTTCGGTGGTGGCTTCCGGCTTGAGCAGGGTGTGGTCGATGTAGCTGGCCTTGCTCAGGTCGTCCGGAATGCTGCCGAGCGTGCTGCTGATACGTTCCGCGCCGGCGCTGATAACGTGGCCCATTTCATCAAAACAGGTTTTCACGCAGACATTATCGACGCACTCCACTTTGCATTGCTGTCCCTGTTGTGTTTCAGCCCGGGCAGTCTCTTCCACCAGCGCGCTGAGTATTTCGCGGGTGACGATTTCAGCGATGTTCGCGATGCTTTTGGGATCTGTTATCATGTTCTTATCCCTCTTTCATAAATTTATTTTCAATGTCGGTGATCTTATCGATACGGCCGGCGTGTCTGCCGCCGCCAAAGTCGGTTTCCAGGAAGGTTTTAATGATCAACTTGACCTGGTTGACACCCAACAAGCCGGCGCCCAATGAGAGAACATTGGCGTTATTGTGTTCGCGGCTGTTGGAGGCGGTGGCGTAATCTACACACATGGCAGCGCGCACCCCCGGCACCTTATTGGCGGCTATGCAGCTGCCAATGCCGGCGGCGTCAATCACGATGCCGCGGCAGGCAATGCCCTGGCGTACTTTGTCGGCCACCGCGAAAGCGAAATCTGGGTAATCCACTGATTCCTTGTTGTGCGTACCACAGTCAATCACGGTGTGGCCCATTTCCTGCAAGTAGGCGATGACGATGGTCTTCAGGTCGTAACCGCCGTGGTCGCTGCCCACCGCGATGGTGCGCTTTTTACCGGACGCGCAGGGCTGTTCGGCAGGTTGGGTAACAGTGGTTTGACCAGGAGCAGCGGTCTGAGCCATCGCTTTTTGGACGATATTTCGGATGTCAGTTTCGGATATATAATTCATTTTGTACCTTATCTTTTGAATTTGACAAAAGCAGGTTGGGAATGTTAAAATGACTGGTAAAGACCACTTAACATCTTATCGACTTAATCTTAGCACGGGAAAAACTGAATGTCAAGTATGATCGATCCGGCCAATATTGTGCCAAAGTATTACCAGCTCGCCAATATCCTGCGTGAGAAAATCCTCAACGGCGAGTTCCCTGCGCAGGATGCCATTCCCTCAGAGCGCCAGTTGGAAGAACAATATAACCTCAGCCGCCCGACCATCCGTCAGGCCATTGACCTGCTGGAACGACAGGGTTACCTTTATCGCGTGCATGGTAAGGGCACTTTCGTTTCCCCGCCCAAACTTCAGAAGGGCATGCTGGAATTGACCAGTTTCTCAGAAGACATGCGCAACCGCGGGCTGGAACCCGGGCAGCGTATCCTGGATTTTGGTTACGTTGTGCCCAGCGCCAAAATAGCGCACCAATTGGGGTTGAACGCTCCGGATGGACAGGTGCTGCGCATCAAACGCCTGCGCTACGGCAACGATGAACCCATCGGGTTACAGGATTCCTATCTGGCTTTGGGTGAAAATCAGTCCATCACCCGCGATGAAATTGAAGCGAAAGGCTCAATTTACGCGATGCTGGAACAAAAATACGGCATTTATCCGACTGAAGCGGATGAAACCCTGGAAGTTACCCTGGCTACACCTGAAGAAGCGGATTTATTGAAGATCCCGGTGGGCAGCCCATTATTATTAAATGAAAGGACCTTGTGGTCACAGGACCGCAAGGCCATTGAATTCGTCAGTATTCTTTACCGCGGAGACCGCTATAAGTATTTTGTGCGTTTGACGCGCAAGTGGTAATTGGAATCTTAGTGTGCGAAAATATCGGGGGTTTTGAGCGCCCGGATCTTATCCACCGGCCAATAAACCAGAAAAGCCTTACCGATTATATTGTCTTCAGGCACAAATCCCCATACATGCGAATCCGCAGATGGGTTGCGGTTATCTCCCAGCACGAACAAATCATCCTGCGGAACTTCCCAGATGCCTTCATATTCGGGCGCAGCGGAAATGTAGGGTTCATTTAAAAGCTGGTCGTTAACATATACCTGGCCGTCCTTCACTTCTACTACATCACCGGGCAGGCCGATTACCCGTTTGACGTATGCCAGTTCCGGGTCCAGCGGGTATTGAAAGGTGATGATCTCGCCGTATTGCGGTTCATTGAATTTATAGGATATTTTATTGACCATTAGGATCTCACCCTGCACCAAGGTGGGTTCCATGCTGATCTTTTGTACCATTTCGCGGCCGATAACCGCATCAATCACAAAATAAAAAACAGCTGCTAAAGCGATGGTTTGGACGATTTCTAAAATAGACCGCAGTGTTTTCCTGGAATCAGAAGGTTCCTCTTGGGCTGCAGGCAGGTGGTCGGGTTGGTTTTCCAAAGTCATTCCTCACAGAGTTGAGATGCCGGGATTATACCCTGCTTAACTGCGGCCTTTCAGTACCAGGCGGATGGGTGTGCCGGAAAAAGGATATTCCTTGCGGATGCAGTTTTCCAGATAGCGCAGGTAAGTAAAGTGCGCCAGCTTGGGTTCGTTGACATACAGAATAAAAGTGGGCGGGTCGCTGCGCACCTGGGTGCCGTAGTAAATCTTCAGGATGCGCCCGGTCTTGGAAGCCGGAGCGTGCGCGTCCTGGGCGCGCATGAGAATGCGGTTGAAGGCAGAGGTGCCCAATCGCACCATGCGTTCCTCTTGGACCTCGAGTGCCAACGGCAGGACTTTCTCCACGCGCTGACCGGTCAGGGCCGAGATGAACTGGATAGGCACATAGTCCATGAAATTCAGCGCGCGCCGGATGCGCATCTTGTAATCTTCGATGGTAAAGGTATCCTTCTCGATCGCGTCCCACTTGTTGACCAGCACCACGGCGCTTTTCCCAGCTTCCTGGATGAAACCGGCGATGTGGGTATCCTGCGCGCTGATCTCTTTGGTGGCGTCGATCATCAAAAGGGCCACGTCGCTGCGTTCGATGGCACGCATACTGCGCAGTACGCTGTACTGTTCCACCCCGTGCTCCACCTTGCCGCGCCGGCGGATGCCGGCTGTGTCGATCAGCGTGATGGGCACATCGTTGAATACCATGGGAGTGTCCACTGCGTCGCGGGTGGTGCCGGCTATGGAGCTGACGATCGCGCGGTTTTCGCCCACCAGGCGGTTGAGCAGGCTGGATTTTCCAGCGTTGGGGATGCCCACAATGGCAATCTTGACGGAGTTATCCTCCTCAGCATCTTCCGTGGTGGGAAAAGTGGCCACCAGCGCGTCCAGCAGGTCGCCGGTGCCGGTGCCGTGCACAGCCGAGATGGGGTAAGGTTCGCCCAGCCCTAACTGATAAAATTCCACCGCGTTCTCGCGGTATTTTTGGTTATCGGCTTTGTTGACCACCAGCAGAATAGGCGGCCAGACTTGGCCGTCGCGCTTCTTTTGACGGCTGCGCAGCAGTTCGGTCACTTCCAGGTCAGCCGGCGTGATGCCGCTGATGGCGTCCACCAGCAACAGGATGGCGTCTGCTTCCTCAATGGCGGCCATGGCCTGGTTGCGGATTTCCTGAATGTATTCTTTCGAGGAAATGCTGAGCGGTGATTTCGAACTGCCGCTGGTGGGGTCAATTCCACCGGTATCCACGATGTGAAATCGGCGCCCATTCCAATCTGACTCAAAAAAGAGCCGGTCGCGGGTCGTCCCAGGTGTGTCATCCACAATTGCCAGACGTTCGCCCGCCAGGCGATTAAAAAGGGTGCTTTTGCCCACGTTAGGGCGGCCAACAATGGCAACGATTGGTAAATTCATTTATTTAATTCTCTCTATATTATTTAATAGTTTATTGCGGAGTGGCGGTTGGTTCAACCACCGGCAGGATTTCCACTTCAATAGAAGCAGGCAGCTTTGACTCCACCAGAATACCGGTACCATTCAACTCCACCAATGGTTCCAGCTGGTAAACACCTTCGGTGTAATCAGCCAGGTTGATCAAAACACGCACATCGCTGGATTTTAACTCGTCCAGTGTGGGGATTGGCCCGGAGAGGATCACGTCCACGCGGTCCGGGGAGAGGGTCACTTCATATTCCGGCAGCAAATCCACGATCTCGACCGGCAAATTGGTGAGCGTGATGCTGCCCTGGATAGGCGAGATCGACACGGTCACCTTGATGGTGGATTCACCCACCACGGAGATACCACTGGGCACGGCCAGCGGCAGGGAAACTTGCAGATCCTCTTGCGCGTCGGTCAGGTTGAGCGGTTGGGTTTCAATGTAACCGGGCAGGTTATTAACCAGTTCGGGGTCAGAGGCATAAACCGTCACGACCAATGGGTTAGAAGATATGTTGGTCAGGCGATAGCCACTGGCGATTTGCCCGCTGGTGACCACTTTTACGGAAACGTTGCGGTAGCCGCCGCGTTGGCTGATGACCATGGATACGTTAACTTTTTCCGGACTGATGCTGACATCTTCCACCGGCAGCCCGTTTTCATCCAACGCTTGCAGATCCAAATCGCTGTCGATATCTTCTTTGGCTTGGCTGACATCCAGCGTGGCGCGAATTTCAGCTACTTTTTCTACCTGTGAAGAAGGTCCGCTGACGGTGGCTATATTGGTGCTCAGTTTGGGCGCACCGGCTTCGTAGCCGACTGCCGGGCTGGAAGGCTGCACCAGCGTGATGGAAAGGTCTTTGGTGTAGAGTTGTTCCAGGCGAATTTCAACTTCTTTGGGAGAGTAGTTATCTACTTTGACAGGCTGGGCGTCGATTTGCAAATCCACCGGCAGGGTGTATGTGCCGGCTTCCAGGCCGCTAACATCCAGATTGGCGCGAACCACATTGGCGTTGCTCAACTCGGAAGTCCAAATTGAGGTAGGGGCGCTGAGAGTCAGGGAAACCTGTTCGGGCAGCTCGCTGGTGATGAGCAAATTCGGGTCGAGTCCGATTACTTCCAATTCGACCGGGCGGGAATAGTTGCGCTTTTCCACCGGGTCGGTGGTGGTCACAGCCAGCACCCAGACCGCGACGGCCAGGGCTACAGCTGTTAATAGGATAGGTAGATTTTTCGTCAGGCGTTTAAAGGGGTTCATCTTAATCCTTCCCCTTTTTATTGTTGTTGAAGATTGAGCGGAAAAAATGTTGGAGATTGATTTTATCCTCGGCTTCAATCTGCTGCTGGTAAAAAGCCATTAATACATTTTCCAGTTTATCTGCACTGATGCGCCGCAGGATACGCCCGCGGTGCGCCAGCGATATGGAACCGGTCTCTTCGGAAACCACCACAGCAATGGCATCGGTAGCTTCAGAAATGCCCAGGGCTGCGCGGTGGCGCAGACCCATTTGACGTTCCGGTGAGCTGTTAAGCACACCGCTGGAAGAGAGCGGCATCACGCAGGCTGCCGCGCTGATGCGGTCGCCAACCAGGATGGCCGCACCATCGTGCAGTGGTGTATTGGGGTAAAAGATTTGCAGCAGCAGTTCAGGGGAAACCTGCGCGCCCATTTTTACACCGGTATCTTCGTATTCGCGCAGGTTGTCCTTGCGCCGCAGCACGATCAGAGCGCCCTGGCGGAAAACGGATAAACGCGAAGAAGCGCTGACAACTGCTTTAACCATGCGCTGGATCTTTTCCATGTCCGTATTTTCATGTTCAAAGAACAACGTGCCTGATCCGGCCCGGCCCAGGCGCTCAAGTGCCCGGCGCAGCTCTGGCATGAATATAACCGGAATAGTGAACAATAGTGATGGCAAAGTGTTGCTGAGTAGCCAGGAAAAAGCCGGCAGGTTGATCAAGGTGGTGACCAAACTGATGACGATCACCAAAAAAATTACGCCGCGCAGCAGTGACTGGGCTTGCGTATCTTTCAACAGCATCAATAGGGCGTAAAAAATCGTGCTGACCAGAATGATATCCAGTAAGCTAAGCCAATTGAAGCGTTGGAGCAGGAAAGCGATTTCGGAAAATAGATTTGACATATCGATTCAATAATCTCTTAAAACAAACTCAATAAATCCGGATTTGATTTACTATATAGATTGTACCCTGCCTTTTGTGCCAATTTCAGGTGTTCCAGCGGGCCTTGGTGTATTTCATAACCCAGCCGTGCCAGCATGGGTGCGTGTTCGCGGCGCGCAGGCAGGCTCATCTGCCCGCACAAGTAATATGCGTTTAATGCTTCTATTCCTTTAATAAGGCTTTCCAGTTTTTCGCCGCTGCTGCGATCGGCAAACTGATAACCGCCCAGTTGGCAGGCAAAGCCTTCCCGTTTCCAGATGGCCAGTTCATCTTTCTGCGCGGCGCTGAAATAGAAACGCAGCATATCTCGCAGGAGCATGTCATTTTGGATACCTGGCGCGGGCATATCAGTCTGCTGGGCTGCCAGAAAGAGGGCCGGCAGGCTGTCGGGCTGCGCGCGCAGAAAACCGCGTACTTGATCCAGGCTGGCTTCATCTACCGGCAGCAAGTGGACTTGTTCCTGAAGTGCCCTGAAGGGCGCCGGGTTCCAATCCGGCTGCGGCAATGCCTGCCAGGCCGTGCGTACCTGTTCCCAGGTAGATGCGATATCCCCGCTGTTATCAATAACCACATCTGCTCGTTCTTTCATCTGTGCCGCAGGTGTCTGTTGGGCCAGGCGGGCATCCACCTGAGCATGCGACATGCTGCGGGTGCGTTCCAGCCTTTGGTAAAGGGTCTGCGGATCAGCATCCACCACCCATATGCATTGACATTGTTCGGCCAGGTCGCTTTCCAATACCTTAATAGCCTCGATCACCACAACCGGCAGAAGTGATCGAGCCGCGATGCGGCGGGTAGCGGCTGAGGCAAATGGGTGCAGGATGTTTTCCAAATCTGCCAAAGCGGCTGGATCCGAAAAAACTTGGTCTCCCAGACGCTGGCGATTGATCTCGCCGTTTTTATCCAGCAGGGATTTGCCGAAGCGGGCCACTATGCGCTCGTAGCCGGGTGCGCCCTGGCTGGACGCCTGGCGGGTGAGCCAGTCGGCATCCACGCCCAGCGCCCCCAGATGTTCCAGCATCTGGCGCACCAGGCTTTTCCCACAGCCGATGTTGCCGGTCAAGCCGATCAATAAATGTTGCGGAGCAGGTTTGAGGTTTGCCATATTGAATTCATTTTAGCTGTGGCGGTTTTGACTGTCAAATTCATTGCCATTAAAAAGGAAAAGGTCCGTTTATTAGGGCGAACCTTTTCGCTAAACTGCGTTTCGTAAAGCTAGTGTTTTTTATGTTTGTGTTTGCCGTCCGTTTGAAGTTCACTGCCAATCAGGATGCCGTAGCGCGGCAGGATTTTCCGGTGGATTAGGGAGATTAGCAATGTGGCAGCGAGGGCAATCAGGAAGACCAGCAGGGAAGTGCCAACGTTGTTCATCCATTCGGGATTGAACAGCATAACAAATCCCAGGGTCAGCATGATCACGCCGCTGGCCAGCTTGAGCAGTCGCCCGTGCTTCTCTTCCATGCGGCTGGCTTTCATGGTGACCGCAGCCGTGCCGAAGACCACCAGTTCATCCAGCAGGTAGATCAGCATGTAAAGTCCCAGCAGCAGGATAAAACCGGTCTTGCTGACCTGGTTGGCAGCCACCAGGTTGCTCCAGATCACGGGAAAGCCGGCTGTGCAGGAGAACTCGATAAACGAGACGCCCACAGCCAGGGCTGCCGATGAGCCGACCAACCCGATCATGGAACGCGTATCTGTCACTGTGCTGCGCATGTTTTGGTAAAGCTTTGGTTTGCGCTTTTCGGAGATGGTGAAAGAAACGCCTTCTTTATACCAGAAGTAATCTTTGAGGTTCACAAAGCCGAAGGTCAGTGCGATCAGCGCTACAGCCACCTGGATCCATTTCAGATAGCCGATATAGGAAAACAGGGTGAACACGCCGGTGATGAACAGGCTGTAAACGATGGTGGTGACAATCAGGAAGGTCAGGCCGACCACCAGAATTTTCTTGCGCGACCCGCTGTGCAGCGTCAACGCCAACAAGACGCTCAACACCCATAGTGAGCAGGGATTGAAGCCGTCCACGAAGCCGATGATAGCTGTGCTGAGCACCAGCGATTCCTTTCCAAGGTCCACTGTGCCGACCAGGGGCAGGTCAATAGCCTGATTTTGCGCTGCAGCAGTTTCTTCGGAATCTGCCGTTACGGCTGCTTCAGCGGAACCGGCAGAAACAGCGGCCAGCGTCAGGCGGTCGCCGATATCCACCGCGTTGGGATCGGTCAGCACTTGCTGCAGGGCGCTTTCCATTTCGGTCTTGTATTCATCCCGGAAGCCGACCCAGTATTGGTCTCCGATAACCGTTACCGGCACCGCGCCGGGTTCGAAATCTAATGCCTGGCTGAATTGGCTTAAAACTTCCAGGTTGTCGCGGTTGTACCAGACCTCATAATCGACCAGGTTGACTTGGGTGTTTTCATCCACAAGCGCTTCTAAAAAAGGCCTTTCCTCTTCGCAGTGCGGGCAGCCATCGCCCCAAAAAAAGTAAATGTTGACATCTGCTGAATCTTGCGTCTGTGCCAGAACGGATGAAAAGCTTAAAAGCAGTGTGCCTAAAATCAGCAATATGATGATGGGTTTAGTGAGACGTAACAATTTGCTCTCCTGATAGTAATTATGCGGATATCCATAATGGTTATTATTATAATATCTTTCATAAGAAAGACACAAATAAGGAGTTTTTCAAATAGTTAATATTACACAATATCTAATCCAGTATAAATATTCTTCGTTGAGCGGTTAGCTTGACAAGCTATCCGGTACCGTGTAGAATAGCCCTACTTTCCGCCGAGATAGCTCAGTTGGTAGAGCACGCGACTGAAAATCGCGGTGTCGCCAGTTCGATTCTGGCTCTCGGCACTAAAACCCCCTTGCGGGGTTTTTGTTTTTTTCTGATAAAATCTCACGCAATGGAACTGCTAAAAAAATTTGGGAAACCAGCCGCGATTATTTTAATAGCGTTAGGGATCCTATTGATGTTATATGCCTGGTACATTTCTCCCAAAGCCTTCAGCGCTGAAATTTGGACCAATGCTTCGGATACGCCGGCGGAAATTCAGGTGACTGATTTGATTGCTGCCAACTGGCTGATGAAAGCGGGCATTCCGCTTTACCCGGGCGACAGCATTTTGTATTCCGGCATTGAGATAGATCCGAATTTCAAACTGCCGGCCAAGCAGGGGCAGGCCCTGACTTATCAGGCTGCTTATCCCATCACGCTTAACAATGACGGCTCGCAGCTTATTTTCTATTCATCGGCGCCCACGCTGGGCGCGGCCTTATGGGGGCAGGATATCCGTTTAACCGCCAGTGATGTCACTTCGCTGCCGCTGGATACGCCTGTGATTGCGCCTTTGGAGGTGACCATCAGCAAGGCCGTTCCGCTGACGATCCAGGTGGGTGGAAAAACCCTGTCCATTTCTTCGGCGGGTGCCACGGTGGGGGAGGCGCTGGCTGAGGCCGGAGTGGCCCTGGAAAACCTCGACAAGACGGTTCCGGCGGACGACCAGCCTATCCCGGCGGATGGCGTGATCCAGGTGGTGCGCGTGCGTGAGGAAACCCTTTTGGAAGAAAGCGCCATTACTTATTCTGAAGTGCGTGTAGCCGATGAGGATATGGAGATCGGCAATGAAGAAGTGCGCCAGGCTGGTGAAAATGGCGTGCAGGTGACCAGTGTGCGCGTGCGTTATGAGGACGGGCAGGAAGTATCGCGCGAGACGGAACAGGAATGGGTATCGATGCAGCCGGTCAACCAGGTCACTGCCTACGGCTCTCAGGTGGTGGTGCGCACTTCAGCCGACAGTGAATGTATTGTCGATTATTATTTGGCCAAAGAAGTGTATGTGACTTCCTACCATGACACCGGGCAGACCACCGCTTCGGGTATTTGGCCGTATTACGGCGTGATTGCCGTCAGCCCCGAATGGTATTCCATCCTGAAGGGCAGCAGTATCTGTGTGCCGGGTTACGGTGTGGGCACCGTGTTGGATGTGTGCCCGGGCTGCTCCGGCAAGAATTGGCTGGATGTTTTTCTCCCAACTGCCGAATATGTCTCCTGGAACAGGAACCTGACTGCTTACTTTATGACCCCTGTGCCTGCCGGTTTTACGGGAGATTTACCTTGACCTTAACCCCATTACCGGTGCCTGCCATGCTGCGGGATTACGGTTTGCAGCCCAAAAAGGGGCTGGGTCAGAATTTTCTGGTTGAGGATGTCCACCTGCAGCGTATTGTGGACGAGGCCGGTGTTACCGCTGCGGATGAAGTGCTGGAGATCGGAGCCGGGTTGGGCAGCCTGACGCGCTATCTGGCCGCGGCAGCCGGGCAGGTGTGCGCGGTGGAGATCGATGAGCGCTTCATCCCCGTTCTGAAGAAGGTTCTGAACGAATTTACCAATGTCAACCTGGTCAACGCGGACATTATGGATACGGACCCGGGCCAGTGGATGCATCAAAGCGGTTACCTGGTGGTAGCCAACATTCCTTATTACATTACCTCGGCGCTTATCCGCCATTTGCTGGAAGCTGAAGTCAAACCCGGACGCATTGCCCTCACTATCCAAAAGGAAGTAGCCCAGCGGGTGTGCGCCAAACCCGGGAATTTGTCGCTGCTGACGCTGAGCGTGCAGGTCTTCGGTGCGCCGCGCGTGGCTTTCAACATTCCAGCCGGGGCTTTTTATCCGGCTCCCAAGGTGGATTCAGCCCTGCTGCTGGTGGATTTATACGACCAGCCCTTAATCGCAAATGAGGACCTGAAGACATTCTTCAGCCTGGCCAAAAGCGCGTTTTCGAAAAAGCGAAAAATGTTGCACAACGCGTTAGCGGGTCACCCCGGGCTGGGAAGTGAGGGTTCGCAGCGCTTGTTGGAAGAAGCCGGAATTGACCCCAACAGGCGTGCCCAAACCCTTTCGTTGGAAGAATGGGGAAACCTGACAGAAGCCTATCTGCAAATGCAAAAATAAACCGCGCGAACCTCGCGCGGTTTTTGTGTTCTGAATAGCGAGCCTCTATTATTTCACAGGTTTTAAATCGCGGTAATGCCGCCGCAGAGACCAAACGCGCATCGCGGCTTCTACCTGGATGCGCAGCGACATTTTGGACTGCCCAAAACGTCGCTCGGCGAAATAAATTGGAACCTCTGTGAAGTGGAAGCCCAATTTATAAGCGATATAAGCCATTTCTACCTGGAAGATATAGCCGTTCGAACGCAGGCGCTCCAGCGGCATGGCTTCCAGGGTTTCCCGCCGCCACAAGCGGAAGCCGCCGGTGGTGTCGCGGATGGGCAGGCGCAGGATGCTGCGCGCGTAGAAATTTCCGAAAGAGGAAAGAGCTTTGCGCCAGTAAGGCCAATCTTTATCCAGACTGCCGCCCGGCACATAGCGCGAACCCAGGGCGATGTCGCAGCTTTCCAAAGCTTGGACCAATTCCACCACTTTAGCGGGTTCGTGTGAAAAATCCGCATCCATTTGACCGATTGCCTGTGAATCACCGGCCAGCAATTGGGTGAAGCCTTGAATATAAGCGCTTCCCAATCCCAATTTACCGGCACGGTGCATGACGTCCAGTTTACCAGGGTAAGTTTTCTTTAAATCATCCGCAATCTGACCGGTTCCGTCGCGGCTGTTGTCGTCCACCACCAGCACATTTAAATCCGGCAGCGGCAGGCTGAAAAGGGCTTTGAGTAAATTGGGCAAGTTTTCTGCTTCGTTGTAGGTGGGAATGACCAGGGTAATTTTCAATGCGCAATCCTGTTTTACTTGAAATTGTGGGGAAATTATACCGTTTATTCGCGAGCTGAAATCCTATATAATGATTTTACGTAGTATTTATTAACGTATAAGGAGGAAGCATGCGAACATATTCTCGTTTGATGAGCGGATGGATGATTCTGCTGCTGGTTGTGATGGCGTGCACTATTTCCTTCGGCGGGCAGGACGAAGAGACAGCGGTGCAAACCGCTATCGCGCAAACCCTGACAGCCAGTGGAAACGGCGCCGAGGCAACCGCTAGCACGGAACCCACGTTAACACTGGCGCCCACCAACACCATTGCTGCGCCTCCAACCAATACACCTTCTCCCTGCAACAATGCGCTTTATATCAGTGAGACGGTTCCGGATGGCACCGAGTTTGACGTGGGTGAGAGTTTCACCAAAACCTGGCGGTTGAAGAACACTGGTACCTGTACCTGGAATACCAACTATAAATTGAAGTTCAGCAGCGGTGATCAGATGGGCGGCCCGAGTAGCCAGAATTTATCCATGGCAGTTGGCCCCAATGAGCAAGTGGATTTCAGTGTCAATTTGAAAGCGCCTGCTTCAGTCGGAACCTATAAAGGTGTCTGGCAGATTGTGGATGATAATGGTGGTACTTTTGTATATAATATATGGGTGGAGATTAATGTGGTAGAAGCGGCCACCCCGGCTATGCCGGACTTGACCATTTCTGAGTTTTCTATCAATCCCGCCACACCAACTCAGGGCGAGAATGTGCATGTGCGCGTGCGTGCACATAACGCGGGCACGGCTGATAGCGGCGCGTTCAAGATGGAATGGTATGGACTTTCCACCTTCTCCAGCCCCAGCTGTAACTGGAATGTGGTGGGTGGTTTGGTGGCGGGCGGCAGTGTGTTGATGGAGTGTGATTATTCCTTTGCGAGCTGGTACCCGCTTACTAAAACCAGCATCGCTTTTATCGACACGGATGACCAGGTGGATGAAAGTAATGAGGGCAATAACTCGGCCAGTATTTCTCCATTTGGCGTGGATGCGCCCTAGATATGGGCAATAAGAGAGGAGTGGTATGGGGATGAGCAAGAAAACAGTATTATCAATTTTGGTGGTGGTGGCCATGCTGATGGTTGTGCTGGCTTGCCAAGTGGACTTCTCGAATGTGGATCAGGATGAAGTTGCGGATTCGGTAGCGCAGACTTTGGAAGCCAAAGCGGCTGAAGCGGAACAACTGCAACCGCCGCTGCAGCCGGAACAACCGCAGCCGACGCCAACCACCCAGCCGGATAACGCGCGCTGTTGTGACTGGTACGATCACGATTATCATGATTATCACCACTACGGATATGCGGAGTGCAATCAAGCCAAATTTATCAGTGAAACAGTGCGGGATTATTCCGTTTTCTATCCTAAGGAGCCGTTTACCAAGGTATGGCGATTGAAGAACATCGGCTACTGCACTTGGACGACCGACTACCGCCTGGCGCTGCAGAGCGGTGACCCGATGGGTGTGCGGTATGATCAATATTTCGACCACGAAGTCAAGCCGGGTGAATACATCGATATCGAAGTGGATATGCGTGCGCCTTATCCAAGAGGAGAATACACAACATTCTGGCAGCTGCAGGATGAATGCGGGCGGAAATTTGGCCAGGTTTATCTGACTATAGTAGTTCGGTAGGCCGAAATCGGAAAAACTTATTAGTTGGTACGATAATTGCAACATATAGGATAGCGAATAATTAAAATTATCTGTTTGGATACAGATAAAATGGAGGTTCAAATGAAAAGAGTAACAACCCTATCGTTAGTGGCAGCCCTGGCCCTTCTGATTTCAGCGTGCAATTTCCCGTTTGCGGATACAGAATCGGCTATGGCGACCTCGGTGGCGGCAACAGTGGATGCGATGGAAGAAGCGCACGTTGTCATGCCCACCCTGGCTCCGCTGCCCACACAGGTACCGCCGGAACCGGTGGCGCCCACGCAGGAACCGGAGCATTACCGTGACAGTGAGTATTGCGACAAGTATAGCGAATCTCAGTGGCCAGATGAATGCGGTCCTTATTATGACCATCAATATTCTAATAAGTCCCAATGCTTGTATGCAACTTTCCTCAGCGAAACCATAAAAGATAACACTGAATTCACGGCGGGTGAAAGCTTCACCAAAACCTGGACATTGCGCAATGACGGTTACTGCGATTGGAACGAGGACTATCACCTGGTCTTCAAAAGCGGTACGCAAATGGATGGTCCTGACGACTATGTCTTCGGCTTCGAGATCGACCCAGGCGAGGAGATCACCATCTCACTTGACCTGACCGCGCCAGCCACGACCGGTACCTTCACGGGTTACTGGCAGCTGGAAACCGATGACGATGAGAAATTTGGTAGTGCACTGTCTGTCAAGATCGAAGTAGTAGATTAATCTTTTACCAACCTAGTAAAAAAAAGACCGGCATTTTGCCGGTCTTTTTCATTTCCACTTCCCAATTATCCGTTAAAATCAATATGATATATAAATCCTGTGAATAATTCTTGAGCAGGAGGATTGCAAGACAATTGGAGGTAAATATGAAAAAAAGATTAACCTTGGCATTGGTGATTATTGGCGCGGTGGTTTTGTCCGCCTGTAATTTCCCGCTGGGTTCGGATGCGACCCCAACCCCGGAAGGGGATCTGCTGGCTACCGAGGTGGCCGGTACAGTGCAAGCTATGATGATGCAGATGCCGACAATGACTGTTCCGGCGCCGACTGCCGAGCCCACGGTAACACTGCCGGTGCTGCAGCCAACCAACACGGTCAGCGCGCTTGTGCCTACCACAGCCCCCGCGCATGCCTGCAACGAAGCTGTCTTTGTGAGCGAAACCATTCCGGATAATACCCAGTTCAATTTGAGCGAGAGCTTCACCAAAACCTGGACGATTATGAACACCGGCACCTGTACCTGGAACACCAATTACAAATGGGTGTTCGTTTCCGGGGATCAGCTGGAAGCGCCTGCGTCAGTCAACCTGACCCAGGAAGTTGCACCCAACGGCCAGATCACCATCTCCGTTCCCATGAAAGCCCCCTATACCGCCGGCACCTATACCGGCTACTGGGCGCTGCAGGGCGAGGACGGTGTGAATTTCTTTACCAACAACAGCGTCAAGATCATCACCAGCTCGGATGCCTTCCGCGTGACCAGTGTGACGACCACGCTGAAAGATCATACTGGGGTAGATTGCTCTGGCGATGGATACGATAATACTTTCAAGGTCAGCATAACCACCAGTACCGCGGGCACTGTTAAATATTACTTGATAGGCAGCAGCGATGAAGGTACGCTCTCTACATTATCGCCGTCAAATGTTAAATTTGACTCGGGTGAAACTAAAACGATTGAAGAACATTGGTACGATATGACTGGGGATGATGGTGAATACTGGGTAAAGGTGTATATTGATTCACCGAATAAACAGTCGTTTGGGCCCTTCAAATTTGACATTACCTGTGAATAAGAGAGAGTCTTGAATGAAAGAAGAGCGCGGGATTCAACCCGCGCTTTTTTGTTCATTTTGTTGACACACCCCCTCTTTAAGATATAATACCCGCACATCTTGGCGCACTAGCTCAATTGGCAGAGCAACTGACTCTTAATCAGCAGGTTCTGGGTTCGAGTCCCAGGTGGATCACTCTTTNNGCAACTGACTCTTAATCAGTAGGTTCGGGGTTCGATTCCCCGGTGCGTCATGTTTTTGTTTAAAACAATCGTGGGGTTGTGAACTAAATTTACTTTTTCTTATTGTGTTAATAGTTTTAATGGAGAACAGTGATATTAGGGGATTGTTTACCGCTGATGGGGTCTGGCTATCTAAACCAAGAGTGATATAGGTAAGGTACTTCCAGATTGTAAATTCATTGGGGCAGGTACTTTTGTCAGCTGGCATGATGTCAACCTATATTGCACCTTTACTAATAATGGCCAGGGAGCAATTCTCAGTCAAAACCAGGCTGTCGAAAATATGATTTATTGTCCAGATTTCTTGTCTAATTAGTCAGTTAAACTTAACAACTGGTTGAGATTGCTCCTCAATAAGTTGGTTATTTCTTTTGAGGACCAGTGGCTTGAATAATTCCATTTAGTCGTTTACACACAATTTCAGACAACACTTGCCCTTATTTAAGCAACAAAAAAAGCTCGTTCTTTGTACGGAACACACCGATTTCTGATGTCTTTTTGTTAGTGCAAATATCTATCTGCAATCCTATAATCTGGGTGATGAGTAATCCGTGATACAGTAATCCTCTCTATAGTAGCCCTAGTATAGGCAATGTTTACTTTAGTAAACCTTAATAGGTTCTCGCGCCTGATGAATTCTTCGATATTGATGGATTCAAAAGAATAATATTCATCTTCCCCAGGTGATGTACTTCCACCGTATGAAAGAAGTATCAAACTTTCATCACGGCACAGGTCTTTTTTAATAGTGATGCACCCATCTGATGTCTGCACATGGACTTCTACTTCATCACCAGCAGACAGTCCCCATTTCGCACCGGTCTGATAGTGTGGATCAGGCTTTTCAGGGATTCTTTTATTTTCATACCAGATATTTAGCAAGATGAATGCTAATATAGGTATACCTATCAACAAGTAAAAATCGTAGCCCATTTTATTATCTTTCTGGTTAATTCCACGAGAGTATTTGTATACTTACAGTTTTTATCTTCTTTAAATTAAAATATTTTTGTATTTCTTGATCATTAAGAAGATTTTCACCTTTTAGGAAACTGTAAGTATCGGAAACTTGTAGGATATTTGATATCGTGTTGGAGTATCTTCGCTTTGTGCTACTACCGTATTCATCATTCTGAAGATTAACTATTCTACGGATAGTAGTAACACCCATATCTAATTGAACTTGAACCTTTGAGCCTTTTGGTACAAGCCATCTCTGGTTACTGGGAATTGAGGATGACTTAGGTTGATTTACTATTTCTCCCCTCTTCGCGCTATTCTCTGCCCATATAGTGGCAAGAGAAAATAATAGTATCGGGATTACTACCCATACTACATTTGCGATGAATTCTTCCATTTTTCACCTCCGGATTTATTGTTTCATTGTGATTTAAATAATTTATCTCTCCCTATTCCACTAGCTGTAAGTTAAAAGGACAGGATTACAATCATTAAAAATATGTTAATTCCTGGGTAGGTATTGATTCAATTTGTCCCGCAACATTTGGGAGCTTAGTATGCCATTACTTACTCCCCACAGGTTGAAAATAGAAAGCAATGTAATTGTTTGTTTTGCCTCTGCGAGCAGGTTGCCTTATTCATTTTGCCCTATACCTGCTTGTAAAATTGTTGTTCACAGTTGGCTTCTGATTTTCTATATGATTATTTTAACTCAATATGTAGAATTTTATTATCCTTACGAATAAGTCACCTCCCCTGGTGCAACACTAGTGTGAATGGGATGAGACCCTCTTTGCAGAGGGCAGGCAGGGAGAAAACAATGGACGTTGTACTACTGTGTGGACATGCTGAAAACACCCGAAAAAAGATGGGTGCAGGCTGGCTCTCATTCCCCTGAAGGGGACAAGTGTCAGGAGGTTCCTCCAAGAGGACTTCCTCTGGTCGCGGGGTTCCCTGGACTGGCCTAAATGTAAAAGCAGGCAACCCACAGACGCGTGCTGAAACAACCGCGAAATGCTACCGTGTGCTGGCAAAGTTGACCGGATAAGCATACAATTGGTTTGGGTTTGGCGTTTCATGTTGGCTCAAAAGTCCCAAACTCACTTGCTCGTGTTATTAATATATAGGTAGTATTTATAGGAGGAACAATGCAAAACCTGATTGAAGCGCACAGCCAGCGATTTTTACCTTACCTCACCAGCCGGCAGATCGACGAGTTGGAGGACAAAGAGAAAGCCGTGGTTATCCTGCCGGTCGCCTCAATTGAGCAGCACGGTCCCCATTTGCCGGTCTATACGGACAGCATCATTGCCCAGGAAGTCCTTGGCCGCACTTTATCCCTACTGCCCGATGATCTTCCAGTCTGGTTCCTTCCGTTGCTGCCGTATGGCAAAAGCAATGAACACGCCGGTCTGGCTGGAACGTTCACGATGAAATCGGAGGTGTTCATTCAAACATTGAAAGAGATCGGAGAAAACGTTGCTCGCAATGGTTTTCGCCGCTTTGCAATCCTCAATGCCCACGGCGGGAATTCCGAGATCATCGATTTTGTCATCCGTGACATTCGCGAAGCAACCGGCTTGTTAGTGTTTGGACTTCACGTTTACCTGCGCATCGCAGTGCCGCAATCTGGATTGACGGAAGATGAAATGACATACGGTATTCATGCTGGTGATGTGGAAACCTCAATCCTTTTACATTGCTGTCCGGAGTTGGTACATAAGGACCTGGCCCCCGATGGCACGCCGCACCAATTGAAGAAAATTAACACACCGCCTTTTATGGGTCCGCTGAATTTTGCCTGGCTGACGCGCGATATCGCGCCCACAGGTGTGCTGGGTAATGCTCAAACGGCCGACCCGCAGCGTGGGGAAACCTATCTTTCAAATGGCGCGACTGAATTGGCGGAGATGATCCAAAAAATCGTTGAATTTGAATTCTAAATCATTTCAAGCTGTTTTAAGGTAAAAGGAACCGCCTGCTTGTAAGAAGCAGGCGGATATGTTTTTAAAAGTACCTGATTAGTTATTATTTCTCTCTGGTCTCTTCAATCTTCGCCCAGGTATCCCGCAGGCTCACGGTCCGGTTGAGTACCAACTTGTCCGGCGTTGATTGCGTATCCACACAGAAATAGCCCACCCTTTCGAATTGGAATTTGTCGCCCGGCTGGGCATCCCTCAGACTGGGTTCAACGATGCAATTCGTCAGAACCTGTAGTGAGTCCGGGTTGAGGTCAGCGATGAAATCACCGCTGGCTTCCGGGTCGGAGTTATTAAACAACCGGTCGTACAAACGCACCTCGGCGGGGATTCCGTGGGAAGCGGATACCCAGTGGATGGTTCCCTTGACCTTGCGCCCATCAGGCGCGCCGCCGCCCCGTGTAGCGGGATCATAGCTGCAGCGAACTTCTACGATTTCGCCGTTGGCGTCCTTGACCACGTCTTCACATTTAATGAAGTAGGCATTCCGCAAGCGCACTTCTTTCCCCGGAGAAAGACGGTGATACTTTGGGGGCGCTTCTTCTCGAAAATCATCTCTGTCAATGTAGATCACTTTCGAAAATGGTACTTTACGGGTTCCTGATTCAGGATCCGTTGGATTATTATCTATTTCGAATTCCTCTGTCTGGCCTTCCGGATAGTTTTCGATCACAACTTTGAGCGGATCCAAGACGGCCAACTTGCGCGGGGAGTGTTTATTTAAATCATCCCTGACGCAAGCTTCCAAAATGGCGACATCGATCATTACCCCTGCGCTGGCGCTGATGGTTTTGGAGACCCCCGTGCGGTTAATGAAGTCATGCAATGATTCTGATGTGTAGCCTCGCCGCCGCATGCCCCGGATGGTGGGCATTCTAGGGTCTTCCCATCCCTCTACATATCCCTCTTCGACCAGGCGGCGCAATTTTCGCTTGCTCATGACGGTATAGGTCAAATTCAAACGGGCAAACTCGATTTGGCGCGGTTTGTTTTCAATTTCCAACTCATTCAGGAACCATTCATATAGTGGACGATGATGTTCATATTCAATCGAGCACAACGAATGGGTGACCCCATGCATGGCATCGTTCTGGCCGTGTGCCCAATCATACATTGGATAAATGCACCATTTGCTGCCGGTACGGTGGTGTGGGGGTTCGTGAAGAATGCGGTACATAATGGGATCGCGCATATTCATGTTCCCATGAGCCATGTCGATCTTCGCGCGCAGGACATGCGAGCCGTCCGGGAACTCGCCGTTTTTCATCCGCTCTAATAGGTCAAGATTCTCTTCAACAGAACGATTCCGCCAGGGACTTTCAACGCCGGGCTCGGTCCAGGAACCGCGGTTCGTTTTGACCTCTTCCGGGCTTTGGTCGTCCACGTATGCCTTGTCTTTTTTAACCAGTTTGACAGCCCATTCATATAACAGGTCGAAGAAATCGGACGCAAATAATACCTGCTCCCATTCGATGCCCAGCCAATGGGCATCCTCTTGAATAGCCTCTACAAATTCCGTTTCTTCTTTCTCGGGATTTGTGTCATCGAAACGCAGGTCCAGTACACCGCCAAAATCTTTGGCGGTGTTATAGTCGATCAAGAAGGCTTTGACATGACCGATATGCAAATAACCATTCGGTTCTGGTGGTAAACGGGTTTTTACGTGATCAAAGCGTCCATTTCGCAGATCTTCAGCGACTGCTTCATGAATAAAATCAGTTGATTCGGGTGTTTCGTTCGTCATGTAGAATCCTTTCAAAACCATACAGAGAGCAAGTGTTGGTAATTATAAACTAGTTGATTAAAGAAGAGCTCAGGGTACTTATCTTGGAGCTGGTGTCAGATTCATTTGGCTATCCAAGTCGGATTTAAAGAACCTGTAATATTTGAAACATAAGCAACTGACTTTAAATTAGGAATCGATATTACTTGACAAAGGATAAAAACAGCCAGCGTCTTGAGACGCTGGCTGTAAATTGTGACGTAATCCGCTGGAGGATCTAAATATTGTTATTGCCTTATGTCAGGCTGAAGGGCGGATATTCGTCGGTTACTAACAGGAAAGCATAGGCATTGACGCGCAGCTCCCAACGGATGACACCTACGACAAAGTCGAATAGCGCTTTGGGATAGCTGCCGGTGAAGAGAATGGCAAACCAGGCGAAGATCACGGCAAATAAAGCGCAGACGATCAAGACCGCCAGAAACAGATAATGCGGGATGGCCAAAAACCACTTGACCAGGGGTATGCCGCGCTTGAGGTCCTTTTCGACATCCGGGTAATCCACTTGCAAATGTACAGACTGCTCATCGACGGTGGAGGGATACTGGTCGGTTAGCAGCAGGGCATAAGCGCCTACGCGCGTCCCAAAGCGGACCAATTCGCGCAGGAAATCAAACCACCAGCGCGGATAGCGATTGGTGAACAAAATCATCAACGCGACTGCGATGGATATTCCGGCCGCAAGTCCGCCGGCGTTATCACTGGTCGTGCGAATTGCCCTACCGGCTTCATTCAGATAGACAGTTCTGGTGAGGGTCTGGCCGGAATTGGTGAGCAGGCCGAGAATGATGCCAATCGGAATGATCATAAACAAGCGAAAGAATGTGGATAGGCGATCGAGCTTTTCCGGATAGTCGATTTCCAATCGTGCTGCATATCCTGCTTTTTCAGCAGGAGCATCGTTTATAGCTGTTGCTTTTTGAGCGTTCATTTTTTCTCCTTTATCAGTCAAAAATTTGACTGAATTCATTTAATATACGAAGGACCGGGTTTTTAGTTTTGTGCATTTTTCGGATTAATGTTTACAAAAACAGATTTCTGCTACGCTGTAAAAACGAAATCTCCGAGAACTATCCACAACGAAACCTCGGAGGATTGTAGTGGACAATGTGTTCCAGACTATTGAATTTAAACGGAACACATATTACCTATAATTTGTGAGGGTTTAACCAAACTCTGAAGATTTGTTTCATTTAACCTTGCATAATTTGAGAATATAATTTAGAATAATTCTAAATAAAGAAACGTTCTAAATATGATGAATGATATCGATGAAATTGTAAATAAGTTCCAGGAACAAGGTTATAAGATTACGCCACAGCGGCGGGGAATTTTCGAGATACTGGTTGGCAATGAAAGCCACCCCAAAGCAGAAGATATTTACGATGCTTTGAAGGACAAGATGCCGGATGTGTCTTTGGCCACGGTTTACAACACGCTCAACACCCTGAAAGAGTTGGGCATGGTCAACGTGCTCAGCATTATCGAAGACAATTCCATCCGCTATGACCCAACCACGGAGGTGCACGACCACTTGTTCTGCCTAGGCTGCAACCGTATCTTTGATGTTGAAAGGGATGCCAACGAAAGAGACTTCCCCCAGAAAGAGATTCCTGGTTTTCAACTTATTGATCGAACACAGGTCACGTATTACGGGTACTGCCCAGATTGTCAAAAAATGCGGAAGGCGGATAAGTAATAGCCTTTTTCATTAAGTAACAAAGAGTTTTTCGGAAAAACTGTCCACATCAAATAATAATAAACATAGGAGAAAATAATGGAAGAAAAAACATTCAACATGCCTTTATTAGGAGACGAGTTTCCTGAAATGACAGTACAAACCACGCACGGACAAATGAACCTCCCCGGCGACTTCAAAGGCAAATGGTTCGTGCTCTTTAGCCATCCGGCCGACTTCACCCCGGTCTGCACTACGGAGTTTGTCGGTTTCCAGAAACGTTTTGAAGAATTCAAGAAGATGGATTGCGCCTTGGTCGGTATGTCCGTTGACCAGGTCTTTTCCCATATCAAGTGGGTGGAGTGGATCGAGGAAAATTTAGACGTCAAGATTGAATTCCCGATTGTTGCCGCCAATGACACTATCGCAAATCGCCTGGGTATGCTGCACTCCGGCAAGGGCACCAACACGGTACGGGCGGTATTCATCGTGGACCCGGCCGGCAAAGTACGCTTGATCATGTATTATCCGCAGGAAATCGGCCGCAACATGGATGAGATTGTCCGTGCCGTAAAAGCCTTGCAGGTATCCGAGAAGCAGGGCGCTGTTCCGGCAAATTGGCCCAACAATGAATTGATCAAGGATCGCATCATTGTCTCGCCGGCATCCGACATCAAGACCGCCAAAGAGCGGCTCGAAGACAAATCCTTGGAATGCTACGATTGGTGGTTTTGCCACAAACCCCTGAAAAAATAAATCGTAAAAAAACTTACGTAAAATAATGTAATAGGGTGCTTCAAACTGAAGCACCCTATTGTTTTTTAAAATATTTGATTCCAGCGAAAGCAGGAGTGAAAATTACGTTTTATACTTATCCGTATTGGAATTTGGAGAAATTTGGGTTCCAGAAGAAAGAAAAGCGAAGGCGGGTAACATGGCGAAATTGAAATACCGGCAAATCATAGACAGCATGAGCTTTGCGGAAAAAGTAGCTTTGTGTTCCGGCGCAGATAATTGGACCACCAAGTCCTTTGAAAAGTACGGCATTCCATCGATCCGCATGACGGACGGGCCGCACGGGCTGCGCAAGCAGAAAGACAGCGGGGATGCACCTGGCGAGGGCAAGAGCATCCCGGCCACCTGCTTCCCGACCGCTAGCGCGACGGCCTGCTCGTGGGACCGCGACCTGCTGCATGAGATGGGTGCGGCCATCGGCGAAGAAGCGCTGCAGGAAGGCGTTTCCATCGTGCTGGGGCCGGGTGTGAACATCAAGCGCAATCCGCTGTGCGGGCGCAACTTCGAGTATTTCTCCGAGGATCCGTACCTGGCTGGTGTGCTGGCGGATAACTGGATCCAGGGCGTGCAGAGCCAGGGCGTAGGTGTTTCCCTCAAACATTTCGCGGCTAATAATCAAGAAAACCTGCGCTTGCAATCCGACAGCATCATCGATGAACGCAGCCTGCGCGAGATCTACCTGACCGCTTTCGAGATAGCCGTCAAGCAAGCCCAACCGCTGACCATCATGTGCGCTTATAACATGCTGAATGGCGTATTTTGCAGCGACCACGTGTGCCTGCTGCGCACCATCCTGCGCGAGGAGTGGGGTTTTGAAGGGCTGGTCATGAGCGACTGGGGCGCTCTAAATGATAAGGTCGAGGCTTTCAAAGCCGGGCTGGATTTGGAAATGCCAGGCGGGGTGGGATATTTTGACCCAATGGCCGTTCAAGCCCTCCAAAGTGGTGCATTACCCGAAGACTATTTAAATGAGAGCGTGGATCGTATCCTGAATATGGTGTTTGCCTGTCAAGAGAAACTGAAGACAAATTACCGCTATGACGCCGAGGCCCATCACCAGTTGGCTCGCAAGGCAGCTGTGCAAAGCGCAGTTTTACTGAAGAATGAAGACGAAATTTTGCCCATCTTGAAAGATCAGCGCATAGCAGTCATTGGTGCGTTGGCTGAACATCCGCGCTATCAGGGAGCCGGCAGCTCTTTCATCAATCCGACTTTCCTGAACAGCGGGTTGGATGGATTGGATGCACACCATGCCAATTACGCTTACTTCCCCGGCTACCATTTGAAAGAAAGCGACGATGAAACGCTGCTGCAGGAAGCAGCAGCCGGCGCAAAAGAAAGTGACGTAGCGCTGGTTTTCATCGGCCTGACGGAAGACTATGAATCGGAGGGATTCGACCGCCAGAATCTGAAACTGCCGCCCAGCCACAACCGGCTGGTCGAAGCTGTGGCGCAGGCTAACCCCAATACGGTAGTGGTGCTGTTTGGCGGCGCGCCGGTGGAAATGCCCTGGCTGCACAAGGTGAAAGCGCTACTGAATATGTACCTACCCGGGCAGGCGGGCGGATTGGCCGCGGCGGACCTGTTGTTCGGCACCGCCACGCCCTGCGGCAAGCTGGCCGAGACCTATCCACTGGCATACGAGGACGTACCCTCGGCCGGAATTTACCGGAACGGCGGGAAGCAGGCTCAGTACCGTGAGGGTATCTATGTGGGCTACCGTTACTACGA
>DHVJ01000013.1 GCA_002412595.1 Anaerolineaceae bacterium UBA5211
ATTGAAACCTGGTATTCTTACGGCAGCCAACCGGTACAGATTAATTTATCAGTCCCGCAATACACCCCTGAAAATGACGTAGTCGCTATACAGTTCAATCCTTTCGTGTGGATGGAGCCGCTTCCCATGCATCAGGAAAGCGATTATGAGTGGTCATTTACGCTTTATAGCCCTCAGCAGTACCTGAACAATGCCCAATTCCGTTTCTGCCGCAATTTCCAATGCGGTTTAGCGGATGATGCGCAAACCAGCGGCCAAAACAGCACGGGGTTTGCGTTGAACCTGGATGACCAGAGCATGATGAACATTGATTATGCGCTGGAAACCTGGGCGGGTTTGGCACAAGCCGATTATGGGTTGCAGCCAATCGGAATCCCGACTAATAATATCTACATTAAAGGGGTTGAACTTGACCCGTATTTTGATAAAAAAGATATGTCCACTTATGAATGGGGCCTGGTCAATGCAGCCGTAACCGGGACTAATTTGTTGGTATTATCCCCCACCTGGACATTCAGGGAATATTCAACTTCCGGAATTACTCTGCAAACCGGTAGTGATTTGCTGTACATTGATTATGATGCCATAGACGAATTTGCGAGTGAAGCTGGATTGACTTTGGGCATGTATCCGCAACCGCGCTTTGAAACCAGCACATCGGACTATTGGTATAACGCGGAAAGGTCCTTTAATTGGTGGCAGGATTGGTTTACGCGTTACCAGCGCTTTATCCTGCATTATGCTGATTATGCCGAGCAGCATGGCATTCAAACGCTGATCATCGGCGGCAGCGAAGTTGCACCCGCTTTCCCGACCGGAAAATTGCCCAATGGAAATTCTGCCAATGCACCGTATGACATCGGTGATAAATGGAGCGCATTGATTGATGAGGTGCGCGGACATTTTAGCGGTCAAATTTTCTTCGCCCTGCCCTATTCCAATAATATGGAAGACATGCCGGACTTCCTTGCGAAAGTTGATGCTTTATATGTTGAATTGGATACAGCCCTGAGTGCCTCCAATTCTCCTACACTGGATGAATTAGAATCACGCGCATCGGAAATACTGGATGGCGGAGTATATAAGCTATACGCAACGTATCAAAAACCGATCATCATTGCCATGGATTATCCATCCCTGGATGGTAGTGCTTCCAACTGCTTAAATTACAGCAGTTCCTGCCGGGAATATTTACAAACCAACGATACCCCGCTTAAATACGTGGACCAGGAAGAACAGGCGCAGATTTATCAGGCGATAATTGAGGAAAGCATACAACGCAGTTGGATCTATGGTTTAGTTTCACAAGGCTTCAATCCAAGTGTGCAGGTATTGGATAGTTCCAGTTCGACGTATGGAAAATCGGCTGAGATCGTCTTGACTTATTATTTCAACGCTTTATCGCAATAATAATTTTGACATAAAAAATAGTAAAAGTGGGAAGCTAGAAATGGTTCCCACTTTTACTATTTTAATCAGCTGGCAGAACCCCTCTTTTTTGCCAGTTTCGCTCTTTCTCCCAATTCCGTATGTAATTCATCAATATCACCGGTGATGATCCGGGAAGTCAGGAAGAAGAAGATGCCGCACAAGATCCACGTGCTGATGCATATCAACAGCATGGCTGTCCCGCGTGGACTGGGATTGTTGGACTTGCGCAGCGAATCTGCCAGGATGCCGGTGATCAGCGGGGAAAGTGCAGCACCGCTGGATTCGATAAAATATTGGATGGCCAAAGAAGTACTCCTGATTTCCGGTAATGCAATGTCATTGACTGTAGAAGTGACATTGGGAGAAGCAAAGGGAATAAAGAAAGCTGTCAGTGCCAATAAAACACCGAATAAGAGTTTATTTTCAACAGGGGCATTCAGGGTAATAAAAAGCAGCAAAGCACCCATTAAAACACCGGTCATGGATACCAACACACGCCCCTTCTTCGTTTTTTTGAAAAAATAGTCGCCCAAAGCGCCGCCCACAGGGTATCCTAAAGCTAGAATCAAAATTGCAGGTGCCATGGTCATTAATACTTCCGATTCCAAATAGCCGCGCTCGTCTGCCAGATAGATGAATATGAAAGAAGTAATGGTGTTCCAGGGAAACACGCCGAAAAAGCCCTGCAGGTACATATAAATCAGACTTTTCTTCTTGAAGACATCTTTGACTTTTGACCACTCAAAGCGGAAGTTACCCACCTCCTCCAGATTATCAAATTCGGGTTCGCTGGTACCGCGCGGGATATCTTTGACTGTAAAGAAGATCACAATGGATAAAACGATGCCCAAACCGCCGGTGATGAAGAAAATATTGCGCCAGCCGGCTGTTACAGCCAGGGTGGTAGCCAGAATAAGACCGGCCATGTAACCTAATGGTTGTGTCAATTGCAGCAGACCATAGATCTTTCCGCGTTTTTCAGGCGAAAAATAATCGGCTATCAGGCTGTAAAGACCCGGATAACTCGAGTCATCCACACCGGTGGAAGCCCGCGTAATCAGGAAAGTATTGTAAGAAGGCGCAATGGCACTCAACCAGGTGGTGGCGCCCCAAATGAATGAGGCTAACGAGAGCAGTTTGCCGCGCGAATAGCGATCGTATAAATACCCCCACAGCGGGTAAAAAAACGCGCCCACCACCAGCGCGGCGGTGGATATGGCTCCCCACTGGGTGTCGGTCAAATTCCACTCATCGTAAATCTGTGCTGCCATGGGGTTAATGAGCAGCTTATCGGTTTGGTGCAATAACATGAAAATAAAGAAAATTATGACAATTAAATTACGATATTTGCCGGCTTTCATGCTTTCCTCCTGCCTATGTCTTTTGGCTTTGTTGAATTATGTGCAATTTGACTAATTATATAAATTTAAGAGCTGATTTCAAATGATTTTCGGTTATTATTTAATAATAGAAAATATGACCGAAAAACAGCAGCCATTTGAACGCTTTATCTATGCCCTTGAACGAGGCGATTTTTCGAATCTGATCACCACCCGATGGCATAAACCCGAGCAGCAAGCCAGCCTGGTTGATTTTCCACCGGATCTGGATAACTGTTTGACTGATTATCTGCAACAAAGCGGTTTTACCGGTTTATACAGCCACCAGGCCGAGAGTTTTAATGCCGTCCGGCAAGGTAAAAATATTATTGTCTCAACGGGCACCTCCAGCGGTAAAACCTGGTGCTATAACCTGCCGGTGCTGCACACCATGCTGCAAATTCCCGCAGCGCGCGCGCTGTACCTCTTCCCCACCAAAGCATTGACCGAAGATCAATACAAAAAGCTGGAGGGTATCAACACTTTTGTCTCGAGCAATGCGCCCAGTTCAGGCGGAACGGTTATTCGGGCCGGTATTTATGATGGCGATACGCCAGCCGCCAAACGTAAATCTATACGCAATAACGCCGATATCATCCTGACCAATCCGGATATGCTGCATATCGGCATCCTGCCGCATCATACCGTTTGGGCTGATTTTCTTGGCAATTTGCGCTTTATCGTGTTGGATGAGGTGCATACTTACCGGGGTGTTTTTGGATCGCATGTGGCCAATGTCATACGCCGGTTGAAACGAGTACTGAATTTCTATGGCGCACAGCCTGTTTTTATCCTGTCCTCAGCCACCATTCAGAACCCGCTTGAATTGGCCGAGGGTTTGATTGAGGAACCTTTTACCGCAATTACACAGGACGGTTCTTACCAGCCGGAGCGCTACTATTTTTTCCTCAATCCGCCAATTGTTAACCCGGACCTGGGGCTGCGGCGCGGGTTGATCGACCAGAGCGTGGAGCTGGAACAGAGGGCGTTGGATGCTAATATTCAGTCCCTGGTTTTTGCGCGTTCGCGTAAAACAGTTGAGTTGACCCTGCGTAGTCTAAATGAGCGCTATCATCCTGAGGAAAGGCCGCTAATGCAGGGCTATCGCAGCGGTTATTTACCGCGTGAAAGACGCGCCATTGAAAGTGGATTACGGGATGGCGCGATCAAAGCGGTCGTTTCCACCAATGCCATGGAATTGGGCATCGATATGGGCGGCGTGGACGCGGTCCTGTTAATGGGTTATCCTGGCACAGTGGCCAGCTTCCTGCAGCAATCCGGGCGCGCTGGCCGGCGCCAACGCCCTTCCCTTTCCGTACTGGTGGCCTCTTCATCGCCGGTGGACCAATACATCATCCGTCATCCGGATTATGTCAGGGGAAAGAATCCTGAAAAAGCCCTTTTGGATCCCAATAATCCCTTGCTTTTATTGAATCACTTGCGCTGTGCCTTATTTGAATTGCCCTTTGTTGAGGGAGAAATGTTTGGCAAGCTGACCTGGGAACAAATCCAGCCTTTCCTGACAGTTTTACACGACCTTTCTCAGGCCGCTGAGAAAAATAACCAGTTTTACTGGATGTCGGATCAATATCCTTCCAACGAAATTTCCCTGCGCAACATCAGCGGGCAGTCTTTTGCCCTGCGCTTGGTCAATGGGGATGACCAGGCAACCCGCATTGGTGAAATGGATTACCAAAGCGCTCCCAAGATGGTTCATCCCGAGGCAATTTATTTGCATAATGGGGAGAGTTACCGTGTCCAGCGGCTGGATTACAGCACCAATGAAGCCGACCTGGAACCTTTCAACGGAGCCTATTTTACAGAAGCGAAAGTAAATTCTGAAGTGGAAATGCTGGAAACCTTGCGCCAATCGGATCTGGAAGCCTACAGTAAAGAATTATCTGACCTGAATGTTATTGAGCTGGTCACTGGATATAAGAAAATTGATTGGCAGACGCGCGAGATCCTCAGCCACCATGAACTGGAAATGCCCTCTAACCAACTGCGCACGGTTGGGCTGGCACTTAAGTTCAGCGCGGAAATGGTGGATGCCCTGCGCGCTGAAGCCGTTTGGAGTAACGATGCTAACCAATATGGCAGCTCATGGCCTAACATCCGCAGGCAGGTCCTGGCGCGCGACCAGTACCGCTGTCAGGTATGCGGGCAGTCCGGTGAGGCCAATTGGCTGCATGTTCACCATAAAGTGCCCTTCCGCACCTTTTACACCACTGAAGAGGCTAACAGGCCTGAAAATCTGGTCACTTTATGCCCAAACTGCCACCGCTTTGCTGAACAAAACGTCAAAATACGCAGCGGCTTAGGCGGATTCGCCTATCTGTTTGCGCAAATTGCCCCGCTGCATTTGATGTGCGACCAACACGATATTGGTTATTTTGCCGACCCGCTATCTAAATATAACCAAAAACAGCCCATGGTTGTCATTTACGACCAATTCCCCGGCGGCATCGGGCTATCAGCGGAATTGTATAATGTCACCGGAAAAGTGATCGCGGACTGCCGTGAGGTCATCTTGGCATGTGAATGCCGGGACGGATGTCCGGCATGCGTGGGCCCGGCTGGTGAAAATGGACTGGGCGGTAAGGAAGCTGCTTTGCAGATCACTAACCAACTTCTCCGGAAATAGCAAAAGCTTATGTTATGAGCGAATTACTGGATCATTTGAAAACCCTGGGTTTAAAGGTCGATAAAGCGGCAGATATCCAGCCGTCGGAAAAGCAGCTGACGCTAGACCAGGTGATCCACGGGCGTTGGCTGGATGAGACCAGGAAAGGTGTTTATATCGTTGAAAAAGACATCCCGCTGGGAAGCAATCATGGCAAAATCGCCTTGGATCCACCGCAGGAATTTAATACCTTGTCCCGATTTGTTGAAATCCAACCCGAAAAACAACTGGGCAGCCTGCTATTCATCGATACAGAAACTTCCAGCCTGAGCACTGGCGCGGGTTCTTTCGTGTTCATGGTGGGATTGGCTTATTTCGACCAGGAGAACTTAAAGGTCATTCAACTATTTATGGATTCTCCCCGCGATGAATTGGAATATTTGGTATATCTGGACTCCATTCTGGCAAATTTTGACACTTTTGTCAGCTATAACGGGAAATCTTTTGATATTCCCATGTTGAGAAGTCGTTTTATTATGAACCACTTACCAGTCCAATTTGGGGATTACCAGCATATCGATTTGCTGCATATCGCCCGGCGCATCTGGAAATTGCGCTTGGAATCGCGCAAATTGGGCGATATCGAACGGGAAATCCTGGCCTACCAGCGCAGTGAAGAAGAAATTCCCGGTTGGTTGGTTCCGCAAATCTATTTTGATTATATGGAATCCGGAGACGCACACCCTTTGAACGGTGTTTTTTATCATAACGAGATTGACGTGATCTCTCTGGCGGCTTTATTCATCCATATCAATCAATTACTGCTCAACCAATTATCCGAAAAGGAACGCGACAGCCGTGATGCCGTTGCAGTGGCTTATTCCCTCAGCAAGCTGGGCATGTGGGACCTTTCCGAGGCGTTTTTCAAGGATGGTTTGACGAAAGACCTGCCGCAAGCTCTTCAAATTGAAGCAGCCCGCAATTTTGCCAATTCGTTAAAACGCCAGGGCCGATGGGAAGAAGCTGTTGAATACTGGCATTCCGCTGCGGAAAACAGCGATTATTTCGCCTGTATTGAATTGGCAAAATATTACGAACATCGTGAAAAGACCTATGAAACAGCGTTACAATGGGCACAACGAGCTGCGCATATCGCAGAGGAACAAAACCTGGACATGGTAGAAATCACCCACCGTCTGGAACGATTGTCAGAGAAAAGCGAGAGACATCATGAAAGATAAAGCGTTAAAACTGATCTGGAAAGCCAACGGCTATTTGGATGCCCAGCTGATCAAGAATTATCTGGAATCATTCGGCATCACAGTTTATGACTTTGAGGAAAGCGTCGGTTTATCATACGGGTTGACCAGCGGCCCATTGGGAGAGGTTGAGCTGTATGTTCCAACTGCGCAGGCGGAAGAAGCCGACGGATATATGCGCCAATATGCCCAAGCCAGCGGCCAGGATGTACCTGACGAAGATCAGTAGCTTGCGCGTTTTACCAGCGCTTGCCGGTAATCTTCAGCCGAATCGATATCCAGCAGCAGGTTTTCATCCGGCCAATCCACCCATGCGACTTTATGCTGCGCAAGCAGGCTTTTCGCCCCGCGGTCCCCGCTGATGGTCATCAATTCCGGGAACAAGGTACGCCGGAATAGAACCGGGTTGCATTGCTGTGAACCTACGCGCGGCGCCGCAATGGACGCGTTTGTATCCAGAAACGTTTCGCTGATTTGCCCAATCAGGGCCGGGGTGATAAAAGGCTGGTCGGATAAGAAAATAAATGCGCCGTCGATGTCCTCCGGCAGCGCCTCCACCCCGCGTTGGATCGATGAGCTCATACCTGCCTGCCATTGCGGGTTGAATACAAATTTGACAGTTGGATGATGGATGACTCTACGGATTTCATCCGCTTGGCTGCCCAGGATGATATAAATCGGCGCTATGCCTGCTTGGCTGACCACATCAATGATTGAATTGATCAGGTAATCATTTCCCCAGCTTAAAAGTTGTTTGGGAGAATCCAAACGGCTGGATCCTCCCGCGGCCATGATCAGACCGGCAATTTTAGCGTCCTTTTTTGAGGACACCCAATCCTTCCAAAATTCTTTCCTCTGTCAGCGGAAAACGGTTATACCAGACACCGATAGCGTCGTGAACAGCGGCCAGCACTGCCGGAGCAAAAGGCATGTAGGGCATTTCGCCCACGCCCCGAGCGCCCATCGGCCCGATTGGGTCGATATCTTCAATGATAATAGACTCCGTTTTATCCGGGATATCCATGATGGTCGGGATCAGGTAGGTGGCTAAGCTATCTGTCAAGACCTTGCCATCTTTCTGAATGAAATCTTCCAGCAGGGAGTATCCGGCGGCTTGCACAATCGCGCCTTCAATTTGGCCCTTCACTTGCTGGGGATTGAGCGCGCGGCCTACATCATCTGAGCAGATCACTTTGTTGATCAGAACTTTGCCTGTCTTGGTGTTGACGCTGACCTCGATTGCGTCAGCGGCGTAGCCATAGGAAAAGTTAGGCATGCAAGCCCCTGTCTCCGGGTCCATGGGAGTAGTAGCCGGTGGTCGGTACACAAAAGACGCTTTCGCTGGGCGTTCTTCACTCTTCCATTTTGCTAAGGCTGCTTCAGCGGCGCCGATGATCGCGTTGCCGGCCATGAAGGTCATGCGTGAAGCGCTGGCGCTGCCGGAATTACCTGTTTCGGCGGTATCCGAAGCGATCAACCTGACTTTTTCGATTGGCACGCCGATTACCTCGGCAGCCAATTGCACGAATACGGAATGCGCGCCTTGACCGACATCTGCGCCCGCGTGTTTGAGAATGACTTCTTCAATTTCGTCTGTGCCGACGATTTCAACACCCGCCCAGCAGTTTTCCGGGGCACCGTATGAAAAGCCGACATTCTTATATCCGGCTGAAATACCGATACCGTGCACAATCTCGCCATCATCCTTTAAATGATCCGGATGCACCCATTTACCATTTTCCTGGCGCCAGCCCGCGGCTTCAGCGCAAGTTTGAATGACATGGTCGATACTGATGCCTTTAGGTGGCGCGCTGCGTACCGGCAATTCCTGGCCTTCTTTGATGGTATTCAGCAACCGGAATTCTACCGGATCCATATCTAACGCTTCGGCCAGCTTGCTCATCTGCATTTCAGCGGCAAAACAAGCCTGCGGTCCGCCAAATCCCCGGAAAGCACCGTTTGGTACGGTGTTGGTGGCCACGGCTTTTGCGTCCACTTTTACATTGGGAATGAAATAGGGACCGGAAATCATCAAAGTGGCATTCGCCAGCACTTTATTGGAAGTGTACATATATGCACCGCTGTCGGCGATGATTTCGGCTTCCATGGCGGTTAATTTACCTGCCTTGGTAGCACCCCATTTGGTGTGGATTTTATATGGGTGGCGTTTGTGGTGGCCAATCAAGGATTCACGGCGCGACCAAACTGTTTTTACCGGGCGCTTGATGCCGGCTTCATGCAACTTTACAGCGGCCAAAGCCAGCACGATCTGAACGGACATATCTTCTCGTCCGCCGAAAGCGCCGCCGATGGCAGGGTATATCACGCGTACTTTCTCCAATGGCAAGTTCAGAGAGTGGGCAATTTGTTCCTGGTCCTCATGTGTCCATTGGCCGGCTACAATTACTGTAACCCGCTCATTCTCATCAACATAAGCTAAACCCGCTTCCGGCTGCAGGAAGACATGTTCCTGTGTGGGCGTGTAGTAATCCCCCTCGATGATCACATCCGCGGCTTCGAAACCTTTTTCCAATTCGCCATAGCGTATTTTAAAGTGACACATTTCGTTAGCCGGGCAATCATCATGAAGCAGAAATGCGCCTTTTTCCATGGCCTGATCAAGCGTTGTAACGAGAGGTAGATCTTCAAATTCAATCTCGATTAACCCAGCTGCCCGCTTGGCTATCTCTTCATTTTCGGCAATAACCAGCGCTACCTGGTCGCCTATGAAACGCACCCGATCCGTTCCATCTACATCGGAGCCTGGCCCGCATAAGACCGGTTGATCAGCTTTCATCAACCCGTAAACATTATGGGGCACATCTTTGGCTGTGAGGACCATCAGGACGCCTTCTACAGCCTCCGCTTTAGAGACATCGATGGATTTAACAATTGCGTGACTTTTCTCTGCAAAAACGACCTTCATATAGGCCTGATTTGGCCGGCTAAAATCCCCCGGGTACTTTGCCTGACCAGTGACCTTGTCTTTTACGTCAATTCTTTTTATGGACTTTCCTATTAATTTGTCTGTCATGTCTGCTCCCTGCAATTAATCACCTGAAATTTCATGAGCGGCTTTTTCCACGGCCGCGATGATGCTGTAATATCCAGTGCAGCGGCAGATATTCCCCGCTAGTCCCTGTTTGATTTCGTGTTGATCAGGATGCGGTTTTTCTTCCAACAACTTAACGGCTGACATGACAAATCCGGGTGTGCAGTAACCGCATTGGACAGCACCCTCATCAATGAAGGCTTGCTGAACCGGATGCAGGTCTTCCCCATCAGAGATACCTTCAATAGTGGTTATTTCACATTGGTGCGCGCGCGGTGCTGGAATCAGGCAGCTCAGCACAGGCAGGCCGTTCATGTAAAGCGTACAGGCACCGCATTCACCTTCTCCACAACCGATCTTGGTACCGGTCAATCCTGCTTCTTCCCGGATCAATTTGGACAGTGTGCTATTTTGTCCCGTGGCTAGGGAATATTCTTTTCCGTTGATCAGCGTTTTTATGGCTGCCTGCGCATCATGTTTGAAAGTGCGCAGTGTAGGTTTAAAGAAATGGGTCTGTTTACCCCATAACAATACTGGTTCGGGATCATACTTGGCCCAATCGCCGTTGCAGATCTCTGTCAAAGCTTTTTCCACCAGCACAGGGATGAGGTGCAGGCGGTATTCTTGCGAAGCGCGTACATCGCTGATGGGACTGCCATCCTGCTCAGCCAGCTCAGCGGCTTGCGCGATCACTTGCGTGTTGAGCGATTTACCGATTAGGAAATTCTCCGCTGTTTTAGCCCGTACGATGGTGGGTGCCACTGCTCCGAGGGTGATGACTGCCTCTTTGATAAAACCCTTGTCGTCAAAAGTCAGGATGGCAGTGGCATTTGCGACCGAAATGGCATGTGCCTGCCGCAGGATGTATTTAATGAAGCTGCCTTTTTGGTTAGGCTGCATTTTCTTGAAATGCACATCCACGACCATCTCATCCTGAGAAAGGTCAATCTTTCTGACACCCTTATAAAAATCAGATAATTTAACCACCCGCTCGTTATCTTTTGAACGCAGCGTTAATGCTGCATCTAGCGCAATCAGCGGCGAAATGGTATCGTTTGCCGGTGAAGCTGTAATGAGGTTACCCAAAACGGTGCCGACATTACGGATTTGCGGCGCGCCGATGGATTGAGAAGCCTTGACCAATGGCAATGCATATTTTAATAAGGGTTCCGAAACAAGACACTGGTTATGGGTGGCTGTCGGCCCGATGTAAATCTGGCTATCTCTTTCCTGGATAAAATCCAACCCTTCAATGCGGTTGATGTCAATCAGTGATTTAATTTGGCTATGAGCACCGTTCTTCAGCTCCAGCACCAAATCAGTCCCGCCTGCGATGATGCGGGCGTCTGGGCCTTCGCGGTCAAGAATTTCAAGTACATCTTCAATATTGCCAGCAGTGTAGTAGGTATCCCACATGCGTTGAACCTCCGATAATGAATTAACCTTCCAATAAACTGAGAATGGCCGGTACCAGCTGTTTCTTCCTGGAAACCAGATCCTCGGCAGTAAATGTCCCATCCGGGCTGCGCCGATACGGCAGATCTTCCAAAATTGCCGGTTGATTGTCAATGAGTAAGCGGCTGGAACCCCTGACAACATCTGTAACCATGATGACGGAGAAATCCAGTCCTTTGCTCACACGTAAGTCCTTCAATGCTTCTCCCAATTCTTCCAGGTGTTCATTCAATTCATAAGAATCCGTGACTTCAACCTGTGAGATGGAAAAATTGTAGTTACTCGAATCATAAACCTTGATATCGCCTGAGACAATTTCTTTGGCCGGGCGTGTCCCCAAGCCTGTACCGGCCGAAAGTACTTTTTCTGCGTATGAATCAATGGTTTCATGCTTTAGCTTTGAATGCGCGGAAAAAGCCCAACGTGCCAACCGGTTTAATGCCTCATCATCCCGTTTGGTCGTGGTTGGCGACATAAGGTTGAGCGTATCGGAAATAATACCGGACATCAGCAGTCCGGCAATTTCCGGTTGCGGCGCAAGCGCAGCTTCAAGTATCCGCTCAGTTACCAGCGTGGATGTGCTTCCCACCGGTTCAACGGTGAAACTAATGGGGCTGTTGGTTGGCGGATTGCCCAGACGGTGGTGGTCAAGGATTTCAATTAATTCGGCTTCTTCCAATGAAGGGATCGACTGCTGCGCTTCGTTGTGGTCCACAAGAATTAATTTGATGCGCGGTGGGTTTAGCAAATCACGCTGGCGCACCACACCGAAATATTTACCTTGGTCATCCACCACCCAAAACTCATTGCTTTCCTCGCGCAGTGCTTTCTTCAATAGATCACGAATGCGCGTGCTCTTATTAAATTTTTCAATCGTTCGGTCTGCAGCCTGCTCACAAGGCAAGTCGAGGATATCGTAAACCGTTGCGTTGATCTTTTGAGGGTTGGGCCCCGCCATCTGGTTGATCAGGTCAAACAGACTGTTGCCGGTAATCATGCCAAACGGATATTGATCTTTATCTACAATCGGGGCGATGCCCCCGGTACGGCTGGCAATTGCCCAAGCTTCACTCAAAGGTTGATCGGGGCTAGCAGTATCAAAGCGATGAGCGACTACCTCGAAGCGCGGTGATGCATCGGAGAGCAGAAACGGAACCTCCAGTCCCAGAAAATCCAAAACCCAGGAGGTCTGTTTATTAATCACACCGATGCGGGCAGCTATAATATCTGCTCCGTCACGTTCGCGCAGCAGCCAGCTATAACCGATTGCGGCTGATATTGAATCCAAATCCGGATTCATATGGCCGATTACATAAGTTGGTAGTCTCATTTCAATATAAATTCTATACGTTTATTCCGGATTTAATCCTGAGCAAAGGTGTCAATTAACAAATGTACATCGCCGCCCACCGGATAAAGGATTGGGCAAGTGCAGCCATTCTTGATATATTCATTGACTTTCCTGCGCGCTTCTTCAGGCGTGCCGGAAGCTGTGATACGGTCAATCAAATCGTCCGGAACCAGGTTTTTAGCCTTCTGAATTTGTTCGTGCGTAGCCGGCCATCCCAGGATGGCCTGGATTTTTTCAACGATATCCATGGAAACACCGGAAGCCTTGGCAATATGCGGCTGCTGAGCCAAATATTGGGTTAACAGTTCGCGTGTGGTATCAATGGCTTTGTCATGATCGAGGTCCACTGAGCAGACGATCAATTGCGGCCGATCAATGTCATCCAAACTACGGCCGGATTTCTGGGCACCTTTCGCCAGCAGTTCCAAGGCTTTATGGTTGTATTCGGGCGGAACACAATAATTCATCACAACACCGTCCGCAATCTCGCCGGCCATTTCCATCATTTTATCGCCGGTGGCGCCGATGAAAACCGGCACGTTGCGCGGTTCACGCCGTCCGTGCACGACATCCAGTTCAATGCCATCAACGTGCACAAATTCGCCGTGAAAAGTGACCCGTTCCATCGCCAGCAGGCGTTTCATGATAGTGACGGTCTCTTTCATTGCTGTCAGCGGTTTGCTGCGGGTAATACCGACATTCTGCGCCAGCGGATCCCACCAGGCACCGATGCCGCAGATAATGCGGTTGGGAGCCAGGTCATCCAAAGTCAGGAAGGTGGAGGCTAGCAGACCGATATTGCGCGTCCAGTTGTTGATAACGCCTGACCCGACTTTCAATTTTTCGGTAACCGCTGCGTAAGCCGCCATAGGCACAATCGCATCGCGTACCAAGCGGCTTTCAGCTTGCCAGACAGCTTCAAATCCCTTCTTTTCAGCGTACTGGACGTATTCCAATCCGTCACGCAAATCATGGGCATCCTGTAAATAAAGCGCAAATCGTTCTTTCATTCTTTTCCTCCAAAATTATTTTCTATAAACTTAAATTCATTATTTCCATTGCCGTTATTTATTAATAATTCCAGATCTTCCGGAATATCCAAATCAAATGATAGCGTATCATTATTATATATTTCAACCCTGATTTTCTTCCTCTCGGCTTGCTCAACGTGCTTACGGAAGGACCACATCCCAAAATCGTAATCCAAAATTCCGACCGGGTTGATATACAGGGCGTTGGTGCCATTCATCCTGCGGTCGGGTGTGATAATGATTTCGGGCGGATTGCCGGCATGGCTGAGCAATTGCCGGATGGCTTCCGGGTTAATATAGGGCAAATCGGCCGGAATGACCAAGATTGAAGAAATATTAAAGGTATTGGCAGCCATACTGCCCTTACGCAGGGCTTTGTTAATATTGGTGTTGTGGCTTTCCTGAATGGTGCGAGCACCATAATCGCGGCTGATCGTCAACGCATTGGGGTCGTAACTGACAACCAGGATTTGGTCAATCTCTTTAATTTCCTTTAAGCAAGTTATTGTCTTGATCAACAGGGACTGATTTAACCGTTCCCGCTCAGTTTCAGACAAAACAGTGGAGAGCCGGGATTTACCCCGGCGGAGTGGTTTGATAGGTACAATCGCCCAAAGCGACATATGTTTTTCTTTGTTAAATCGTTTCTAAATAATTAATAATGGTTTGTGCCAGCCTTTTCCGGTTCGGCAAGTCAGGCATCATAATGTTTGTTGACTGGAAAATTATACCTGATTGCTGTATATCTTTCCCGTAATTTTCATCCTGGTTATCGATAAATATGCACTCTAAAAAGTCCCTATAGTGCTCGGCGATGGTAACCGGGTTGGGCTCAATGCCCTTTTCAGCGTACATTTTCGCTAACGGGCCTTTGACTGCTTTACCGCCGATGATGGGTGAAACCGCGGCCACATATTTGGTTTTCAAAATCTCTTTTATCTGGGGCAGCGCCAAAATCGGATCGATGCTTAACAGCGGGTTGGAAGGGCAGATGATAACTGCGTCGCTCGCATGCAGCGCATCCAAGACAGCCGGACTGGCTTGTGCACTTTCCATTCCCTGAAAGATAACCTGTTTGATGGTCGGTTCACAGTGGTGTTTGGCAAAATACTCCTGGAAAGGCAGCATTCCAAATTCAATTGTGTCTATGATAGTCGGAACAGGGTCGTTGGTCATGGGCAGAATGGAATGTTTTACCTGCCACGTTTTATTAAAATAGCGGCAAACGTCAGTCAGCGTTTTACCATCCGCTAACTGGCGGGTACGTTCCATGTGAGTGGCCAAATCGCGGTCGCCTAGCTTGAACCAGGCCGGGCTGCCATTACGATGTAGGGTCTCAAACGTATTAAAGGTATCATCCCGCACGCCCCAACCCGTAACCGGGTTGGACAGGTTGGCTAATGTGTATGTGACGGTGTCGATATCCGGGCAAATATAAAGGCCAAAAAAGCGAAAATCATCTCCAGTATTAACCACAATGGTCAGATCATCAGGAGGAAGTACCTCCGAAAGACCTTGTGCCAATTTTGAACCGCCAACACCGCCCGCTAATGCTGTAATTTTCATTTATCGAAAAAAATCCTTTTCTTTATCTCGTAATACATCGCCGAGCTGGGTTTTATCTGACAAGGCATAAGGGAAGCCGCGCACATGCACAGCCGGGATGTGTTCGTCCGCTTGCCCCATCACCAGCGACGCAGCTGCTGCCAGTTCATCCGCAGCTCCTATCTGGGTGATGCGCAACGGCTCGCCAAACAAATCCGTTTGCCCGCGCATGTCCACCAGTGCGGGCACGCCGGCGGTACCGATCATGATACCGACAATTCCCTGGCGCCAGGCGCGGCCATGGGAATCGATTACCATCACCCCAATGTTGACACCATATTTTTCTAGATAAAAGGCTCGGATTTTCTGTGCGGACAAATCCGGATCAACCGGCAGTTTGAGATACCAAATTTCGGATTCATTCCGTGTGTTCTCAATATTGGAGTGGTCCACCCCGGCATTGGCGCAGATGAAACCCAATTTATGTTCTACGATCAGGGTGTCTTTTGCGACTCGCACAACTTCTCTGCTTTCAGACAGGATGACTTCTACCAGTCGAGGGTCTTTTTGACACGTGGCTGCAATCTGTTTGGCTCTTGTTGACGGTTCAATTGCCGCTATGTTAACTAATTGACCTTCGGCCTTGGAAATGATTTTTTGAGTAATCACCAGGATATCGTTATCCTGTAAATCGATATTTTCAAGATTCAAGGCTTCCATCAATATTTGACAAAGATCATCCCCTTGACGGATCAGGGGGATTTCTTTAATAGGCTGTAAGAGCAGGCTCATATTCAGTCCCGTGGAACGCCAGTAATTTGGATTCCAGCGGATTTGGTGCCGGCTTGCTTGTTGATGCGAATTAACACGGATGTAAATCCTTCCGCAACAATTGAATTTTCCAGCGGGCCGGCGTCCCAGGCAGTCAAACCGGCAGCTCTCACCATCATTTGGCCAACTTCACGGGCTTGTTTGTCTTTACCGCATACCAGTACATCGCATTCGATTTTATTGTCGGTTAAAAGCAGGGCAAAGGATATATTTTGAAATGCGGAAATAACCGCCGTTTCTTCGCCCAGCAGCAGTTGCGCCTGCAGAGCCGCGCTGCCTTCCGGCGGTACCTGGACAGTGGAAACTTTTGGGGGCACCAATGGGACTGTGACGTCAATCAGGTATTTCCCGGCCAGATCATCTTTCAAAGCGGTCAGGATATCTTTGTGGAATTGGTAAGGCACGGTCAAAACGGCTAACTGCGCCATCCGTACGGCAGCTCCGTTTTCCTGGCCGCTGAGATGGCTGCGTTCTTCATCGGTGAGCATTTCAGCGAGTTCGTCCACGGCGATCTGTGCTTTTTCGGCGTTGCGCGACCCGATGACAACCTGATATCCGGCTTTCACCCAGCGGTAAGCCAAACCCTTCCCCTCTTTACCTGTACCGCCGATGATGGCGATTTTTTCGATTTTGTTTTCTTCAGACAAGCTACCCTCCAAGATTAGAAAAACTCATGATATTTTTTCCACACTGAGGTGGAAATCTGTTTTGCTTCTTTGATAATGGCGTCTTCATCCACTACGGTCACTTTACGGTCGCGCATGAGGATATTGCCGTTGGCGATGGTAGTGGTTACCATACCATCCTGAAATCCGAAAATCACGTGCCAGGGGAAATTATCCACTGTCATATCCGTAAATGGTTTGTAATCCACCAATATCAGGTCAGCTGCTGCGCCGGCTTTAATTTCCCCGGTTTCTAATCCGTTGAACAGGGTTTTGACCAATTCACGGTTGTTTACGATGGCCATCTGATAGATTTTATCGGCCTGCATGCGGCGCGGATCTAAATTGAGCAATTTATGGGCGAAATAAGCCGCTTTCCATTCTTCCCAACTGGAGTTTGAAAAACCATCGTTGCCCAGGCAAACCTTTACGCCCATGTTCAGCATGGATTCCACGTCAGGGAGCCCCACCGCGTTGTTCATGTTTGAGCGCGGCTGGTGCGACAACCAGGTTCCAGTCTCAGCCAATAGCAAAATTTCATGCGCGTCAATATGAACGCCGTGGGCTACCAGAGATTTAGGTCCAAGAATTCCGAATTGATTTAATCTTTCAACTACGCGCAATCCGCTGCGTTTAATACTGTCGTATTCATCCACGCTGTGTTCGGCAGCGTGGATATGAAATCCACTGCCATCCGGGCATTCTTTGAGCGCTTTTTCCAATGTTTTATCGTCTAATGTCAGGCTGGCATGTAAACCAAATAAAGCGCTGATTTGCTGGCCGAATTTACCGCTCTGTGCTTCGCGGATGAAACGTACATTTTCGGCTATGCCTTCATCGGATTTTATCT
Organism: Anaerolineaceae bacterium UBA5211; assembly: GCA_002412595.1. GTDB lineage: Bacteria > Chloroflexota > Anaerolineae > Anaerolineales > Anaerolineaceae > Pelolinea. Next base: position 17,473 of record DHVJ01000013.1, read on the forward strand.
GCCCATCGCGGTCGGTAACTTCATAACATAGTGATGTGCGAATACCAGATTCCAAAACGGCCTTTGCCAGGATATCCAGGCTGCCGGGGATGGAATTCGGTGAAGCGTGGTGGTCAATTAGTGTGGTGGTGCCATTGTGAATGGCGTCCAGCAGGCAAACCATGGCGGAATAATAATTCGCGTCCGCGTCCAATGATTTATCCAGTTTCCACCATAATTTTTCCAGGATCATGGGGAACGCATCCGCTGCGTCACCCGGAATGTACATGCCGCGAGAAAAAGCACCATAGAAATGTGTGTGGGCGCAAATTCCGGCTGGCATCAAATATTGGCCATGCGCATCAATTATTTCTTCATCACCTACCGGATCGGGAATATTGTCGCCATCAAAAACAGTCTCAATCTTTCCAGTCTGGCCTATTCGCACCCCACCGGGTTCAATGATAAGGTTTGGATTGCCAAAGGTAATTATCTTTGCATTTTTTATGATCATGGCCAATTCCTTTTATTAGTTTATTCACGAATTTTAACATATGAGAATTATTAAGGACAAATGATTGCATTACAATATAATACTTAACTACTTAGAGGAGAACATTATGGAATCCAATAAACAAAAAGCCATCGCATATTCGCATGAACATCTCCAGGAATTTATTAATTCATTAATTGAATTTTTGAAAATTAAAACAATTTCTTCTGACCCGCAATATAAAGATGAAGTCCGCAAAGGCGCGGAATGGTTGTCTGCTTATATGAAAAATCTGGGTGTGCAGAACGTCCGTATCTTAGATACCGAGCAGAACCCTGTGGTTTATGGGTCCCTGATGCAAGCCGGGGAAGATAAACCCACCATTCTAATTTATGGCCACTACGATGTTCAGCCAGTCGATCCGTTGGATGAATGGGATAATGCACCCTTTGATCCCGTGATCAAAGATGGACTGCTTTACGCGCGTGGTTCTTCCGATATGAAAGGACAGGCAATGGTTAGCTTGGCGGCGATTAAATCCATTATGGCTTTCGACATATTGCCGGTAAACCTCAAATTCCTGTTCGAAGGCGATGAAGAAGTCGGTTCTCCATCTATTGTTGCTTTTCTGACGAAATACAAAGACTTATTCAAGAGTGACTTTGTGCTCAATCTGGACGCTGGCATGATCGCCAAGGATAAACCTACCATTGTGTATGGCCTGCGTGGTTTGGCCTACTTCGAGATTACTGTGACGGGCCCTGCTTACGATTTACATTCAGGTATGTTCGGCGGCGTGGTCTATAACCCCATCCATGCCCTCAGCAATATGATTGCCGGGATGAAAAACAGCGACGGCCAGATCCAACTACCCGGCTTCTACGATGATGTACTTCCCTTGGAAAAGAAAGAGCGCGAGGCTTTGAACGCCCTGGATAACCCTGACCAATACTACATGGACCAAACCGGCGCAAAGGCCGTTTTTGGTGAAAAAGGGTTCACCAACGTAGAACGGATTGGCGCCCGCCCCTCCCTGGATGCAAATGGAATTTGGGGCGGATATACCGGCGAAGGTCCCAAGACGGTTATTCCCGCTAAAGCACATGCAAAATTATCCATGCGGCTGGTTCCCAACCAGACACCCGAGAAGGTCAAACAGCAGCTTATCCAATATTTAGAAGATCATGCCCCGAAAGAAGTCAGTTGGGAAGTCAAACAACTGGCCAGCGATCCGGCCTGCATTACGGAAATGGATTACTACGCTACCCGTTGTTTTGCAAACTCACTGGAAGAAGTGATGGGCAAGAAACCGGTCTTCAAACGCGAAGGCGGCAGTATTCCGATTTCCACCCACTTTCAAAGCATATTAGGCTGTGATAGCGTCTTGAGCGGGTTTAGTCTTCCGGGAGATCGCGTACATAGTCCCAATGAAAGATTTACTCTGGAACTATTTGAAAAAGGAATTGAAGTAGTCATTGATTACTTTTACCGTTTAGCACAAGAATGTGGAGAATAAATTGATGTCTGAATCCAAAATGCCCCATTACGGCGGCCAGGCGCTGATCGAAGGCGTGTTAATGCGTGGCAAAAACTACCTGGTAGCCTCCTTCCGCAATCCCGAAGGCGAAATTGTTACGGAAAAGGAAGAACTTCAGGGAATTTATAAGTCTGGCCTGGCGAAAATACCTTTTTTTCGTGGTTTGGTGATCTTGTGGGATTCCCTCGTTTTGGGGATGAAATACATCACGCTTTCTGCCAATATTCAAGCAGAGGACGAAGATGAAAAAATAGAAGGCACCAGTCTGGTCCTTACCATGCTAATTTCTGTTGCTTTGGCGGTTGGATTGTTTTTCATCCTGCCCACCGTCATCGCAGAGCTGTTATCAAAATGGCTTCAGGCGACGCATTTTGCCACCAGTGTGATCGAAGGTATTGTGCGCCTGGCTCTATTAGTTGGCTACATATGGGTTATCGGACGCGCAGAGGATATCGCACGTGTATTCGCTTATCATGGCGCAGAGCATAAAACTATTAACGCATTTGAAGATGGCGTAGAAATCAACGTGGAGAATGTCATGAAATACCCGTTGGCGCATCCTCGCTGCGGGACGGCTTTTCTATTGACTTTGGTGATTCTCTCAATTCTGGTATTTTCCTTGTTAGGCCCCATGGTTTTATGGCTGAAACTGGTTTCGCGCGTATTATTGATCCCTGTTTTAGCAATGCTCTCCTATGAACTCATCCGCTGGATGGGTGACCATCTTGAAAACAAGTTGGTCAAAATTATGGTCGCTCCCAACCTGGGGCTGCAAAAGTTGACCACGCGTGAACCCGATGAGCAAATGGTGGAAGTCGCTATCTCGTCATTTAAACAACTGCTACAATTAGAAGGTAGCAGCTAGAAAAACTATAGTTGTATTGTGAGGAAGTATGAGTGCAAAGAATTCTCTTGAAAATGCTTTAAAGCAAGCTATGAGAGATAAAGATGAAGTCAAACGTAATTCTCTGCGATTGGCACTCTCATCAATCAAATTAGCGGAAGTGGATGCCGGAAAGGAATTGGATGATCTGGCTGTTTTTTCACTGCTGCAAAAAGAGATCAAGACTAAAGAAGAAACCATTGCTGAAGCAATCAAAGGCGGCAGGAACGAAATGGTTGCAGCTATTGAACCGGAAATTGAATTTTTAAAAGAATTTCTTCCCAAAGAATTATCCGATGAGGAATTAAGCACTTTGGTGAACACAACCATTCAAGAAACCGGAGCACAGTCAATTAAAGAAATGGGCAAAGTCATGAAAATTGCAATTGAAAAAGCCGCCGGACGTGCATCTAATGACAGAATCAGTAAAATGGTTAAAGAGATTTTGACTGCTGATAAAAACTAATCGTATTAAAATGCTGTCCAATCGAATTGAAGCGTTCTTCAAACAGAACAAGCTAACCAATACACTGTCAGTTGTGGTTTTGGCGGTTGTGGTTTTTCTTTCGCTTGTTTTGCCTATTTCTTTGCGCCAGGAAACTTCTCTACTGAATATCGGGGATGTCGCTTTCCAGGATATTAACGCACCACGCACCTTCAGCTACGAAAGCGAAATCCTGACAGAAGAAGCCCGCAATGCTGCCGAAAAATCGGTCCAGCCTATCTATCTGGCTGCCGATCCCTCCATCACACGCAAGCAGGTTGAGAAATTGCGGGTGGTGTTGAATTACATCAGCGCGGTACGCTCCGATTCCTATTCTACCTTGGGGCAAAAGATTTCGGACGTCCAGAAATTATCCGATCTGACAATTTCAAACGAGATGGCTGAAGCGATTTTTAGTCTGGATGATGACAAATGGGCCGATATTCAGGAAGAATCGCTTTACCTGCTTGAAGAGATGATGCGCAATTCCATCCGCGAGGATCAAATTGCCACCATGCAGCGCAATGTGTCCACACAAATCAGTTTTGATTTTAGCGAAACGGAATCGGGCATCATCAACAATGTAGTCACTCAAATGATCGTGGCTAACAGCCTATATAGCAATGATGCTACCTCAGAAGCTATTCAAACAGCTCGCGATAATGTGGAACCGGTCACGAAAGTCTTTGTAGCTGGAGAAACAATTGTCAGCAGCGGCGAGGTCATCGATACAATGACCTGGGAAGCGCTGCAGGAATTGGGTTATACCGAACCCAGAAATAAGGTGCTTGATTATCTGTCTGCTGGTTTGCTGACGATCGTGCTGATTGCTTTCAACGCTCTATATCTCCGGCGCATTCGCAAGACTACCGGCAAAAAAGTGCGTGACTTGCCCATTATCGCTATTACTTTCCTGATATTCCTTTTCGCTGCAAAGTTGGTCATCCCCAACCACACCATCCTGCCATATATTTTCCCATTGGCGGCATTTGGGTTGACCATTGCCAGCCTGTATGATTACGAGACTGGTTTGATTTTTTCTATTTCATTGTCCATCCTGGCCGCGTACAACGAAGGCTCCACCATGGACTTGGCAATTTATTATTTTATTCCCACTGCCATCGCGATCTTCATTTTAGGCCGCGGACGTCGCATTACCACTTTCTTTATGGCGGGTTTAGCTATTGGCGTAAGCGGAAGCATATTGGTATTGGCCTATCGATTATTGAATTCTTACCTGGATTTTTCAGGCGTGAGTTCGCTCATTGGAGCTGCATTTATAAATGGCTTCGGTTCCATCAGCCTGACCCTGATTTTCCAATATATCCTTTCACAAATCACCGGGAAAACCACCGCGCTCCAACTGATGGATTTGGCACGGCCGGATCACCCGCTGCTGCAGGAATTGCTGATCAACGCACCGGGAACTTACCAACACAGTTTGCAGGTTTCCAACCTGGCAGAACAAGCTGCTAAGGTAATCAATTGCGATGCGCTGCTTACACGCGTAGGCGCGCTTTACCACGATGTCGGTAAATTGAAAGATCCGCTTTTCTTCATTGAAAACCAACCCGCCACACAGATTGATACGCATGATAAGATGAATCCTGCCAAAGCTTCAGCTACCATTGTACGGCATGTAGAAGATGGATTGAAACTGGCTCAGGAATATCACCTCCCGCCGCAAATCCAGGCATTTATCAGAGAACATCATGCCACATCGCTGACCCGTTACCAATACAACCAGGCTGTGAATGAGAGCCATAATCCTGATAGCATTAATGCAGATTTATATCGATATCCCGGCCCTAATCCAAATTCTAAAGAAACTGCTTTGCTGATGATGGCTGATGGCTGCGAGGCGCGCGTACGTGCCGAGTCTCCCAGTACGGTTGAAGGCATCAAGAAAATTGTGGATGGAGCCATTGATCATTATCTGACAAATGGATATCTTTCGCATACTGAATTGACGCTGAATGACCTGCGCTTGATATCTCAATCATTCACCAAAACCTTGACAAACAGCTATCATCAACGGGTAAAATACCCTGAAAATAGTGAAGAAACAGAAAAAAGTAAAGGCGCTGAGAAGAAATGATCCATCACCAAATTAATGAAGAATTTCAAGATTGGGTTAATCTGGACCATCTACACACCTACGCAGAAAAAACGCTGGTTTATTTGGATGCGGTGGATTGCGACCTGACCATTGTGATCGGGAGTAATGCGGATATCCATGAACTGAATCGGACCTACCGTCGCATTGACGCTCCCACGGATGTATTATCCTTCGTTTACGATATGAGGGACCCGGAAACCAATGCCCGTTATCTGGGCGATATTATAATTTCTGCGGAGATGTTGAAAGAACAGGCGCAGGAAGCTGGGCACAGTATTGATAAAGAATTATGCACCTTGATTGTTCATGGTGTTCTGCATCTTTACGGCTATGACCATGAAGCAGAGGAAGGTGAACCCATCATGCTGCCCCTGCAAGCTAAAATCATCGAGGCGGTTTTCAGCGTATGAACGCTAATAAGAAGAACGGCTTCCGCGCTGCCTTTGGCAATGCTTTCACCGGCTTTGATTACGCAATTCGATCCGAACGCAATCTAAAAATCCATCTCACTATAGCAGCCCTAGTCATTTTGGCCGGGTTATTTTTTCGTATTTCTGCCATAGAATGGTGCGTTATCTTTCTGACTATTGGCGCCGTCATTGTTACCGAGATGATCAACACAGCCATTGAGTACACAGTGGACCTGGCCAGCCCTGAAAAACATGAACTGGCCCGTAACGCCAAAGATATAAGTGCAGGTGCCGTACTGGCAATTGCGTCCAGTTCAGTTGTGATTGGCCTGATTATTTTTCTTCCGAAACTGATAGCGCTGTTTTAATCGATTGCTTATAAATATTCCCGCAAGTTATGCTCAACTGCATAGGCTGCTGCTTCAGCACGGTTGCTGACGCTCAATTTGGAGAGGATGCTGCTGACGTAATTGCGGACAGTGCCTTCACCCAGATAGAGCGCTTGCGCGATTTCACGGTTTGTCCGGCCCTCAGATACCAGCTTTAAGACCATCTTCTCTTGTTGACTGAGATTTGCGAATGACGCTGCTTCTTCTTCCTTAACAGCTTTTCGCACTTCCTGGAATACGCGTTGAGTAACAGCCGGATCAAGGGAGGCTTCCCCTCTGGAAACTGCCTCAAGCGATTTGATCAACCCTTCGGAATCGATTTGCTTGAGTACATAGCCGGAAGCTCCCGCCTTGATGGCAGAAAACAGCATTTCATCTTCCGCATAGGATGTCAGCATGATCACCTTGGTTTCCGGTGCAAAACGTTTGATTTCCTCGCAGGCGTCAATGCCGGATTTGCCAGGCAGGCGGATATCCATCAATACAATATCCGGGTTGAAGGTTTGCGTTTGCTCAACAGCTTCCTTGGCATTGCCGGCTTCGGCAACGACTTCGTATTGAGGATATTGTTCCAGCAGGCTGCGCATACCGATGCGCACAATCTCGTGGTCATCTACTATAATGATGCGTATTTTCAATATAAGCTACCCTTTCTCGTAAATATTATTAATCAAGAATTATAGTTACCGGACAGTGGTCCGAACCTAATACTTCGGAATGGATTACCACGTCTTTTGTGCGTTTCATAATTCCTTTCGTCACCAGGAAATAATCCAGACGCCAGCCGATATCTTTTTGGCGCGCGCTAAATCGATAAGTCCACCAAGTATATTTCTCCTCCTCCGGATAAAGGGTGCGGTAAGCGTCAATAAAGCCGTGTTCCAAATACCGGTCAATCCAAACCCGTTCTTCCGGAAGGAAACCTGTGTTCTTTTCATTTGCTTTGGGATTCTTCAAATCAATTTCATTGTGGGCTGTGTTGAAATCACCGGTGATGATGATCTCTTTACCTTCCTGTTGCATGGTATCACACATATCCAATAAATATGCATAGAAATCCAGTTTGTAGGGAACGCGATTATTATCTCTTCCGCCGTTGGGAAAGTAAATATTAAATAGCTCAAAATCCTGAAAACGGGTGCGGATGACACGCCCTTCATTGTCGAAAATCTCTTTTCCGAGACCCTTTACTATTTCTGGTGCCTCTGACTTGAAAAGTGTAGCGGTTCCGCTGTAACCCGGTCGTTCAGCCGGGTTGAAAACAGGTTCATAGCCAATAGCTTTGATCTGCTCAATATCAATCTGGTCTTCTTTCGCTTTAATTTCCTGCAGGCAAAGCACATCCGGTTGGTAAGTTTGAACCCAATCCAGGATATCCTTCCCCATGGCTGCCCGTATGCCGTTGATATTCCACGTTGTTATTTTCATAGTTTCTCGTTATGGTAAACTTATTTGGTTAATCTTTGAAAAGGTCAAACATTTCACATTGCATTCATTTCAAATGTGTAAGAGAATTCTAAGCATTATTATAGCTTTAATGTTTTTATTGTCCTCAGTAAAAACAATAAATGCGCAGGATGAGATTCCCAGTCCTGTTTATATCGTACAATCCGGTGAGAATTTGACAGCGATTGCAGAGAAATTCGGCATCTCGGTCAATGAGTTGATTACGGCCAATGACATCGTTGATTCCAACATTATCACCGAAGGGACACAGCTGGTAATTCCAGGTATTAGTGGCATCAGCGGTGTGCTGACCACCACTCCGGTTGAATTTGGCGAGACATTTTCCAGCATCCTGCGCCGTTACAAGATCAGCCAGGAAAACTTTCAAATTTTGAATGCCATAACCAGCCCAGCGGAAATTTACGTGGGCTCAAATCTAATTCTGCCTGAAGGCCAGGACGAGAGCGCTTTCAATAATTCCGTGGTTATAGGTACTGATGATTCCCTGCTGGAAGCCTCCCTGCGAAATGATCTCAATCCCTGGTATCTGAACAGCGTCAACCAGGTATCGCAATCCACAACCCTTCCAAACGATGTCCTTTTCTTTTATTCGACTGAGAGCACAGGCTTCTCTTCTTCTGTTTCAGAACATATTTCAAAAATAGAACTCTCCCCACTACCGGTCGTTCAGGGACATACCGCCGTTATCCGCATTTATACGGATGGACCAGCCAGCATAAGTGGTTCTTTGGGCGATTACAAACTCAATTTCTTCCGAGATGAGACCGGCCTGTTTTACTATGCGCTGCAGGGCATCCATGCGCTGGCGCAGCCGGGGTTGATGGATTTGAAGCTGAACGGCCAGTTTGACGCGGGCGGCGTATTTACTGCAGAACAAATGGTACTGATGGAATCCGGTAATTATGGCAATGAGGAATTGTCCGTTGAGCAGACTACTATTGACCAGGCCACCAACGATAAGGAAGCTGCGGAAATTGCCCAAATTCTCAGTCCGATTTCAACGCAAAAAATGTGGAGCGGTGCTTTCCGTTATCCGGTGGATGGTTCGCTGGATGACAACACCATGGGTTTTTCCTCCTATTTTGGCAACCGGCGCTCTTATAATGGCGGCCAATATTACGGTTTCCACGGCGGGNNTCGTTTACAGTCTGAACGTTTACGCCCCTGCCCCCGGAACTGTTGCTTATACCGGCACACAGGACATCCGCGGTAATACCATTTTCATTGACCATGGACAGGGTGTTTACACCGGTTATGCACATTTGAGTGAAATCCAGGTGAACGTCGGCGACCATGTAGATGCCGGACAAATTATCGCCCAAATCGGGAAAACCGGCCGTGTGACTGGACCACATTTGCACTGGGATGTTTGGGTGAATGGCAACACAGTGGATCCATTCGATTGGGTGGATAATACGTATCCTTAGAGGCATCTGCTACAGTATAATAACGTTTTGAAAGGAAATATTTCAGTAAGTTTATGATTGCACCAATGAAAATTACAGAAGATTATTGGACCGCTTTTAGTGTCGAACAGTCCGATATTGACTTTATCTATAACCTGTTGCTTGAGAAAGCATCTCCCATCAAATCAGAAGAATTGCTGAAAGCCTTGGTGGCCTTTCGCATCGAAGATCAAGCTGCCAAGTTACTAGAAAATACGCGTTCCAAAGGCTCTTTTTACCTGCCCAAAGAAGATTACGCCCAGGGCGATAAACTGATCTTCCCTGCCCTGAATATGCAGAATGGCAGAGTCACTGCTGTACGCAGCGGTTACAACCCTGAATATGAAAATCTGAAAGTGATTGAGGTCGAGATGGAATCGGGGGGAAAACGCTGTTTTGCAGCAAATATTGGCGAGCATGCGCTCAACCAGAGCATGGAAATCGATGAAAATGATCCTAACCGCAACCCGGAAGCTGTAATCAACCAGCACGGCCCTTATTTGAAAGATTGTCTTTCCGAAGCATTAAAATCGCAGGAAGATTTGGTCAAAATAGCTGGAAGCTGGTTCCCGCGGTCTTTGTTGGTGGATATTGGTGTTGGTTATTTAAACTTGGCTGAAGCAGTTCTGGAAGAAGCAGATGGCGGCCCATTGTCCATCAGCGAGTTGATGAAGCAGGTTGAGCTGGAAGCCGATGACGATGACAGGCTAATGAAATTTTCCTTTGACCTGGCTCTGCAGGATGACAAGCGTTTTGATGAGGTTGGGCCTGCCGGTGAAACACTCTGGTTCCTGCATGCAGTGGAGCCGGAGGATGTCAAGCAAAGTCCTATTTATTTAAAATACACCCCTCGGGACTATCCCTGCGAGGGGCTGGATCAGTATCTGGAACTCTTTGAAGGTACGCTTTACGATGAATTTGAGACCTGGGATTCCCCCAAATCGAATAGTGAGGAAATAGCCATCAGTTTGATCTACCCCCATTGGCGCTCCGGCACATTGCCGCTTTCCAATACCCTGCGCGAATTCTTCCCCACTGCGCACGAAGCTCCGCGTGTAAACTTTAATTTTATGGATGAATTGACCGGCAAACGCTTTGGCGCTTGGGTCGTACGGCCTTTCAACTATATCTATGGCTTGGCGGATTGGTACGAAGAAAATGAAATCATGCCCGGCAGCCTGGTAAAAGTGAAAAAAGGCAATCATCCCGGTGAAATTATCATCCATTACGATAAAAGCCGTCAAAATAAAGAATGGCTGAAAACCGTGTTGATCGGTTCGGATCAAGGCATCGTTTTTGCCATGTTGAAACATAATATCAACGCCGATTTCAATGAGCGCATGGCAGTGGCTATTCCGGACGTGGCTGCCGTGGATGCGATTTGGACCAATAAGGTTTATGAGAAAGAACCGATCACCAAAACTATCTTGCGTATCACCCGCGAACTGGCTAAGCTAAACCCGCAGGGCCAGGTGCACGCGCAGGAGTTATACGCGGCCGTCAACGTGGTACGCCGCTGCCCGCCCAGTTTGATTCTGTACAATTTACTGCAGGAAACTTCCATTTCTCATTTGGGCGACCTTTATTTCCGTTTCGCAGATAAGGAGGCTTAGCTTATGGTAGATAATGTCAAACGACCCAGCTTACTGCGTCCCACTGTTGAGACGCGCTTCCACATTGACTTTGAGTGGTGGAAAGAGAATGATTCCAACTGGCGTATATTCCTGCAAGGATATCTATGCGAAAATCATCAAGCAATGTTCCAGGATCAGAACGAAAATGTGCTCATTGACGCTGTGGATCCGCAAACGGCGGAGATTCACCAGGAAGATGGTCTGTTATTTGAGTTAATGAACCACTGCGCCCGCCAGCCGGAATTTATCAATGAAAACATGCCCTTAATTGCCAAGGTGTTCCGCATCTTTTTAGCGAACGGCAATAAGCCGCTCAGCGCTGCTGAATTGAGCGAAATGGTCAACCGGCCGGCGCAGACTGTGTTGGCTACTCTGACCGGCCCGCAGGTGTACAAAGGGATCCGAACTTATCAGACGGATTGACCGATAAAGCTTTCCCCAGATATAATACAATCGTTTTCTCACGCCCTCGTAGCGCAATTGGACAGAGCACTGGACTTCTAATCCAACGGTTGTGGGTTCGAATCCCACCGAGGGCGCTGATTATTTAATCCCTCTAATTTACTATTTTCAAAAATGTCTTTAATGCCCTATCCCTTTGATTAGTTTTTTTCTTCAACAATGCAACTTTCCGCAAGATAAAACGCGGAGTTGCTATATTATTAGTAATAATCTTTTTGGAGATATTTTTACTTTTTTATAAAATACTTACACACAATTCCAGCTTCTCCTAATAAGATTAATTACAATAATTATGGATGATTAACAAAGGTGAATAATGATCGAACGCAAAGGTATCATTCAGTTTAAAAATCGGGATGTGTCTATTGTCGGTTTGGATTTAGAGCCGGGTATTGATGCCCAGGATTTCCGCGTGATCGACCAGAACTGGGAGGAAATCAGGGCGCTGAAGGAAACCAAAGGGAAACTGCGCATTATCGCTTCCGTGCCTTCACTGGATACTTCCGTGTGTGACCGGGAGATCCGCCGGTTCAATGAAGAAGCGGCCCAATTGAGCCAGGATATTGCTATCCTGGTAATCAGCACCGACCTGCCTTTTGCGCAAGCGCGCTGGTGCGGTGCGGCCGGCGTAGATCAGGTCAGAGTTCTCTCTGATCATAAATATACCGAGTTCGGTATGAAATATTCTTGTTTGCTCAGCGAGCCGCGCATTCTGCGCCGGGCAGTGTTTATCGTTAACCAGCACAATGTCCTGCAGTATGCTGACTATATGGCAGCCTTGAGTCAAGAACCGAATTATGAAGAAGTGCTGCGTACAGCCAAAGATCTATTGTAGAAATAGAGAAATTTTGAGAAAACTATGAATGATTTTGAAGATCGAGAACAATCGCGGGGAACCATCAAAGTAACCGCCCATATTGTCAACTTGAAATTGCGTTATACGCCGCATGCCTGGCATCCAGCTACTGATTTATTTGAAACACCGGGTGAATACATCATTAAAGTTGAGATTGCCGGCTTGAATGAACAGGATATTGCCGTCTGTATTGAAGGCAATACCGTGATGGTCAGTGGTGAACGGCCATTAGTCAACCCGGATGGTGCTTTTCACCGATTGGAAATTCCTTACGGTGAATTTAACACGATGGTGGATATTCCCCATGATATCGACCATGAAAAGACCCAGGCAACTTATCAGAACGGTTTTCTGGTGGTCAGACTGCCCAAGCTGCAACCGGTCAACGTAAAAGTCAAATAATTACAGAGGAAAAGCGAATTTATGCCTGCTGAAAAATGGAACATTGATATCAGTGAAATTGTGGAATGGATGATCAACGGAGAACAGGAATTCAACGATATGCTCATGAATTTTGATTTAGAGGAAAATCCTGACGGAATGTCAGATAACCAAATTGACAATCCTGGCAGTGAGGGCCAGGAGAACGCGGAATTTCCATCTGTTCTGCCGATTTTGCCGCTGCGTGGTTTGGTAGTCTATCCGCAAACTGCTGTACCGCTTACGATCGGACAATCTCGCTCCATCAAGCTGGTGGATGACGCATTGTCCAACAATCGCTGGGTAGGCCTGGTGACCTCCCGCAACACGGATAGAGAGAATCCAGAGCCGGAGGATTTATATGAATACGGAACAGCTGCCATCATACATCGTTTGTTTCGTGCACCCGATGGCACCATCCGGCTTCTGGTCCAAGGTACAGGCCGCTTCAAGATAAAGAAATACATTCAGGGAAAGCCTTACATCCAGGCTGAAGTGGAACCAGCACCGGAAAAAGTTGAGAAGGGGTTGAAAATTGAGGCACTCTCCCGCAATGTGCGCGACCAGTTTGTGGCTATCGCCGAAATGATCACTTCCATCCCGCGTGAACTGGTAGCCACCATCAACAGCCTGCAGGACCCGCTCCAAACAGCTTACAACATTGCTAACCTTCAGCGTATGGACTTATCGCAAGCCGAGTTGATCCTAGAAATGAACTCCACCGCAGATAAACTGCGCTTTTTGGTCGGCATTTTGACCAAAGAAGGGGAAGTTCTTGACCTGGGACAAAAAATCCAGAATGAAGCCCGCGAGGAAATCGATAAGGTCCAGCGTGAATACTTCCTGCGCGAGCAATTGAAAGCGATCCGCAAGGAATTAGGAGAAGAAGACGCGCAATCCGCCGAGGTTGAGGAATTCCGTCAGAAGATCCAGGAAGCCAAAATGCCGCCGGAAGCCGCCAAGCAAGCCCAATTGGAACTGGAGCGCTTGGAACGCTTGCCAGCTGCAGCGGCTGAATACGGCGTGATCCGCACCTATCTGGATTGGCTGGTCTCCCTGCCCTGGTCAACCGGCACAGAGGAAATGTTGGATATCGCCAATGCCCGTAAGATTTTGGATCATGACCATTATGGTTTGGATGATGTCAAAGCGCGCATTATTGAATACCTGGCTGTCCGCAAGCTCAAGCTGGAACGTAAGGACCTCTTTGAAAAAAATAAATCGGATGACGACATCCGTAAAGAACGTGAAGGCGTCATCCTGTGCTTTGTGGGGCCTCCCGGCGTAGGGAAGACTTCGCTGGGCCAGTCCATTGCCAAAGCATTGAATCGCAAATTTATCCGCACCTCATTGGGAGGCATTCGTGACGAAGCTGAAATCCGCGGCCATCGCCGAACGTATATAGGCGCTATGCCCGGACGCATCCTTCAATCTCTGCGGCGGGTAGAATCGCATAACCCAGTCTTTATGCTAGATGAAATTGATAAACTGACCTTCGATTATCATGGCGATCCGGCTTCAGCGCTGTTGGAAGTTTTGGACCCTGAACAGAACTCGGAATTCCGTGACAATTATTTGGAAGTGGCCTTTGACCTGTCGCAGGTCATGTTTATCACTACAGCCAACCAACTGGATACTATTCCGGCGCCATTGTTGGACCGCATGGAAGTGATCCAAATATCCGGTTACACCGAAAGAGAAAAAGTAGAAATCGCAAAGGGCTATCTGATTGCGCGTCAACTACGCGAAACTGGTCTATTGGAAAATGAACTCAAATTCAAAGATGACGCTCTCCTAGAAATCATTCGCTCTTACACACGTGAATCCGGTGTTCGAAATCTGGAACGTGAAATCGGTGCTGTCAGTCGAAAAGTGGTTACGCTGCGCGAAAAAGACCATAAACGCATTCGCATGATTTCCAAAGCGCACGTGAAAGAAATGCTGGGGAAACCCAAATTCAAGCCTAGTGAAGAAATACTAAAACGCACATCTGTTCCGGGTGTTTCTACCGGTCTGGCCTGGACACCAGTAGGCGGCGAAATCCTGTTTATTGAGGCCACCAGTATGCCGGGGAATGACAAATTCATTATCACCGGTTCTTTAGGTGAAGTGATGAAAGAATCGGCGACGGCCGCTTTTTCTTACCTGCGCTCGCATATGAGCGAATTTGGCATCGATCCCAAAGTGATTGAACACCGCGATATTCATATTCATGTGCCTGCCGGCGCACAACCCAAGGACGGCCCTTCAGCCGGCATCACCATCACGACTGCTTTAGCTTCACTTTTCCTGGGAAAACCGCTGGATTCCAGAATCGGTATGACCGGCGAGATCACCTTGCGCGGCCAGGTGCTACCTGTCGGTGGTATCAAAGAGAAAATGTTGGCTGCTCACCGTGCCGGTTTAAAGAAAATATTCCTGCCCAAAGAAAATGAGGCGGATTTAGATGAACTTCCTGATGAAGTAAAAAAGGATGTGGAATTTATCCCCGTGGATTCAGCTTCGGAAGTCATCCGCCAAACGCTGTTGTCCGGTAAATAGAAACGCCATTTTTTGTCTAGATATCGAAAAAAATCATCCGCTTTAGGTATGCGGATGATTTTTACTTTAAGAGAGATTAATTTTGGAATCTGCTTTAAAGCTGTTCTCATCCGATTACATTATTAGCGTTCATGCTTCTTTAAGGCTGAATTCCCGCCAAGTAATCCTGCACAGACCATCCCAATTTACCAGCGTCCTGCACAGATTGGACTTTCCACCAAATCAGGCTATCCTGGATCACTGGCCCATCCACAATCATTAAAGTTTCTCCTTCATTCGCCAAGAATAAGACATCGCCGTCTGTTCCGGGTTCAGCTCGCATGCGCAGCCCATCCTGACCGGTTCCATTGACTTGTACAGTCATACCCAGCGAGAGACCACCCCCGGCAGCAACTGGATTGTCGCTGTCGGAACCTCATTTTCCTGCTCGGTCTGCTGCATACCGCTTAAATCCGCAGGGGTAATAACCACACGGGCTTTTAGGCCGGAAACACCGGAAAAATGAGGAAAGACTCCTACCTGTAAGAAATAGGTCAAGAGGCATAGCAGCAATGCCAGCAGGAGGCTAAACAGAAGCACTTTTCGAGTAAAAACACCTTTTATTTTGTTCATATTTTTTATAATCGAATTATATAAGAGTAACCCTCGAATGTTATAATTTTTTATATGGATGATTTGACGTCTTCTTTCCCAATTATAAATAATCGCTACCAAATTCACAGCACGATTGCTTCAGGCGGCATGGCAGTGATCTACCTGGCGCAGGACCTCTTGCTCGAAAGAAGAGTGGCTTTAAAAATTCTGCGTCGAGATTTTTCGGATAATCAGGATTTTCAAAATCGTTTTCGTGCAGAAGCACGGGCCAGCGCGCGCCTTTCCCACCCCAACATTGTGACCACTTATGACTTTGGTTATGATGCCGACCGGTTATATATCGTATTTGAACTGGTGCAGGGAAAAGACCTGAAACAGATTTTAACGGATAGTCCCCTGCTGCCGGCAGCACAAGCGCTGGATTATCTGCACCAGGCGGGCAAAGGGCTAGGTTATGCGCATGATAACGGAATTGTGCACTGCGATGTCAAACCACAGAATATGCTTGTTTCAGATGCCAATATCCTGAAAGTCACCGATTTTGGCATCGCACGGGCCATGGACAGCATCTCGCGGGATGAACGCTACGACGTGGTGTGGGGTTCGCCGTACTACCTGTCACCCGAACAGGCGCGCGGCTTGCCGCCTTCGCCTTCTACGGATGTGTACTCGCTGGGTGTAATTGCCTACCAAATGCTGACCGGGAAGCTGCCGTTTGACGCCGAGGATTCCATCGAATTAGCCCGTAAACACCGCGAGGATGTCCCACAGGCGCCCAAACAGGTCAATCCGGTGATATCCGATGAATTGAACGCATTCATCCTCAAAGCGATGCAGAAAAAGCCAGAGGATCGTTTTGCAGACGGGAATCATTTTGTAAAAGCGCTGGATGCAATCGAAAGTCCCATCATACCGGAAGTAGAACCGGAAAAGTCGCAGAACAGGCCTATTAAAGCAGAAAAAGAAGTGAAAAACAAGCCTGCTAAAGCCAAAGTTGGTCAGCCGCTGGTAGAAGAAAGTACTCCGCGCGACCGTTATAATTGGCGCACGATTTTATTAAGCTTACTCGCCCTGATCCTGGCCGGTGGATTAATTCCATTCTGGATATATGTATTATTCACATTAAATAAATAAGCAAATTAACGGAAATTACAACCATGAAAAAAATGATATCAGCTTCGATACTCAACGCCGATTTTTCGTGCCTGGAATCGCAAATCCAGGCCGCAGAAAAAGCCGGCGTGGATTGGATCCATCTGGACATCATGGACGGTCACTTTGTCCCAAACATCTCCTTTGGGCCGCAAATTGCCGCCATGGTGCGCAAAATGACTCGCTTGCCGATTGACACGCATTTGATGATCAGTAATCCGGATCAATTCATTGATGCCTTTGCAGAGGCTGGTGCCGATTATATCAGCGTGCATGTGGAAAACAACCCCCATATCCACCGTACTATCCAAAACATCCTCAAAAACGGAAAAAATGCCGGTGTGGTGCTCAATCCGGGCACGCCTGTTCAGGCAATTTATCCGCTTCTGCATATGGTGAAATATGTGCTGATTATGTCCGTCAACCCCGGGTTTGGCGGTCAAAAGTTCCTGCCAGAGGCATTGGATAAAATCTCTGAACTATCTGCAAAGATTAAATCAGAGAAATTGGACATAATGATTGAAGTGGATGGGGGTATCAACGCCGAGACGCTTCCATTGGCAGCCAAAGCGGGTGCGGATATCTTTGTCGTGGGTTCATATATCTTCAATAATCCGCAGGGTATCCTACATGCGGTGCAGACATTGAAAGCCTAATAACGAAAAAAAGACTGCGAGATTATCGCAGCCTTTGCTTTCACAAAATGGTTAATAATTACTTTACTTGGTTTTGGAAAGGCTCTTGATGCATTTGGCACATAATACTTTTCGCACCATTACACCATTTTCATACACGGAGACTTTCTGCAGATTCGCTTTGAACTTGCGGTTGGTCGCGCGCATTGAAAAACTACGATTATGCCCGAAAGTGGTTGTTTTTCCACAATTTTCACACTTTGCCATTGTCTATCCTTTCAATACAAAATCTCTACCTTGTAAATTACAAAAAAATAGTTTACCATAATCCGTAACGAATAACAAGCTGAATGGTTAACATATAGAAGGTCCAAAACATATGAGCGAAACGAAAAAACACATGGGTAACATTTCAATTTCATATAATGCCATCGCCACGATTGCTTTTCAATCTACCCTGGAATCGTATGGTGTTGTAGGCCTTGCAACCGAAAATATCGCTCGTGGTATTTCACAGATTTTCAGTAAAGCACCCACATCCGGCGTTAATATTCAGTATGACGGTGATATTATCAATATTGATTTATATGTCATCATCGAATATGGCACACGCATTGCTTCCGTTACTAAAAGTGTAGCGAATAATGTAAAATTCAACGTCGAAAAAATGGTGGGCATCCCCGTGAATGAGGTGAATGTCCATGTTCGCGGTCTGCGAGTCAGCGACACCGATTGAAATTATTCTTTTGTTCGAGGTATTTAATTAATGTCAGAAGTCCAAACTAAACCACAAACCGTGGAACAAACAAATATTGAGCCAATCTATTCTGTTGATGGGCAGTCATTAAAACGGGCCTTTTATGCCGCTTTAGTATGGTTGAGAAACCATCAACAGTTGGTTAATTCCCTGAACGTCTTCCCGGTTCCTGATGGTGACACCGGCACCAATATGTTCCTCACCGTGCAATCCGCATATAGTGAAATTTCCGAGTCAACCGAAACCAATATCGGTAAAATTGCGCATATGATCTCTCAAGGCGCTCTGATGGGCGCTCGTGGCAATTCCGGTGTGATCCTTTCGCAGTTATTGCGTGGTTTTGCACGATCATTAGACGATCAGCCTGTTATGGATGCGGATCTATTGGTGCAAGCCATTGGTGAAAGCCGTAATACTGCCTATAAAGGGGTTGTGCGCCCGGTAGAGGGGACTATTCTGACAGTTGCTAAAGATATGGCCAGGGCGGCAGAAGAAAACCGCCAGGATACCAACGATATCATCACCATCCTTGCTAGAACCCTGGATGCGGCTGAAGAATCCTTAAAAAACACTCCTAACCTGCTACCTATACTAAAGCAAGCCGGCGTGGTGGATTCCGGCGGTAAGGGGTTGGTCATCATTTTGGAAGGCATGTACCGCTATGCCACACACCAATCGGTTGATATCGGCGAAGTCTCCGTTGAACGATCTGCTATTGACCTGGATGCTATGCAATTAAGCCAGATGCATGAAGAAATTGAACCCGGGCAGGATTTTGAAATTGTGGTGGATTTTCGCCCTGAGGGTGAGCTCAACCTGGAAGAATTTTATGAGGACCTCTCCCAAATTGGCACTTCCATCCAAGTGGGCGAAGGCGACAATATTTACCGCATGCACATTCACGTCCCTACTGAAAAAAAATATGATCCCATTGAATTGGTCGGCAAATACGGCGCAGTTCAAAAAGTGTATATCGAAAACCTGCTGGAACAGATGAAACAGGAAAAGAAGGATGAAGACTTTTCCAACGAGGTTGAACAAGGTCAAATTGCTGTCATTGCCGTTTCACCCGGCAACGGCATTTCTCTGATCTTCAAAAGCCTGGGCGTGGCGCGCATTGTCAGCGGCGGCCAGACCATGAATCCTAGTACGCAGGACCTTTTGGATGCCTTTAAAGAATTACCGACTGACAAGATCATCATTTTGCCTAATAATAAAAACATCATCATGGCAGCTGAAGCCAGCAAGAAACTTTCCGATAAGAAAGTTGAGATCATTCCGACGAAAAATATCCCACAAGGACTGTCTGCCTGTTTGCGACTGAATCCTCAGGGCAATTTTGAGGAAATTGTAGCCGAAATGAACGATTCACTGGATGAAGTTGAAGCTGGTGAAATTACAACGGCTACGCGTTCCATCGAGTTGAATGGCGTCAACGTTAAAGAGGGCGAAGTCATCGCTCTACTGAATGAGGAGCTGGTTTCCTCATCCAAGTCGATTGTTAAAGCTTGCGCCCAATTATTGAAAAAAGCTAAAGCAGAAGATCGTGAGCATGTTACCATCTTCTATGGCAGCAACACCACCATGGGTCAGGTCAAAGAAGTCACCGACTTCATCGAAAAGACCTATCCTGACCATGAAGTAGAAGTGCACGAAGGCGGCCAACCGCATTACCAATTTATCCTTTCAATCGAATAACGCTTGCGACCGATTCGTCGTTCCCGTGGTAACTCACGGTGTAAAATAAATTAAATGTCTGGTCTTATTAAAACGTTAATCAATATCTTCTCTTTGGAACAGAAGAGAGGTTATTCTAATAATGCTGTGGTTGGTGGACTGGCAAAATTCATCGGATTCCTTCAATCCAACAGTGATAGCGAAAATCTCAACGACGAAGACCTTAACAGCTTAATTACACTTTTCAACCAATATGCTGAGTTATCATTCGAATCCAGGCAAGCAGAAATTGAATGCGCCTTGGCTTGGCTGCAAAATGACCCATCATCTAATCGGCTGCACTTATCCATACCTTCCCCACTTATAAATAGCTCGCATGTTCCTGCTTTTATGGGTCAGGATAGGGCTTTTTCCGGTCCGCTGCAGTCCATTCGCGGCATTGGAGAAAGTAATTCCCGTTTATTTAATAAGCTGGGTATTTTCAGTGTATATGATCTGCTGCGCTTCTTTCCGCGGCGTTACCAGGATTTCAGCCAGCTTAAAACGATCAATCGGCTGGAATATGGCGATGAACTGTCTGTTATCGGCACATTAAAGAATGATTTATACACGCGTAACGCTAAAAGCGGTCATTTAAAAATCATTGAAGGAGTTTTGGGTGATAGTACCGGAACAATCAAGTTAACCTGGTTCAACCAGCCATATCTGTCCAACCAATTAGGCAAAGGTTCATCCATTGTCGTGTCCGGAAAAGTGGATATGTATCTGGGCAGATTGGTCATGAACAGCCCGGATTGGGAACCTTTAGACAGCGATCAACTGCACACAAACCGTATCGTACCGCTCTACCCACTGACATCCGGTCTATCTCAGCGCCAGATCCGCAAGATCATTTATCAAAATCTACCTTTTTGGTCCACCAGAGTACAAGAATACCTACCTGAAAAAATCCTTCAGAATGAAGAATACCCTTCCATCTCTGAAGCGCTCAATCATATTCACTTTCCGGAGGATGCACAGCAATTAGATCAAACCCGCGCCAGGTTTGCTTTTGAAGAAATATTCTTCCTGCAATTGGGCGTGCTGGCGCAGAAAGCGCAATGGAGCGGCCAAAATGCCAGGAAGTACTTACTCCCTACAGCAGAAGTCAAAAAAAGCGAGTCACATCTGCCTTATAAGCTCACAAATGACCAAAAAAAAGCAATCAAGGAAATTTTGTCAGATTTAGATTCCGGTCATCCAATGAACCGTCTGTTGCAAGGTGATGTCGGATCCGGCAAGACCGTTGTGGCGAAATTCGCCATTCAAGCAGTCATTAATCAGAACGCCCAAGCGGCGGTTATGGCACCCACCTCTATCCTGGCGGAGCAGCATTTTCGCACATTGACACAGCTGCTCTTGCAAGACGAGGTCATCACTGAAGATGAAATTGCGCTGTTGATTGGTTCAACGCCGCAAAAGGAGCGTCCGGATATACTGGAAAAGCTGGCCGACGGGCGCATCAAGGTGCTGGTCGGCACGCATGCCCTGCTGGAAGACCCGGTCAATTTTAAGGACCTTCAATTGGCAGTGATTGATGAGCAGCACCGCTTTGGCGTGGAGCAGCGCACCAGGCTGCATGAGAAAGGCGATAATCCACATCTGCTGGTGATGACAGCCACACCCATCCCGCGCTCCCTGGCTTTAACAGTCTATGGCGATTTGGATGTGACCACCATTAGTGAAATGCCGGCTGGCCGGCGGCCCGTTGAAACGCGTTTGCTGCATCCCAATCAACGCCAGGAAGCCTACCAGCTTATCCGTGAGCAGGTCGCGGGTGGTTACCAGGCCTTTATTGTTTACCCCCTGGTAGAATCCGATGAAGAGAACGATGAAGATTATCGCGCGGCAGTGAATGAAAAAAAGCGGCTGGCCAAAGAAGTCTTCCCCGACCTGAAAATCGGATTAATGCACGGCAGACTCAAACCAGCTGAAAAAGAAAAAGTCATGTTGGATTTACGTAAAGGCAAATATCAGCTACTGGTTTCGACTACAGTAATTGAAGTAGGTGTGGATATTCCCCGCGCAACAGTGGTATTAATTGAAGGCGCCAATCACTTTGGTTTAGCCCAGCTGCATCAAATCCGCGGCCGGGTTGGGCGCAATATGGACCAATCTTACTGCCTGCTGATACCGGAAAATGAAACCGAGCTTGAAAATGAACGTCTGGCTGTGATGGTTAAAACCAATGACGGTTTCAAATTGGCCGAATTTGATCTGGACCAGCGCGGACCGGGCGAATTCATCGGCACACGCCAATCCGGTTATGCCGGTTTACGTTTTTCCAGTATTATGGATACACGTTTGGTTGAGAAATGCCGCAAATATGCCCAAGATATCTTCGCGGACGACCCCAGCCTGTCAAAACCGGAGCACCAATTATTAATTGGGCAGTTGAAATACTGCTGGCCTGATATACAATTTAACTTAAATAACTGAAGGATAATTAAATAATGGTACGAGCTGTTTTTCCCGGGACATTTGATCCCATTCACTACGGTCACATTGATATTGCTACGCGGGCAACCAAGATTTTCGACGAGTTGATTATTGCGGTTTACGACCGCCCGCTGAAAAATTTGTTATTTTCCCCCGAAGAAAGAATTGCATTGACCAAGGAAAGTTTCAAAGATAACAGCCAAATAAAAGTCTTGGGATATAACAACCTGACAGTGGAATTCTGCCGTGAAATGGACGCTGATGTGATCGTGCGCGGTTTACGCGTTTTCTCAGATTTTGAGCACGAATTTCGCATGGCCCTGGCTAACCACCGCCTGGCCAAGGAGATTGAAGTTGTCGCGCTGATTACCAGCGAAGAACATACTTTTCTATCTTCAACAACCGTGCGAGAAATCGCATCACTGCATGGCGATATTTCCACCATGGTACCGGATCATGTCAACCGGGCCCTCACCCGCCGCATGAAAGAGGTCGGTGATTATCAATTTACATCGCTTCAGGATTAACGGTTTCGCATGTAAAATATAGAAATCAGGAAATAATATGGATATTTTGCATTTAGTTGACCGATTGGAAGAATTGTTCAATGAGAGCAGCCCCGTGCCGTTGACTCATAAGGTCATGGTGGACGAGGAGCGTATGCTGGATTTGATCGATCAAATGCGTCTGGCCATACCGGATGAGATTAAAAAGGCGCAGCAAATCATCAACCAGCGCGACCGCATCATTGCCCAAGCGCATGAAGAAGCTAACCGTACAATTGAGCTTTCCAAGGAACAAAGCCAAAAGCTGGTTGATCGCGACGAAATCGTAGAGAAAGCCAACCATCGAGCCGAAGAAATCAAACGCCAGGCTCAGGAAGAAACCAAGCAAATTAAGAAAGAAGCCGATTTCTATGCCATCGATTCACTGGAACATTTGGAAATTGAGCTTAGCAAAATTCTGGCCCAGGTTCGCAATGGCATCCAAACGCTAAAATATGACAACCAGCAAGAAAATGCGCGTTCTTCCGAACAAGCTGCGAACTCACAGCCGGTTAAGGATATAACGCAATCCTGATCACTTCATCCATAGTATTAACTTTGATGATCTTGATCTCGTCCCGCACTTTCTTCGGAATTTCCACCAGGTCTTTTTCATTCTTTTTCGGAATAATCATCTTCTTTAAACCGGCGCGGTGCGCTGCATAGATTTTCTCCCTCAAACCGCCCACCTGCAATACGCGCCCGCGCAATGTCAATTCACCGGTCATGCCTACATCCATGTGGACTTTGCGCCTTGTCAGGGCGGAAATTAATGCTAGACAGATCGTAATACCTGCGCTGGGACCATCTTTTTGGATGGCACCTTCAGGTATATGTAGATGAATATCCCATTTTTCAAAATCTTCCGGATCTAACTCAAAAGATTCTGCCCGCGATTTCACATAAGACAGCGCTGCTTGAGCGGACTCCTGCATCACTTCGCCAATCTTTCCAGTGATCTGCAAGTTCCCTTTTCCTTCCATCACCAGCACTTCCACCGGCATGATCTCGCCGCCGTTTTCCGTCCAGGCTAAGGCTGTGCAGACGCCAATTTCATCTTTCACATCTGCTTCAAAAGCAAAGAATTGCTGCGGTCCGGAATATTTTTCAATATCGCCGCTTTCAATTCGGGCATGAATAGCCTTCCCCTGGGACTTGTTTTTAGCGATTTTACGCAATATCTTGGCAATTTCCCGTTCCAGGTTGCGCACTCCGGCCTCGTATGTATAATCACGAATAACGCGGATCAACGCATCATCGTCGAATGTAATTTCTTCATCCTTAACCCCATTTTCCAGCATCTGGCGGGGAATTAAAAACTCTTTAGATATTTTGATTTTTTCTTCTTCCAGATAACCAGGGAACTCGATGATTTCCATGCGGTCCAGCAATGCCGGCGGGATCGTATCGGTATTGTTGGCAGTGGTGATAAACATGACTTTGGATAAATCGTATGGAATTTCCATGTAATGATCTGAGAAAGCGTTGTTTTGCTCCTGATCCAGCACCTCAAACAGCGCTGCCGACGGATCACCGCGGTAATCATCGCCCATTTTATCAATTTCATCCAGCATAAAGACCGGGTTGATACTGCCGGAACGTTTCATGGTCTGGATAATACGTCCAGGCAACGCGCCGATGTATGTGCGGCGATGGCCACGTATCTCGGCTTCGTCGCGGATGCCGCCTAGTGAAATACGCACAAAACTGCGCCCGAGCGCTTCCGCCATGGATTTACCCAGCGAGGTTTTTCCGGTTCCGGGAGGTCCCAGGAAACACAGCACCGGCTGGCGCGAATCATCACCGGCCAGGTTTTTCACCGCAATGTATTCCAATAGCCTTTCTTTTTGTTTTTCAAGGCCAAAGTGATTTTTATTTAATACTTTGGTGGCATGGCGCACATTCAGGTTGTCTTCAGTTTCGTTGATCCATGGAACCGCGAATAGCCAATCCAGATAATTTCGGATGATACTGGTCTCAGGAGACATAGCCGGGCTCAATGAGAGCTTTTTGACTTCACTGTCAACAACTTCCCGAACTGAATCGGGAAGCTCTACATCTTCCATTTTGCGGTTATATTCCTGAATTTCCTGATCCCAGATGTCCCCTTCACCCAGCTCCAGTTGGATTGCTTTCACCTGTTCGCGCAGGTAGAATTCGCGCTGGCTGCGATCCACTTCACTCTGCACGCGGGTTTGGATTTCATCCTCAATGTGCAGCACATCCAGTTCATCCGCCAGCAGATGATTCACGTAAATCAAACGATCATAAACATTGATTTTCTTGATGATCTGCTTCCGTTGAGCATTGATCGGCGAGATAGCCGTGGCGATCATGTCCGCCAGCCAGCCCGGATCAGTGATGTTCATGGAAAAGAAATGGGCTTCATCCGGAATCGAGCGGTCATACTGGACGACTTGTTCAAACAAAGAACGCGTAGTTTTAACCAAGCCTTTCAGGGCATTGTCAATTTCATAATTGGAATCGTCAATCAAGCGTGCCTTAACCAGGTAATAAGGCTCTTCCTGTAGAATATCGACAATATGGATGCGGTTGCGCCCCTGCATCAAAGCGGAGTAATTCTTGTCTGGCAGTTCAAGCACAGTCCCAACAGCCACTTCTAAGCCCAGGTCATCAAAACTTGCTAAATTTTGAAGCTCCTCCCCTTCTTCTGCACCATCTGCTGGTATTAGTGTGATAACTGTTTCACTCTCTTTTTGTGCCGCTAAAATAGCATCCAGATTTCTGCCTTTAGTGAGAAATATGGGGGTGACCATATGTGGAAGGACTACGACATCTTCCAACACTATCGCCGGCCGAATGAAATATCCGTTTTGGTCAGTATGCGCATTTTCAATCTGGTAAATTTCATCTGTTCGCTGATAGAGCGAAGCATTAAAGTCATCGGGGGCAAACATATCTGATTCGGATTTTCTCATTTCTTCCTCGCCAATTGGGTTTCCCAAACATTTTTAACCGCTCCGGCGATAAAAATACTGCCGGCAGCCAGAATGACGCTTTGGTCATTATAGTCATGAAGCGCCTGGGATATGGCATCTTCAACAGAACTTGTGATGCGGTAATTCATATTCAATTTTTCAGCTTTAACAGCAATGATTTCCCCTTCCAGCGCTCGTGGATGTAACGCTTTTGTGATGATCAATTCGTCAATAGATGAATTGATTCTTCCCAACATTAATTCTACTTCCTTATCTTCAGAAGCACCGAAAATAAGGATTTTCTTTTTGTCCGGAAGGTATTTATCGATAGTATTCTTTAACTTTAGGAAGGAATCACGGTTATGGGCACCATCTACAATAATTAAAGGTTCCCGGCTGATGACTTCCATACGGCCAGGCCAATTAATATTCATGAAACCTGCTTTGATTTGCTCTTCTGGCAGATTAAAGTCTTTTTCTTTTAGGATTTGCACAGCAACATAAGCAGTACGCGCATTCTCCAGTTGGTGATCGCCAATCAGAGGCATGAAGAATTCCGCGCTGGGTTGATCCAATTTCAACGCATTACCTTTCACAGGTATGAAACGGAAAGATTGTCCATCCAGGGAATGTTTACCAGGTTGGATTTGGAAAATTAATTCGCTTTGCAGTGCAGCGGAGCCTTTCTCTTTAGCTACTGCCAAAATTGTTGCCTCGGCTGATTTTTTCTGCGGAGAAATTACCACCGGAAGACCGGGTTTGATAATGCCGGCTTTTTCGCTTGCAATTTTAGATAGCGTTGAACCCAACACTTTCATATGGTCGTGAGAAATGGATGTGATTACTGAAAGCAGCGGAGAAACCACGTTGGTGGCGTCTAAACGGCCGCCCATGCCCACTTCAATAACCGCGGAATCCACTTTTTGCTGCCTTAAGAAGATAAATGCCATGCCCGTGATGATTTCAAAAGTGGTCAGTTCTTCAACCAGAGGTACAACAGGTTTGACGGTTTCCACTAAATCGACCAATTCTTGATTGCTGATTAGCTGGTCCCCAACACGGATGCGCTCATTAAAGACAAGCACATGCGGGGAAGAATAGAATCCGGTTTTATAACCTGCGCTGGTCAAGATGCTGGTCAGCATGGCACTGGTTGAACCTTTTCCCTTTGTACCCGCCACGTGAATTACTTTATAATCGTCTTGTGGATTGCCAAGCAGCTGCATAAAAGCAGCCATACGGGACAAATTAAATTTCTCGGCAGAATAACGCAAATTTCTGGTTAGACTGTAGTCGATAAAAGAATAAAGGTAATCTAATGCTTGCTGGTAGTTTTCATCAATATTTTGCATGCAGAACTCGTTGTAAAAGTATTGTAGAATTTTACTCTACTGGCACCGAATTGGATATCGGATGATATGTGTTATGGAATGTCGTTTTATCATTCCAGGCTGCGCGTCACTTAAAGAAAAACGCAGCCAGGTTAAACCATTGATCAGCCGCCTGCAGCGTGAATTCAAGGTATCTGCTTCGGAAATTAATCTGCAGGATGTGCATGACCAGGCAGTTATAGGCTGCGCATTGATCAACACAGACCGTGTTTTTATGGAAAGAAGCATGCAGCGTATAGTTTCCTTTATTGAAGGATATTGGAAGAATTTGCAGCTGGTTGACTATAAAATTGAGTTTTATTAATAAAAGGAGTCAAAATGGATCTGGGATTAAGAAACAAAGTGGTAATCGTGGCAGGCTCCAGCAAAGGTTTGGGATTCGCGACAGCTAAAGTATTGCTGGAAGAAGGCGCACACGTGGTCATTTCTAGCCGCGATGCGGGTAACTTGCAGAAAGCTGCCGAGAAATTGGGCAGCCCGGAAAACTTGTTAACCGTACAGGCCGATGTCACTAAAAAAGAAGATTGCGACCGCCTGGTCCAGGAAACGCTGGCGGCTTTTAACGCACTGGATATCCTGATTGCCAATTGCGGCGGACCTGCGCCGGGCAACTTTGAAGGCTTAACTGACGAGCAGTGGGACCAGGCTATTGATAAATCATTCAAAAGCAACCTGTATCTGATCCGCGCGGCCCTGCCGCACCTGAAAAAATCCAAGACGCCAAGTATTCTGACGGTCACTTCTTTCACCACCAAACAGCCGCTGCCCAATATGATCTTGTCCAATTCCGTGCGCTCAGCGACCATAGGATTGACCAAGAGCCTCTCATTTGAGTTGGGGCAGTATAATATCCGGGTTAACTCAATCCTGCCCGGCTGGACGCTTACAGACCGGGTGGACGCTTTGTTAACCAACCGTGCGGAAATCCACAATAGCTCATACGAGCAGGAAAAAGCTGAAATCGCTGCCGATATCCCTCTGCAGCGCATGGGTGATCCGATTGAGTTTGGACGTGCCGCAGCTTTCCTGGTTTCACCGGCAGCTTCTTTCGTCAATGGTGTCATGCTGAACGTTGATGGTGGTATCTATAAAGGAATTTATTAAAACAGGTGTTTATTGACTGATAAAGATTCTATTCAAACATTTTTAGATCGATATTTATTGACCATAACCAAACCCGGCCGTTATGTGGGCGGGGAATTCAACCAGATTTGCAAAGATTGGGAGCAAACCGCTTTACATTTCGCGTTTGCCTTTCCGGATGTATATGATATTGGTCTGCCCAATCTGGGCATGTCGATTCTGTACGATCAGATCAACCAACGCGAGGATGCGCTGGCAGAGCGTGCTTATGCACCCTGGGAGGATATGGAAATGCTTATGCGCAGCCATGCCATCCCGCTATTTTCGCTGGAGAGCAAGCAGCCACTCAGGAATTTTGACGTCATTGGCTTTTCACTGCCCTATGAAACGCTCTACACCAATATGCTGAACATGCTGGATTTGAGCGGTATCCCTCTGCACACTGATGAACGCACCAATGATGACCCGCTGATCCTGGCCGGCGGGCACGCTTGCTTCAATCCCGAGCCTATGCATGCCTTTATTGACGCGTTTGTTATTGGAGAGGGCGAAGAAATCATTCATGAGGTAGCCGAAGTCTTTAAAGCACATAAACGTGCCGGAGAACCCCGCATAGCGCTGCTGAAAGCATTGGATACCCTTCCCGGCATCTACATTCCCTCCTTTTTTGAGGTGGAGTACCAATCTGACGGATTGATCAAAGAAATCCGCAATATTGAAAAACCGGAAAAGTCCTATATTCAAAAGCGAATCGTTAAAAAGCTGCCCAAGCCTGTCACCAATTTTCTGGTTCCCAACGTCAAAGCCGTCAACGAGCGCGCAGTGATTGAAATCATGCGCGGTTGTTCGCGTGGCTGTCGTTTCTGCCAGGCGGGTATGATCACCCGCCCGGTTCGGGAAAGACCCGCGGCCGAAATTCTGGAAGCTTTGGAGGAATCCATCCAGAGCACCGGGTATGAGGAAGTTTCGCTGCTGTCCTTAAGTTCCTCTGACCATTCACAAATCGCCGATATCATCCCGCAGGTAATGCAGATGAGTGAATCCAAAAACGTCAGCTTTTCGCTACCCTCTTTGCGGGTGGAATCCTTCGGACCGGAGCTGATTGCCAGCATGCAGGGCAAACGCAAGGGTAATTTCACTATCGCGCCGGAGGCTGGCAGCGATGTAATGCGAACACGCATCAATAAAAGCATCGACAGCCAGGACATCCTGGACACTGCCACACAAATATTTAAAATGGGTTGGACCAACCTGAAGTTATATTTCATGATTGGATTTCCGGATGAGACCTTGGAAGATGTGCAGGGTATTGTTGATCTCACCCGCCAGGTGCGCAGTATTGGGAAGCAGCTTGTCGGTGGTCGGGTAAAGATCCACATTTCGGTCAATACCCTCATCCCCAAAGCACATACAGCCTTCCAATGGCTTCCTTTTTCCGAAAAAGAATCGGTATTAGAAAAATACCGCCTTATACAATCCGGGCTTAAAAATACCGGCATCAAACTGGATTGGCCGGATTATGACAATTCCATGCTGGAAATATGGCTTTCACGCGGAGACCGGCGCTTGTCGGCCGTGATTGAGGCTGCCTGGCGCGGTGGTGCACGTTTTGATGCCTGGCACGAGTATTATGATGTGAATATCTGGCAGCAGGCATTCGAAAGCACTAAGATAGACCCTGATTTTTACAGCACACGCTCCCGCTGCACCGAAGAAATACTGCCTTGGGATCATATCCACACAGGAGTCTCTAAAAAATATCTATTAAATGAACTGGAAAAGAGCCGTGCCCTGGAGACGACCGCAGACTGTCGCCAGGTTTGCCATGGTTGTGGTATTCAGGCCAATTACGCCATTTCGTGTGAAAACATTAGAACGGGAGTCCAGTAAATGCGAATTCGCATCACCTACCAGAAATATGGTGCTCTTCTTTACACCAGCACACTGGATGTGCAAACCATTTGGGAGCGCTCTGTCCGGCGAGCCGGGTTGAATTTGCAGTATTCTCAGGGTTTCCACCCCCAACCGCGCATTCAAATTGCCAACCCGCTGCCGTTGGGATTTATTGGATCGCATGAGTTGATTGACATCTGGTTGGCTGACGAATTTAATTCTGCTGAGATCATAAACCTGCTGAATAGTGCCCTTCCGGAGGGCATGCAAGTTTTGGAAGTTGAGATTATTGAAGAGAACGGTCCTTCGCTGCCTAAACAGATTGAAGCTTCTCAATACAGGGTCGATCTGCTAAATACAGATGATAATCCAGATAAAATCAGTGTTTTAGCACAGGATATATTAACTAAAGACGTTCTTCCACGGGTTCGCAATCGTAAATCTTATGATCTGCGACCGTTGATCCAGGCCCTTGAGGTGCAAATATCCGAAAGCGGAAATACGGTTATCTTGTTGAAAATGCCCTCCAATTCCAGCCAGACCGGCCGTCCGGAAGAAGTAATGGCGGAATTGGGTATTCCCATGGAAGATTTCCGTGTTACCCGCACCAATCTGGTCTTTTCGGGAAAATATGCCTGATGGTTATTCGTGAATGCAGCAATCCGGAGTGCACTTTCCGTTATCCGGACACGGAATCCGATGAAGAAAAAGCCTACTGCCCCAAATGCGGAGCGCCAGCTGCAATTTCAGCGCTGATTGACCTTTCCGCAGGGAAAGAAATTTATAAAACTGCCCCCAGGCATGTATTCAACTTAGTAGCCATTTTGGATAATATCCGCAGCATTCATAACGTTGGCGCCATCTTCCGCACGGCTGATGGCTTTGGCGTATCCAGGATGCACCTTTGCGGCATCACCCCCACTCCGCAAAATCCACGTTTTTCAAAAACCAGCCTGGGTGCTGAAGAATCTATCCCCTGGAATTATAACCGTAATGCTGTTGAAGCCTGCGCGACTGTAAAAGACGCGGGTTTTAGGTTAATTGCGCTCGAAAATCCGCCGCAAGCGTATAATCTATACGCAGTTGAGTCAGATTTGATGAAGCAACCGCTGGCATTGGTATTGGGAAACGAAGTGTGCGGTGTAGATCCCCAAATTCTGGATTTATGCGATTTAACTCTGGCTATTCCCATGCAGGGCGCTAAAAATTCCTTTAATGTAGCCACTTCGTTTGGGATTGCGGTGTCTTATTTTTATGCGCTTTCCCTCCAGTGAGCTATTAATTTATTAACAAAGACTTCCGAATCTGTACTTGGCGTGATAGTCAAGAAATAAGCCGGGTTCCAACGTTCCCGCGCGATTTTCAGCAAATCCGGACGGATGACTGCCAAAGCATGCGTGAACAGGCCCTTATCCAGCGCTTCCATGCCGGCTGTCCAACCGCGATTCTGTTCCAGTTCCATGAATCCCAGTTCATCAATGAGCAGAATATCTGTTGGAGTAGCCTTTTTGAGGCAGTCATTCCCCCATTCAACCACCTCGTCGTTAAACCGCCATTCCCGTTGCGGCACAAGCGGGTCCCAACCTGGGTCAAACACGGCCAATTGTTTCTCTGCACCAGTTGACAAATCCCGTACGAGTATGCCAGTTTTATGGCCCTGTTCATACAAACCGGGTGAAATTAGCCCGCTGACCTTTGCGGCTTCTTTGTGAAGCTGCTCAACCAGGCACAGACAGAATTTTGTTTTCCCGGCATTCTTTGTGCCGCTGATAATGGTGATATCAGGAGTGATTTGCGTCATTGCGGCCATTTTCCATCAGGGTAATTTTATTGACTATGCACCGGGTTAATTTCCAAACGAGTTTCAAAACATCTGGAGAGCGCTTCAGCCTTGATTACACGGGCGCTTTCCTCGTAAACGATATCTTCATCTTTTTTCATTATGAGATGAGGCAATAATCACTGAAATTGAGCACGTCTGCAGGTTCATGGGGAGATTAAATGCTCATTTGTTGCTTGAAACATTCTCATCCGGCGAAATTCCCTGTATTGTTCCTTTTTCTTTTTTTATATGTTTTTTGCACCAATCCAGCCATTCCAAATAACCTTTGATTTGGGTGATTCTGAAATTGATCACAATCTGATTAAAATCCGGCGTTTGTGCGGTGGATTCCTGTATAGCTACACCCTGCTGGAATTCTTCCAGCCATTTACGGCAGGCGTCCTGCTGCACAGCGATCAGCCGCTGCGCATTCTCTTCTCCATCTTTCAATACGAAGTACATTTTTAACAAAAATACAATACGGAAATCTCGGCCTTTGCGCACCGGGTTATATAGCCATTCATTGAAAACTGTCCGGCCAAGCGCTGTGATCTGATACTGGGTGCGCTGGGGTCGATTGCCCTCCTGGGTGACTGTTGACTTTACCCATTGGTTATTCTCTAATTTATGCAGCATGGCATACAACTTGCCCATTTTTACCCGCCAGACGATACCAATGCCTGACAGATCGGATATTTCCTTATGCAGGTCATATCCATGCTTAGGTTCGTCGTAGATAAATCCCAATAATGCGATTTCGATTTCATCCATTTTATTCACCATATGAATAATTATATATTGGGATTTGTACAAGGAATAGCATGTTTATATAGTCAAAAACAAATTTGCTTGATAAGATTAGTAAAATTTTTCTTTAACAAGGTGTCACTATGCCCATTTATGAATATCGCTGTAGCCAATGTGGAACGGTTTTTGACGTTATCCGACCCATGAGTGCCGCGGATGATGCTGTTTCCTGTGAAAATTGCAACAGCCAGAATACAACTCGCATGCTTTCAAAGTGTTTTTCCCATAATCAGGAAGGTTCGCTTGCGGGCCAATCCCATTCCTGCGGTAGCTGCTCCGGCGGGTCTTGTTCCTGCTGCGGGCATTAAGCTTCATCGAGGAGGACCTCATGGATTTAAAAGGTAAGAATGTTCTGATATCGGGCGGATCCAGCGGTATCGGGTTTTCGCTCGCCAAGGAATTTACACATGCGGGTGCAAATGTAAGCCTGCTGGCGCGTCGGGAAGAGCTTTTAGTCAAAGCAAAAGCGGAATTGGAAACAATTAAAGCTTCTCCCGGCCAAAAGTTTTCTTATTTCTCTGCTGATGTAGGTAATTATGAGAATCTGCAGCAAACACTCAAAGAAGATGCCGCCCAATTCGATTTTTTGATCAATTGTGCTGGCATCGCCTATCCAGGAGAATTTACCGAAATGAAGCCGGAAATTTTCGCGGAGGTTATGCAGATCAACTACCTGGGCACGGTTTACCTGACCAAACTGGTTGTACCGGGCATGGTAGCACGCCGTTCCGGTTATGTCGTGAACATCTCTTCTCTAGCCGCTTTGATCGGTATTTACGGCTACACAGCCTACGCCCCCTCTAAATATGCGATTCGCGGTTTTTCACGCTGTCTGCGCTCTGAGTTAAAAGCCTATGGCATCGAAGTATCTGTGGTGCTTCCGCCTGATACAGACACGCCGCAATTGGCTTTCGAACACTCTATCATCCCGGATATCACCCGTAAAATCAACGAAACCGGCGGTGTTATGAGCGCGGATAAGGTTGCGCAGGTTATCATGAACGGTATTCGGCGCAAAAAGTTCACCATCGTTCCCGGTACCGAAGGAAAGCTATTGTATGGCCTGAGTTCCATTATCGGCCGATATTTCTACCATTTAGGTGTCCGAGAACATCGAAAAGCACTGCGAAGTTAATCAATTGCTCATACAAAAAACATTTCGTTTTACACCATGAATTTATTAATGAAGATGCTATACTGCTGAAGCATGAAGGAGAAAGAGGAATAATGAAAAAAGATTTTATCGCCATTGCGGATTACTCTGCCGATGAATTGAAAAATATGCTGGACCTGGCCATTGATTTGAAGAAGGAACATTTTGAAAAAGGGAATCAGCCAATTTTTAAGGGCAAGGTATTAGCAATGGTGTTCAACAAACCCAGCCTGCGCACGCGCATCAGCTTTGACATGGCCATGCGCCATATGGATGGCGACGCGCTATTCATTTCACCCGATGAAATTGGCTTGGGCAAACGCGAATCGATTGCGGATGTGGCGCGTGTACTTTCAGGTTATGTCAGCGCCATCATGGCGCGCGTATTCGCGCACGAACATGTCACCGAATTAGCCAAGTGGGCCTCGGTTCCGGTCATCAACGGCCTGAGCGACTACAATCACCCCTGCCAGGCTATGGCGGATGTACTCACCATATATGAAGAATTTGGTCACATGGATGGTCTGAACGTTTCCTACGTGGGCGACGGTAACAACGTGGCACTCTCCCTGATGCATGCCTGCGCCAAACTGGGCATGAATTTCACCATTGGCTGTCCGGAAGGTTATGACCTTGACGAACAAGCTATGGCAGCCGCCAGAGAAATGGCTGCCAAGACTGGTGCCAAAATCAATACTACCCGCGATCCCAAGGAAGCTGTGAACAATATGGACGTGATTTACACCGACACCTGGACCAGCATGGGCCAGGAAGCCGAAACCGAGAAGCGCAAGAAAGTCTTCCCGCCCTTCCAGGTGAACAATAACCTGCTGAAATATGCTAAACCAACCGCGATTGTGCTGCATTGTTTGCCTGCGCACCGCGGTTATGAAATTACTGACGAAGTGGCCGATGGCCCGCAGTCACGCTTGTTTCCTCAAGCTCATAACCGACTGCACGCCCAGAAAGCTATCCTGGTAGAACTACTCAAATAAACTATTTTATGAATACAAATGATTATATTGATTTAGAAGATCGATTTGGAGCACATAACTATAAACCCTTGAATGTGGTTCTGGACCGTGGTGAAGGCTGTTGGGTCTATGATGTCGATGGCAATCGCTACCTGGATTGCCTGAGCGCCTACAGCGCCCTGAACCAGGGCCACGTCCATCCCAAAATTCTGGCAACCATGTTGGAACAGGCGCAGAAGCTGACGCTTACCTCACGCGCCTTTCGCAACGACCAGCTGCCGCTCTTTTATAAAGAACTGTCGGAATTGACCGGGTACGAGATGTCCATTGCCATGAACAGTGGTGCTGAAGCGGTTGAGACCGCCCTAAAGCTGGCCCGCAAATGGGCTTATCAGGTCAAAGGTGTTGAGCGTCACAAAGCAGAGATCATCGTTGCGGATGGGAATTTTCACGGCCGCACGATAACGATTGTGTCTTTTTCATCTGAACCCTTTTACAGGGATGATTTTGGGCCATTTACGCCCGGTTTCGTGATTGTCAAGTATGGCGATGCCGACGCGATCGAAAAAGCGATCAACAAAAATACCGCTGCGGTCATGCTGGAGCCTATTCAAGGTGAAGGCGGAGTGATCATCCCACCTGACGGCTACTTGAAACATGTGGCGGAAATCTGCAAAGAAAACAACGTTTTGTTTATTGCCGATGAAATCCAAACCGGTCTGGGCCGAACGGGCAAGTTGTTCGCTTGCGAACATGAGGGTGTCAAACCCGACATGACCATCGTGGGCAAAGCCCTCTCGGGCGGTTTTTATCCGGTTTCTGCGGTGCTATCCAGCGCGTCTATCATGAGCCTTTTCCAACCCAGCGAGCACGGCTCCACCTTTGGCGGCAACCCGTTAGGTGCAGCCGTAGCACGCACTGCCATAAGGGTGTTGACAGAAGAAGGGTTGATTGAAAACGCAGCCCGCATGGGCGAGTACTTCGCCGACCAACTGGCGGAAATGCCGCAGAAGAACATTCATGAAATTCGCGCACGTGGACTGCTGATCGGTGTGGAAATGAAAACTGCGGCCGGAAACGCCCGGCCCTATTGCGAAGCCTTGCAGGAAAAAGGTATCCTGGCTAAAGAAACACATGAGTCCACCATCCGCTTTGCCCCGCCGCTCATCATTGACAAAGATACGATCGATTGGGCTTTGATTGGCATTCGGGAAGTTCTTGCCAAATGAATAATTTCACATCTGATATACTGGAAAATATGAAACGTCGAGCAAAAATTGTAGCCACTATAGGACCAAGCAGTGACAGCCGGGAAACATTATCGGCTTTAATCGAAGCGGGAATTGATGTTGCCCGCTTGAATTTTTCGCACGGTACGCACGAATCGCATCTGAAACAGATTGAACTGATCCGTGAGTTATCCGTCCAATATGATAAGCCCATCTCCATATTGCAGGACTTGCAGGGGCCGAAGCTGCGTGTGGGAACTCTGCCTGAAGAAGGTGTACCGCTGCATGCCGGCGAAGTGGTCAAAATGGAATTGGACTTGGATAACCGGACCATGGACTTCATCGATGGCGAGATCAAGACTATTTTCATGGAGATCCCCAATATCCTGCACTGCCTCAAACCCGGCAGCAAAATCCTGCTGGACGACGGCAAATTGGAAATGGAAGTTCTTGAAGTTTATGATCGCGGTTTCAAAGCTCAGATTATTCTGGGTGGTCAGCTGTTTTCCCACAAAGGCGTCAACTTGCCCGGTACAGACTTGGACATTCCCGGTTTCACAGAAAAAGACCAGGAAGATCTGGCTTTTGGCTTGGAGCATGATATTGATGCGGTAGCGATTTCCTTCGTTCGCAACGCGGATGACATCACTTGCATTCGCGATTTTATCATGCTGCATAAACCCTCAAAACAGCATATGCCGATCATTGCCAAGCTCGAACTGCCTCAAGCGGTCAGTAATCTGGAGAGTATTCTGGATGTGGCTGATGGTGTTATGGTAGCACGCGGTGATTTGGGTGTGGAAACTTCTCCCGCGGATGTGCCTGTTATTCAGAAAGAGATTATCCAGGCTGCCAATCAAAAAGCGAAAATCGTGATCACGGCGACGCAAATGCTGGATTCCATGATTGAAAATCCCCGTCCAACACGCGCTGAAGCTTCGGATGTAGCCAACGCAATTTTCGATGGAACTGATGCCGTCATGCTATCGGGGGAATCCGCTAATGGTAAATATCCAGTGGAAAGTGTGCGCATGATGAACGCAATTGCGCTGGAAGCGGAGGCCCACATCAAGGAATGGGGCCATTCTTATCCGCCCGTTATCGGTAAAAACCAGGATGATTCCTTTGCCATCGCCATTGCCGCACGCGAATTGGCGCATGACCGTGATGTCACCTGTATTGCGGTCTTTACCCAATCCGGCCGCTCTGCCCTGCTGCAATCCAAGGCGCGCCCGCAGGTGCCCATTTTAGCCTTTACACCCAGCGAAGATACCTACCGAAAGTTGGGTATGAACTGGGGCGTTATCCCGCACTTGGTACCTTTTTCCAATTCTCTTGAAGAGATGATCCAGCATGTCGAAGAAGCATTGCTGGTTTCCACTTCGCTGAAAAAAGGTCAAAAAGTAGTGTTCATCTCAGGCTTCCCAATTGGTGCCATGCGCTCTACCAACCTGGCCCTATTGCACACCATTGGCAGTTTGAATAATTAGACGCTGACCGCTACTGAAAACTCATATTGATCATTTCCAGAGCATTGCGGTCCGGCCGCAGCTTTTCAGTGGACACGCGGTTTAGCGGCTCATCGCCTAGTGAGTACATGTCAAAAATGGTCGGAGCGTTGGGATCCACGTAAATCAATCCGGTGATAAGCCAATTGCGCCGGATAGCCTCCTCCAGCATACGGATGGCTTCAGTGCGGTTGGTAGGGTCATATTCCCGCTCTAATTTCTTGAACACAATCAGGGAACCATCGTGCATGGTCACTTCTTTAACCGTACCGCGTTCGAAATCTTCAACTGTAATCTCCTCTCGCGGTGGAACAAATTCGACTTCGTGCAGAGGTGCTTCGTGCCCTTTCCCCCATGAATACGAGTGCAGGGAATAATCCTGGTTGTTAAATGTGACACATGGGCTGATGATATCCAGGATCGCGGTACCGTCATGGCTGAGCGCTGCTTTGATCAACTCCTTGACCTGTTTGGGATCTCCCGCAAAAGAACGGGCCACAAAAGAAGCATTGGCTGCAATGGCTTCCAGCGCGATATCTACCGGCAGGTAAGGGTTTTCACCCTGGCGTTTCAACTTCAGTCCTTTTTCTGCGGTGGCAGAGAATTGACCCTTGGTCAGCCCATACACCCCATTGTTTTCCACGATGTACACCATTGGCAGGTTTCGCCGCGCTACGTGTTTAAACTGGCTCAGACCGATATTGGCCGTGTCGCCGTCGCCGCTGATGCCAATGCCTTTCAGGCCCAAATCGGCAAACAACGCACCTTCTGCCAGCGATGGCATGCGCCCGTGCAGCCCATTGAAACCAAAAGAGCGATCCAAAAAATAGGCGGTTGATTTACTGGAACAGCCGATCCCGCTAAATTTAACAATTTTCTCAGGCTGCAATTCCAGCTCATAACAAGCCGAGATGATCATATTCGAGATGGAATTATGGCCGCAGCCCTTGCACAGCGTGCTGGGCAAGCCCTGATAATCGTTTCGTGTATATCCGACGGCATTCGGATATATTTGTCTGACATTCGCGTCCATAATTACGCTCCTTTACCGGCTTCAGCCTTAAAGTGGCTGCAGATCCATTCTGCGCTCAACGACAGGCCGTCGCATTTAGCAATGCTGTGCAGTCTGTTGGCAAATTGCGGAAAATTCATGCATAATAAATTTTTCATCTGCCCATCGCGGTTCGCTTCGACCACGTAAATTTGGTCATGGGCCGCTATAAATGCTTCAACCTGTTGGTTAAATGGGATGGCTTTGATGCGCAGGTAATCTATCGGTGAATTTTCATCCGCTAATATATCCACCGCTTCGATGACCGGCATATTAGAAGAGCCAAAGGAAATAAATCCCACCGCACTTCCGTCATCCTTCACCAGCAACGGAGTCGGAGCGATTTCTTTGGCATTTTCAACTTTTCTCTTTAATCGCAGTAAATTCGATTCCCAATCCATTTCACCCTCACTGTAATGGGCATATTCGTCATGCCCGGTACCGCGTGTGAAATATGAGGATTTTTCATTAAGATTTCCCGGTACGGTACGATAGGGAATACCGTCCCCATCGATATCCTTGTAGCGTCCCCATTCAAGCGCGCCGTCCTTGGCCATGCGTTCCAGGTCTTTTTCCCAAAGGATTTTCCCGCGCTCGATTTTTTGATCGGGATACTGGAAACGATCGGTTGTCCAGACATTCATCCCCAATTCCAGATCGCTCAGGATGATCACCGGGGTTTGCAATTTTTCCGCAATATCCAAAGCCTTCCAGCCAAATTCAAAACACTCATCGACATCGGAAGGCAGCAGGATAACAAAATCCTTATCCCCATGACTGAGAAAATAAGAAAAAACCAAATCGCCCTGCGAGGTGTGGGTCGGCAGTCCGGTGGATGGCCCTACGCGCTGTACATCCCACACCACCAAAGGCACTTCCGCGAAATAGGCCAAACCCAGGTATTCCGACATCAGGCACAACCCGGGGCCGGAGGTGGAAGTCATGGAACGCAGTCCTGCCCAGCCTGCGCCGACTACCATACCAATCGCTGCCAGCTCATCCTCGGCCTGCACCACTACACAAGTGGTGGTCCCGGTGGAAGGGTCGCTGCGCAATCGCGGGATATATTCATTCAAAGCTTCCGCCAAACTGGTAGCCGGGGTAATGGGATACCAGGCCGCGTACTGTAACCCGCCAAACAAAGCTCCAACGGCTCCGGCTGTATTGCCGTCTATCATGATGCGGTTCTCATTGTAATCTAGCGATTCCAGTTTGAATCCACAATCCCGGCTTAAATTCTCCTGTGCCCATTCAAAAGCTTTCTGCACCACATTGAAGTTGGGGTTCACTGCGCTGCGGCGGTGGTTGAAATGGTACTCTAAGGCCGCTTCAATTTGGGCAAGGTCAATTTCGATTAGAAAAGCCAGTATGCCCACATACACCATATTGGCCAGGTAAATACTTAAGTTTGCAGGAGAATCGCTAGCCTCCAGGATCGCTTCAACCGGCATTTGGATCACAGTGATATCCTCGCGCATGTCTGGAGACGAAATAGTGCTATTAAGCAACAAAATCCCGTTGGGATTTAGTTTTTTGACATCCTCAGCGACCGTCTCAGGATTCATGGCAATTAATAAATCTTCTTTCTCCAAGCGGCCGTAATATCCTTTTTGACTGATTCGCAGGTGATACCAGGTGGGCATGCCCTGTATATTCGAGGGGAAAATATTGCGGGCACATACCGGAATGCCCATTTTAAAGATCGCGCGTTGGATAGTATTGTTGGCTGTGGCACTGCCGGACCCATTTACAGTACTGAATGCGATACCAAACGTGTTTATTTTCATAAAACCACAATCCTTCTATCCTTCCAGTTATCGCTGATAGATCAATTCCATATGGTCCAGCTGCAGCTGATATGCTGCTTCAAAGTTAGCTTGTTTCAGATTTTCGACAATATTTTCATGATATTTCCAAACGGATTCGTGATACGCCAGGTCCATATACACATCCAAACCAACCAGTTCATAGGTATCCCAATAAGATTCTAACAAGCCATTCAGAAAAACATTATTTAAGCCTTGATAGATCAAAACGTGATAGCGGCGGTGCTCTGCATGGGGCAATTGAATTGGGCTGCCCTGTAATTTTTCATGGGCGGTGCGTGTTAAATTGGATAATTCTTGCAGTCTATCCGGTGTCAATGTCCTGGCTGCC
This sequence comes from Anaerolineaceae bacterium UBA5211, assembly GCA_002412595.1. GTDB lineage: Bacteria > Chloroflexota > Anaerolineae > Anaerolineales > Anaerolineaceae > Pelolinea. The sequence goes on from DHVJ01000013.1 coordinate 58,437, forward strand.
TCAATGAAAAAAGAGCGCTCCAGATGATTGCGCACGTCCGAATATTGTTCAAAATAAGTCTGGTTGGTTTTTATTGCATAATAAAGGCTCTTAATGACTGCCGGCGTGAAACTATATGGTTGTATCTCAATGCCTTTGCGAGGTTGAGTTTTAATGAGCCCCAGGTTGCGCGCTAATTCCATCTGCTCTCGCAAACAGGCAGTGCTCATGCCCAGGTCCTTGCTAATCGCGTCAATGGATGGCATAGACGGGTCAGGAGACTTCGATTTTTTTATCAGGAAGTCAATGAATTCTTCTTGCTTATCAGAGAAAATCGTTCGGTTATTCATATATATTATTAATCTGATTAATAATATTATCGCTTAAAAATATAAAAAGACAAGCGGCATTTGTAACCATTAATGAATGATTTGTATAACTTATTTGAAAACGATACGTTTAAATGACTCCTCGAACCGAGGCGTATCATCAGAAGAATCGTTGGCTCTGCGGTTTGACATCCGTAGTTTAAATGCTTCCTGATCGCCAATTTGAGAATGGTGCTGCATCAGGGCTGCAACTTTTTTCTCCCACGTATTCGTGACATCCAATACCAGGTTGGGCTCTTTGGGCAGCGATAGCCATACTTCCTCAACTCCGTGTGGATACAAGTGTTCATCTGTGATAAGTTCCGTGAAAAATAGCGGGTTCCCAGCCGCAGGAAAAACAGCGTCAATCGCTATCTGACCTGCCGCGCGGTGATCAGGATGATTGATGTAATCATCGTTCATAAAATAATTGGTTGGATCACAGGTGACCATAATTTGAGGTTTTTTCTGTCGAATAACCCGTGTAACTTCTTTGCGCAGTTCCAAAGTTGGAACCAGGTAACCATCCTCGTTATCCAGGAAGGTAATATCTTCCACGCCAATTTGCCGAGCCGCCTGCGTTTGTTCATCCATTCGCAATTGGCGAATGTCCTCGGTGGTTTGGAATTCTTTATTGACGCCTTTATCACCTTTGGTCAGTAAACAGTAAGACACCTTATTCCCCTGTTTAACCCACTCGGCAATGGTAGCCCCACAAAAAAATTCTGGATCATCGGGATGAGCCAGAATTACGAGAATGTTTTTTGGTGTATCCCAAAATTTCATGCTATTGTTTCTTTCTATTAGAATTGTTTCGATTGCGGCTGCGCCTTGGCGGCCGGCTGTCGTTGTTTTCTTCCGGCGGTTTGTTTTCTTCCCGAATCGGTTTGGCTTCCGAAATATCACTGATATTAAATTCTTTTACACCAATATCGGGAAGCTGTACATAAACACACTCACGCAGTGGGGCAATATCCCTGATTTTACCCTGCCCGTTGGGCGTCATGACCACCTTATTGCGTTTGGGCATGGTTTTCAACGCTTCAACATACTGGCAGTGTTCGTAGGCCAAACAACAGCGCAGACGATCGCACATACCGGTAATATCCGAAGGGGTTAAGGATATGCCTTGAGTTTTTGCCATACGGATGGAAATGGAATCAAAGCGTCCCAGGAACTGGGTGCAGCAGCGTGTGGGAAAACCACACGCGCCCATGCCGCCGTAAAACTTGGCAACATCGCGGGGTCCAATCTTGTGAAAATCGATGCGCCCCACGGAGAATTTTTTCCCGATGCTCTTTTTGATCTGATTTAAACTGGGCACATCTTCTGATTCACAGATAAAGAGAAAAGAAAGGATATTTTCATCAAAACTGAATTCAGCTGTGATGATTTTAACATCCTGGATCTGTTGCTCTTTGACCAGTCGCTGGCATTCAGATAAAGCTTCTTCTGCTTTATTGTTCAGTTCTTCGTGTTTTAGTAGATCCACCGGTGAAGCAACGCGGTCCACGGACTTATAAGAAGCGTTTTTACGTACTTCAGGATCACTGACAATTTCCGTCAACTCACCTAATTGCCAGCCTCGGCTGGTTTCCACTACAAGGTGGTCGCCAATTTTAAGATCATCGATGTGAGTTGCGTCAAAATAATAATTCTTACCGATTTTAGAAAATCGGATACCAACTACAACCGGTAAACCGCTTTCGGCATTATCACTCATTGAGTTTATTCCTTTAGATTCATCTGCGAGATGAATGCTGCTACTTCACAGGCTAAATCCTTGAAAACCATCGCGGGTTTAGACTGGGGTTCAGAAATTACAATAGGTTGTCCATTATCGCCATTTATGCGGATCTCAGGGTCCAGCGGAATTCGTCCAATGAAAGGCAAGCCATAGACATCTGCCATGGCTTCTCCACCGCCTTCACCAAACACATCCAGCGTGGAACCATCCGGCAAGACCATGGGGCCCATATTTTCAATAACTCCGGCAATCGGAATATTCAATTTGTTAAACATTTCAACTCCGCGACTGGCATCTTCCAGAGATACCTTTTGCGGAGTAGTTACGATAACACCACAGGTGACCGGGATATGCTGCGCCAGGCTCAACTGCACATCGCCCGTTCCCGGCGGCAGGTCAACCACCAGGTAATCCAGATCGCCCCAATCCACGTCCACCAGGAATTGGCGGATGGTGGAATGTAGCAGCGGACCGCGCCAAATCAACGGTTGGCCCATTTTTACCAGGAATCCGATGGATATGATTTTCACCTGATAATTTTCAGCAGGAATCAGTTTTTTATTACGAGGCTGCGGCAATTCGCTAACGCCCATCATGGTGGGGACATTAGGTCCGTAAATATCCGCGTCCATGATACCCACTTTTGCGCCGCTCTGTGCCAGCGCGATAGCCAGATTCACGGCCACGGTGGACTTGCCTACCCCGCCCTTTCCGGAAGCCACTGCTACGATGTTCTTGATTTTCAAGTCAACTTGTTCGCTAAGTTGCTGGTTTTGTGATACCTTAGCACTCATTTTGATTTCGATTTCATTTACTCCTGCAACACCTTCAAATGCTTTGCGCGCATCTGCTTCAATTTTATTTTTAAGCGGGCAAGCAGGTGTGGTCAATTCAATCGTAAACCGTACGTTCCCATCATTTACATTTAAATCCTGGATCATGTTCAGGCTGACAAGGTCTTTATGCAGCTCAGGATCCATGACAGTCTTCAATATTTCAAGGGCTTTTTCTTTTGTTATAGAATCAGTCATTCTTCTTTTCTTCTCTGTAAAATTTTATTGATAACAAATTATTAATCGAAGGCAATTCTAACACAATGCCATTCATAAATAAGACCCCCTAATTTTGTTATAATTTCATCCGTTCGAAGAATCAATATTCCTACAAAGAACTGACAGGAGAAAAATGATAAATAAAATATTAGTCGCTTATGCGACTTGGGCCGGAGCCACGCATGAAATAGCGGATGAAATTGCTAAAGAAATCCGATTTATAACGCCATCGGCTTCGGTGGATGTTGTGCCGACAAAAGAGGTCGAAAACATTGGCGATTACGATGCCGTAATTTTGGGTTCTTCCATTCATGCCAGCCAACCCATCCGCACTTTAAATCAATTCATAAAGAAAAACCGCAGCCTCCTGGAAAACATGCCAGTCGCCGTTTTTGTGGTTTGTGCTAATATGTGGGAAGATACCCCCAAAGCTAGAACGGAAACCTCTCAATGGATCCAAAAGGTTCTCGATAAATATCCTGAAATCCAACCGGTATCGTTGGGATTGTTTGCCGGGGCAGTGATCACAGACGGCGAGGATTTTAACAACCTCAACATAGTCTTCCGTAAAACCATTGAATCCATGCGGAAAAACCTGATCAAGCAGTACGGTAAGACTGATTTCCGTGATTGGGATGCCATCCGAACCTGGGCCGATGAAGTAGCCGAGTCTTTCAATCAAAAAGCTTAATTGAAAAAGTCAATTTATTCTTCCAAGTATTTGTTTATTTTAGCCGCGCTACTGGTCGCGATTGCCGGCGGATATTTGTTGATGGAGGCCATGCACTGGGGTCCATGGGCCTTTAGCGATTCGGCTGCGTACGTAAGTTCCGCCAGAAATTTCACGGCCGGACGTGGTTTTATTATTATCAATTCTAATAACAGCACCACACCCGTCACGGAATTTCCACCTTTTTACGCCATCTTTCTCAGTTTATTCCTGGGTCGGGATGGCGACCCAAATAGGATTATCCCCTGGGTAAATGTCAGCTTGTTTGTAATATTTCTCTGGGCAGTCGGTTTCATATTGTTCGATACATGCCGGAATAATCTTCTGGCCCTGGCGGGCATGTTACTCTGCCTATTTTCACCCATCCTGTTGGAAATCTTCAGCGGTGTGATGTCGGAAACGCTATTTTTTCCCATTTTATACGTCATTATTTTGCTGACATTGCTGATTTTACAAAAAAAGGACGAGCCATTATTCATCCTTTTAGTTGTTTTTTCAAGTTTGCTTCCGATTACCCGCTACGCCGGCATCTTGTTTGTAGTGATGATCGCAGGAATGCTTTTATTGTTCTACCCTTCATCTAGAAAAGGAAAATGGCTGCATGCCGGTATCTATCTGATTACTGCCCTGCTGCCTGTGGGTGTTTGGTTTATTCGCCTCTATACCGCAACTAACAAAGTCGGCGGGAAACATTTCCGATTAAACTGGAGCATCATTTCCAATTTTTGGCAGAGTATTCTTGAAGAATTCCGCGTTCTCAAAACCTGGCTGCCTTACTTCGGCATCTACGATAACCCACAGATCGATGCGTTCATCAGTATTGCGGCTTCCATCTTATTAATTGGGCTAATAATCTATATCCTTATTACATTGCGCAAGATTTCAAAATCAACGAATCCATCCAAAGACAATTACAAACTATTTCTTTTTATGGCCATTAATCTATGCGCTTATTTATTATTCATCGCTTTGACACACACCATCACGGTTCCGCAAATTGACATCATCAACCGTATGCTGGCACCCGTCTTACCGATGATGTTCATCTTGCTCTTGGGTACTGTGGGGTTGTTCCTTCAACAAAAACAAAACATTGGAATAGGATTGTCTATCTTACTCCTGGTCATTTCCCTGCGTTTCAATATCTACCAGGCTTCAAGTTTTATTGACGAGATGAAAGAGAACGGGCACGGCTATTCTGCGCGCCAGTACCGGCAATCCGGCATCATTGAGCACATCCAGGCGCTGCCGGACAATCAACGCATGGTTTCCAACTCAGCTGGTTTCGTGCTTTACTATACCAACCGCTTCCCTATCCAAATCGACCAATTTGCCAACCGTACCTTTGGAAAGACCAACGGTTACGGCGAAAAATGGTTCCGTGAAAAGGACGCGGCTTTAATCCTGCTTTATCCTGATTTCCGTAATTATTATGGAAATACCGCCGACCCCTTACTGGCTACCATCACCAATGGATTGGACGTGGCTTACCAGGACGAGACCGGCGGCATTTATTATTATCCAGGTCTTATAACTGAACCGTAACCTTACTCGACTGTTACGGATTTTGCCAGGTTGCGCGGCTGATCCACATCCAGTCCCCGCATCGCGGCTATGTGATAAGCCAGTATCTGCAGCGGGATAACCGCCAAAATCGGATTGACCATCCAATTGGCTTCGGCAATCCAGAGTACGTCATCCGCCAAACCGCTGGCAGTTGTATCCCCATCCGTGGCCACAATGATGACCTTACCACCACGTGCTTTGGCTTGTTCCACCTGGCTGAGCATCTTTTCATACCAGTGGTCGCGCGGCAGAATAGCCATGACCGGCATATCCTCATCGATCAAAGCAATTGGCCCGTGTTTCATTTCACCGGCCGGATAAGCCTCGGCGTGGATATAGGAAATTTCCTTGAGTTTCAAAGCGCCCTCATAGGCAATAGGCATATTGATACCGCGCCCCAGGTAGAGCATGTGCTCGGAATCCTTATATTTTGAGGCTATTTCACGCACCTGCTCTTCGCGGTCCAAGCAGGTACCCACCAAGTCCGGCACCTTGCTGATTTCAGCGATATATTGTAAGCGTTCTTCTGCGCTCAATAAGCCTTTCTTCTCAGCCATCATGACAGCCAGCAGGTATAGATCAACCAAAGGAGCGGTGAATGCTTTGGTAGAAGCCACGCCGATTTCCGGCCCGGCTTGCATGGAAATGTAGCCGTCTGCCAGGCGCATGGCTTGTGAGCCGATGGCATTCACAATGGACCATACGTGCGCACCCTTTCTGCGCCCTTCTTCCATGGCGGCCAGTGTGTCGGCTGTTTCGCCGGATTGGCTGATGGCCAATACGATATGGTTTTCGTTGACCAGCGGATCGCGGTAGCGGAATTCGGAGGCGATGTCCACTTCTACCGGAATTTTGGCAATTGCTTCAATCAGGTACTTGCCCACCTGTCCAGCGTGCCAGGCAGTGCCGCAAGCCACAATCTTAATGCCCTGCAATTTTTCAAAATCAATTTCATCCATTTTTAGCGTGGGAATCAGAATGGAGTTATGTTTGAAATCAATGCGGCCGGCCATAGTATCGGTCAATGAGCGCACCTGTTCATGAATTTCTTTTTGCATAAAGTGGCGGTAGTTCCCTTTTACGGCTGAAACCGGATCCAGGTTGATTGTCTCGACCTTGTACGCCAACGGCTCGCCTTCAAGGGTTTTGATGGTCAGCTTATCTTTTTCCAGAATGGCCATTTGGTGAGAATCGAGGAACACCATACGATTGGTATGTTCTAAAATTGCCGGAATATCAGAAGCAATGAAATTTTCGCCCTCTCCCAGGCCAATCACCACGCCGCCGGCATTGCCGATGCGCGCGGAAATGATCTTCTCCGGTTCTCTGGTTGATAGAACAACGATGCCGTGCGCTCCTTTGATTCGTTTCAGAGTATTGCGCACAGATTCTTCCAGCGAAAGACCTTGCTCCAGGTTGATCTCAATCAGGTGCACGATAGTTTCCGTATCAGTGTCCGAATTGAATTGGATGCCTTCCGCCATCAGTTCATCGCGCAATTCCAGGTAGTTTTCCACGATGCCGTTATGGACGATGACAACCTGACCTTTATAACCCACATGGGGGTGCGAATTGCGTTCGTTAGGCTCACCATGTGTAGCCCAGCGGGTATGTCCAATGCCTGGGCTGCCAAAAATTGGCTTTTCCTTGACCAAAGCTTCCAGGTGAGAAATTTTGCCAGAATCCCGGCGGAGTTCAATCTTTCCGTTGTTCAAAACCGCCACGCCGGCGGAATCGTACCCGCGATATTCCAGTTTTTTCAAGCCTTCCAGTATGATAGGGGTTGCTTCCCTTTCGCCAATATAGCCTACAATACCGCACATATCTGCCTCCTTGACAGCTCGTTGGCATGCGCAATGCCACCTGCGGGCTTAACCAGCAGGTCAAATGAGTTTGAAATTGTGGGAATTGGTCAGGGGTGTTTCTTTCCTGGAGGGCATCCGCCGATCTATCGATTTTCCCGGTTGGCACCGGTTAACTTCACTTCGCAATGAAGAACCCTCTCCTCGTCAGTTTACTGCTCATGAGCAGTAAACTCAGGCGCTACCAATTCAAATTTACAACTCGGCCATTATACACGAATTCGCAGTTGTCAAGGGTTTTGTAATCTTCCAGTCGAGTGTAGTTTTACTAATAACTATAAACCGACTTGGCGCAGCGAAAACCGCGCGTAGCACCGGGTGAATTGGGTTTGTGCGCCAGCCGATTAGCCGCCCGCGTATAACGAATCGAGTCCAGGTAACTGGCGCCTTTGAGTACTTTCAAACCGGTTTTCTCCGGCCCCTGGGGATTGTTGTAGGGGCTGTGTTTGTAATAATCCAGGTCGTACCAGTCGTAAACCCATTCACGCACGTTACCGTTCATATCCAGCACACCGTAATAACTGACTGAACTGGGGAGAGCGTTAACAGGTGTAGTATCCCCCACAAGGTTGTTGCTGTTGGTGAAGATCAACCCATCCAATTCGGTATCCCAAGGGTATTGTTTGCCGTCCGGGCCGCGGGCAGCTTTTTCCCATTCCGCTTCGGTCGGCAGCCGCCCGCCGATCCAATTGCAGAATTCCTGAGCGCCCTTCCAATTGATATACACTACCGGATGGTTGGTATAGGCCGGGTCCAGAAAATGCGGGTTAGTAATATGACTAACGGAATACTTACATACACCTGCATCGACACAGTTCTTATACATGCCATTCGTGATCTCAGTCTTGGAAATCCAGTAGGCATCCAGAAAGACACGGTGCTGGGGAAGTTCGTCATCGGCATGTTCCAAATCCAGATCTGAAGAACCCATGGTGAATTCCCCTGACTTGATATAGATCCAATCAATGTAAGTTTTGGGAGTATCATCGAAGTCCACCGGAAGGGTCAAACTGATACCGGTCTGCTTGGGGGAATACCAGGGAAGATGTTTGACAATCCGCTTATAAAGGGTAGCATTTGAGATCGGCGTACAGCCAATTAATATAACAACCACCGATAGCAGGAATGCAATCTTTTTTATGCGAATTTTCAATTTAATCTGACCATGATATAGTTTTATATCAGTACTTTGGACATTTGCACAGGATCAACAATTCTCTAATTACACTTTGCCATTTGGAGATTGTTTTCCCACAATCGGTTATAAATACTTGACACATTGGGTTTTGGTTCATAGAATTGGGTCAAATAGAAAGAACCTTGGGAAGAGACCGTATGATTGGCACCGAAGGGGCAAATCCATAAAGGACTTGGATGAATCTCTCAGGTAAAAGGACCCGGGTTTTAAATATCCCTGGAAATGTCTCAGGACGCCGAAGGGGCAAACCCGCAAGGGTGAATCTCTCAGGAAAACGACAGGGCAGGCAGTTGTAACTGCCTGCCTATTAATTTAAACTTTAGGAGATATAGATACATGAACACACCCAATAACCTGAAATATGCAAAGACTGATGAATGGGTCAAGCTGGACGGCAGCATCGCCACAATTGGTGTTTCCGACTACGCGCAGGACCAGCTTTCTGATATTGTCTTCATTGAGTTCAATAAAGAAACGGAAGACCAGGTCACCAAAGGCGACGCTCTGGCTACCATCGAATCCGTCAAAGCCGCGGGCGATGTTAACTCCCCAGTTTCCGGCAGGGTGCTGGAAGTCAATGAAGGCTTATCGGATATCCCCGAAACAATCAACGATGACCCCTACGAAAAAGGTTGGCTTTATAAGATTGAAGTCAGCAACCCGTCAGAAGTTGATGAGCTAATGGACGCGTCCGCTTACGTCACCTATTGTGAAGGACGCCATTAATGTTTATTCCGCATACTGACGTCGAACGTCAGGAAATGCTGAAAACCATTGGCAAAAAAGAACTCTCTGAACTCTTCAATGTAATCCCGGAGGAATTTCGTTATCCGGAGCTCGACATTCCGCCTGCGCTTTCAGAAATGGAAGCGCAGCAGCAATTCAGCAACCTGGCAGATGCCAACAACGCTTGTGATGAAATGGCCTGTTTCCTCGGAGCCGGCGCATATAACCACTACGTGCCTGCCACAGTGGATTTTTTGCTCCACCGCGGTGAATTTTTTACTGCCTACACCCCTTACCAACCGGAAATATCGCAGGGTACGTTACAGGCTATCTTTGAATTTCAATCCTTGATTGCCAATCTGACTGGTATGGACATCGCCAATGCATCCCATTACGATGGGGCGACCGCCGCAGCCGAAGCCTGTATCTCGGCCTATCACCATTTTCGCGGCAAACGCCCAAAACTGGTGCTCTCGCCTAACTTGAACCCGCAGTATCTTGAAACTATTCATACCTATTTTGGTATGCTGGATGGCAGCAAACTGCTGGTACCTGAAGAGCAGACTGCTTTTTCCGATCCGGATCAGTTGGCAACCCTGGTGGATGACCAAACAGCCCTGATACTAATGCAATATCCCGATTTTCTGGGAAATATCTATGACCTGACAGCTCTGACCACTAAAGCGCATGAACAAGGCGCGCTGGTGGCGGTATCCGTCAATCCCATCGCGTTAGGCCTGCTCAAACCGCCGGCTGATTTCGGCGTTGACTTTGTCGTCGGCGAAGGCCAACCTTTGGGCATCCCCATGAGCTTTGGCGGGCCTTACCTGGGCTTCTTCGCCACCCGCAAGGAGTTAGTGCGCAAGATCTCCGGCCGCATCGTGGGCGAAACCGTGGATGGTCAAGGTCAACGCGGATACGTACTCACCCTGACCGCACGCGAACAGCACATCCGCCGTGAAAAAGCCACCTCCAATATCTGCACCAATCAAGGTTTAATGGCGCTGGCAGCCACAATTTATTTGAGCTTGCTGGGGAAGAGCGGACTGCGCCAGGTAGCCGAACTTTGCTACCACAAAGCCCACTATGCCGCACAGCAAATTGCCGGCTTGGAAGGCTATAAGCTCATCAATAACCAGCCCTTCTTCAATGAATTTGTCGTTGAATGCCCCAAAAATGTTTCCGTGATCAACCAGCACATGCTCGAACATGGGCTGATTGGCGGTTATGATCTTGAAAAATCCTACCCGAAACTCAAAAATCAAATGCTGGTAGCGGTTACTGAGTTAAACAGCCGGGAAGAAATTGACCTGCTGGTGGATCTACTTGAGGAGGCACGTCATGAGTGAACCTACGATCTACGAAATCTCCTCCCCCGGACGCACCGGCATTGAATATGCCCATTTGGATGTGCCGCCCAGCGAACTACCGGATGCTTTCCTGCGTGAAGAACTACCCCTGCCGGAATTATCCGAGCTGGATATTGTGCGCCATTTCACCCATCTTTCCAAGCTGAATTACTCCATCGACGGCGGTTTCTACCCGCTGGGTTCCTGTACTATGAAATACAACCCGCGCATTAACGAAGTCACGGCACGCATGCCTGGCTTTCTGAAAGCCCATCCGCTGCAGCCTATCGAGACTGTGCAGGGCAGCCTGGTGATTATGTACCTGCTGCAGGAAACGCTCAAAGAGATCACCGGCTTTGATGCGGTTACCTTGCAGCCGGCAGCCGGCGCGCAGGGCGAACTGGTCGGCAGCCTGATCATGCGCGCTTACCATCGTTCGCGTGGAGATCTGAAACGCACCAAGGTGCTGGTTCCTGATTCGGCCCACGGCACCAACCCCGCCACCTCCAGCATGGCCGGTTTTGAACCGGTCAACGTACCCTCAGATGCGCGCGGTAATGTGGATGTCGATCGCTTGCGCGAACTGTGCGACGACACCACGGCCGGATTGATGCTGACCAACCCCAATACACTGGGATTATTTGATGAGCATGTTTTAGAAGTCATTGACATCGTGCACCAGGCCGGCGGTCTGGTTTACGGCGACGGCGCCAACCTGAATGCCCTGTTGGGCGTGACCAGACCGGGCGACCTGGGCTTTGACATCATGCACATCAACCTGCACAAGACCTTCTCCACCCCGCACGGCGGCGGCGGGCCCGGCTCTGGCCCGGTGGCAGTAGCGGATTTTCTGGCGGATTTCTTGCCGGATCCCATTGTCGCCATAATCGAGGAAGGCACCGATGAAATGCCGCCCCTATACGGCTTTGTACATCCGCCTCACTCCATCGGCCGCATCAAATCCTTCCACGGTCATTTCGGCATCATCGTACGGGCTTTGACCTACATCATGATGCAGGGACCGGATGGTTTGCGTTCGGTAGCAGAGCACGCTGTACTCAACGCCAACTACCTGATGGAATTACTCAAACAGGATTACACACTGCCCTATGACCGCGACTGTATGCATGAATTTGTGCTGGAAGGGGTTTGGCAGGATGCAGAAGGCGTGCATGCGCTGGATGTAGCCAAACGCCTGATGGATTACGGCATGCACCCACCCACCAACTACTTCCCGCTGATCGTCAATGAAGCCCTGATGATCGAGCCGACGGAAACCGAGAGCAAGCAGACCTTGGATGTATTTGTAGATGCCATGAAGAAGATTGCCAAAGAAGCCCACGAGCAGCCCGAATTGCTGCACGAAGCGCCCCACAACACGCCCATCGGCCGCCTGGATGAAGTCAAAGCGGCCAAGGACCTGGTGCTTTGCTGCTGGCGACCTGAAGAAGAATAAGCGAATAAAGATTATAAAAAATAATCCCTCTCATTACATGGGAGGGATTATTCGTTTCATTAAGGAAATGTATTTTACAAATACTGCTCGATATTCGCCAGTACTTCCTTCAACTTGCTTGCGTCCTTGCCGCCAGCCTGCGCCAGCTGCGGACGTCCGCCGCCGCTGCCGCCAATTTCGCCTGAAATTGCTTTCGCCAGGTTTCCGGCGTGCATGCCTTGCTTGACCGTAGCATCTGCCGCAGTCACAACCAACTGCACGCTGCCGTCTGTTGTTATGTTGACAAATACGGCCACGCCATTGTTGTACTCTTGACGGAAGGTATCGGCTAGTTCGCGCAGGGATTCTATATTACTATCCTCGACTGTCAATGTGAAGACATTCATACCGTTAATCGTCCGAATGCCGGCTTTGGCTTCTTCGTAAGCTTGTTTTGCTGTGTCTTTCTTAAACCCGGCCAAAAGTTTCAGATTGGCCTCGTTTTTCTCCAGCAGTTTCTTAGCCGCTGTTTCGGTTTCGTCCAAACTACACTCCAACACCTGGGCAATCTTCTTCAATACTTTGAGATGCTGTTGAATATACTGGTAAGCCTTGCGCCCGGTGACGGCTTCGATACGGCGAATGCCGGCCGCGGCACTGCCTTCACTGATGATAATAAATGTGCCGATCTCGCCGGTCTCGTCCACGTGCGTGCCGCCGCAGAGTTCATATGAAAATGGATTCTCATCACCGATCTTTACGGTGCGGACATCATCCCCGTATTTTTCACCGAAGAGCGCCGTCGCGCCTTCTTCCTGGGCTTCTGTCAATTTCTTCTCCGCGATGGTCAAGGGGTAATTGTCCAGAATGCGCTGGTTGATACCCTCTTCCACTGCAGCCAATTCTTTTTTGGTAAGTGCCTGCTGATGCGTAAAATCAAACCGTAAACGGTCCGGCGCGACCATTGAACCAGCCTGGCGCACGTGTTCGCCCAGCACCTTGCGCAGTTCGGCGTGCAGCAAATGCGTGGCGGTGTGGTTGCGCTGGATATCCTGGCGGCGTTTGCGATCCACACCTGCGGTCACGTCATCACCGACTTTCAACGACCCTTCGACCACCTTACCGTAATGCACGATCATGCCCGCGGAGGGTTTGCGCATTTCTTCAACCGCAAATCTTCCCTGACCATCGGCCGTAACGATCTGGCCCTGGTCGGAAACCTGTCCGCCGGATTCAATGTAGAAGCCCGTGCGCTCTGTCACCACTTCCACATTGTCGCCGCTGTTAGCCTGGTCGACCAGCTCGTCATCCTTGATGATGGCGACGACGCGCGTGCGCATCTCTTCGCCGGTGTAGGGGTCATAGCCAACGCCTATTTGGCTCAGCTTGCCTTCTTTCTGCAATTTCTCCAGGTATTGGGCATACAATTCGGCTTTTTCACCTCCCAATGGACCAAATTCTTTTCCCGCGCCGGAATTGATGCGGTGTTCTTCCATGGCTGCGTAAAAACCTGGTTGGTCCACTTCCAGCCCACGTTCGCGCAGCACATCGCGTGTGATCTCTAAGGGCAGGCCGTGGGTAGCGTATAAATCAAAGGCTGCCGCGCCGGACAGGGTGTTCCCCTGCATATTCTGAATCTCATCTTCCAGCCGCGAGAGTCCGCTTTCGACCGTGCTCTGGAAGCGCTGCTCTTCGCGCGTCAGGTTATCTAAAATGGTGGCCTGATTCTTAATCAGTTCAGGGTAAGCTTCTCCGTAGAGTTCAATTACTTTGCTGGCGACCTGTGCCATAAAGGGTTCGGTCAGTTCCAGTTTGCTGCCGAATCGCGCTGCCCGCCGGATGATCATGCGGCAGATGTAATTGCGCCCGATATTGCCGGGCACTACCCCATCCGCGATCAGGAAAGTGGCCGCGCGAGTATGATCGGCGATCACGCGATAAGGCGTAAATCGAGCATTGCGCTGTTCATCCGTATCGCCTACCAATCCCTGCACCACCTGGATCAGCGGCAGCAGTAAATCGGTACGGTAATTTGAATCTACACCCTGCATAACAGATACGATGCGTTCAAAACCCATTCCGGTGTCCACGTGCGTGGACGGTAGCGGGTCCAACTGGGTGGGGCTTATGCGATTGTATTGGATAAAAACCAGGTTCCAAAGTTCCAGATAGCGGTGGCAGTCGCTGTTGACACCGCAAACATGCTTGGGGTCATCGGCCTTGTCGCACCATTCTGCGCCGCGGTCGTAGTGTATTTCCGAACAGGGGCCGCAGGGACCGGT
>DHVJ01000057.1 GCA_002412595.1 Anaerolineaceae bacterium UBA5211
GGGCATCTCAACTTTGGAAAGAAAAATATGCCAACGACCAATGGACGCAAAGGATATAAACCATATTGTTACTATTATTCTTCATTATCACAACCGCTTTTTTAGTTACCCTGCTCTATATAATCGTTTATCTGAACACCAGACAATATATTCTAGAGCAACAGACCACCGGCCATTTTCAGTTTTGCCTGGTTCTGGGCGCTGGTCTGGAGAAGAACGGATTGCCCTCGGACATCCTGATGGATCGGGTATGCACTGCAGTCAAACTCATTGAAAACCGCAAGGTTGATTATCTGATCATGAGCGGTTCCCGCCGCCGCGGTTATGACGAACCGGAGGCGATGAAAGCCGCTGCCCTTGCAGCCGGCATCCCCGAATCCAAAGTGCGGATTGATCCCAAGGGTGTCTCTACACTTGATTCATGCGAAAATATTAATGAAGAATATAAACCGGATTCAATCTTGATCGTGACCCAGCTGTTTCACTTACCCCGCTCAATCTACCTGGCGCGCAGGCTGGGGATCAAAGCATTTGGGTTTCCAGCGAATATTTACCGTTTCTCCTGGCATAAGCGCGCTTTTTGGCATGTACGCGAGTTCTTCGCTCTGCCTTATAATTTTGTAAAGTTAGCAATTTATTCGCACAAAACAGAAACCTAATCCCATTAATACCAAAAAGGCAGATATCTGAAATTAGCGGATATCTGCCTTTATTAAACAAACCTTATTTTTAAATCATCAAGCCAATAATCTGGCGATCAAACCGGTGACGATACCCCACAGGGAGAAGTCCTGACCACCATAAACGAGCATCCAATTGTTGATGGTGTTGCTGAAGAAATGGGAGCCAAAGCCGACCAGGAAGACCATAACAATACCCGATACGGCTGCACCCACAACAGCACCGCGGACGCCGCCCGTACCATTACCGATAATTGCGGCTGTACCAATCTCAAAGAAGCACGTAAATGTCAATGGGATGATCACGGTCGGGAACATGCCTGCCGTAAGAATGATCGTAATGGTTGATGTAATCATGGCAACCACAAATCCGATAATGAGGGCATTGGGAGCGTAGTTGAAGATAACAGGGCAATCCAAAGCAGGAATGGCGCCCGGAACAACCTTGTCTGCGATACCTTTGAAGGCTGGAACGATCTCAGCGATAAGCATGCGGACACCCAACAGCATAACAGTTACACCAACACCAAAGTAAATTGATTTTGTGAAGATATAGGTGAAAGCGCCAGTGGAGCCACCCGCGTACCCCCACACCTCACCCGGGACAAACCCATTGGCTGTCAGAATGAAGCTCATGACAATATAGGTCAGGCAAATCACGAGCGAACCGGTAATGGAAACTTCGCGCAGGAAATCCACACTCTTGGGGAACTTGAGGCTTTCAGTAGATTGTTCTTTATTGCCAATCAGTTTTCCCAGGTAGCCTGAAATGACTGACAATGTTGTAGTTGGGTGACCAATTGTGAAGCTATCATCTCCAGTAACTTCTTTCACAAGCGGCTTCATCAGGTTGGGCGCTACAATCATATAAATTGAGGTAATTACGGTAGCCAGGGCAACCAGTTTGAAACCGGTTAAGCCTGCATCCACACCAGCAGCAATGAAAACATAGGGGAACCAATATAACATGTGGCCGGTCAAAAAGACTGATTTCCACTTTGTAAAGCGAGCAAACAGCAGGTTGACTGCAAAAGCGATCACCATGACAATGCCAATTTGTGTACCATATTGCGACATGTCGATGTCAGGCGTACCGCTGGCACTGGGCATGATTGTATTGAAAGCGCTTGCCAGGCCATCAATTGAATTGCCAGTAATGATTCCCGTACCTTGGGTTAGGATAAAGAACCCAATGGCGGTCATCATCGTGCCACGTACGATTTCACTAAAGGACTTCTTCTGCAGGACTAAGCCTATCAGCGCAATAAGTGCCAGGAAAATTGCACCCTGACCGAAAATTTCGGTTGTAATAAAATTTAGAATACTCACTTCTTTACTCCCTTGGTTTATTTTTTGTTAAAATTATTTACAAATTCCATTGTTTTAGTGGCAACTTCGTTTTTATCCATAAAATTTTTAATGGGCACTACTGTGATTTTTGCCCGTCCTTCTATCCGGCTTAATAATTCTTCAGAGATAAAAATTGCATCACATGGCTGTGATAGACAAGTTCCTACATCACCACAAAAAACAGTAGCTTCGACATTATTTTCTTTTAGCACCTCCTCCATTTTCATTCGTAAAAATAGTGATGATCCGCAGCCGAATCCACAAACGGTTTGAATTCTGATGTTATCCATTTATTCTCCTTCGATGAAATAAAAAGTCCTAAGTATTAAAGATAATTATTCAGATATGTCTGAAGCGAATATCTCCAGGATTTCTTCAACAGAGTCCGCTTTGATCAATTTCGCGATCATATTTTCCTGCATGAGAATTGTTGCAATCTTGGCTAAAGAATCCATATGTGATTTTCCATCTGTTGAACAGATAGCTAAAATGATATACACAGGGTCATTAGGAGATCCAAAATAAACTGGTTCTTCAAGTGTGATTAGCGCAAAATCGTTCTTGAGCACTTCCCTTGAGGGAGCAGCATGTGCCAGTGCAAAGTTTGGGAGGATAACCATATAGGGTCCCATTTCTTTAACCGCAGTTATCATGGCTTCGGTATAGTGTGGTGTGATACTTCCAGCTTCTTCAAGCAGTCCGCCAACGATCCGTATGGCTGCGCTCCAATCCTCTGCTTTCACATTGGCTAAAATGTTCTTCTTTGTGATCATATAATCGCCTAATGGTTATTAAGAATGAACGTATTTATACCACTTGTTATATTTTTTCGCAATATCATTGATTTTCACAGGAAATTTAGCGCTATTTCTCAACACGCGGCTAATTATTACATACCATTTATTATAATATCGGGATTTTTTATATTACATCAGGTATAATTGTTTTTTGTGATATATTGGCATAAACAAACCTTTTATATCAGTTTATAGACTTAGAAAGAGCTATGGCCACAGAGAAAACCAAGAAAAAGAACAAATCAACTCAAGTAATAGAATCTCTGAGAGAATTAATCAATCAGCCAGGTTCCAAACATGGGGATATCCTTCCCTCTGAAAGAGAATTGGGGGAACGGTTTAATGTCTCACGCATTACGATCCGTAAAGCGATGTCAGAGCTTGAAAGCGAAGGATTAATTTACCGCATTCAGGGAAAAGGTGCATTTATCTGTATTGAGAAAATTCCACAAAACCTGACGCTCCTGACCAGTTATTCAGAAGATATGCGTGATCGGAAATTGAATCCGGACTCGCTCATTCTCGTCATTGACGCTATCATCGCAAACAGCTATATCAGTAATAAGCTCCAGATTCAGACCAACGATCCCGCTTACGTCCTGCGAAGACTTCGCCTGGCTGACGGAGTACCGATGGCAATCGAGAACTGCTATATGCGCAATGAGGTTGGGGCAATCATCGCTGATACGATCACCAACGGGGCATCGTTATACGAACTCTTTACAACGAAATGCGGCATCAAGCTTAATAACGCCTTTCAAACCATTGAAGTAGCCTGCCTAACCAACTGGGAAAAGCGGCTTCTGGGTAATGATAGTCCGACCAGTGCATTATTAACCAAGCGCCAAACTTTTGATATAAACGGGGAAGTTGTCGAATATGTGGAATCAAAATACCGCAGTGATCGATATCTCTTCCATGTAGAGTTATTTGCTTATCAACTTTCAAAGTGAGAATACAATGTTTGTCAATGATTACTACAACAACACAGCACAAATCTTAAGCACCATCTTTACTGAAGAATCAAACGTTATCAACCAGGCTGGAACGGCATTGGCACAAGTATTCAAACGCGACGGTTTATTGCATGTTTTTGGTTGTGGGCATTCGCATATGGTCGAGGAGGAGCTATTTTTCAGAGCCGGTGGGTTGGCATTGATCAATCCCATATTTGAAACCAGCACCATGCTGCACGAAGGGGCTGTTAAAAGCAGTCAAATTGAACGCATGAGCGGTTACGCCCACTTAGTATTAGAAAGATATCCAGTCGCCCCCGGAGACGCACTGCTGATTGCTTCCACTTCAGGTATCAATTCATTTCCCATTGAAATGGCACAAGCTGCCAAGAAAGCTGGCGCCACAGTCATTGGCATTTCTTCTTTTTTCTATCTGGACCATCCTTCACGTCAAATTGATGGATTACACCTTAAGGATGTATGTGATATCGCGATTAATAACCATGTTCCCGTTGGGGACGCGAGTGTTCAGGTCAGGTCAGATGGCACAAAATCAGGTCCTCTTTCTACATTAGCAACCATCTTCATTGCCAATTCTCTCATGCTTGCGGCTTGTGACCAGTTAAATAAATGGGGAATCGAACCCAAAGTGTATCGTAGTGGAAATTGCCAGGGCGGCGATGAATATAACGCCAATCTGATTACGCAGCTGAGGCCGCGTATAAAACATCTCTAGGCATCTTCATTGCGCTTCTCAATCTTAATTATAATGGGGTGATTCACACCAGTAATTGTTTCACATTCTTCTTTTCAAAAACTGGTTCCCATATATAATTAAATTTACTATGAAACGCGACGAAGCCTTATCAATACTCAATCAGTACGTTCAAAAAGACAGCCTGCGCAAGCATATGTTTGCGGTTGAAGCAGCCATGCGGTTTTACGCCGCTAAGTTTGGTGAAGATTTGGAATTTTGGGGCAACACCGGATTGCTGCACGATTTCGATTTTGAGATCCATCCCGACCTGGAAAGACACCCGTCTGCCGGCGCGCCCATTCTGCGTGAAGCCGGTGTTCCGGAAGAGATGGTATTGGCAATTTTAAGCCACGGTATCGAAACCGGGGTCCCGCGCGACAACCTGCTCAGAAAAACTTTGTTCGCCTGCGACGAAGTCACGGGCTTGATCACCGCTGTAGCCCTGATCCGTCCGTCGCGCTCCATCCTTGACCTCAAAGTATCTTCTGTCAAAAAGAAATGGAAAAACCTGAACTTCGCGGCTGGAACCAGCCGCGATGAAATGGAATTGGGTGCACAGGAATTGGGCATTGAGCTGTGGGAACATGTCGGCAATGTGATTGAAGCCATGCGTGGAGCAGCTTCTGATTTGGAGTTGGTTGGTAACCCGGTGGCGGAGTGAAAAATATATGACAGCACCTGTTGGAAAGGGATTCTATATCTGGAAAATTCCCAACTGTGAAGATGGGGATATCGAAAAAATCGCCTACACCGCTTACCGTGCCGGTTTAAGTTACGTCCTGGTCAAGATCGCCAACGGAATTTATGACTATAATTATGATTCCAGCACAGGTGAAGACTTGGTTGGCCCCCTGGCGGAAGAATTAGCTAAAAAGGGTATCCAAGTCTGGGGCTGGCATTACGTCTTTGGAGACCTGCCTAAAGAAGAGGCCAAAGCAGCCATCCGCCAAATCAACAAACTTCCATTAGCGGGCTATGTGATTGACGCAGAAGGGGAATATGTAGGCAAATATACCCCCTGCCGCACGTTCATGAGCGAACTGCGCAGCGCCCTGCCGGATTTCCCCATGGCGTTGAGCTCTTACCGCTATCCGGATTTACACAACGACCTGCCTTGGTCAGACTTTCTCACCAATTGTGATTTGAACATGCCCCAGGTATATTGGGAGCAAGCCCATAACCCGGGTGAACAATTGGAAAAAAGTTTGAGCCAATTCACCAATAATTGGTCGCCCTTCCGCCCCCTTGTACCTACCGGAGCAGCCTACGGCGGCAGCGGCTGGTACCCAACCTCAGACGACATCCTCGAATTTATGGACAAAGCGGTCAAGTTGAATATGAGCGGGGTAAGTTTCTGGAGCTGGGACTACTGCCGGCTTAAGCTGCCCCTCATTTGGGAGACTATTGCCAACTATGAGTGGCCCACCGACCCGAATCCAACCCTGGATATAACCGAGTCTTTAATTAATGCCATTAATGAGCCCGATATCAGCGCCATTGCGGCCCTCTACACTGATGACGCCATCCACATCACCGCCGAGAGGACCATCCAAGGCCGCAGCGCGCTAAAGACCTACTTCACCCAACTGCTCAATGTGGACTACATGAATGCGACCTTTGAAATCACCGAATTGAGCGGTGAAGATCCAACACGCTATTTCTCCTGGCAGGCTACTTTTTCAGACGGGACAGTCAAGTCCGGCATGGATACCATCGGCCTTTCCGATGACAAGATCATCTACCATTACTCTACCCTTTAGCATGAACTGAATCGAGCGGATGTAAATTAACAGTATCCGAATGAATGATTGAATAAGAGGCAAATATGTGCGGTCGATTCACAATCATTTCCGATCCGGTAGCTTTCCAATTGGAATTCGACCTTCCACTTGAAGAGACCATCCAGCAAAACTGGAAACCCCGTTACAACATCACTCCTACCCAGCTCATCCCGGTTGCGGATAATCCGCACGAACGCAAATTGGATCTGATGCAGTGGGGCATTCTCCCGGTTTGGGCAAAAGAAAAAAAGGATAATTACCGTCTGATCAACGTCCGTGCGGAAACGATCATGGAAAAAGCCACTTTTCGGCGGCTCATGCAAAAATCACAACGCTGTCTGATCTTCGCAGACGGCTTCTACGAGTGGCAAGCCCCCAACCAGGCCAAAGGGCCTAAAACACCTTTCTATTTTCATCTGAAAAATAAAAAGCCTTTTGCGTTCGCCGGCTTGTGGGATATCAGCAGCCTGCCGGACGGACAAACCGCCAACACCTGCGCTATCATCACCTGCGCACCTAACAACCTGGTCAGCACGGTCCATAATCGCATGCCGGTCATCTTGGACGCGCAAACCGGCTGGGAATGGCTGGGCAGTCAACCCAACCCGCAGTTGCTTTCGCTTCTAAAGCCTTTCCCCGCCAGCGAAATGAGCGCCTATCCGGTCAGCCCATTGGTCAACAATCCTGCCAGCGACCTGCCCGAGTGCATTCTGCCCGTTGAAAAATAAACCAGCCGCACAAATTGCCGGCTGGCTGCACCCTACCCTAGGTATATATAACAACCCAATCTTGCGTTGCTATAAATGCATAAAAATCAATATCGTTAGTGCCGTGCCCGCCATGCCAACAGCAGCTCCGGAAATCAGTTCCTTGAATGTGTGCCGTCCCATGCTAATCCTTGCCCAAAAAACCGGTATCAATAAAAGTATGACATACCATGTTTTGATGCCCAGAAAATATATCAAAGCCACACAAGGACCTGCAACGCCGCAGGCATGACCGCTGGCTTTGTACTTTATCACGCTATTAATAAGGGCAAGTAATCCTCCTGACACCAAATAGGAAATGAACAATAATTTGACACCCTGCGGAGCCTTGAATATCAAGCTAACTACTGTACCGAGCACATATCCCACGATACACATCACGAATGCCAATCTTCGCTCCCCTTTTCTTCCCTGGCCTTTATAAGCAGGCAGCACATGTTCGAGGATGTATGCTGAAATCGGCAGGATTGTCAGGAACACGATGGAAATGACATACCACAAAGTACCGCCAAATATACTTTTATCGTGCAGATAAATTGCCGTTAACACATACAACGCAATTAAGGGAGCCACACTTACCACACTGATGATCTTACAAATTCTATTTTTCATAAAGCATCTCTTGAACTCAACCGTCTATAGAAAATTTACGTCCTGGCCTCAGGCATGCTTCCAGTTCGGGTCATAGCGCAACTGTTTATTATACGTCTTTATATATAAACACTTCCAGCAATATTTTTCCTTGAGAATTCCATGCGGGTTGCAAATATAGAATTTTTGTTCTATAATAACACTATGAACATCTCACTGCAAGAAATCACTCTTAATCAATTCGCGCTCCTGGCGCTTCCACGCTACCGGGTAAGGGATATATTTGCGCTCATGGCCGATTTGGCGCTCCACAGCACATTGCGTGTGGTGGACGGCGGTAATCTTTTCAATGTCCTCACTTTGAATCGTGCCATCCGGCGCAAAACCAACCGCGTGGAGGAAGTATTGGGGCGAATTTATATTTCACGCGCCTTTACCTGCTTTCAGATGGAAGCCATGCTGCACAATCTGAACGATTGCCGCTGCCCCATATTTGTGCTTGACTTGCTGTACACATTCTATGATGAAAGCGTGGATGACCAGCAAAGCCAGCGCCTGCTGGCCAATACCATCCGCCACCTCAAACAAGCCAGCACAGCCACCCCTGTGCTGGTATGCATTTTCCCGCCCGCAAAAGCAAACAAGCGCCCTTATCTGATGGAAATGCTCCTGGAAGCCGCCAATTCCGTCTGGCAGCCGGAAACCGGTCCGGCCGCACCGCGGCAGCCGGGGCTGTGGGAGTAAGCCATGGGCCGCACCATTCCTTCCGCAAACCAATATCTGATCCAGGAGCAGGAATCCTTCAGCCGTTTTCGCCGCGCGCTGCGGCGCAGCGACCAATTAGCTCTGGATGAATTGTTTGCTGCTGCCCGCAAGCATGCCGCCGCGCTCTCCTATGCTTCGCACGCTTTGCCGTTCGAGGTCGCCCTGCTTTCCATGCTGCTCGAGGAGCATAAAGAAGTCATGCGCCTGCGGCAGATTGTCGAAGCCCTGTCCCAGCAGCAGGATGGCTGAGTTTTCCGGATGGCTGCTGGACCTGTATGAGGGACAGCAGTCTGGCGTTGTGCTCTGGTTCGTCACCAGGGAGGCGGGGCGGGTCCGGCTGTACCAGGATTTCCCTGTGACTTTCTATATCAGCGGAGCAGAAAAGGAGTTGAAAAAAGCCGGCATATTCCTCCAATCGCATTTCCCTTTTATCAAAGTGATTTTCACCAGCCGAAAAGACCTCTACAGCCAAAATCACATCCCTGTTCTGGCAGTAGAAACCCAGCCTGCCCGGATCGCCGCCCTGGTGCGGCGCATCTCAAAACAATTTCCCGTACTGGATTATTACGATGCGGATATTCCTGTCGCCATCCGCTACGCCGCCCAATTCGAGACCTTCCCGCTGGCCTACTGCCGCGTCACCTATGAAGGAGAACAACTTCAAGCAATTGAAGTGCTAGATTCGCCCTGGGAGCTTGATCCGCCCGCGCCCCCACTGCGAATTCTGCAAATTGACCTGGACTGTGATCCGCGCTATGGAAAGCCGGAATTATTGACCGTCCACTTTGATGACAAAGAGCACCACATCCCCATCCAATATGAAAGTTCCTCGCTCATCCGGCTGAATTCCATCCTGACCAATTTCGATCCCGACCTGCTATTAACCAACAGCGGGGATATCTGGCTGCTGCCGCATCTGCTGGAAATGTCCAAGCGCACCGGCATTGCGCTCAATTTCAACCGCGACCCTAACCGCCCTGTGATGATCAAAAAAGAAGGCTCCTATTTCACCTACGGCCGCATCGTTTACCGCGGCCAGCAGGCGCTGCTCTTCGGCCGCTGCCACATCGACAGCCGCAACGCCATGCTATGGCAGGATTATGACCTGACCAGCGCGCTGGAGATGGCGCGCGTGACACGCCTGCCCATTCAGACCGCCGCACGCTGCTCGCCCGGCACCGGCATCAACATGATGGAAATCATCACCGCCCTCAAGCAAGGCGTGCTGGTACCCTGGCAGAAGACGCACGGCGAAGAGGTAAAAACCGCCTATGAACTGCTGCGCAACGACCAGGGTGGTCTGGTTTACCAGCCGGTCAAAGGCATCCACGAAAATGTGGGCATGATCGACTTTATTTCGCTTTATCCCAGCATCATGACTTATTGCAATATTTCTCCTGAGCTGCCCATTCCCAAAGATTTAGGGAACTCCCCCTTTCCACCCGGGCTGATCCCGATCACACTGAAACCGCTGCTGGAAAAAAGGGTCGCCATGAAGCAGCATCTGCTCGCATTGCCGCCCGACAATCCGCTCAAGCCTTACTATCAAGCCAGGGCTTCTTCCCTGAAAATGCTGCTGGTATGCTGTTTTGGATATATGGGCTACAAAGCAGCCAAATTCGGACGCATCGAATCACACGAAGCCATTTCAGCCCTGGGGCGCGAAGCGCTGCTGCGGGCCAAGGAAGCTGCCGAAGATATGGGGTTCACAGTGCTGCACCTGTATGTGGATGGTATATGGGTAAAAAAAGAAGATTGCAGCCAACCAGATGATTTTTTGCCCCTGCTAAACGAGATTATCGAACGCACCTCCCTGCCCATTGCGCTGGATTGCATTTACAGCTGGGTGGCTTTTCTGTCCTCTAAACAGGACAGCCATATGACTGTTCCCAACCGCTATTTTGGAGCCAGGCAGGACGGCAGCACCACTGTGCGAGGCATTGAGATACGCAAGCACGACACCCCAGCCTATATCACGCGTATGCAGGAAGATTTGCTGGGTATCTTCGAAAACGCCTCCACCGCACAGGAATTACAAGATCTTCTGCCGCGCGCCCTGGCACTGGTGTTGGAGCGCTATAAGAACCTCAGGGCCGGCAGGGTACGCCTTGCAGACCTCGTGGTGCACAAACGCATGAGCAAGGAATTGAGCGCCTACCGGGTACGCTCTGCTGCGGCTATCGCCGCGCAACAGTTGAAGGACATCGGCCAGCCCATCCGCCTGGGCCAGCGTGTCCCCCTCGTGTACACAATAGGCCATCCAGGCGCCTGTGCCTGGCATGTGCACATCCCGCTTGACCCCCGCAGCGTTAATTACGCATATTACTGCAAATTGCTCGTCCGCGCAGCCAGCGCCATCCTACAGCCGCTGCAAATGGACGAGGCGGCCTTAAACACGTATCTAATCAGTGATGGAATTATCCAAATTCCGATAGAACTTTTATAAATGTCTTCAAAGCAATTTTCTTGTGGAACACAACCATAATATATAAAAAGAAAGACATCCGCTGAACGGATGCCTATTCTTTTCTTAATAGTCTGCTTAATTTTTCAGATATATTCGCTGTTTATTCTTCCGGAACAGCCTCGGCTTCCAAATCTTCTTCAGCAACCGGTTCATCAAAGCGGTGTTCATTTACTTCCACCATCGCGTTGATGGTATCAATACGTTTATCTGAGAAGCCGGTGCCGGATGGGATCAGTTTACCGATGATCACGTTTTCCTTCAAGCCAAACAAGGGATCCTGATCGGCAGCGATAGCTGCGCCTGCCAGTACTTTAATAGTGTGCTGGAATGAGGAAGCGGATAACCAAGAGTCGGTGGTTAGGGAAGCCTTGGTCACACCCAGCAACATTTCAATAAAGCGCGCTGTTTGTTTGTTTTCCTTACGCAAATTTTCGTTAATCAGACGGATTTCCATACGATCCACCATATCCATCGGCAGGAACTCGGAATCGCCAGGGCGGATGATTTGGACTTTGCTCATCATCTTACGGATAATGACTTCAAAGTGTTTGTCGTTGATGTTTTGCCCTTGTGCGCGGTAAACGTTCTGGATTTCGCTCAGCAGGTAAAGCTGACAAGCCTCGCGGCCTTTGATGCGCAGGATGGTATGTGGGTTCAACGAACCTTCAGTTAAAGCCTCGCCGGCTTCGACTTTGTCACCATTTTTAACGGTCATACGCAGCATACTGGGGATGTCAAATTCTTCAATTTCTACCTGGTCATAGGAAACAACAACTTTATCCTTTTTGACTTCCACACGTCCGCCGTGTTGGGCAATGATAGTGGCATCTTCGTTAGCAGCAACGATTTCGGCTTCTTTCAGTTCCTGTTCATCAGCAACTTTGATTTCCCAGCCTTCGGGAATTGCATATTCATCCTGGATGAGTTCACTATGTTCCACTTTCACGCGGTTCAGCTCATTGGATGAATCTGCCGGAATGACCGTAGCCGTACCGGTTATGGTAGCCATAACAGCTTCGCCTTTCGGCATACGCCGCGCCTCAAACAGCTCCTCCACACGGGGCAAACCGGTAGTGATATCGGAACCAGCCGCGACACCGCCGGTATGGAAGGTACGCAGAGTCAGCTGCGTGCCTGGCTCGCCGATGGATTGCGCTGCAATGGTACCCACTGCAGTGCCTTTTTCCACCAACTTACCACGGCCCAGGTCCATACCATAACACTTCTGGCATAAACCGTGCTTTAATTCGCATGTTAAGGGAGATCGAACAAACACTTCCTCAATGCCACATTCAGTGATCTTACCTAGATCAGCATTCGTCAGCATCTGGTTGCGTTCAACGATAATTTCACCTGTATTGGGGTCAATCACATTATCAGCTGTGATGCGGCCGTATAAGCGAGACGCCAGGGTTTGGCCGGCAATATCATCGCCCTTGCGAATCCAGATGCCGTCCATCGTTTCACAATCTTCCTCATTGATGATCATATCCTGAGCAACATCCACCAAGCGGCGGGTCAGGTAACCGGCGTCTGCTGTACGCAGAGCGGTATCAGCCAAACCTTTACGGGCACCATGAGTAGAAATGAAATACTCCAAGGCTGTCAGCCCTTCGCGGAAGTTGGATTGGATCGGCAGGCGAATAATACGCCCGGCCGGGTCGGCCATCAAACCACGCATACCGGCTAATTGGGAAATTGGTCCGAAACCACCTTTTGTAGCGCCGGAGTTAGCCATTGTGGACAGGTTACCGGTCGGGTCCATGTTAGCACGCACGGCATCACCCACTTTACGTGTGGTTTCCTGCCAAATATCAATCACACGCTCATTCATTTCCTGTTCGGTTAATCTGCCGCGGCGGTATGATTTCTGAACTTCTTCCACTGCTATGGTTGAATCAGCCAGGATACCTTTCTTTTCTTCTGGAACAGTAATATCTGCCACGGACAATGTCGTGCCGGATAGCATGGCATACTCAAAGCCAATATCCTTGATTTTATCGGCCACATCCGTGGTCACTTCTTCGCCGCATAAATCGTAAATCTCAGCAATCAAATTCTTGATGCGGCCCTTTTCCAACATATCATTGAAGAATTGGATTTCGGGGGGCAGGATATAGTTGAATAGGACCCGCCCAACCGTGGTATTGAGCACACGGGTTTCCGGCTTTTCCATACGTTTTCCATCTTCATCAAACCAGGTTTGTGTTTGCAGTCGGACTTGCGTCGCAACTTTTACCTGATTCAATCTGTAAGCCATTTCGACTTCATCAAATGATGAAAACGCCGGTTCCTTTCCGGTATATTCCTTACGTGGCTCACGGGTTAAGTAATAAACACCCAGAACCATATCCTTCGAAGGAGAAATAATCGGTTCACCATCTGCCGGTTTAAGCAGGTTTTTGGATGCCAACATTAAATTACGGGCTTCCCAAACCGCCTTTTCAGAAAGCGGCACATGCACAGCCATTTGGTCACCGTCAAAGTCAGCGTTGAAAGCGGTGGTCACCAGCGGGTGAAGCTGGATGGCACTGCCTTCAATCAAAACAGGCTCGAAAGCTTGAATGCCCAAACGGTGCAGCGTAGGAGCACGGTTCAAAAGAACCGGGCGGTCACCGATAACTTCTTCCAGTACTTCCCAAACTTCTGGGCGGTTGCGTTCCATCAAACGGCGCGCACCTTTCACGTTGGCAGCATAATTTTTCTTGACCAGCCCAGCTATGACAAACGGGCGGTAAAGTTCAAGTGCCATGGTCTTGGGCAGACCGCACTGATAGAGCTTGAGTTTGGGGCCGACCACGATCACAGAACGGCCGGAGTAGTCCACACGCTTACCCAACAGGTTGCGGCGGAAGCGGCCTTTTTTGCCTTTCAGCATATCGCTGAGGGACTTCAGTTCACGCCGGCCGCGGCGGGATAGAGCTTTGCCGCGCTGGGAATTATCAATCAGGGAGTCAACGGCTTCCTGCAGCATACGTTTTTCATTGCGCACAATTACATCCGGCGCGCCCAACTCCAACAATCTTTTTAGACGGTTGTTGCGGTTGATTACACGCCGATAAAGGTCATTCAAGTCAGAAGTCGCAAATCTGCCACCATCCAACTGCACCATAGGGCGCAAATCAGGCGGAATGACCGGCAGCACGGATAAGATCATCCATTCAGGGCGGTTCTTCGAACGGCGGAAAGCTTCCACAACTTTCAAACGAGTGGTGCTTTTCTTACGTTTTTGCTTGCTCTTGGTAGTTTTGACTTCAAGCCACAAATCCTGGGCCAATTGATCCAGGTCCAGACGGCTGAGAATATCCACAAAAGCTTCTGCGCCCATCTCTGCGCGGAAAACCTGCCCATAACGGGACTTAAGGTCGCGGTATTGGTTCTCGCTGAGGAACTTGAAAGGCGCCAGGTCTTCTAATTCATCACGCTGCTGGTCAATCTTGGATTTAACGTCCAGGCGGATATCACCTAATTGCTCACTTAAATGAGCAATATTCAAATCAGCTTCAGCACGTACTTTATCAATGCCAACATCCACTTTGGCCATATCGTCCTGGATTTGGCTGCGGACTTCATTTTCAACTTCTTCCAGTTTGGCCTTGACGGCATCCTGAACCGCAGATAACAACTTAGCGTCGATCGCTTCTCCAGCTTTCAAGATGGTCTCATCGGCGGATTCAAACACCATATCCTTACGAATTACTGACCCTTCTTTTTCCTGGATTTTTTGTTCCAGAGCCTGGCCTTCTTTGATGATCGGATCCATTTGCTGGCCGATCATTTCGTCCACCTTGCTTTCCAGTTCTTTTTTCTGGTCGTTCAGGTTTTCGATTTCGATGTCTCGCGCTGCCTGGATCTCTTTGATGCGCGCTTCCAAGTTGCTCATTTCTTCATGGTCAACATCCGCCACTTCATCTTCAAGACGATTCAGCACTTTTTGCTTGGCATCCTCATCAACAAAAGTGACGATATATTGGGCAAAGTACAAAACACGGTCAAGGTTTCTGCGGGAAATATTGAGCAGTAAGCCTAAATAAGATGGAACACGGCGCGTGTACCAAATATGCGCGACAGGGGATGCCAATTCGATGTGACCCATGCGCTCACGGCGCACAGAAGAGCGAGTTACTTCAACGCCGCATTTATCACAGACAATTCCTTTATAACGGGGGTTCTTATACTTACCACAATAGCATTGGTAATCGCGAGTAGGTCCAAAAATGGCCTCACAAAACAACCCATCCTTTTCTGGCCGCAAACGCCGGTAGTTGATTGTCTCAGGTTTGGTTACTTCGCCATAAGACCAGGAACGTATTGTATCGGGTGATGCCAAACTAATTCGGAGTGCTACTAGGCTTTTAGTTTCCACTAATTTACCTCCTTGGGAAGTCGAGGAAATTTAATTAAATTGATATCTATTAACAATATTCTACCTATACTTAGACAAACTGACATTATAACACAATATTCTGGAAAGTTCCTGTAAAAACTAAATCCCCGCCTGAAATTACGCCTAATCACAACACTTTAATTGTAATATAAATTTTGATCCTTTTCCCAATTCACTTTCAACCTGTAAATCTCCTTGATGGAAGCGCGCAATCCGATAGACCAGGGATAGACCGGGAGAATTTTTATCTGCAAAGTGGTTTGCCACTAGATTATCAATATCGATTTGGGAAATCCCTCTGCCCGCATCCTGAATCGTTATATACCAATACTCTCCGGTAAGATGCTCCTCGACTAAAATACTGCCGCCTAGGTGTGAATTATGGACAGTTTGATTTAAAAGATGGTACAAAGCGGAAACAACCATGATCCTATCCACTGATATTGTCCGCTCCTCAGTGGTTAAATGCTTGTCAAAAGCTACCTGTTTTTGTCTGGCTTCCGCCTGAATTAAGGTTAATGCTTTTTCCACTAACTCTTTTGGCGCACATTCCTGAACTTTTAATCCGCCTTCATGGATCATGCGGTTTACATCCAGTAAATCAGTTGTTACCGTGGCAATTTCATCAATCCCGTCTTGAATTAATTCCAAATATTCGCTTTGTTTGGGATTCAACTCCCCCACCATACCCAATAACTTGGAAAAGCCCTGCATATTGACCAAAGGACCGCGGAAATCATGGTTGATGGTGTCCATCATCAGTGTTAAATAAGCCTGTTTATGATTAAAGGTTGTGTCGTCATGTAAAATCAAAACAGCCTCAGAGGTAAATGCTGCCCCTGCCAATTTTTGTCCTTTTATTTGATAATGCCGGTCTAAAATTTCAATTTCCAGATGGATCTCTTTTTGTGACGACGCCAGCCAATCAGACATGGTTGCGTTATCAAAAATGTCTTCCATCCCGGAATTAAACGTCTTTTTTGCTGAGGAATTTTCGAACAAAATCTTTTTGTCGCTGCTCACCAGTAAAATAGGTACATCAACCATTGTCAGCATTTGTTCAAAAGCCGCCGCGCTGTCCTTTCCATCAGCCAAACGGCTCGCATTAGCACAAATAGAAGTTAGCACAGCACCATAACGGGTCAGATTTTCTATTTCATAGTCGGAGAATTCTTTTACTGCTTCAAAGGAAATCCAAAAATACCCGGAAATATCATTGGTTTTCAGAAAACGAAATGCCCCGATGGCTTTTGGATATCTTCGGTCCGGCGTGAACTTTATTGAGTGAACTTTAGTGGTGTCATTGATAATTAATTGCTCTTTATCTTGAAGCTGCTGAACGATCTGTTTATCCAGATAAGCATAGTCCTGCGCAAATTCACCGCTGGTTGCTTCCATCGTACGGCCAATATTAAAGGGAACATGTTGCTGCACCAATATACGTACACTACTACAGCCAACCATATTGAATTCTTGAATTGCCCGATCCAGGCCCTGTTGCAAGTCTTCCGAAAGAAAATAACCTTCCAAAACCTTGTTTTTCAACGTCAGGATTTTAAGTTCCTGGTTCTGGCGATTCAAGGAATTGGTTAAATGCAGTAAATAACTCCGTAATTCGGGGTCCTTTACCGTGTCAATATTAAAAACACTACTGGTTTTTTTTTGCGCCATTCGCTCTTTTCTTAACTATATTTTATACCGGGAACCTTGTATTGTGATTGTACTTATGCCAGGTATTTACGTAAAACAAACCTGATAATCTGGTATCCCATTCCCCAGGGCAATGGCAGTAATGCACTTGGTTATCCGCTCTTTAATGCCAGTTGATAAATTTCCTCAACTACTTTATCTTTGCTCTTACCATCCGTATCAATCACAACCGCGTCCGGCGCGGCCACCAACGGGGCAACTTTCCGAGAGGAATCCGTGGCATCCCGTTGGGTCATATTGTCCAAAATTTGCTGGTAATCCGCCTGACCTTTGCGTTTTTTATCTTCATCATAGCGGCGTCTGGCTCTTTCCTCCACGGATGCTTTCAGAAAAACCTTCAAGTCCGCATCCGGCAGTACTATAGTCCCAATATCTCGACCCACCATAACCACATTTCCTTTTTGACCAAATTGCCGCTGCTGCTCAGTCAGAATTTGCCGGACCTGTTTATATGTAGAAACCTGCGAAACATTGTCATTCACGTAATCCTTACGAATTTCCCAGGTGACATCCACGCCATCTACCAAAATATCATTGCTGCGACCATCCGCGACACTTGGTTTTTCAATCTCAATCTTGACTTTTGTTGTCAGGTCTGAAACCGCCTGCTCATCATTTATATCCAGGCCGGCTTTAACCGCTGCCCAGGCTGCGGCTCGATACATCACACCGGTATCCAGAAAGAGATAACCCAAGCGCTCCGCCAGGCTCAGCCCTACACTGGTTTTGCCGGATGCCACCGGTCCATCAATTGCTATATTCTTTGCAGTTGCCAAAATTTTCACTTACTCCCAATAAGAATTTACAAACAAAGTTTTATTTACCCAAACAAAATTCGTTTCCCGCATCATCTGGCCCTGCCTGAAAATCAGCCAAAACCAGAAATCCGTATCGGTGAGGCTCTTGCCCGGCTGCCAGATCCACAAGGGATAACTGTTGGCATTGAAATCCTGCCCATAATAACCATCCGCGCTGCTGCCCGACACCCCCTCACGGGTATCCGTGACCAACACGGCCAAACGCTGATCAGTCGTAATGGAAGACAATTCTTCAGCCGAAAATTTCCGGCTCAATTCCCATTCAACCGCGCTGTTTGACTGGCCTATAAATCCGACGCGCATATCCACGCCTGTATCGGTGCTGGTCAGGTCAGCATTACGAATAATATCCTCAACCGTTTCCGCACCCTCAAAATAACCGCCCCACAGAATTTCCCCGGCAGGGTTGCCATTCAAACCCAGGGAACGCCAGGAAAAAGCGATCTGGAAAACCAACATAACCACCACCAGCCCGCTGCGCAAGGCCGTCAACGCCAAAGGTACGGTATCGTTATACGCCAGGAATAGCACAACCATGGTCGTCATAACCAGCAAAGATATGACTGAAAGCAGGTTGGTCACCAGGTCCAGCCCATACTGGATTTGATAGATCAACATAACAACAGTCATGCAAAGGCTAACCAACAGACAAACGATGATGAGGGTATAAATCTTGATCTTGGCCGTACCTGAATAGGCATTGAATTGGTCCATCAACGTGCTCAGGTTAATAGCACCCATCACCCACAAGGGACTGCTGACCCAAACCAGATCGGTAACCTGATGGCCGGGGTTCACCGCTACCAATAACAAGGCAGCCAGGCTGATCAACCACAAATGCGGGAATGCCTGCCGGCTTTCATCGGATCTGGATGGGAAGAGCAAGCCCATAACACCCAGCGGAATGTAGCTGACCAGCGCGATGGGATATAACTGCGGGCTTCTGCTCAAAACGTAGGGTTGCCCCCAGCTGGTAAACATGGCGAAAATATCATTCAAACTATCGGAAAGCGGTATGCGCAACAGGAACAAGACCAACACAAGTCCGCACAGAACCGCAGCCAAACTGTGGATATTTTCGCGCAAGGATTCCCAAATTGCGTGGAAAAACGTTTTCACAGAATCCGTGTCTTTTTGCAGGAGCAGCGCTAAATAAAAAAGCAATGCCAGCCCAAACGCGTAAAAAATCGCCCGTCCTGAAAGCAGAAATGCCAGAAAAACCAGTATGCCCGGAAAATATTTTTTGCGATGAATCAAACCTAAGCTGACAACCAGCGTACACAAGGTCAACAGGCTGCTGTTGAGCTGTAAGGAAGCGGCATTTTGAAAGGGGTCCAGGATAATCAGACCAGACAAGATCAACGCCGGTTTTTCTCCAATCCAATCATCAAATAGCAGCGGAACCATTGCCAGCAGTGCGCCGGCCAACACTACCCAAAAACGCACAACCAGGTGCCCGCTGCCGAAAAGCCCCATAAGCGGCAGGGTTAGCAGCTGATATAAGAGTGAACCACGGCTGCTTGCAGCAGCCGCCCCATCACGCGTGAGGTTCAACAGGATATCCGCTTCCGACTGGGTAATGGTCAACCGGCTGGCCGCGAACATACGTAAACCCAAGGCAAACAGGAAGATTACCAGGTAGTAAAGATGCTTCACCTGCAATTTGGGCATTGTCTGTTTATTCTCCATTTAAGCTCACTTCCATCCATGAATATATGACAGCATCCTGATTGCTGAATTCTACCTTCATGTGGTTGACAAATTTACTCTCATGCACCTGATATAGGCTGCGTTCCGTGCTTCCAATGAAAACATAGCGGATATCATAAGTGGATAGAATTTGTCTGGCAGTCTCCCAATCATCAGTCTCGTACAGCTCTTTGATATCATTTTCCCGGCTGCCGATTTCCGCTCCGCCACCGCGCCACTGCAATTCATGTCCCGGCCAACCCAATACCGCTGGATAACCACTCAACTTGGAAACCCGCCCATAGCTGCTGTAACTGCCGCCGATGGCTTCAGCCACCGTACCGTAGGGCAGGGTATCCAGAAATTGGATAGCTTGCACATCCAACGCATTGGAACTGGCATAATACTGATTTCCATCCAACGACCACTCAATATTCTTGAAGGAATTGGTTTTATTTAGGATTCCATAAGCAGGATAGACCAGCCCAACACCAATGACCAGGATTGCTCCAAGCGTCAGCAGCGTTTTGCGCCAGCCCATTTTCAGGAAGGTCAGCCCGCCTACAGCGTAAGCTGCCGCCAGCGACCACAGTATCCATACCTGAAAATAGAATTTAAAAATGGTATTCATACGCCAGCCGAACTGGTCGCGCAAATAGAAAAATTCCGGGAAAATCGCCAGCAGCGCCCCCATCAGGATTACCAACAGGATAAAGGTATCAGAAGAATGCGTTTCTTGTGACTGCGGCTCTTCTTCGAGCTCATCTTCAGCCGGCTTATTGAAAAGGAGTGTCCAGATAAGCGTGATAGCCAGCAACAGCCCTAAAACCATCAACGGTTGGTCGAAGAATTTTTGGATAGCCATGGTGATCAACTGGCTGTTGGATTGTGCGTCATAGACTCCCAGCAGGCTTTGGTTAGCATACAACAGCAATTGGATTTTTTCAGAGTTTCCACCGGACCCAGACAAGAGCTGCGGGCCAATTTGAGCTATTGCAGGGATCATCAATGATAAAAGGAACAATACCAGGCTGATGACCATGCCCAGCAAAAAAGCGTTCAGCCATTTACGCCAGGGGAATTTCTTGCCAAGTTTGGAGATCAAATAGGCCAACAGCACCATGATTTGCGGGAAGAACATCACCCAAAAATGTACTGCGCGTGTATGAAATACCAGACTGGGCAGCATTCCTCCGGCTTGCGAGGACAAACTAACCAGGAAAGGAAAATACAGGAAGATGCATGCCACCCCAAAAGATATAGCAAAGGCAAAGAATTTAACCCAACTCCCTTTTCCCCAGCCTTCTGCCTTAAAAACGGGTACAGCCAAAGCCAGGCAAATCAGGCCAAAATAAATCGGAAAATCCCAGGTATTGAGAAACAGCAGGCTGCCAGTGGTTAAAGCCAGGAACCACAGCGTGGGACTTTTGAAATAATCCAGCAAATGGATACCGCCTCCCATGTCCGCAATGGAAAAGCGCAGCACATAGAATGCTGCGTAAAGCGCTAATAAGACATAGGGCATTGCCAATACGTGCGGGTGCAAATCTGCCAACAGGTAAGAGAAGAAGGGGAACTCGTCGATGATCTCACGAGATTGACCCGTGATGGTGTAATCCTGCAGTACTCGCGATGCGCGCCACCACCATGTTCCGCCCACCCGGCTTGGGCTCCAGTCAAATGGCAGGCTGGGAGCTTGGGTCAGGTCCTGAATATCCAACCACTGCCAAAAGCCGGAAGTATAACTGCCATCCGCTCCGGCTTGCCAGAATAAGCCCCTGGAATGCAGCATCTCTAAAAATCCTTCCCCGTTGCTTACAATCAGAATAAACAGGGGCGCCAGCAGAGAAATCAACAAGATTTGGCGCAGCTTCTTTTGGCCAATGACCTGTTTTAATTCCAGTGCTTTTTGTGCCAGCAGATTGATCAACAAACCGGATGAAACCACTGCCACCAGCGCAAAGGTCATAGAAATCGCCAGGTTGAAGGCTGTGCCGGAGGCGGTGCCCAGCAGGTGCATCAGCGCCGCCACGATCAGGTAGCCGAAATAATAATAAGAGATGGCATAACCGGAAAGCCAGGGATCATTGGGCGGGAAAGACGGCGATTGGTAAATGCCATTGATAAAAGCCAGCTCCATGGGTTTTTCTGTGCCGACAATTTCAGGATTTGCGCCGCGCACGATTGCCCAAATCAAAAATGCGCTAAAGAACACCGCTTCCTGAAAAAGCAGCATGCGCCGATTATCCTTCAACCAGGTACATGATTCACTTAAATCCAATTTTTTGACCAGCAAAGCAGCCGCAGCCAGCAGCAACAAAACAGCACTGGCAGCCCCGGCGCGGTTATTTGACAACAATCCGCTCAGGTTGCCCATCCAATATATGTAACCCCACAGCAGCAAGCCGACCACTTTGGACACGGTGAAACCGCGGTCATAAGCACGTTTAAAAATCGCGGCGCACAGCGGAAACGCCAGCCACCCTAAAATCGCAATGAACACATACCATAGCAAGAAATCAACCATAACTTCCTACTCAATCACCTGATAAATCGCGGTCTGCTGGTAACTGAACACTTTCTCCCACAGCCGGCCATCCTGCGCCTCAAATTTGGACAATTGCTCTTCCGTAAACAGTGAGCTTTCCAACTGCCCGACAACGATATATTCAATATCATACTGGTCAATCAATTCTTTACAGCGCTCAATATTTTCCGTTTGATAAAACTCGTTGACATCATCGATACGCTCATACACCCAGTCGCTCGAATTGATGGCGCGCTGCTGGCGCTCGTGCCAATTCCAGCCAATCACACTCGGCAGGCCTGTATAAATTGTATAGCGGTTTCCCCACTGATATTCACTCACATTGGCTTCTAAAACGACGGGAGAACCGGTTACATTGTCCTGCATCCAGCGGATGCCGGCGTAATCCTGCGAAAGGTCCATGGTGGTGTCATTTTCAAAGTATGTGGAATACTTCATATAGTCCATACCGTCCAGCGTAAGCGGGACATCTCCACTGATGCGGTCAGTAATTTTATCGGCGCTGGCCAGCACAGGAAATAACGCTGTGGAAAAAAGCAGCAGTCCCAGCAGCACCTGCCAGACCGTGCTCCAGTTGGGACTCCATTTTTGTTTAATCTGTGGAACCAGTCTAAAGAGGTAAAAGGCTGCACTAAGGGATAAGAACGTCCAGGCTTGCAGGTAGAACTTGAACACCGTATTCATGCGGCCAATATCCCCGCGCAGAGCGATTAGTTCCACCATCAGGGTCAAACCCAATCCCGCCAGCGTGATCAGGATAACCAGGCGAGTACTCTCTTCGTAATCCGGACGGAAGAACAACAATACCAGCAGCAGCACAGCCGGCGCGATCACCAGCACCACCTCTACGCCGCTGAATGCCAGGACCAGCACGACAGCGATAAGCAACACCACAGCCGCAGTGATCCAGTTGCGCCGCTCGTAGAAAGGCTTTAAGGCGGAAACAGGGGTAGTAGCCAGCCAATCGCGCATTTCCCAAACAGCAAAGCTGTAGATGATAAAGATGAACAAACCCCAATGGGTCAGGTAAGAACTGATGGGGGTGCGATCACCTTCCCAAATATTCACAGCCGAATAAGCCTGCCCGAACCAATAGGTGAAGGGATAATAAAACAAATAGGTTGCCGCCACAAAGAGCGCTTCAATTAAAATCAGCCACAACACTCTGCGCAATTTTCCTGACAGGTAGGGGAAGAATTTTTCCGGTAAGGCCGCATAACGGTAAAGCACATATCCCAATACCAATACCGTCATAAACAGAAAAACGGGGTAATCCCAGGTATTGGTCGGTTTGAGCGTTCCGACAAACAAAGCACCAGCCGCCAGTTGCAGGAGCGTATGGCTTGCTTTTTGATTGTTGAGGCGATTCTTGAGCAGCGCCTGCAGCCAGCACAATACCAGAATGGTAATGGGATAGGCGAACATGTGCGCGTGCGGGTCGCCGTACAGAAATGTGAAATAGGGAAATTCCGTGATAGGTTCGCCTGGGATGGTGCGGCTGGGGATCCAGTACCAGTCCCCCGGATAATAAGTAAAGCCGTGTCCGGCGAAATAAAGGCGGATGCCCTCAAAGAACCAGGCCAGGCGTTCGAACACGTTGCCCGTGTCCAGGGCAATCCCGGAAGTGGCAATTTTCTGGAAACCCTGGAAGAGCATTTGAATAGTGCCCAAGTTGCCCAGTACCACCACAAAACAGGCCGAGCATAGCGCCAAGCCCATCGGTCCGCCAAAAATGCGTTTCCAGATAGACCGGCCGCCGGGTTCGCCGGGATCAGTTTGTTTTCCCAGATTGGGAAACATATTCCATCCAAACGAAAAGGCTGCCATGGCCGTGAACGAAAAGAAAGTAGGCAATATCAGGTTGTAGGCAATCGAAGGCACAATGCCGAGCAGCTTGACCGGCATAGCTGCCAGCACAAAGCCATAATAATAGTAATTAATGTAACCGCCCGCGTACCAGGGGTCGTAAGGCGGGAAGGTATCGCTCTTCAACACTGCGTTGAAATAAGAAAAATCCATCGGCTTTTCGCCGCCCTTGTAAGGGTGCCATAAGTCCGGGTTGCCCAGACGGATGAGCAGGAAGAACAGGAAGAATGCCAGCGCAGTCAACTCAATTTTGACAAATAGCTTGCGATTTTGGCTGATCTCAGCCTTTATTTCCACACGGTTTCGCCATCCAATCCACAAGTTAGCCGCCAGCAGAAGCAGTAATACCGCCAGGATTGTCCAGCGCGTCACCGAGACACCCGCTGATCCCAGCCACCAGACACCCAGCGTCCACACGATCAACCCAGCCAGCTTCAGCAGCGGGAAACCTTTATCCGCCAGCCCTTTGAAAATCAGCCGCCCGCTGGGGTAGAACATCCAGCCCAACAACGTGATGGTCATATACCAGATCAGGACCGTCAGGAAAGGATATTTATTCTGAATAGCTTCGTAATCAAATAAATCTGACCAGGTGCCATTGTTTTGCATTTGGGCGAACTGTTCATCGCTCAGCATCAGGTCGCCATTGGATTTTTCCGCTTCTTCCGGGGTCATGGCCTGGATCTTGTCCAAGTCCACCTGATAAAGCATGTCCGCCGCAGCTGCCAGGTCAAAATCTGCGGTTTTCTTAAACACCATCACTTTGGGATGGTCATAGACCGTGAAAGCCTCTTCGGCAAACTGTGAATTGAATTCAATTCCGAATATTTCCGGGTTGGATTGGTAAACCGTTTCCAGCTCATACCCCAATTCTCCGGCATACATACCCGGTTGAGCTACACGGTAACAATACTGCACGTCATCGACATCACAACCGATCAACTCCTGATAAAAGAGCGTTGTTAACGGATACTGCTCTGGCAATTGTGTGACGCTGCCCCATTGGCGATTGGAGGTGATGATGATGTAGTCTGCCTGATCCAGAATCGAAAGAAAACGCTGGCGTTTTTCTTCGTTATCATCCCAATACATCTGGAAATTCAGGTCGGATTGATAGACGCCTTCGAAAGTGTCAAAAGGATTGAGGCCGTACATGTATAACGGCAAGGTATCATCCCAATCGGATTCTTTGGCCGGTTGTGCGCCTGTGACCAGAACGGCCGCATTCGCACCCTCAATCACAATGGATAAGCCATAGGACTGCCCTTCTTTCACTTCAAGGACCTGATCCAGCTGTATGATCACATTGCTGCCGCGATAATTTTCACTTGTAGAAGTGAAATCTCCGCTAACCTGGCCGCTGGCCAATTCTGCGCCGCTGTCCCGGTCGGTCACGGCTACACGCAAGCCAATACCTGTACCGGCAGCTTCCATATCCAGTACACGGTAAAATTCAACCGCTGAAAGTTCAGCATCGCGTTTGGCCGTAAAGGTGAAAGCGTACGGGCTGCCGTTGGTCAGTGCCGGAGCCGCTTCAAAAACAGCCTGCCGCAAGGATTCACCCGCGTCATTGTCCAATTGCAGACCGATGGATCCGTAAATATTCAGACCAGCGTTGCCCTCAGGCAAAGCCACCACCAACTCATAGATCTTTCCGGCTGATAGCGGCACCAGCTCATCCAATTCAAGGTTAAATTCCCTGCCACGTGCGTCATTATCCGGTAAGAAGCTGTCACTTAAACTGCTATCAAGCAGCACTTCCCCGGTATTGGCTTCCCGCAGGCTGACCGGAACCAGTTGAAGTGTATCGGTATAAACCGCTGTGACAATATGCTCAAAGTTAATTGAGGATAAATAACCATCCTCTTCCGGTTGAAACCGCACACGAATTTCCCCGCCCGGATTTAGTGCATACACATGCGAATATGGCAGCGCCTGAAGGAAATCACCGGAATCATCGCTCAACTGCAGGTTGACTGCTCCTTCCACATTATCATAGATCCACTCGCTGGCGGCGATGCGCGTCATAGGCTTGTGGTAAATCTGAATAAATGCCAGTGCCCAACATACTGTCCCGGCGATCAAAACCAGCGCTGCGATAAGTTTGATGGCACCCGTCAGTTTTTTACGGGCAGTAAACCAGTTTGTCTGATCCAATTGAATGAATACCTGCCATAAACACCAGGCGGCCACAATTGCCAGTACCGGATAGACCAGCAGGAAATAACGCATGGTCGGATTCCAGCGCACAGCCTGAAAAGCGGTATAGAAGACCGTCCAAAACCACACCAGTGAATATTCGCGCCATTCCCCTTTGATAATCTTCCAACCCATCCAAAGCAGCACACCCACCGAAAAGACCGCCATGGGAAGCCCTAATCCCCACACAGTCAGGTTCTTCAGCGGGAATCCCAGCGAGCGTCTGGCCCACTGCATGGAGGGTGGATAGTTGCTGATTCCGGAGCTTAACACACTCAATTCCTGAAGATCAGCAATCCATTCCTTGTTCAAACCGATATTAAAGAAACCCGGCCCCTGAAAGGCATAGGGTTGAAATATGCGAAAAGTGAAAAAAGAAATGACAGCCGCCGTCAACATAAAATGAAAACGCTTGGTCCAGACGGGAGAAGATGGACGGAAGAATCCTTTAGGATCTTTCAGGAACAGTACCAGCGGCAGCAGGACGGCAATCGCCAATGCGTTGATCTTGGATGCCCCAGCCAGCCCCAACGTTACCCCGAAAGCAACATAAGGAGCCAAATCGATCCAGTCCAACTTCAGCCATTGCCATAGGTTAGATGGTCGTACCAGCGAATAAATGGTTTCTTCCCTTTTCAGGATAGTTACGGCCGCCAGGAAAGCCAGCATGGCAAAGAAAGTAGTGAAATTATCGACAATAAAGTAATGTGAAATCTGGATCGGTAAAGCCGAACAGGCATATATCAGCGCTGCCAGCCAGCTCGGCCAAAACCTGGTGAAAAGGTTTTTGGCAATAAAAAAAACGACCAGCACCGTACCCAAATCAAATATTCCGGAAAGAATACGTCCCAGAATATAGATCTCGCCATAACCGGTCATGTTGAACCATTCACCCACGTAGCGCACCACCACAATCGGTAGATCGCCATAAACGAATAATGGATAACTCTGATTGCCATTTGCATCGCGCACATTGTGCGGATTCAAACTGGATGTGCTGGTATCGAAATACGCTTTCAGGCTGTCCACCGGTGTAAGGGAAGTTTCCACCATGGTCAGGAAACGTTCATCTGGATGCAGATGAAAATCCTTATCCCACTCAATTCCGGTAAAACGCAAATATGCGCCCAGAGCCAGAACCACGATAAGCATGATCAGTCGGAAGCTTTTTGAAGCAGCCAATTGCCCAATTTTCGATTGCGTTTGCGTTTTGGTTTTATTCATTGTCAATCTATCCATTTTGCATAATTGAATAAATTATAAAGTTCTTGCCGGAAGTTTTTGAATAGAAAATCTCTTCATGTCCATCCGGATACAGCATCTGCAGTAATTCCAGGCTGTCCGTATCTTCAGGTTTGAGGATGAATAACTGATTGCCTGTGATGTCTAAGGTTGTCTCGAAATCTTCCGGCCACAGGGCATAATCCTGCCAGGGCACACCTGCATTGATACCCACCAGGCGCGTATCCACCCAATAAGAGTAAGGTACCACATGGGCATTTTTATATAGATTGCCCTGTGCGATGAAGTCCGCGATCACCGCTCCGATTTCGGATGTGTTCCAGGCGCCTGACATGAATTCTTTGTTATATTGATTGAAAACCAGATCATAATTCTGATATCCGCCAAAAACCAACGAAATGGTCAGGAATGTCCCCAGTACAACCCGGCTCAATGCCGGTTCCGCGCGGTTGAAAAGTCCTTTGGCGCAATGATATAAGCCAATGGCCGCGATAATAAACACCGGCACAATCGCCCCACCGCTGCGGTTCAATGAAGGATTTTCATCCGGAAAAGCCAATGACAGGATGGATGGCAGCATCAAGACCGGAATTGCAACTAATAAGGCCAAGTCCTCCCATTTGTGTGTGGAAAAATATTTTTTGACTTCATATACCAAGCCAACAAAGAAAAATGCCGCCGTGATCATATCCAATGCCGGACGGTGCGGGATGGAATGCACCCAGATCTGCCCATTATCGTAAAAGAACATGATCAGGGATTTCCACAGGTTGCTCAGGAAGATCAGCCAAACAGATCCTTCCACCGGTTGTTCCAGCGAGGTCATTCGTGACAATGTCCGATAGCTGACCAGCTCGGGATTTTCCAAAAAATAGCGGAATAACGGCAGAAACAGCATGAAAGCGCTGAAAGCCAACAAACCCAACACCCATACATCATTCCAGCGATTCTGTTTTGGTCTGGTATGCAGCCAATAAATCTGGAAAACCAGCACCACATAGACGGGCAGGATGCGCACCGGGCTGTACCCATGCAGCCCCAAACCCAACAGGAGGCCGCTCACGATCAGGTCATTTCGGCTTTTACGCTGCAGGCCGCGGAACAGGAAAAACATCACCGGTGCGGTAAACAGCGGGTAAAGCGTGTAGCGCAATGCCACACGCGAAATCACGTTTGGCCAGTACGCGATGCCGGCCAACAGCATAGCCAGCAATCCAACCCATTTATTGGTCAATTGCTTTGCCAGTAAATAGATGAAAATCAGGGTAATGAATCCACAAAAGGTCGTTCCCAATTTCAGACTGAGGAAACTGATGCCGGTGTGGAAAATTTTGATGATAGCAGCTGTCATGTAAAACTGGAAAGCTTCCCTGCCAGTGTTGCGGGTGAAGTAAATGGACGTTTTTCCATTCAAGACATCCATCACATCCAGCAATTTTTCAGCGTGGTCGCTGAACATTTCCCCGGGCACCTGGTTGAGCCAATAGAAACGGTAAAACGCGGATACCACCAATACCAGTATAAAAAGAATGACAAAGGAAATTTTCTGCCGCTGTCGTTGTGGTTGCTCCTCTTTTTCCCAAACCGACATCACGAAAAACACGATGGATGCCGCCCACAGACTGAGGTTCAGCCAAGTGAAAGTATTGTCGGTGAAAAGCAGAAAAGCCGCAACCAAAAAGACCATCGAAATGGCAAAATAGATCAGGCGTATATCGCTGGAGAATGCCTGATTGGCCGGGGCATTCGCTTTGACAAATTCGGTCAGGTTTTCCCGGTGGAACCCCAACCATAAGAAATACCCTGCTGCCAGGTATAAGCCCAACGCCGGCAAGATTTGGCGGTGTCCGGGTTCCAGGAAAAATTGGCCGATGACCGCCAGAACGGCGCCTAATACTACCTGCCAGCGGATGCGTTCGTCCGAATTACCCACTGCAGGAGCATTCCTCAAATTTTCAGCTTGTTTCGCTTGGAGACCAAAATATCGTTTTACATCAAAGTGATCTCCCCGCAGGAGAGATTTCAGATAATCGAGGATACTGGGTTCATTCATAATGACAATATTATTTTAGCTTTTTTGTGCCAGGAAAAAGGTGTAAGCGCCATCCGCATCGACTGAGTCTTGTTGGTAATGGCGATACAACCAGCGATATCTTCTATTGACGAACCAGAAATCGGGAAATAAAACCCACCGCCCAAAAATCTTTTTGTGGAACCAGTTGGGTAATCCAAAATAATGGCCCCATTCGAGGATTTTTAACGAGCTGGGGGAAAAATAGTTAAATTCCTTTTTAATAAAAAACCCAGCCTGTTCCAAGCGCTGATGCCATTGCGCTGCATCATCCGGATGATAATGCCGGGAAATCTTATTAAAGAAAGTGCGGTATCCCCGCGCTGCGCCCTTCCAACCCAGCCGGTCAAAGAAACGCGCTACGCTCAAATTCTGTGTAAAATTGCTGTTCGGTACGGTGATTACCAACGTTCCGCCAGGCTTCAAAATACGGTTAGCCTCACGCAGCACTGCGTCAACATCCGGAATGTGCTCCAGCACAGAATTGCTGACCACCGTGGCAAAAGTGCTGTCCGCATAAGGAATGCGATCCCCCATGCCATTCACCAGCATATCGTAAACCTCAAAAGACTGGGCTTCCCGCAGGGAAATGAACGCTGGGTCATAGCCCACTTCCAGTTTTTGCTGAAAAGTCCGGGCTGCAAAATGCCCATCCCCCGCGCCCAGGTCAAAAACCGGCCGCGGCAGATCTAATCCCTGGTAAAAACGGGCTTCCACCGCGCGCAGAAAGCCGCGGAAATACGGCAATTCGTTCAACTGTTTTCGGAGAAGTTCCGGGTAAATTTCTGCTTCTGGTAATAACATAGGCGCTCACTATTGTATTTCAGTCTGGATGCGCGCAAAAAGGTCTTCATATTTTTGCGCGATGGTGTCTGGAGCGTACGTCTCGCGGATGCCAACCTTGCGATCCCCATAAGTTTTTTTCTCCGCCATTATTTCCTTG
This sequence comes from Anaerolineaceae bacterium UBA5211, assembly GCA_002412595.1. GTDB lineage: Bacteria > Chloroflexota > Anaerolineae > Anaerolineales > Anaerolineaceae > Pelolinea. Next base: position 30,385 of record DHVJ01000057.1, read on the forward strand.
ACAGCCTGGGCTAACGCGTGAGAATCACCTATTGGAATGACCCGCCCCATTTCATGGCGCCGCACCGGCTGGCGCACCCCCGGCAGATTGGCAGAAATAACCGGTACGCCGTTCATCATGGCCTCGATTTGCACCAGGCCAAATGATTCGGTCGAGTTCAAACTTGGAATGGTCAATATATCCAGATTGGGGTAAAAAGCTGCTATAACCTCCGGGGAAAGCAGCCCCATGAATTTCCATTTGCCATCTTTTTGCAGCGATTCAATTTTAGGACGCAGGCGTTCAAAATATTGCTGCTCACCGATAATATTTTCATAAGGTCCCGCGAACCAAAACTCAGCGTCAGGATAACTCCGGAGAATTTCATCAGCTGCGTTTAGCAAAACTTCTACCCCTTTTTCGGTGGCAAAGCGCGCTGCCATCCCAATCACCGGGTGATTCCCGTGCGGGTTATGTTCCTGCCGGAAACGCTCGATGGCTTCGGCTTTTATCTCCGGCATGACCACCGGTGGATTGATCACTTCCAGTTTTTGCTTATAGCTGCTCAGGTAAGGAGAGTGGTCAGCATAATCTTGCGTGTAAGCCACAATACGATGGGTATAAAAAGCCGCAATACGGTTCATTACGTGCACTACCTGGTTGACAAACCAATTGAAAATACCCTTGGGCATTAATAAATCGCAGTGATAGGTAATGACGGTCGGTTTTTTATGCCGCCTTCCACGCACGGCTAAACCGGCTGCGTCAAATTGTGGCAGATGTAGTTGCAATACATCCGTTTCCTTCACCATACGCGTGGCTATCCTGCCAAAAGAGGGCATGATCACCCCTTTGCTGATGCGCAGCAGCACGGGCACGCGCACCACCCGAACGCCGTCCATCATCTCTTCGCGCGGCAATGTTTTATCATATTGGGATGTCAGAACGGTCACCTGGTGGCCGCGCTTGGCCAGCGCGGTGGCCAGGCGTTCGGCGTAGATAGTCAAACCGCTGGTATGTGGGCGGTAATAAGTCAATTCAATCAATATCTTCATGTTACTATGCGAACAACGCTTTATTTTTACTGGCCCAATCATACAGCGCTTGGATGCCGGTTTGGATATCATAACGCGGCTCCCAATTCAATTGTCGCTTGATTTTGGAAATATCCGAAATATACACCTTCTGGTCGCCCGGCCGCCAACCATGCAGCTCAGTCGGAATCGTTTGGCCATGCACTTTTTCAAGCAGCGGCGCAAACTCCTTCCAAATGGAAATGGCATTCTGCGCTCCCCCGCCAACGTTAAAAATCTGACCGGCACTGATCTGCGGGTTGGCAATGGCAGCATCGTAAGCATCCAGAAGGTCTTCTACAAACAATAGATCGCGTACCTGTTTGCCATCACCGTAAATCTTGATGGTTTTACCCAATAAGATAGCAATAATGAACCAAGCCACCCAACCCTGATCCTCCACGCCAAACTGGCGTGTGCCGTAGATGCAGCTCTGGCGAAAAACCACGGTGGGAATATCGTATATGCGCGCATAATCGTGCATATACTGGTCGCCGGTGCCTTTGGAACAGCCATAAGGAGAATGAAAATCAAGACTGCGTGACTCATCAATACCCTGCGGGTATTGGCTGATGTGGTAACGGGTGGATTCCTCGACAATTTCCAGGTCTTCCAGGCCGCCGTAAACTTTATTAGTAGAAGCGTAGATCATCACTGGTTTGCGTCCGTGCAAACGGGCAGCTTCCAAAACATTAAAGGTACCGTTAGCATTGATCTCAAAATCAGTGCGCGGGTCTTCCACGGAAGTGGTTACCGCCACTTGAGCAGCCAGATGAACGACCACGTCCTGCTCCTGTACCGCAATTCTCAAGGCTTCCAAATCGCGCACATCGCCCTGTAGAAACCGGAAATCTTTCTGGCCGGCTTCCTGCTCAACCCATTTCAGGTTATCCGCAGCACCATGCCGGGAAAGGTTGTCAAAAATGGTCACATTCTCGCCGCGCTGCAGCAGTCTGCGCGCGTAATTACTCCCAATGAAACCTGCTCCACCGGTAATCAGATAATTTTTACTCATGGATTGCTCCTATATGCTATCCGGATTCCTGGCCCTTGCGCGTCCGGATGCGGTTTAAGAGTGCGGAAATGGATTGCCCCTGCACCATTAAGCCGTAAATACCGAATATCGTTGTCACCACAATCTGGGTGAAATGCAGCACCAGCGCGATGCTGAGCGAAGCGCTTTCGGAATACCCGAATACCGCCAACGCCGCGACCATGGTGCCCTCATAAACGCCAAAACTCGCCGGGGCTGACGGCAGCGCAATGCCCAAAGCCAGCACGCCTTGCGTGAAGATAGCCCACCATAACGGCACCGGTCCGGGTGAAATGCGCGTGATCCCGAAATACAATAGCGTAATCCAACATACCCAGGACATCAGGATCCAGAAAATGCTGCGCGCGAACTTGAGCGGATTGGTCAGGGTTGCCAGGCCGTCCAAAATGGAACCGAATTTGGGAAAGACTTTTTCTTTCAGAAAAGCGGATTTCGTTTTCGAATCTGCCAACCGTTGCTTTACTTTGTCCGAATGGCGCGCTAAAAGTATTAAAACCACAATCATAACCAGGAACAAGATGAACAGCGCCCAGGCTATGGGCTTGATCCAATTCATCTCAACTACAAAAGGTAAAGTGGTCAAGAATAAAGCGGCCGCTACGATCACATCCAGGGATCTTTCCACCAGGATGCTGGAAGCTGCCTGAAAGGCACTGATTTCTGACAGACCGCCCACCAACAGTGTGCGTACAATTTCGCCAGAGCGCGGGATCAGGTTATTGAATAAATATCCTTCATTCACAATCAGGAAGGCCTGCTTGAAGCTGATGCCATCTAAAAGGTTTTTCCAACCCATTGAACGAGCCACAAAGGAAAGGATATTCAACAGCACAATGACCGCGATATCCACGATCGTCAGTGATTTGACCGCATTCAGCAAATCCTGCAGCGAAATGTATTTGGAAAGAAAATAAATTGCCACCAGACTGATAAGCACACCCGGCAGCCAACGTAATGCGTTTTTCCCCTTGGTTGAGTTCGATGTCAATCTTCCTCCAATTTCAGCACAGCCATGAAGGCTTCTTGAGGTATTTCAATGTTTCCGACCATCTTCATGCGCTTCTTGCCTTTTTTCTGTTTTTCCAGCAGTTTCTTTTTCCGCGAGATGTCACCGCCGTAGCATTTGGATAAAACATCCTTGCGCAGGGCCTTGACCGTCGCACGTGAGATAATTCGCCCTTCCGAGGATGCTTGAATGGACACTTCAAATAACTGTTGGGGAATCAATCGTTTCAGCTTGCTGACCAATTTTTGGCCTTTGGCATATGCTTGTTCTTTATGTACAATGGAGGCTAGTGCATCCACCGGTTCCGAACCGATTAGTACTTCCAGCTTCACCAGATGGCCGGAGCGATATTCCTTGAATTGGTAATCCATAGAAGCATAACCACGCGTCCTCGATTTTAAGTCATCAAAGAAATCCACGATGATCTCTGAAAGAGGAACTTCAAACCTCAGCTGTACTCGGTTTGGGGCTGGATATTCCTGTTCGAGGAATATGCCATTGCGCTTGCGAACCAGCTCCATCACCGAACCATAGTAATCCGTAGGCGTGATGATCCACAGGTCCATCCATGGCTCGCGAATATCAGCGATTTCGCCTTCGTCCGGTAAATCTACCGGTGAATCTATAAACAGGCTGGTGCCGTCGCGTTGGATAACTTCATATTCGACGGTGGGTGCGGTCAGCACAATATCCAGGTTATATTCCCGCTCCAGGCGCTCCTGGATGATTTCCATATGAAATAACCCCAGAAATCCACAGCGGAAACCAAAGTTCAATGCTTGCGAAGTCTCCGGATCATAAATCAACGAAGCATCGTTCAGCTGAAGTTTTTCCAAAGCTTCTTTTAAATCGTCGTAGTCTTCGCCTTCCACTGGATAAATGCCCGCGAAAACCATCGGTTTGGGATTTTTATAGCCATGCAGCGGTTTAGGAGCCGGGTCAACCACCTGCGTGACGGTATCGCCAACACGGCAATCGCGTACGGTTTTCATTCCGCTGGCAATATACCCCACATCACCCGCTTCCAATTTATCCGTTTCGTGCATAGCGGGGTTGAAAATGCCCACTTCTACCGGCTTGAATTCCGTTTTGTTAGCCATCATGCGCAGCGTATCAGTGCATTTTAGTTGACCTTCAAAGACGCGCACGTAAGCAATCACACCTTTATAAGAATCGTAGTGCGAGTCGAATATCAATGCTTGCAGCGGGTTTTTTATATCACCTTTAGGCGGCGGAATTCTCTCCACGATGGCCGGTAATATCTTTTCCACATTAGTTCCTGCTTTAGCGGAAACGCGGATCATATCCTCAGCCGGCACACCCAACAGGCTGCCCAAATCGGCTGCGATTTCATCAGGGATGGCTGAAGGCAAATCAATTTTATTTAAAACCGGGATGATAACCAGATCCAATTCCAATGCCAGATAGAGATTAGCCAGCGTTTGCGCCTCAATGCCCTGAGTGGCATCCACCACCAGCAAAGCGCCTTCACAGGCGGCTAATGCGCGGCTGACCTCATAATTGAAATCAACGTGTCCGGGGGTATCAATCAGGTTTAATTCGAAATCCTCATCACCATAGTGATAATTCATGCGCACCGCGGAGGCCTTGATCGTAACGCCCTTCTCGCGCTCTAAGTCCATTGTGTCCAGTATCTGGTCCTTCATTTCACGGTCAGACACCGTCCCGGTAATTTGCAGCAAGCGATCAGCCAGCGTAGATTTGCCGTGGTCAACATGAGCAATAATGCAGAAATTTCGTATGTGATTGGTCAGCATAGCAATCGATTAGTATACACGATAAGTTGGTTGATAATCTGTACTAATTGTAACCAAAACTGGTCATTTGTTCGCGGGCAAAAACAGATGAATTAGAAATTCCTTGTTTCCCTTCGGCCCGGTCAGCGGTGATTCAATCACACCCTGTACCAAATAGCCCTGACTGACGGAAAAAGAGCGGATATCTTCCACCACTTCTTGATGAACGCGGGGGTCGCGCACCACCCCCTTACCCTTAGCCGCCAGGTCCTTACCGACTTCAAATTGCGGTTTGATCAGCGCGATGACATGCTGATCGCGGCTCTGATTCCAGGTTTTCACCACCGGCAGCAGGATTTTTAACGAGATGAAAGATGCGTCGATCGTGACCAGGTTTGGCTCGTTCGGGAAACTCGTGATGTTGCGTGCATTGGTGCGTTCCATCTCCACAACGCGCCCATCCCGGCGCAGCTTGTCATGCAGTTGTCCATAACCCACATCCACAGCATAGACTTTTTTTGCACCGTGCTGCAGCATACAATCCGTGAATCCGCCCGTGGAGGCGCCCACATCGACACATATCCAATCCGTCAGATTTGTCAGCGAGAAAGCTTCCAACGCACCCAACAGTTTCTCTCCGCCGCGTGACACATAAGGTGGTTTCGCTTTGAGAGAGATTTCAACCGTATCGCTAAAAGTTTGGCCCGGTTTGGAAGCCAGCTGTCCATCCACCAGCACCTCACCGGCCATGGTTAATTTTTGAGCCTGGCTGCGGCTTTCCGCCAAACCGTGTTCAACGAGAAGGATATCTAAACGAATTTTTTTCATATAGGTTTTGATAGTTATTTTTAAATCATTTATGATAATATTCAAAAATGTTAAAAGACATCATATCCAGCCTACGGGTAAAACAGTGGCTGAAAAACGCTTTTGTCGTCGCAGCCCTGGTTTTCGACCGGCAATTGACCAATCCAGCAGCTCTGCGCAGCACCCTGATTGGCGTCATCATTTTCTGTTTTCTATCCAGCAGCGTGTATGTTTTTAACGACATTTTTGACATTCACGCCGATCAAAAACATCCGGTCAAGAAAAACCGCGCCATCGCCTCCGGACGCATCAGCGTTAATAATGCAATTTTACTCGCAATTGTTTTAGGCGCCGGTTCCCTGCTATGGGCCAGCCGCTTTTCTTCTAACTTTTTCTATATCTGCCTCGTTTATCTGTTGATGAATTTGGCATATTCCAAGTGGTTGAAACACATCCCCATCCTGGATGTAATGATCATCGCGACCGGATTTGTACTGCGCGTGGCCGCCGGTGTTTCTCTCATCGAAGTGGAACGCTTTTCCCCCTGGTTGTATGTAGTCACCACCCTGCTGGCGCTCTACATCGGCTTTGGCAAACGACGCGCCGAATTAAACCTGCTAGCCGAAGAAGCCAACCAGCACCGTACGGTTTTCAACGGTTACACGCTGGCCTTTTTGGACCAATTGATCACAATAGTTTCAGCTACCACCATTGTCTCCTACAGTTTGTACACTTTTTCGGCTCCCAATTTGCCCAGCAACCATGCCATGATGTTGACCATTCCCTTTGTTGTATATGGCATTTTCCGCTACCTGTACCTGATCCAGGTCAAACAGACCGGTGGCGCCCCCGAGGAACTGGTTATGAAAGACCGGCCTCTTCAAGCCGCTTTAGTTCTATGGGGATTGAGCGTTTTGGTGATTTTCTACCTGACTTGATATTGCTAAAGCCATGCCTGCTATTTATGCAAAATCACCCGGAAAGACCATCCTATTCGGCGAACACGCCGTGGTCTATGGTCACCCGGCCATTGCCGTTCCGCTGCCTTCTATCATGCTGCAAGTCAGTTTTTTAGGTTTGCCGGACCAACCGGCGGGCAGCGTGCGCATTCGTAATGCCAATACCCAAAAAGAAGAGATTTTAAGCGATATGACCGCCGATAATCCTATCCGTGCGGTATTGGACTTGGTTAGCAGCTACCTGGAATTAAATAAAATTCCCGCAACCGCGATAACGATTTCTTCCACCATCCCGGTCGCGTCCGGCCTGGGTTCCAGCGCTGCTCTGGCTGCTGCCTTCATTCGCGGTTTCAGCCAGTATCTCGGTTTCCAGCTGGGCAATGAGCAAATCAACGAACTGGCATTTGAAGTTGAAAAAATCCAGCACGGTACGCCTTCCGGAATCGACAACACGGTTATTGTGTACCAGAAGCCGATATTTTTTATTAAAGGCCAGGCCATTGAATATATAAATTTGGGACAACCAATCACACTGATCGTTGCTGATACAGGTGTGCGCTCACTGACCCGCGAAGTTGTCGCTGAAGTACGCAGCCGGTTGCAGGCCAATCCCGAAATCCTCACACCGATCCTGGAAGATATCGGCTGCATTGCCCGCCAGGCGCGCAGGGAACTCATTCATGGTAATATGCAGGAAATTGGCGCTTTGATGAATGAAAATCAGGGATATCTGGCGCAATTGGGTGTTTCCTGCCCGGAGTTGGACCATCTGATTCAAACCGCACGGTCAGCCGGTGCTTTGGGTGCTAAGTTATGCGGGAGCGGTAAAGGCGGGAATATGGTTGCGTTGGTGCAGCCCATTCAAGCGGAAACCATACGCGAAGCGCTGCTGGATAGCGGCGCAGTAACCGCCATCATCGCGGAAATCGAATAAGAGAGTGTATTAATGAGAGTTTTTCTAAAATTAGGTGGGTCACTCATCACAGATAAGGACCAACCCTATACCGCACGCCGGGATGTGATTGCGCGCATTGCGGCCGAGATCGCGGCCTGCCAGCAAGCCGACCCCGATTTACAAATTCTCTTAGGACACGGTTCAGGCTCGTTTGGTCATTACGCTGCCCGCGATTACGGTACGCGCGACCAGGTCAGCAGCCCCCAGGAATGGCAAGGCTTTCAAAAGGTATGGGCCGCTGCACATGCCTTAAATCAAATCCTGCTGGAAGAGATGCTGAAAGTTAATCTGCCGGTTATTTCGCTGCCGCCTTCAGCCGCCATCTCGGCACGCGCCCGCAAACCGCAGCAGTGGTCCACTTATCCCATCCAATCCGCTCTGGAACACAAGCTCATTCCGATCATTTTTGGAGATGTGATTTTCGACGAGGAATTAGGCGGCATCATCTATTCCACCGAAGATCTGTTCCTGCGGTTGCTGCCCATGCTGCAGCCGCAGGAAATTCTGCTGGCCGGCAAAGAACCGGGTGTTTGGGCTGACTTTCCGCATAACACCCGCGTTATTCCCCTGATCACGCCTGTCAGCTATGGCACCGCATCCTCAAAAATACAATCCTCCGCGTCAATCGATGTCACCGGTGGGATGGCTGCCAAGGTGCAGCTCATGCTGCAAACCGTCCAATCCTATCCGGAAATCACGGTCCGTATTTTTTCTGGGGAAGAACCGGACAGCATTTCCGCCGCGCTTCGCGGGAATGAGACCGGTACAACCATAAAAAACTGAGGTCGTCGAACAGCTTATAGTACAATCAGCAATCATCATAGAAACGGAACGTGAAAATTATGGCAAACAACATTTATTTAACTCCTGACGGTATCGTAAAAGTCCAGGAAGAATTGGATATACTCATCAAAGTAAAAAGGCCTGAACTTTCTAAACGACTGCGGGCTGCCATTGAAATGGGCGATCTTTCAGAAAACGCAGATTACATCAGCGCCAAAGAAGATCAGGGTTTTATTGAAGGGCGTATCCAGGAATTGGAACATATCCTGAAAAACGCAGTAGCCATTGAAGAAAACCAGAATCGCGAATATGTCCAAATCGGTTCGGAAGTGGTTGTCAAAGAGGAGGAATACCCTGAAGAAACCTTTAATATTGTCGGCTCAAAAGAAGCCAATCCGGATGGAGGTAAGATATCTTACGAATCCCCCATCGGAAAAGCACTGTTGAAACACAAGGTTGGCGATATCGTGCGGGTGGAAACACCCGCCGGTTCGATCAACTTCAAGATTATCCAGATTAAATAGAAGAAAGCCCGGGTAACCGGGCTTTCTCTTTTTTTTAGACTTATTTAGGCCAAACGGAGATTTCCATCGTCAGGCGGGAGAAGTAGCTGTTTTCAGGTAATGGACCGCGGGCGTACACCATATCGATGATCTTGGCTTCCAACTGTAAAGTTGCAGTTTCCATCACAAAGGTCATTCCGGGTTCAGCCTTGATCGGCTCGCCTTTGGAAACCATGCGCTGCCGGATAGCAGCATCATTGCTGGCGTGTTCGCTCATCAAGATCTTGGTAACGGTCTGGATGTCATTTTTGTCGAAGAGCCAAACTTCCAACGCGGTGACTTTTTTCGGATCACCCACACCGATCGTCTCGGCAATGCCTACGCCGCATTCGCCCAGGAACTCACCATTCACGGAATCAATGCTGAAGGAATCGTCGTACAGGTCATCGCCTTGCCGGTAGGTGGTCATAAATTGTGCCAGGGCAGGTTCACGTTTTGCAGCAGCGGGAACGGTGCTGGCAGTGGTGAAAGCCTGATTTTTGACTGCATTAACCTTGGAGGGTTTCACAGCTGATTTTCTGGGTTTGGCAGATCCGCCGGCATTTTTGCGTTTCATCAGCACCACAAAGACAGCACCTACAACCAGGGTCAGAAGAAGAAGGATCATCAACGGAGCAACCGAGAAAGAACTCTCAGGTTGGATGGCATCATTGGTGGCTGCGGGTTCCTCCCCAAACATATACCCCGCGTTGCCCATGGAGGCTTCCGGACTGGTAGCGCCCATCATTTCTTTAAAGGCTTGAATTTCAGTGTTTGAACTGAATCCGCAAACCGCCGGGGTTAGTGTATCCAGCAGTGCGTTGGCATTTTCGCCTAAACCTTCCCAGCGCAGTTGTACCAACTTACTGTCCTGATTTTTGATGTAGGAATCAATCGTCATGCACAGATAATCACGTTGGTAATCCATCCGCAGGTCGGCGGGGGAAGCATCCACCCACTGCAGCGGCCAGACTCCCCATCCCAATACCACCAGGCCGAACAGTATGCCGACGATCAATGCGCCTACACCTAGCGCGGCCGGTTTCTTCAAATACGCTTTTATTTTATCCATAGTAACCTCTCCTGCTATTAACCGAATAACTTATATGAATAACATTGCAAGTTTTATGCCGTTTCTTCAACCTTAATACTGCTGATCAAAAATGTCTCTTCACAACTCAGACATTGATATTCATTCTTGTTCTTGATGGTCAATACACCCGAGCAGGCTGGGCAAGGTGTGCTGATAGGCAGTTTCCAGGATGTAAAATCACAATTTGGGTAATTCTCACAGCCGTAAAATATCCTGCCCTTGCGTGTCTTGCGAATGACAATTTCGCCGCCATCCTTAGGACACAGCACGCCAATTTTCTCCAGGTAAGGTTCTGTGTATTTGCAATTGGGATAATCGCTGCAGCTGATAAATTTTCCGAAGCGGCCCCACTTGATTACCAAATCATTCCCGCATTCCGGACAGGCCTTGCCGATCTTTTCCGGCTCCATTTTGGTTTCAGGCATTTCATCCTGCGCGTGCTTCAACTGCGGTTCAAAGGACTGGTAGAAATCAGCAATCACTTTTCGCCATTCACGCTCACCGCTGGCAATTTCATCCAAATCTTCTTCCATATGCGCCGTAAAATTCACGCCTAGAACATCAGGGAAGTATTCCACCAGCAAATCATTGACCGTAAAGCCGGTCTCGGTGGGAAGCAAACGCTTGCCGTCTCGCTCCACATAGCCGCGCGCTTGAATAGTAGAAATGATGGGTGCATACGTGGAAGGCCGGCCGATACCCAATTCTTCCAGGGTTTGCACAAGCGATGCTTCAGTGAAGCGCGGTGGTGGTTGAGTAAAATGTTGTTCCGGGCTAAGGCCAACTAAAAGGATCGACTGTCCTTCTTTTAGGTCTTCCGGGATCTTCAAATCCCCATTTTCTTCCCCTTTACTGTCCTCATCCTTCGCCTCTTCATAAAGTACCAGAAAACCAGCGAATTGGATTTGTGAACCGGAAGCACGGAACAGGTACTGATGTTCCTTGCCGTCCCCATTAATCTCGATTGAGAGTGTTTCATAAACTGCCGCTTCCATTTGCGATGCCACAAAACGACGCCAAATCAGTTGGTACAGTTTGAATTGTTCCGGTTTCAGAAATGGTTTCATTTTTTCAGGAACGCGCATCACAGATGTTGGCCGCACAGCTTCATGTGCTTCCTGGGCTTTCATAGTCTTGGTCTGGTGTTTGTTCTCGGATTCCGGCACAAATTCCGGGCCATGTACATCTTTAATGTAGTCGCGCACCTCTTGAATAGCCAGGGGAGAAACATGGGTGGAATCCGTACGCATATACGTGATCAAACCTGTTTCCCCGCCTTCACCGATGTCAATACCTTCGTATAACTGTTGGGCTATGCGCATGGTACGTTTGGCGGTAAATCCCAATTGCCGGGAAGCCTGCTGCTGCATGGTACTGGTGGTAAACGGCGCGTATGGCTTGCGGCGTCGGGTACCCCGTTTAATCTTGGAAACATTGTAAGGGGCTATTTCCAGGTCTTTCAGGAATCCATCAACGACATCCTGTGCGGACAGTTGCGGGTCCTGATCATCAATTTTTACCAGCCGGGCAATGAAAGTTTCTTTTTGATTCTCAGGTTTAAATTCACCGTCAATCGTCCAGTATTCTTCCGGATTAAACGCTTCAATTTCTCGCTCGCGTTCAATGATCAGTTTCAAGGTCACAGACTGCACCCTGCCGGCCGATAAGCGGCCGCGTACTTTTTGCCATAAAAGCGGCGTCAGGTTATAACCGACCAGACGATCTAGAATCCGGCGTGCCTGCTGTGCATCCACTAAATTAATATCAATTTCGCGCGGGTTGGAAAAGGCTTCCGCGATAGCCGGTTTGGTGATTTCGTGAAAAACGACTCGTTTGACGCGATCTTCGTCCAATTCAGCAGCTTCCATCAAATGCCAGGCTATCGCCTCGCCTTCACGGTCAGGGTCTGTTGCCAGGTAAATTTCTTCCACCTTCTGAGCATCTGCTTTCAGTTCCTTGACAACTGAACGTTTCTCATTGGGAACACGATACTTCGGTTCAAAATTATTATCAACGTCCACTGAAAGTTGGGAGCGCAATAAATCGCGCACATGTCCCACCGAAGCCTTGACAATATAGTCCTTGCCCAGAAAATTACCAACTGTACGGGCTTTGGCAGGTGATTCTACAATCACCATTTTGCCCTTGCGTTTAACATTGGCAACTTTACTGTTCTTCTTCTTTTTTACTCCCGGAACGGGTTCAGGCGCTACCAACCCTTCATGCGCTTCTGTTCTGCCCATGCGATAGAGCTTGGTGCCGCAAACCGCACAGACTCCGGTTGTCACCGGCGTGCCGCGCGAATTGAAGCCCGCAGTCGGGTTTTGTATTTCTCGTTTTTCTTTGCATTTCATGCAGTAAGCTTCCAAGTTAACTCCTATAAATAAGAATCCAGGTCTTTTTTCTTCAATTCTTCCACAATCTGCTTGATTTTCTGAGTCTGACCCTTCCTGCAAATCAACAGTGCTTTGTCGCTGTCGATGATCACCAGATCGTCAATATCCACTAATGCGATTAATTTATCATCAATCTCACTGTGATAGAGGGTATTCTTTGAGTTGATATTGATTACATTCCCGGATTTAAATACGTTTCCATTCTCATCGGCTTTAAGGATTTCATATAAAGAATCCCAACTGCCAATGTCATTCCATCCCAGATCTCTGGCTGGCAATACTACCACATCATCCGCATGTTCCATTATGCCGTAATCAATGGTTTGCGGTTTGATCTTCTCCCATATTGCCGGGATAGCTGCTTGCGCATCCCCATGGCGGATGTGCTCGCTGATCTCCTGCAAGATGGCATTCAATTCAGGCATCTGCCTGGCGAATTCCGCCATGATCACATCTGCCTTCCAGATAAACATACCAGAATTCCAAAAATACTTACCGGATTTCAAATATTCCTGCGCGGTCTTTTCATCCGGTTTTTCCACAAATTGGTCCACTCGCCAACTAAATCCATTGGTTAAAGGTTTACCAGCTTGAATATAACCATATCCGGTAGCCGCATAAGTCGGTTCAATCCCCAGGGTGATCAGGTGTCCTTCTTCGGCCAGGATACAGCCTTTTTCCAGTAGATCGTGAAATAGGGAGACGTTTTCTATCACGTGGTCGGCCGTTAGAACGGCCATAACCGCGTCGGGATCGCGTTCCAGCAGATAGGTCGCTGCCAAGCCTACCACCGAGGCGGTGCCTTTGGGCATGGACTCGATGATGAAATTTTCAAGTGGAATGCTGGGAAATTCCGCATGCAGCGCCTCCACTTGAGCCGCAATAGTTACGATCAAGATGCGGTTTGTGGGGAAGATATGCAGCAACCGATCGATGGCAATCTGGTACATGGATCGTTCACTAACTAACCGCAGTAATTGTTTGGGGCGTTCCTTGCGCGAAAGCGGCCAAAGGCGGGTGCCGCCGCCGCCAGCCATGATCACAGCATAATAATTATCCATTAAGCCTCATCATAATGCAGTTCTGATTCTCCAACTGATAAATACGTGAGGTTCCCTGTGTTTCTGACCAACCCTTTCAGTTCCATCAACACCAATGCTGACGAGATTTTATCAATCGGTAATTCGGTAACTGCTTTGATCTCATTGATGTGCATCGGTTCATCCCGTAATGTTTCCATTAATAGCAATTCTATATCATTTTCCGGGATGACTTGCTTGGCATAGCGATAATCTTCTATCTGGGCCAATTGCAGCGCTTCCAATATTTCGGAAAATTCCAAAAGCGGCAGCGCACCATCACGGATCAACCGGTTGGTGCCTTTGCTGCGAGGAGCATAAATCGGACCCGGAACAGCGAATACATCCCGGCCCTGCCCAGCCGCAAAATTGGCTGTGATCAGTGCGCCGCTACGCTCACCGGCCTCTACAATGACCACTGCCAGCGACAATCCTGAAATGATGCGGTTTCTAGGCGGAAAGTTGTTGCCTTCAGGGGAAGTACCGGGATAATAATCGCTGATCAAAGCGCCATTTTGAACAATGGACGCGGCCAGGCTGCGATGCTCTGGTGGGTAAATCACATCCACACCCGAACCCAACACAGCCAGCGTTCGTCCGCCGGCATCCAATGCGGCCTGGTGTGCAATACCGTCCACACCGCGCGCCAACCCACTGATCACAGTCATCTGATTCTGGGCTAAGTATCGGGCTAATTCTGTCGCGACCTGGCGCCCGTAGGATGTGACCCGGCGCGTACCAACAATCGCCACCGAGAAATCATCATCCGGCTGCAGGTCACCTTTCAAGAATAACACCGGAGGGGGATAATCAATGGTCGCCAGCCGTTTAGGGTAACTGGGGTCATCCAGCGTCAATATTTGAATGCCGGAATCTATAATACGTTGATACTCCCCATCTAAATCAAAGTTTCGGCGCAGCTCCAACAAGGATTGAACCGGTTTTGGGCTCAATCCGGCTTCCCGCAGCTGCTTCTCGGAGGCACGCCACGCTACAGCCAGATCGCCAAAATACTTTATGAGAATTTGTGTTCTGGCTGCGCCTATCCCCTTAACCCGGCTGAAACCCAGCCAGAATTTTTTTGAATCGGAAGTCACAGATCTATGCCCACTCTTGTAGTTTGACCACCATCTTCCCTGCTTGAACATCCACGTCTAAAATAACCGCGGGAATTGCAGGGATTAATATTTCCTTTTTTTCATCTGACGGATCTCTGACAACATAGACATCGTTTGCACCGGTGGAAATGATATCCAACAGGATGCCTAAATTCTTTTCATTTTCATCCAGCACTTGCATGCCGATTAAATCATGATGGTAGAACTCCCCTTCCGGCAGCTCGGGCAAAGCTTCCTGCCGTATATATACGAGCAGGTTTTTGAAGCGGCTCGCTTCCTCCGGCGTATTCACTTCCCGAAGACAAATTAAACCGCGCTGGCCGCTGACTTTGAAGGATGCAATCACCATCTCTTCATGCCGGTTGCCCATAAAAATTAATTTACCCGATTTTAACCGCTCGGGGAAATCGGTATAGATATTCATCCATAATTCCCCCCGCAGGCCGTGTGTCCTGCCGATTTTTCCGACGGCTAAAAATTCAGGCTCACTATTTGCAAGCGAGCCTGAAGGTTTTTCTGTTTTGCTCTGATGTTTTTGATCAGACATTATTAGGGTTCAACAATATCCAGCGTTGCCCGCTTGCTTTCGCGCGCAGCAGCAACACGCAGGAGTACTCGGATTGAATTGGCCACACGGCCGCCTTTGCCAATCACACGGCCCATATCATCCTTGGCAACTTTCAATTCAATGCGTACACGCCCGCTGTCTTCGTATTCTTTAACCGTAACTTGAGATTGATCCTCAACCAGTTGGGTGGCAATATATTCAATTAACTCTTTCATTGTCTCTCCTTTTCAAAAAGGGATCACAACAGACTAGCTGACAATTAATCCTTGCGGGTTTTTTGGTCAGCTTGGCGAGATTGATAAAATTCGTTGGCTTCTTCTAAAACCTTTTCGAGTGATTCGCCGGATTTTACTTTTTCATAGCGTTCCAATAAACCGACTGATTTAAAAATCTGCATCATAGACTCGCTCGGTTGGGCGCCGTTTTTCATCCATTCATAAACACGATCTTCTTTTACCTCGATGGTAAAGGGATCTGTGCGCGGATTGTAAAATCCCAAAATTTCGAGAAAACGCCCATCACGAGGGCTCTCTTTTTCTGTCGCGACAATGCGGTAACTGGGTTGGTTGCGTAAACCAATTCTCCGTAAACGTATTCTAACCATACAAGCTTCTCCTGTAATTTTTACATTTTCTGATCATCAGAAGCAAGAATCTCCGAGGGACGAGAAAGGAGTCGCTTTCTAGATTTTTGCTGTTCTGTATGAAACACAACATCTTATTATACTGCTTTGAAGACAAATTTTTTTACAATTCGAGATTCGCAATTTTATAGGAATTAATTTCATGCGTCAAGGCATATATTACCCTAATTTGTAATTGATATACGAATGTTATAATCCATTTATATTTTATCTGAAATGGAGCTTACATGCCTAAAGTAAAAGTTATCATCGACAGCACCGCTTATTTACCTGAAAAATATCTCCAGGAACTGGATATTGATGTCATTCCTCTGCACGTTATTTGGGGAGATGAAATCTTCCGCGACGGTGTGGATATCACTCCCGATGAATTTTACCGGAGACTGCCGAGCGCTAAAGTCATGCCCACAACATCACAGCCATCTCCAAAAGAATTTATTACCCTTTATGAAAAATACTTATCCAAGGGCTGCGATATCCTCAGCATTCATATCTCCTCTCAGATGTCTGGGACAGTGGATTCCGCAAACCAGGCTAAAAGCCAACTCAATGCCGACAATATCGAGGTAATTGATTCAGAATTTACTACCCTGGGTACCGCGTTTCAAGCTATCGCGGCTGCAAAAGCAGCCAAAGATGGTGCTTCGTTGAAAGAGTGTGCCGATATCGTCAAAGACGTGCGCGCGCACACGCAAATTTACTTCCTGGTGGATACGTTGGAATTCCTTAAACGCGGCGGCCGTATCGGTGGTGCGGCTGCATTACTGGGTTCAGCCTTGGATTTAAAACCCATCTTATATGTGAAGGAAGGCAAGATTGAGGCATACGAAAAAGTCCGCACCATGAAGAAAGCCCTTGCCCGCATCATTGAGATTTTTGAAAAACAGGTGGGCGACAAAAAGCCCATCTACGTCGGCATATCCCAGGCCACCGCCCCTGAAAGCGCTGCCTGGTTGAAAGCCGAGGTGCAGAAACGCTTCAAAGACGCGGACATTATTGAATTCGTTGAGAGCGAATTAAGCCCTGTAATTGGGACGCACATCGGACCAGGCACAGTCGCGCTAAATTTTACAACTCTAGATTAAGATAGAAAACCCTCTAACGGGGGTTTTTCATTTTGGTAAAATACAATTTAAAAAATGAAAAATTACTTTCACATTGGAATTCAAGCTCCGGATGTTCTGATACCGGCAGAAGGAATGGATTATGGCCGCTGGGCAGTAGTCGCCTGCGACCAATATACTTCCCAACCGGATTACTGGGATGCAGTAGAAAAGCTTGTTGGCGATGCCCCTTCAACGTATCGTATGATCCTGCCGGAAGCATACCTGGGAACTGAAAAGGAAATAACCCATCAACGACAGATCAATCCTTCCATGCGGGATTATATGGATAAGAAGGTCTTATCACCTGTGGAAGGTTTCATCTTCACCGAACGCGTTATCGGAAATCAGAAACGCCGTGGGTTGATTGCCGCCCTCGATCTGGAGCAGTACAGCTTCATCAAAGGTTCAAAATCACTCATCCGTGCCACCGAAGGCACCATCATAGACCGGCTGCCTCCCAGAATCAAGATCCGTAAAGATGCATTGCTGGAAATCCCACATATCCTGGTGCTCATTGATGATCCGCACAGGACTGTCATTGAGCCATTAAGCACAATGACAGCTGAAATGCCCCAATTGTATAACTTTGATCTCATGCAGGCTGGCGGACATTTAGCCGGATACTTAGTATCTGATGAGAAGATTGAAAAACAAATCGTGGCAGCACTCGAAAGATTGCTTGAGCCGGGTCAATTCCAACAGAAATACAATCTGGGCAATACTGAAGCACCTTTCTTATTTGCTGTCGGTGACGGCAACCATTCCCTGGCAACTGCCAAGTCGGTATGGGAAGAAGTAAAAGCCAATCGCGATGAAAATGATCCCGCACGCTTTGCGTTGGTTGAATTGGTCAATATTCACGATCCTGCCCTGGTATTTGAACCCATTCACCGCTTGCTGATGGATCCGCATATTGATTTGCATTCGGCTCTGGGAGGTTTTTTCCCTGAAGGTATCGAAGCTAAAGAGCAGGCTAACTTTGCGTCGATGAAGAAGACTGTGCTCGAAAGCCCTGCGCATGTCCAAAAATTTGGGCTGATCACCCCGCAGAGTTTCTGGGTGTACGAGATCAAGCATCCGCAGCAAGCTCTGACCGTTGGAAGTGTCCAAACCTTCCTGGATAAGCTGCTTAAAAACAACCAGTTGGACAACATTGATTATGTACATGGGGATGAAACCGTCCTCAATTTAGGCAGCAAACCCAACCATGCCGGCATCTTTTTACCTGCCATGCAAAAAAGTCAGCTATTCGAAGCGGTCATCAAAGACGGTGAACTTCCCCGCAAGACCTTCTCGATGGGTGAAACCAACGAAAAACGTTTCTATCTGGAATGCCGCCAAATCCAACCATTATGATGCAAAAGCGTTTTACGATCATCACCTTTTTGGTACTTTCTGCCCTTCTCAGCGCGTGTTCAGCCGGAGCGGCCAACGCCAGCGCAACCAGTATGCCAACCCCGATCCCCGTTACGATCACGCCCTCACTCACGCTGCCCCCAACCCAAACGCCTGTCCCGTCAACTCCCACACCGGATTATATTGACAGCGTTTGTTCACCTTTAGAGGGCCTGACCCTGACAGACTTGAATAACATTATTACCCAACCTTATAAAACTCCTCGTCCGAAAAACGATGACGGCCACCATGGCGTAGATTTTGCTTTTTTCCGGTTTAATGATTTGGTCGGCATCGAAGGTCTGGCGGTGAACGCTGCTTTACCTGGAGAGGTGGTGACCATTCTGGGCAACAAAGACCCCTACGGCTATTCCATCATTGTGGAAACGCCGTTGGATCAAATTGATCCGGCGCTGGCTGCTGCGTTGAATCTGCCGGAAGCGCAGCCCACTGTGGTGCCCGATCCACGCGTCAATTGCCCGGCATCCGGCGAATTGACTTTTACGTTGAGCGAAACACAACGCTCCGTATATATCCTCTACGCACATTTAAAAGAATTGCCCACTCCGCAGATCGGCGATCAGGTTTCCTGCGGCCAGCAGCTTGGCCTGGTGGGAAATTCAGGCATGTCTTCCAACGCCCATTTGCACTTTGAAACGCGCATTGGCCCTTCTGGCGCCAGATTTGAAAGTATGGCATACTATACCCTCCAATCCACCGAATCAGAAAGGTATAATTACTGTGTTTGGAGAGTAAGCAATCAATTTCAGCTATTTGATCCCATGATTTTGCTCTCGATACAGGATTAAGAAAGTAAAGGCAGTAAAAAATGAATAAAAGATTTGTAACGATGTTAAGTATTTTACTGAGTCTTGCATACATTGGCACAGCCTGTGGGTCAAGAGTGGAACCAACCCCAACAACAGACCCCAACGCGATCATGACAGAAGTTGCCCAGACTGTGGCTGCGGAAATCACGCAGGCAGCCCTACTGACCCCTTCTCCCACCGCCACACTGGCACCCACTCCAACCGTTCCAGCCCTGCCCACACAGGATTTGACGGCGCTCCCAACTGTACCTACCGTAGCGGTCACCGCACCTGTCTCCAACAGTACAGTCGCTACAGCGCCCGTTAGCACCGGCGATAACGCTGCCTGGGTTGCAGATGTAACTGTACCGGATGGCGAAGTTTACTATGCCAATGAATCATTCAAGAAGGTATGGAAGGTAAAGAACACCGGTTCAACCACTTGGACTACCGACTATGTACTGGTCAATATCGATGACAACAACTGGGGTGAAGATGTCAAGATTCCTCTGACCACTTCCGTAGCTCCTGGAGCGGAAATCAATTTAAGTGTTACCTTGCGAGCACCCAATTCATTAGGAGAACATTTCTCACGCTGGTTCCTGATGAATCCCAACAGCCAGGTATTTGGCGAGGAACTTTACGTTTACATCACAGTGGGTACGGAAGAAGAAAAGACACCCACACCCGCGGGATAATTTTCTGCGCTTCAATTGTGCAAGCGATGCGTACAATAGAAAATAAGATCAAAGCCGAGGCCGACCGCCTTGGCTTTTCTTTTCTTCACATCACCCACAGCGGCCAAACGCCGCATTATCCCGCCTATCTGCGCTGGCTGGCTGACCGCCACACTGGCGAAATGGGCTACCTGCTATCCGAGCGGGTAAAACACTCCAGGGGAGAACCAGCTGACTTACTGGGGAAAGCCCGCTCCATACTGGTCTTTGGTGCGCGCTATACGCCGCTTACGCAAACCCTCCCGCCTAAGCACAACCAACAGCGTCCGCTTGGACAAATCGCCTCCTATGCCCTGCATGCGGACTATCACACTGCCCTCAAGCAAGCCGCGAAGCAATTGATGAGTTATATTGTTCAGGAAATGGGAAAAGAGGTTCAATACCGTATCTTTGTGGATTCTTCCGCATTACTGGAAAAGGACACTGCATTTATGGCCGGTGCCGGGTGGATCGGGAAGAACTCTTTACTGATTACACCGGAAACCGGTTCCTTTCAAGTTTTAGGCTGTATTCTGACCGATCTGGATCTTATTTTAGATAAGCCTTTTTCGAAGGACCTGTGCGGCAGCTGTCAAAAATGCAAACAAATCTGTCCAACCGCTTGTATCACCGAAAATCACAATTTGCGGGCTGAGGAATGCATCGCATATCTGACCATTGAATATAAAGGGGTAATTCCACGCGAGTTGCGATCAAAGATAGGCAGTTGGATTTTTGGCTGTGATGCCTGCCAGAATGTCTGCCCCTGGAATCACAAATCTCAGGCTCAAGCGGAAAACAATACAAACCTGCTGCCTCTAGTTCTCACTCCCGGCGTTGATTTGCTGGCCGAGATTGAGCTGGATGAACTTGCCTTCAGGGAAAAATATGCTGCCAGCCCCATCCTGCGTGCAACGCACATCGGGTTTCAGCGTAATTTGATTGTTGCCATGGGTAATTCCGGCTCCTCGGCTTGCCTGCCAAGTGTAAATTCCGTCCTGGAAGAAAATCCAAACTGGCTTTTACGCCTGCACGCAGCCTGGGCACTGGCTGCTCTGCACCCGCCGGACTTGAGCCAAAAATTTGAAAAAGCGTTATCGATTGAAGAAGATGAACGCGTGCGGGAAGAAATACGTTTGAGTTTGTCCGAATGTGTATAAAAAAAAACCTCCTGAAGTCCAGGAGGTTTGCTTACTCATTTTCGTTAGTAATTAGGTTTTAAATCGTCGCTCAGGAGGCCAGCGTGCTGGTCGGAGCAAAAGTAGGTGTGGGTGTAACAATGTTTACCCGCAGGGTAATTTCCATTCCAATCGACAGCGTATTGGTATCATCACCTAACTTGTCCGGGTTCTGCGCGATGATGTCATCCACCGTGGTGTTGAATTGATCGGCGATGGAGGCCAGCGAATCACCCGATTGAATTTTATAGGTGATTTTGGTCCCAGCTTCTATATCAGAAGGCACCGGTGTGGCAGTTGGTAGCGTCTGGCCCGGCGCTGGAACTTTGATCTTTTCACCCGGGTAAATTGGGCATGTGCCATCTTCAAAATTATTGATAGCCAGCAATGTTTCCAAGTCAACTTCAAACTTCAGCGCGATATCGTAACAAGTATCCGCTTCTTGAACCTCATATTCAAAAGGACCGGACGGGGTGGGCGAAATTGTAACCGTCGCTGTTGGGGAAATCGTAGGTTCAAATGTGGCTGTCGGTGACATCACCGGGGTCGGGGGCAGTGTATTGGTGGGTGTAGGTTCTTTACTGAACAGGTTGAATTTAAGACCGCCGCCTGAAATTCCCATAATAATGATCACAATACCCACAATGACCAACAATGTTGACATAACCGCTAAGAACACCGGTAAAAACGGCTTCTTTGTTTTATAAGGTTCGCGAACATTTTGAGGAGATTGCCTACCTAACATAGTTTTTCCTTTTCTTTATTCTGATATAGCCATACAACTATTTCGGCTTGCAAAACTATTCTAACTTAAATTACGGATCAGGTTTATTCGCCGAAAAACAGCTCCCACCAAATCTGCCAGTTATCTTCTGCGCTGGGAGTTGGCGTCTGCACATAGTTAAATTCAGCAGTGACTTCCTGTGGAGAGACCGGAACAATCATCTGATCTCCAGGCTGGATATAGCGTTGGTACGTACGCGCCCACTCTTCCACGGCTTTGTCCGAATCTGCATAAGCAATTTGTGTTTCCAAGGCATATTGGGTGGCTTCTAAATTATCGATGCGTGCTGTCATCTGGTTGCGCTGGTCAGTCAACCGAAAATACTCTGAAATACTGGAATTCAAAGTCATAACCATGAAGAAAAGGATGATGATCAGACCTAGAAAAATCCACCTTTTCCAAAACGCATTAAGCTTGGGCATATACCAATATTACCGCATATAAAAATGGATTTCAATTAAATAAAAAACCCTGTTTTCACAGGGTTTATGCCGAAGGTGGGATTTGAACCCACATGAGCGTAATGCTCACTACGCCCTGAACGTAGCGCGTCTGCCA
>DHVJ01000036.1:0-20231 GCA_002412595.1 Anaerolineaceae bacterium UBA5211
CGGCAGCCGTCGATGATGCTGGCGTGGTTCAATTCGTCCGAAAAGATCACGTCGCGCTTGCCCACCAAAGCTTGAATGGTGCCCAGGTTGGCGCAGAAGCCGGACTGGAAGGTGATAGCGGCTTCGGCCTGTTTGAAGGCGGCCACGCGTTTTTCCAGTTCGGTGTGAATGTCCATGGTGCCGGCAATGCTGCGCACCGCGCCGGGGCCGACACCGTAGCGTTTGAGTGCGTCCTGGGCGGCTGCGACCATGCGCGGGTCATTAGCCAAACCCAAATAGTTGTTGGAGCAGAAATTAAGCACCTTGCGCCCGTCCACTTCCAGCCAGGCGCCCTGCGGTGAGCCAAGCGTGCGGATCTGGTTGTAGAGGCCTGCTTCTTTCAGGTTTTTCAGTTCTTTCTGGATCCATTCTAATCTTGCCATGCGATTTCCTCGTGTGTGGTTTCAGTTTTCATTTTTCGGGACCATTATACTTCCAGGCGTACATCCGCCAGGATACCCAGGTCCAGCAGGGTATCTTTGAGTGCCTGCACGCCGCCCGGTTTAACCACAGCCGTGGTGTCGTTCAGGCGTGTCAACAGCGGCTTTCCGGCGCGCGAAGCCAGCAGTTGCTCCATGATGGCGGCCGAACGCACGCGCAGCAGAACTGGCTGTTCGAAGACGGCTTCCAATTCATGCTGCTTCCAGCGTTCCAGCGCCTGCGGAATATTAGGCGGCAACGGTTTGCGGGCGTGCTTGTTGATCAACGCAATCAGCTGGTTGACTTGCAACCCCTGACGCAGAGCTTCCTGCAGGGCGGGCGGGGAGATGTGGTAGCTGTACTTGCCCTTCTTTTCTGGGTCCCATTCGCAGAAGCGCGCCAATTGGTAGCGTAGGCTGAGCGGAAAACCGCGTTCCACCAGCAGGCTGCCGTCCTTGTTGAGCGCAAAACCATCGACCTCTGCCTGCGTGTATTCGAGTGATTGTCCATCGAGCAGCGCCTCCGCCCAAGCGGAGCGGCGGAAGAGTTGTACTTTACCGTTCTTGCTCTTGGTGCCCAGGTCTGTCAGGCCCAGCCAGAAGAAAGGCCCAATTAACACCGCTTTCAGCAGAGCGCCTTCTACTTCGTCCCAATACTCGAAGCCCTTCAGGTAAAAGCCTTTATCTTTGTGTTGGATGATCCAGCTGTCGTATTCGCCGCCGCTGCGCAGGAAATCCGGTCTGTGTTGCTTGACCCAACCGATGTATTCATCCAGATCGAACCATTGCTCGGCGGGCAGGGGTGCGAATAGGGCCAGCAGGCGTTGGCGCAGCTGCAGGGTGTTGATCTTGAGTGTGCCTTCGAATTCCAGCTGCTGCAGCAGGCGGGTTTCATTCACGACCGTGCTGTGCTGCCAGACCTGACTCAACGTAGAAAAGGATTGTGCGCGCGGCGCTTCCAGAAAGGCGCCGATGCGCTCCGGATCAGGTTTGCCGCTGTTGAGCAGTCCAGCTTCTGATAAAAGCGTTTTTAGAAAATCTACCGGAACCTGCGGGCTGGCCAACTCGATCTGTTTGGGCGCCAAACCTTTACGCAATCCGGCCAGCAGTGTGCAGGCGTGCTCCAAAATGACGTCGCTGGCGGTATAAACACGAGCCGGAGAGTAATTTGGCAATGCCGGAATATTGTCGGCTTCCAGGCGCTCGATTTCGTCGCTCATGAACTGCTGGAATTCTTCCGGCAGGTAAATGAACTCCTGTGGTTGGCCGCCCTCACGTAGGAAAGCGCGCGCGATGAAGCCGCTGTAATACAGCTTTTCGGTGATAGAAGCCGGGTTGCGGTCGGGGCGCACTTTCCCGCGCCGGGCCGCGCCCATTTCGCGCAGTTCGCCGAAAACACGCTGGAACTGGTCCAGCGGTTGGCGGCCGCCGGAGCGCGTCAGGCGCAGCAGGGCCTGGTAAGCCTTGTCCGGCAGGGCTTGCAGCACTTCGGTGAAAAGTTCTCGATCCAGCAAGCGCGCGGAGATTTGGCGCGCCTTGGGTTTGGCGGGGTCCAGTTCTTGCTCGATACCCCACTGCTCAGCCAGCATATCCAGCTGGTCGGGCTCGTAATCGATGATGCTTTCAATCAAAGTTGGCATGTCAATATGATAGCTTAAGAATGCTATCCTGGGCGCTTTTTTTACATTGAAATTAACTGACGAAAAAAGCCACCAGCGGGCCGATCACCTGGGCCAGCAGGCTAACGAAGATATTGTTTTTATGCGGGACAAAGTAGGTCGCGCTGGGTTCCAGCCAGCCGTTTTTTTGCCAGTAGCGGTGATCCAATGATTCGGGTTTGGCTTTTCTCCAGGCATTGGACTGGATCTTGAAGACGATCAGCTCGACCAGGTTGGGCCGGCACTGCGGGAGATCTGCCAACTCTCGGCGGATGGCGACGGCGGCCTTGCGGATGCGTGCGCCGTAACGCTGGCTGATGCTGTCCTCATCCATGAGCGCCCCCATTATGAAAGAAGATGAACCGCGCAAGCGTGCGCCCCAGGTGATCAGCGCGCCCTGCATGGTGCGCAGGGTTGAACCGGCTGGGCTGCTGCCGGTAGTGGCGATCAGGTAAACGGGTTTGCCGCCCAATGCCGGGCGGTGGCACAAAAAAGCCAGCCGGTCGATCCAGTTTTTCAACAACCCGCTCACGTCGCTGACGTAAACTGGGCTGGCAATCACCAACAAATCAGCGGCCTGCATTCTTGCCAGAATTGGCAGCAGGTCGTCCTTTAGCGGGCAGCGTTCTTCGCCCTTATCGAAACAGGCTCGGCAACCAGTGCAAGTCTTCAACTGCTGTTGGCCTAATGCCATTATCTCAACCTCGCTTTCCTGTCCGGAAGGCGGTTGTTCGGTCAATGTTTTCGCAAGCAAATCCAGAATTTGGTGGGTGTTGCCGTTACGGCGGTTGCTGCCGCAGATCATCAAGACTTTCATGATGCATCTCCCTGCATATCTTAAAAATGTTTAATAGGGCTGGACATTTCTTACCATTTTGGACATAATCAGCTATTATAACGGAGCAAGAAAAACGAGGAAACAGCTTTCGAATATGGAAAATCTTTTTGTGGACGCCATCTGCCAGGCCGCGGTGGAAATATTAGGCGAGAAAGAAGCCTTTGACAGCTTGAAAGCCATGGGCTTGCCGACCCTCGTTCCGGCTGATGCCTCATGCTTTTCCCTGGAAGATCTGGGGGCGGTCTTGGCACGTAAGTATGACCCGCAGACTGCCATGGGATTGCTGATCCGAGTAGGCCGTGCTTCACTGATTTTCCTGCGGCGCTACTACAGCGAAATTTCCGATTTGGGAAGCATCGATAATCGCCTTAAACCGCTGGATAAACGCTTCATGAAATCTTTAACTACGCTGGCTGAGTGCGTCAGCAGCGAGCTTGGACAGCCGGTGAGTATTTCGGCGCAGGATGCGCTTTCTTATACCTGGCAGATCCAGGCTGGTCAACAGACTTACACGCTATATTATCACTTTGGCTTGTTGGAAGAGTTTTGCGCCTGGTTGGATTCCCGCAAAGATTACCAACTGGTCCATGCGGGGAATGATGCAACCTGTTTGCAAATCTTCATCAAAGAGAAAGCGTGAGAATATTTTCTGTTGACATTTCTCTTATTGACATATCGAACAAACGCTCATAAACTGTAGTTAACAACCGAACCGGGGAGCCTGAAATGCCAGGCTGAGAGGAGGATGCGAAAATCCTCGACCCGCAGAACCTGAACCGGATAATACCGGCGGAGGGAGTATCTTATAGCCTTTAAACTCCCTTCAATGGTAAGGGAGTTTTTTTATGCGAGCAGTGATTTTTGCCAATGGAGAGCTGGGGCAGCCGGAGCGCATGCGCGCGCTGCTGCGTGCGGATGATTATCTCATCGCGGCCGACGGCGGCCTGCGGCATCTGCGTGCCCTGGACCGCAAGCCGGATTTGCTGATCGGCGATCTCGATTCAGTCAGTCAACCAGACGTGGATTGGCTGGCAGGCGGCTCGACGGAAATCCGCAAATTCCCGGCTGAGAAGGACTTCACCGATCTGGAGTTAGCCCTGCGCGCGGCACATGAACGCGGCGTGGAGGGCATCCTGCTGGCGGCCGCCCTGGGCGGGCGTTTGGACCAGACCCTGGCTAACATTGGCTTGCTGCGGCTGCCGGAATTGTCCGGTATGGATGTGAGCCTGGATGATGGGCTTACCGAGGTGCGGCTGATCACCGCGACCCTCACCATCCAGGGTAGCGAGGGCGATATCGTTTCACTCATCCCCGCAGGTTCGGCTGTTGAAGGGGTGCGCACCCATGCTTTGCAATATCCGCTGAATGCGGAAACGCTCAGCCCCGGCCAAACGCGCGGCATCAGCAATGTGATGCTGACCGACCAGGCCGCGGTTGAGATTGAACACGGAGAGTTGCTGTGTGTGCATCTCCGTAAAAACAATTTGTAATTTTGAGGAGTAACCGATGAAAAAAACGATCCTTCTGGGTCTGCTGGTTCTGGCGCTGGCTTTGAGTGCCTGCCAAAAAGAACCGGCTACCCTGACCGTTATGACGCATGATTCCTTCGCTGTCAGCGAGGACGTCATTGCGCAGTTCGAAGAAGAAAATAACGTCAAAGTCAATTTCCTGCTGAGCGGTGACGCGGGCAGCGCGCTTAACCGTGCGGTGCTGTCCAAAGATGCCCCGGTGGCGGACGTGTTTTACGGTGTGGATAACACCTTCCTGTCGCGGGCATTAGCTGAAGATATCTTCGAAGCCTACGAATCCCCGCTGCTGAACCATATCCCTGACGTGTTCAAGTTGGATGATCAGGCACGTGCCTTGCCGGTGGATTACGGCGACGTGTGCATCAATTACGACAAAGCTTATTTTGCCGATAATAGCATGGCGCTGCCAGCTTCGCTGGAAGACTTGACCCAACCGGAATACGCCGGTTTGCTGGCGGTCGAGAACCCCGCGGTTTCCTCGCCCGGCCTGGCTTTTATGCTGGCTACTATAGCCCAATACGGCAGTGATGGTTACCTGGATTACTGGCAGCGCTTGATGGATAATGACCTGGTGCTGGTTAATGACTGGGAAACGGCTTACTACACCAACTTCTCCGGTTCGTCCGGCCGGGGCGCCCAGCCTATGGTGGTATCCTATGGCACCAGCCCGGCGGTCGAGGTGGTCTATGCCGAAGAACCGTTGGATGAAGCCCCCACCGCTTCACTGGTGGGCGACAATATGTGCTTCCGCCAGATCGAATTCGTGGGTATCCTCAAGGGCACCCAACAGCGCGCGCTGGCCGAAAAGTTCGTGGACTTTATGCTGGGCACGACTTTCCAGGAGGACATTCCCCTAAATATGTTCGTGTTCCCGGCCAACCAGAACGCAAAGCTGCCAGAAGAATTCACCCTATATAATCAGGTGCCCGAGCACCCGGCCTCGCTGCCCATGGACGAGATCGAAGCCAACCGCGATAGTTGGATCGAGGCTTGGCGGGAGCAGATACTGCAATAATGCAATCCAAACGTTGGAACGCCGGCAGGCTGGCTCTGTGGCTGCTGCCGCTGGGTTTTCTGCTGGCGTTCTATTTCTTCCCGCTGGGCAAAATTGCGGCGCTGTCGCTTTCGAAATGGCGCCAGAATGGCCTGACGGGTTGGGATTGGGGCTTGGTGGGTCGCACGGCCGGCTTTACCTTCTACCAGGCAGTGCTTTCTACTCTGCTGACGCTGGTGGTGGGTATGCCTGCGGCTTACCTGTTCAGCCGTTTCCGCTTCCGCGGCAAGGGTTTTCTGCGTGTAGCCTCCACGCTGCCCTTCATCCTGCCCACCGTGGTAGTAGCGGCGGCTTTCAACGCCCTGATCGGCCCGCACGGCTGGCTTAACCAGGGCCTTATGGCGGCTTTTCAGCTGGCCCAACCGCCCATAGTTATCCAAAACAGTTTGGCGGCTATTCTGCTGGCGCATGTTTTCTATAACACCTCCATCGTCATCCGCGTGGTCTCGACCGCCTGGGAAGGGGTGGACCTGCGCTTGGAGAACGCCGCGCGCACGCTGGGCGCCTCTCCGGCGCGCGTCTTCCGCCAGGTTACTTTGCCATTAATACGCCCTGCGCTCATTTCAGCCTTCCTGCTGGTGTTTCTGTTTGACTTCACCAGCTTCGGTGTCATCCTGATGCTGGGCGGTCCGCAGTTTAGCACGCTGGAGGTGGAAATCTACATCCAAACTATGCAGTTTCTCAACCTGCCGCTGGCCGGCTTGCTCTCGCTCATCCAGCTGGTCTTTTGCATGGGCATTACCGCGCTGATCATCGGCACCGGTCGCTCGTTGAGTGTGCCGGTCATGCCGCGCGGTAACCAGGAAAACCTGCGCAAGCCCAAGAAGGCTCCCGAAAAGCTATTTGTCTTTATCATGTCGTTCTTTCTTGTCTTCCTTTTAGTGATGCCGCTGATTGCATTGGTCGGGCAGGCCCTGATCGTCTCCGATCAGAATGGTTGGCATCTCTCCCTGCAATATTTCCGCCAGCTGTTTGTCAACAGCCGCCAATCCATTTTTTACGTACCGCCCATTGATGCGCTGCGCAACTCGCTACTGTACGCGCTGACGGCTTCCAGCCTGGCGCTGGGATTGGGCATGCTGCTGGCTATTGCCACGCGTGCCAGCCGTATCCTCAGCCGCGTGCTCAACTGGTTGGTGCTGCTGCCCCTGGGCACTTCGGCGGTTACCTTTGGGCTGGGCCTGTACCTGGCTTTTGGCACAGGCCGCACGGCGCTGCGCTGGTATCCGCTGCTCATCCCTCTGGCGCATGCGCTCATTGCGCTGCCCTTTGTGCTCAACCTGATTGAACCGGCTTTAAATGCCATCCCGGCCAACCTCAAGTGGGCGGCGCGCACGCTGGGTGCTTCCCCCCGCGCGGTTTGGCGCCGGGTGGAGCTGCCTATAATCTGGCGTTCTGCGCTGACCGCTTTCGTGTATGCTTTCGCGATTTCGCTGGGTGAGTTTGGCGCCACCTCCTTCCTGACCCGCCCGGATATTCCCACCCTGCCCATCGCGGTGTACCGCTACCTCAACCTGCCCGGCAGTTTGAATTACGGCCAGGCCATGGCCATGTCGGTTATCCTGCTGGCGGTTTGCGCGTTGAGCATGTTCTTAGTGGACCGCCTGCAGCTGCCGGGTTGGAGCGATAATACTAGAAAGGTGCAACCTGATGCTTGAAATCCGCAATATTCACAAATATTACGAAAAACAGCTGCTGCTGGATGATATTTCTTTTACATTAGGGGCGGATGAAACTGTCTGCTTGCTGGGCCCCTCCGGCGGCGGCAAGAGTACCCTGCTGCGCATCATTGCCGGGTTGGAGGAACTGGAAAGCGGTCAGGTGCTGTGGGACGGGCAGGACATCACGCATGAACCAGCACACTTGCGCCGTTTCGGTTTGATGTTCCAGGATTATGCCCTTTTTCCGCATATGAATGTGCGCGAGAACGTCGCTTTTGGGCTGCGCATGCAGCGCTTACCTGATGATGAGATTCACCGACGTACGGATGAGGCGCTGGCATTGGTAAACATGAACGCTTTTGCCAAACGACGCGTGACTGATCTATCCGGCGGGGAACAGCAGCGCGTGGCCCTGGCGCGTGCCTTGGTGCCGCACCCGCGCCTGTTGATGCTGGACGAACCCCTGGGCGCGCTCGACCGCGCGCTGCGCGAGCAGCTCAGTGAAGATCTGCGCGCCGTGCTGCAGCAGATGGACATTCCCGTCATTTACGTAACCCATGACCAAGAGGAGGCTTTCACCTTCGGTGACCGGCTCTTCATCCTGCATGAAGGGCGCATCATCCAATCCGGTAGCCCCGACCAAGTTTATAACCATCCCGATTCGCTCTGGCTGGCGGCTTTCTTCGGGCATAAGAACCGCCTGGATGGGCATGTGGTTGAAAGTGAACCGCTGCGTGTGCGTACAGCAGATGGCTTGTTGGAATGCGGGCCGCAATCGCAGGAATATCAAAAAGGACAAATTGTAACAGTGGTGCTGCCGTTGGATGCGGCCAGCCTGGCAGCGGATGAAAAAAACACACTGGATGCGTGGGTAAAGGATATCCGTTTTCAAGGCATGGGCTATATGATAGACTTTCAATTAGCGCATGGGCAGGAAATGACCTTCTTTTTCAACGAGTCCCTGCCGCGCGGCGGACAGGTCCGCCTGGCACTCCAGCCGCATTCCATCCTGTGTTTTCCAAAGATAGAAGGGCAGGGCACATGAACCCCGAAAACGCAATCGAAATGACAATTATCAAGAACGATCATCTTGGCCGTGAAGTTTGGCATTATCCCGGCCGGGTCATCGCGCAATCTGATCGCGGCTACTTGTTTGAAGCTTTCTTCAACCGCAGCGACTTTGAATTTAATGGCATGCTGCTGAAAGAAAGAGACCGCTTTCTCGAGCTGTATTTGCTGGGAAAATATTTTAACATCTACCAGATTTACGACCGCGATGACGGTCACTTGAAGGGCTGGTATTGCAACGTAACCAAGCCGGTGCAGGTAACAGATGGACAGCTCAGCTATGATGACCTGGCGTTGGATTTGCTGGTCTTTCCGGATGGGCGTCAGTTGGTATTGGACGAGGATGAGTTTGCCGAACTGGCACTCCCGCCTGAATTGGCGGTTAAAGCGCGCGACGGTCTGCGCGAGTTACAGTCTTTGTTTAATGAGTATCCGGATTTTAATGTTCGAAAACTGATTTAGCGTTTATCTGCTGGAGTACGCAGAAAGAAATAACACAGCAGCACCAGCAGGATGCCCACCACGGCAGGCGCGGCCACGGATAGCACAGAAAGCGTGGTGGAGGTAGCGACCTCAGCTACGCTGACAGGTACGTTAGTTACCGTTAATTCGATATAAATTTTCGGGATTATTTATCCTAATAACCAATCCTGCAGAACAGTCATCAGCGTGATTTGCAGCATGGCGGTGGTGAAACCGGCCAACATGAACAGCCACAGCTGGGCGGGCTGCTCGAAGGAATTCTCGCGGCGTGTGACGATCACCCAAAAGACGGTGTACAGCATCGAGATCACCAGCACGATCATCAGGATGCTGACCGCTGCCAGTGACAGGAAGACGGTTTTTCCGGCATAAATTAAAAGCAATCCCACACCCGCTGCGGCCAATCCGTAGGCGCCGACTTGCCTGACGGAATGCAGCAGGGGGGGCTTTTGTGGTGTTCTCCAGATGGTCAGATTGAAGAGCGTCATCAAGGCAGTGGAGAGCACCAGCCCCATGCCAAAGCCGGTCACCAGACGCGTGGTGTTGTTGGTGGTGTATAGGAAGGTCCTGTTGAACAGGTCGCTGATAAACGAGTTCAACCCATCTCCACCCCACGCCAGCGTCAGCACCCCCAAGAGGATCAGGTAGCCTTTGGCGGGCAGCCCGGCTTTTTTGTCTTGTGTGAGATAGTACAGGATGCCGATAAAGCAGCCCAAATACAGACCGCTGCAGCGTGCGCACAGCGGGAATTGGATGTCGTCGCGTATGTAAGAATGGGAGGGCAGTTGGTGGCAGACCGAAGACCCGATGGCCATGCCTTTGCTGTAGCAGCCGCCTGGCGTCAGGTGCAGCCAGTTTAGTGTGATACCGGCTGCTGCCAGCAGCACCAGCGCGGCTAAAAGAATGCGTTTGGTTGAAAGCTTGGGTTGTTTTTCCATGTTAATGTCCAATTATAGCCGAGGGCATTGGCACGAAAGTGATTTTGGAAAATTTTCAAGTGGGTGTAAAATGGGATTAGAGAGATCAATTCTCTCAATTACCTTGCTATCCTTTAGGATGAGGAGGTGGTGTCTATATGAGTAGTAGTCAACGTAACGCTGCGGCATCCCTCCTCGGAATCCGATAAACGGATGCCGCAGCCAAAAGCAGAAACCGTCTGAAAGGGCGGTTTTCTGTTTTAAAATTACGTGAAGTTCTAATATATTTTTCTATATCAAAGACAAATCAGGAGGAAGCGCATGCAAAAGAACCCGGTTGTTTTCTGGGAATTGGCCAGCCATGACATGGAGGAATCCGCGGCGTTTTTCCGCGAGGTGTTTGATTGGCAGATTGAATTCAATGAGCGCTTGGGCTACTACTTGATCCCCGAAACTACCCCAAAACAGGAAAGCTTGGAAGGTGCCATGTTCACTTTGAAGCGCGCGAAATTACCTTTTCTGACGATCTACATCCAGGTGCAGGACATTGATGCCAAGGCCGCATTGGTTCAGAAGAAAGGCGGATTCATTGTCGAAGCACCTTTCAACATTTCTCCTCGTTCGCGCATCTGTTTGTTCAATGAACCCAGCGGGGTGACCTTCGCCATGATTCAATCTAATGCGGGCGTTGTCTCGGATTCATAGCTTATCTTTTTAGGAATGAAAATGTCCTATCGAAAATTTAGCCTGATGCCACTGTTGCTGGTTTTTTGCTTATCCGGCTGTGCTGTTCAATCTGCCGGTCAGGAGCAAAACAAACTTATGGAGGAAGACCAGCCGGTGGCTGCTCCAGCAGCGGAGGATCCATTGGTAGTGTATCAAGCCAATCTGGTGGAAGGCTACCAACCAATACTGTCAGAGATGGAAACGGCCACGCGCTACCGGATTGAAATTGAGATTGCCGATAGCATTTCAACAGTCAGTGGACAGCAGGAAGTGCTGTACACCAACAATGAGGAAGTTGCGTTGCAAGAAATCTATTTCCGCTTGTTCCCCAATGGCTCCGGCCCGTATATGACCGTCTCAAACCTGAATGTAGATGGTGAGCCGGTGCAGGTGGTGCTGGATCATCACAATACGGCCATGCGTGTAGAGCTGCCCACAGAGTTGCAGCCCGGTCAATCGGTCAGCATCAGCATGAGCTTTGACCAGACGGTTCCTACCGAAATGGGCGGAAATTATGGCCTGTATGTTTATCTGGACGATATCTTGTCACTGGATCAATTTATTCCCATCATTCCAGTGTTCAATAACGAGGGCTGGAATGTAGAAGATCCACCTGTCAATGCCGACATGCTCTTCAGCGATGAGGCTTTCTTTGATGTGCAAGTCAGCGCGCCTCCACAGCTTGTCCTGGCCGGCTCGGGCGTGGAAGTGAACACCACCGTAAAAGATGGCAAGCAGGTAGTACGTTATGTCGGCGGTCCCCAGCGCGATTTCTTCCTGGCGGCCAGCCCGCTGTTTCAATCCGCCAGCCGCAAAGTAGGCGATACCAAAATCACCAGTTATTATCTGGAAGAATATCGTGATGGGGGTATGTTGGTGCTGGAAACGGCCGGGCATGCGCTGGAATCTTATAACCAGCGTTTTGGGCTTTATCCCTATACCGAACTGGATTTGATCAGCACCCCCATGAATGCCGGCGGGATGGAATATTCTTCCGCTGCCTCCCTGTCGCTATACTATTACAACCCAGACCATAATCTGGGCAACCTGACCTTCCTGGAATCGGTGGCGGCGCATGAAATCGCGCACCAGTGGTTCTTTAACCAAATAATGAGCGATCAGATTGAGGAACCCTGGCTGGATGAGAGCCTGGTGCAGTACGCCACCTACCTGTATTACGTGGACCGTTATGGAGAAAATAACGCTGAGGGTTTCGTGGATAGCTGGTACCAGCGTTGGGATAACGTTGATATGGCGTCCATGCCCATTGGTCTGCCGGCCGCGGCGTACAACGAAGATGAATACGGCCCGATTGTGTATGGCCGCGGACCGCTTTTCTTTGCGGAATTGGAACAACAAATCGGCGAAGATAATTTCAATGAACTGTTGCGTGATTATACAGATGAATACCGTTGGGGCATTGCGACCGGAGCGGATTTCAAGACCCTGGCAGAGGAAACCTGCGCTTGCGACCTGACCCCGTTGTTTGACCAATGGGTATATCAGTAAGATTGTATCTGTGGGTATTTAATCCATTTGAATTTAAGGTTTTTACCCGTGTTAATCTGTGGCCCAAAGTCATGGTAGAATTGCGATTGGACGCGTTGTACCCTTCGCGTTAATAAAATCTGAAAGAGAAAGGGCTTGACTAATGAAAGTAATGCTAATGAAGGACGTCTATAACCTTGGACGTGCCGGAGATGTAAAAAAAGTAGCCGACGGCTACGCGCGCAATTTCCTGATCCCTCAAAGACTGGCAGTGCCTGCCTCCGTAGGCGCATTAAGGCAGATTGAGAAGATTCAGGCAGCTGCGGCCAAACAGCGTGATATGCTGAACGAAGAAATGAGCGGTTTGGCTGAACAGATCAAAGCTTTGGAATTAACCTTCAAGGCCAAAGTCGGCGAGACCGGTAAACTATACGGGTCCATCACCCAGCAAGTGATTATTGATGCGGTTAATGAGAAAATTAACGCAAATCTCGACCGTCACTTGTTGGAATCTGAACCGCTGCGTGAGGTGGGTGAGCACATGGTGCGCATCCGTCTGACCTTCGACCTGGTTCCCGAATTTAAAGTGATTATCGAAAGCGACGAGGAGAAGAAAGAAGAAAAAAGCTCCGAACGCAAATCCCCGAGAAAATCGGAAGAAATGCTTGTAGAACAACCTGAAGCAGTTGTTGAAGTAGAAGAGACAGCAGAAGCGGCGGAAACAGAAACTCCGGCTGAAGAAGAAGCCTAATCATTCACGACCTGACCGCCGGCCTGTTTTTGAGAAATCAGGCCGGCGTTTTTATGTATTTCCTTTATAATCTGAAGCGATGAAACCAACCGTAGGGCAGCGATTGCAGCATGCACGCGAACAGGCCGGTATCAGCCTGGACGATGCAGCGCATGAAACGCATATCCGCGCCCATTACCTCCAGAATCTGGAAGACGATCATCCCGAATTACTGAATTCGGATGCTCAAGCACGTGGTTTTTTAAGGCTGTATGCTGAATTCTTGGGGCTCTCGTACGCTGAATTGTTAGCTTTATGGGAAGCACCCGCGGAAGAACCGCCGGCAGAATCAAATATCCTACCTGAAATTTCAGCTGAAAGCGAAACTAAACCTGGCTTTGGCTGGCTGAAAAAGTTGTTACCCGAAAGATCTACGAAGTCTGAACCATCTGTTCAACCTCCGGTGGACAAACCGGCTCAACTGGCAGATGAACCTGTGATGACTAATGACGCTGGAGATGTTCGAGCTGAAGCCGATTTACCCGCGGCGTTGCCGGAATCTGTTTCTGCAGAAGAAGGAAGTATTCCTGCCCCAGAATTGCCGGCGGATACTGAATCTGACGAAAACCAACCAGCGCTGCAGGCTGTGCAGGCGCAAATTTCCGCAGATGAAATCCCCTCAGACGAAATATCGAATGAGGTGGCTCCTGAGAAGGAACTTTCCCCCGGTATCAAAGGAGTGTCTCAGCGGGCTGTTCGTCTGCTGGCTGCCTTTGGACATAAAATCAGCAGCTTACTGCCATTCCTGAAAGTGCGTCAAAATACGGCGGACAGCGCTGAAGATGGCTTGGGGCAAGCCGTTTCACGCAAGCATATTCCAACACCGACTTCCCAGGACATTTTCAACCAAATTGGCACCCTGCTGCAATCGCGCCGCAAGGCTATGGAATTGAGCCTGACGGACATCGAGAATTTCACTAACCTGAAGCGCTCCTTCCTGATCGCGCTGGAAGAAGGCCATTTCAGTGAACTGCCTTCCACAGTTCAGGGCCGCGGCATGCTCAATAACTACGCCCAATTCCTCGGTATGGAAGAAACAACATTGATGGACCTATTCAGCCAGGCACTTCAGTTGCAGCGCGAAGAACGCCTGCGCCCGCAGCGTAAGGCTGAAAAACCGGCAGTCTCGCTCAATGTCAATTTGCCGGAGCGTTGGCGCAAGATCATCAACCCCGACCTGATCATCGGCAGCATCTTGATCGTGGTTTTGTTTGCTTTTATCATTTGGGGTGCCACCCAGGTATTCAGTCACAGCGTCGGCGGTCCGACCGAAGCACCCTCCATTTCTGAAATGCTGCAAATTACCCCCAGTGAGTCGCCCGCACCCAACCTGGCCTGGACGGAACAAGCCGAAAGCACCGCGGCTGCCGCACAAGATACCCCCATCCCGGGTGTGGATGTGGTGCAACCTACACCTACGATTGTGGCTACGGTCAACACTGCCCCGCTGCAGGTAGTGATTATTGCGCATGATCGCGCGTTTCTACGTACCACGGTGGACGGTGTTGAGACTTTTAACGGCCGTGTGATCCCGGATAATGTCTATACATACTCCGCTCAAACCAGCATCAAACTTCTGACCGGCAACGCCGCTGCCCTGGAAGTCTATTACAACCAGGAATACGTTGGCAATTTGGGGGTTGTTGGCGAAGTGGTTAATATCGATTTCACCCTGGATGGCCTGATTACTCCTACCTTGGCGCCTACACCTACGCCCACACCGGAATTGCCCGCGGGTGATACGGCTGATGCAGCTCAACCTGAATAATTTCCTATTTTTCTAACAAACCAAGTTTGGATGCCAACAGAACCGCTTGCACGCTGGAACTGGCACCTAACCTCTCACGTGCTTGCTGCAGGTGCCAGCGCACCATGCGCACGGAAATGCCCAGATGGTGGGCAGCGGCCTGCGCAGTCATTCCCTCAGCGGTTAGCTGCAAGCAGGCTTTTTGACGCGCGGTGAGCAAAGGTGTGGTTTGGTTGTTTGCGTTGCTTGCCATGATGAATAACATGCTTTCTGGCGGTTGTTGCTGATCGGCACAAAACAGCATGTGAAAATAGAACAAACGTACTAATTTAGTATAGGAAGGGAAAAATAGATGGCAAGGGGGAAATCCGGCGGGATATCCCCCATTAAAGTTAAATAAAGAGCGAGCCTGGTATAGTAGTCAAGCTTCGCTCTTTGAATTCGGCTCAGTTTAATTTAGGGATGCTTCAATGATTTCAGCAGCATAATCGAAATGGTTAAAGGCCGGCATCAGGTATATGCCTTGGGCTACTGTACGCAATTGGGCGATCAACTCAATGGTCAGGCGGATGCCTTCATGGGCGCCGTGCTCACCGGCGGCCTGCATTTGTTCATGCACCGGCTGGGGGATATCGATGCCGGGCACTTCCTGCTGCAGGAAAGCTGCATGGCGCGCCGAAGCCAGCGGCAGCACGCCCGCCAGGATGGGCAGGGGGAAATCTGCGCCGGTGATCTCGCGGTAGCCTTTCAAAAACTTTTCAATCGGTTCTTTGGAATAGATCGGTTGGGTCAGCACAAAATCCGCGCCGCCGTCAATCTTCTTGCCGATGATCTTAACCTCGCGAGCCAGGTCGGGGGAGGTTAGGTTGAGTGCGCAGCCAACAAAAAAGTTGGTGGGTTGGCCGATGTCGCTGCCGGAGTGATCCACGCCAGTGTTGAAACCTTGCTTGATCAGCTTGATCAGCCCGGAAGGCGCCAGGTCGTAATTATCCATGGCATCCGGATAATCGCCAATGGCGGTCGGGTCGCCCATCACCACAAACACGTTGCGCACGTCCAGCGCGTGCGCCGCCAGCAAATCGCCCTGCACGCGCAGCAGGTTGCGCCCGCGCGTGGGGAAGTGCAGGGTGGTTTCGATCTTGGCTTTCTTCTGCACCAGGCTGCAAACCGCCCAGGGGCTCATACGCATGCGTGCCATGGGGCTGTCGGCTACATTGATCACGTCCGCGCCCGCTTCTGCCAGTAAACTGGCGCCGGCCAGGATCTTATGGGTGGAAAGCCCGCGCGGCGGATCCATTTCCACTGCGAAGACAAACTTGCCCTTGGACAGCTTTTGCGCCAGCAGGGTAGGCTGCTGGACTTCCTGTGCTTCCTCTTCCGCCGCTTGCAGTGTTTCTACTTGCCCGTTGATTTCGGTGATGGTTGTGCTGTCTAGTGCCTGGCGCATGGCTGCGATGTGTTCGGGGGTGGTGCCGCAGCAGCCGCCCATTACACTGGCGCCAGCGCGCCAGAAAGACAGGGCGTAATCGCTGAAGTAATCGGCAGTGGCCGGGTAAAATATGCGCCCGCCGTTTTGTTCCGGCCAACCGGCGTTGGGCTTGACCCAATACTTGCCTTGCGGGTAAGCGCGACGCATTTCTTTCAGAATGCGCAGCAGCTGGTTGGGGCCGCCCGAACAGTTGATGCCGATCACGTCTGCGCCGAACTCGGCCAGGTTGCGCGCCACCTTACGCGGGCTATCGCCCAGCAGTGTGCGGTCGTCGCGCGTGAAGGTCATAGAGGCCACAATCGGGATATCGCTGGAAAGCTCGCGCGCGGCAGACAGCGCTTCGCGCATTTCATAAAGGTCGGTCATGGTTTCAATCACCAGCAGGTCCACGTCCGCGTTGAGTAAGATTTCAATCTGTTCGCGGAAAGCTTTGCGCGCGTCTTCCGGCTGGACGCGCCCGAAAGGTGCCAGCGGAATACCCAGCGGACCGACGTCTCCGGCGATCAGCACTTCTTTGAAGCTGGCCAGCACTACCCGGCGGGCCAAGTCCACCCCGGCCGTGTTGATGGCACCCAGTTGATCGAGCATGCCATGGCGTCCGAGCTTGTAGCGGTTGGCGCCGAAGGTGTTGGTCAGGATGATCTGCGAACCGGCTTCGATGTAGGCATGGTGGATATCGGCCACCATGCTGGGCTGGGTCAGGTTGAGTTCGTCGAAACATTTGTTGAAACTGACCCCTTTTTCGTGCAGCAGCGTGCCCATGGCGCCATCGGCTAGGGCCGGTTTTTCGGCAATAATCAGATCGTGGAAGGTGCTTTTGGTCATGGTAGCCTCATTCTGTTTTTACCTGAAAATAAGATGCCTGCGGATGGTGCAGTACCAAGGCGGCAGTGGTGTATTCGGGGATGAATTGGTATGCCGAAGTCATCTCTAAGCCCAATTCTTCACGCGCGGGCAGCAGTTTGAAGACCATCTCATGCTGGCTCAGGTCAGGGATGGCCGGATAGCCCCATGAGTAGCGTTTGCCCTGGCGGGCATCCAGGCCCAGCTCGCGGCGGATGGTATTGTGCAGGTAGCCCGCGGCGGTTTCGGTGATCTGCACGGCCAGGCCGTGGGCGAAGAAACTTTCGGTGAAGTCGTCAGCCGTGTGCAGCGCTTGCACGTGTTCGGCGGCGCCTTGGCCCAGCGTGACGATCTGGAAGATGGACAGGTCGCGCCGGCCGTCTGCTTCTGTGGCGTAGTAATCGCTCAGGCATAAGCCTTCACCCTCTGTCTGGCGTGGGAAGTGGAAGCGCAACGCTTCTTCATCTCCATTGGCTAATGGCTTGTAAACAATCAAGTCATCGCCTTCGGCCTGGCAGGGGAAGTAGCCGTAAGCCGCGCTGGCGTTCAGCCAGCCGTCCCGCAAAGCTTCAGCCTGCATGCGTTCCAGCCGTTGGGTGAAATCGCGCTGGTACTGCTCCCACTTTTCACCCTTGGCGTTCTTTACGCCCCACGAAATGCGGAACAGCGCGCTGCGGTTCAAACGCTGGAACAACTCCTCCAAGGGCAGGGAAGGCAGCACGCGTGCGCCTGTGAAAGGTGCGGTCGGGATTTTAGCTGCGGGAAGATCTACCCTGCGGACGGTCTTTACGGTCGGTTTGCCAACTTGTAGAGTAACTTTCTTGCCATTGCCCTTGCTGTCATCCGTATTTACGGGTGCGAGGCCGTTTTTGGCCTGATCCAACGCTTTCAGCGCCGCGAAGGCGTCTGCGCAGTAATACACGCCGCCGGCGTAGGGCTGGCTGTTCTTACCGCTGCGGATGCGCTCGGCAAATTCCGGGTTGACGGCTGCGCCGCCGATCAGGACGGGCAGGTGCAGGTCTTGTTCCTGCAGGGCTTCCACCACCAGCGGCATTTGCTGGCTGGTGCTGACCAGCAGGGCGCTCAGTCCAACCGCGTCGGCACGCTGCTGCACGGCTTGCTGGACGATGGTTTCCACCGGCACCTGTTTGCCCAGGTCGATCACTTCGTAACCGTTATTGGACAGGATGGTTTTGACCAGGTTCTTGCCGATGTCGTGCACGTCGCCATAAACCGTCGCCAAAACCAAACGGCCTTTAGCGGCCGCAGCGTCTTTCTCCAGGTATTGCTCCAAATGCGTGCTGGCTGCGCGCATCAGCTCGGCGGACTGCAGCACGAAGGGCAGNNCTTCGTTGATCAGGCGCAGCGCGGCGGCATGCGGGATGTCGCTGCTGGCCTGGATGGCGGTGTCCAGATCTTCGATCAGGCCATCTTTTTTGCGGGTTAGGATGCGTTTGCGGATGCGTTCATCCAGGGGCAGCGCGTCCAGCGCCGCGCTCTGGCTGCCCTGCTCTTCCTCTTTGATGTCCAGGAAGTAGCTGGTGTAATCGGCCAACGCCTGCGGGTGGCGGTTGAAGAGCAGGTCTTCGGCCAATTGCTTTTCGTGTTCGTCCAATGTACTGTAGGCTTTGAACTGGGCCGGGTTGAGGATGGCCATATCCAAACCGGCCTGCACGCTGTGATACAGCATGACGGTGTTCAGCACCGCGCGCGCGGGCGGGTTCAATCCAAAAGAGATGTTGCTCAACCCCAGTGAGGTAAGCACCCCCGGCAGCTCGCGTTTGATGGCTCGGATGGCGTCCAGGGTTTGGATGCCCGCGTCCAGCGTTTCCGTGCTGCCGCTGGCTAACGTGAAGGTCAGCGGGTCAAATACCAGGTCCTGCGGGCGCAATTCGAATTCTTCTATGGCTAATTTATAAATGTGTTGGGCAACTGCCAGCTTTTCTTCAGCCGTTTTGGCCATGCCGTTCTCGTCGATGGTCAGCGCGATCAGCGCGGCGTTGTGTTCCCTGGCTAGCTGCATGATGCGGCGGGCTTTCTCTTCGCCGGCTTCCAGATGTACGGAATTGATCAGGCAGCGACCCGGCGCGGCTTTCAGCCCAAGTGCCAGTACCTGCGGATCGGTGCTGTCGATCACCAACGGCGCGTCGATTTGCGCGCTCAGCAAAGTGGAGAGCAATTGCATGCGCTCGCCTTCGCGTTCATCTTCGGTCAGGGCCGTGCAGATGTCCAGCGCGTGCGCGCCGTTCTCCACCTGTTCGGCCGCCAGACGCGCGGCGCTGTCGTAATCGTCTGCCAGCATCAGGCGCTTGAAAGCGCGGCTGCCCTGCGTATTGAGCCGTTCGCCGATGATGAAGGGCGCCGGTTCCTGCTGCATGGCGCAGGCCTGGAACGCGGAGGACAGCGTTGCGATGGGTTCGGGCTGGCGCTCTTTTTGTTGGGTGTGCTTCAGGCACTCGAGCAATAAGCGTAGGTGTTCGACGGTGGTGCCGCAGCAGCCGCCCACCACGTTCACGCCCAGGTCGGACACAAAGGCCGAGACCTGCTCGGCAAAGTCCTGGGCGCTCAGCGGGTAGGTCGCGCCGCCTTCGCTGTTGATGGGCATGCCGGCATTGGGCTTGACCGAAACGGGCAGCTGCGCGTGCGCGGCCAAGTAGCTGAGCGGCGCGCGCATGTGCTCCGGGCCGGTTGAGCAGTTCAGGCCGATCACGTTGATGCCCATGCCTTCCAGGATGGACAGCACGGCCTGGATGTCAGTGCCCAACAGCATGCGCCCGTTGGTGTCCAGCGTTACCTGGGCCTGGATGGGCAGTACTTTGCCGCACTCGGCAAAGGCTTTTTTGATGCCGACGATGGCGGCCTTGACTTCCAGAATGTCCTGCTGAGTTTCCAGCAGCATGAAATCGGCGCCGCCTTCGATCAGATACAAGGCTTGCTCGCGGAAGATGTTGCTGGCCGTGTCGAAATCCAAGGGTTCCTCGTCCGGATTGCGCAGCGAGAGCAGCTTGCCGCTCGGGCCCATGGCGCCGGCTACGAAGCGCGGACGCCCGTCGCGGGCATACTCGTCCGCCAGGCGGCGCGCCAGCCGCGCGGCGGCCAGGTTGATCGCGCCGGTCTGCTCCTCCAGGCCAAACTCCGCCAGGGTCTGGCGGTTGGAGCGGAAGGTGTTGGTTTCAATGATGTCCACGCCCGTATCCAGGAAGCTGTGATGCACTTTTTCCACAGCTTGGGGATAAGTCACCGACAGGTAATCGTTGCAGCCGTTGAATTGCTCTCCGCCGAAGTGTTGGCTGGTCAGGTTCTGCGTGGCCAGGTTGGTGCCCATGGCCCCGTCCATGACCAGCACGCGTTCCTGCATGGCTGCCAGATAATGTGATTGGATACGGTTGTCGATTTTCAAATTTTCGTCCTTGCTGTAGATATAAAAAAACCTCTCGGAAAGGTGAGAGGTTCACGCGCGTTACTCTCATCTTCCAGAATCA
>DHVJ01000036.1:20240-53197 GCA_002412595.1 Anaerolineaceae bacterium UBA5211
GCGGGCCGGTCCCTCCACCTCTCTTGATGAGTCTTGTTAATGGTACGAATTAGCGGCAATGTTACCATAAAAATTAATAGTGGACAACTGAGTGACTTTAAGATCTACTATATTAAAGATCTTGCTATTTTAAGATTAGCCTATTGTATTGAATGAGCTAGTGACGTATGCTTAATTTTGTTCCCCGTATTTTTGTAATACAAATCTCAAAAAATATACATCTTAATATCAATCCGTAAACACAATTTCTGGAGGGAAAGATGAAACGGAAAATTTGTCGCAACTTTTTATCTGTTTGCATATCAGTTGTATTAATTTTTCTCGGTAACGCGAGTTTTGTTTATTCACAGGAGGAGACCCCCGCTGAGATACCCGAAGCTTCCCCAACTGAAACACCTACTCAAGAGATTCAAATTGCAGATACTCCAATTATCTCAACTGAAGAAGCTACTGCAACATACACTTTAGATGATGCGATTGATCAGAATACTACGCCAACGCCTGAGTTACTGGATGATGTTATGGAGGAAATCACTCTAACTCCTACGCCTACATCTACTGAGGTCGTTTTAGCAATCCCAGCCTTACCATCCGATAAGGAGATAATCGAAGTAATACAATCCGATTTTATGGAAGCTAATTCGACGGATCCTTACGCATACATAACCCGCGACTTATTGAATATTGAAATTGGAGAAAAAGTTCAAAGTGAAAATTGGTTGATTATCTATTTTAAAGTTGATAATGAAAATATTAGCCATTCACTTATTGGATTTTATAAAGAGAGTTGGCAATTAGTCAGTGATTATAGTAATAGGTTTTTAAACGTTCTTGGTGGAATTCCTCAGAATCTTTTTGATAATAATATACTAAAATCGCTTGCGAGTTCCTCAGGTGAGGAAAATGTATACAGTCAGGCAATTTATACTTATGATCTACCATACAAAGCCGGTACGTCAAAAAAATTATCTCAGGAGTATTCAGATTCTCATCCAGCATATGATTTCAGTATGTCAGCGGGAACAAAAATATACGCTGTTACTAGTGGTACAGTGATTGCGGTAAAGGTAAATACAAAAAGTTCTTGTTATAAATCATCTATACCACACTGTACTCAAACATGTCTTGATTCTGGAAATTATATAGCAATTCAGAATACGGATGGAAATCGTGATTATTACGTACACCTACAACAGGATGGTTCAATAGTTAATAAAGGTGATTCAATTGCTAAGGGGCAAATAATTGGGTCTTCTGGGAATACAGGATGCTCATCGGGAGCACATTTGCATTTTCAAGAAAAATCAGGAATTTCTGGGTCAAGTTCAACACAAGTATATTTCAATACATATGGAGCATTATCTGCTAACAATTACTATTGTAGTGTGAACAATTCATCACTTATCCCAACACCAACGAAACCAAATTCAATAATTTATTCCCGTAAACCTACTTTCTCATGGTCTCCAATTCCATGTGCGACCAAGTATATTCTACAAGTGTATAACACCTCGGTTGAAAAAGAATTAAAAAAGGCTGATGTTTGTTCCTCTACCTTATGTTCCTATAACCCTGGAGTTCCTTTGTCTAGCGGAGTAAATAAGTTCCGTGTTAAGGCCTACATAAACGGATCATGGTATTCATATAGCAGTTTTCAATCATTTACAGTCGTTCTCCCAACTCAAATCTCTCCTCCTGGTGGAATAAACAGTATAAAACCAACTTACAAATGGAATCAAGTGTCAGCAGCAAATAAATATTATATTCAGATATATAAGGGAACATCATTGATTTATTATTCAACAATTTCGGGTACTTCTTTACATTGTTCAAATTCAATTTGTAGCTATACGCCAAATAAAGTACTAAAAAATGCTACTGCTTATAAATGGCGAATTAAGGCTTATATAAATGGAAATGGTCAGAGTTACACTGATTTTGTAGCATTTATTACGCCATAGTGAAAAAATGCCGAATAAAACACAGAAGTATGGTTTAGAAATATCACGATCATACTTCTGTTTATTAAATTATAGAAAAAAACCGACTAATAATAAATATCGATCAGGATGATAACTTTCTGGATAATGCCCATGAATTCTCACTATATTATTTAAAGGTGCATAATTAGCTAACCAATTCGTAAAAGTATTCATAGCATATGTACTAATTTGGTTTTGTAAGATTATTAATCCA
Organism: Anaerolineaceae bacterium UBA5211; assembly: GCA_002412595.1. Taxonomy (GTDB): domain Bacteria; phylum Chloroflexota; class Anaerolineae; order Anaerolineales; family Anaerolineaceae; genus Pelolinea. The sequence goes on from DHVJ01000036.1 coordinate 22,437, forward strand.
GAATTCTGATACTTTGAACTAAGAAAAAAGAAGTTTTATAATTGTGAGCACATGACGGTTGAACCTCAAGGGAGGCGGCAACCGTTGATTTTTAATTGCAATGAACGTGTGCTTTTTAGAATGCTTTTTTCAGTAATGAGAGAACGGTTTAGGTGAAAGTCCGATTATTATTTTAATATTTGGGAGTGTGCATGAAAATCAACGCGGTTATCTTCGATATGGACGGGGTCATCTTCGATACGGAAAAACTGGCCCAGGAATCCTGGCGCCTGGTTGAAAAAGAATTTGGCGTCCCGGTCGGGCAAGATTTTATGACCATGCTGTTGGGCATGAGCCACACCGGCATCCTGGATGTGTATGCCAAATATTTCGGCGATTACGAGCTGGGCAGCCGCATTTATAACTGGCGCAAGGTCTTTATGAACGACAGCATCGAGCAGAACGGCATACCGGTCAAGTCGGGAGTTCTGGAACTATTTGCGTACCTAAAAGAAGCCGGTCTGCCCATGGCACTGGCCACTTCCAGCTACCGGCCGAATTACGAGCGCCTGTTCCGCGTGACCGGCTTGGAAAACCCCTTCCGTGTCGTGGTCACCGGAGACACGCTGGCGCATAGCAAGCCCGACCCTGAGATTTTTCTGCGCGCAGCCGAAGGCCTGGGCGTGGCAATCCATGAGTGTTTGGTAATTGAGGATTCATACAATGGCGTGAATGCCGGCAGCGCAGCCGGAGCCATCACGGTCATGGTGCCGGATATGGTGCCGCCCACGCCTGAAGTGCGCGCCAAAGCCTACGCGATTTGCACATCCCTTTTGGATGTGATTCCATTAATTAAAGAGATCAACCACAATTAATCATCCAAAATTTATTTTTGATGTCTATTTAAAATTTATAAAAAAGATTGTATTAAATATCTGGATTTTTATTCTCGGTAAGTCGAAAATGGTTCCGTAACATTTTTTTTGTAAAATTGGTCACAGATCCTTTTGGGCCAATGAATTAAACATTACCCTGCTTCAATCTCTAAACTGGATTATTACGTCGATTTGGGACTAATTATGTTTTGCCCCAACGCAGACAACCAGGCACCTTTTTCTGGAATGCAAATAGCGACCTGATTTTTTGGAATCAGGCCGCTATTTCGTAATTTAAAGCATTTGGTGCGGCAATGGTTTAAAAAAGTTTGTTCTTACCTTTGCATTTACATCTTTTCGCTGCTTAATTATAGATTGTAGGCTGTTTCAAAGCCCTCTTTGACGGCCTGATAAATTTTACGGGGTTTAACAGCGTCGCCAATTACTTTGTACTCAATATTGGATTCTTGAGCTTGATTAACCAAATCGGTGTTGGGGTTGGATTTATAACCGACGGCAAGAATAACTGTGTCCACATTTTCGCAAGTTCGTTTATCGGTCCTCACCGTGTGATGATTAATCTCCAAGACTTTTTCGCTGGTTAATATCTTGATATCCGATTTGCTAACACGGTTTAACAAAGGGGCACTCATCGTCGGCGACATATCTATGAGGATGTTATCCAGCATTTCGATCACGGTCACATCCTTGTTTTGTTCATCTAAAAGCTCCGCCGTTTCCACCCCAACTGAACCACCTCCGATGATTACGACTTTATTCCCTACGCTTTTACGCTTTAAGAGGCTATCTTGGGCCGTGATCACGTAATCTTCCTGAACGCCAGGGATGGGGGGAATAATGGGAGATGACCCGTTCGCGATGATGATGAAATCGGGCTGGTCTTTCATAATCATGCTCATATCCGCTTTGGTATTCATTTTTACATCAACATCATACTTCTTCAGCATGCCGGAAAGAAAATCTACCAAGGCGAACATTTCGGACTTGAAGGGTGGTTTTGTGCCCGGGACGATATTACCACCCAAGTAAGCATTCTTTTCGTAAAGTTTTACAGAATGGCCTTTGGAGGCAGCAAGGTAAGCGGCTTCCATACCACCCGGTCCACCGCCGACCACCACAACCTTTTTCTTTGACTGAGCAGGAATGGACAAATCGTATTGATATTCGTTTCCGGTCATCGGATTATAAATACAAGAGATAGAAACACCGGACATCAGTTCACTCATACAATGGTTACAACTCAGACAACTGCGGATTTCATTTTCCTGTCCATTGAGTGCTTTGTTGTAAAAATCAGCATCACAGAGCAGCGGCCGGCCAGTAGCAACCATATCAACTTTTCCACTTGCAATAATGTCTTCAGCGAATTGGGGTGTCTTGATCCGGTTTGCTACAATAACCGGGACAGCATTTTGAATGGAGTGTTTAATGGCTTCCGCATTTTCAACATAAACGCCTAAAATATCATCCGCGCCGCTTGATACTCTGTTGGTCGCATAAGTAGATCCTGAGACATTAATGGCGTTAACCCCATGTGCCACAAGTAATTTACAGAAAGAAGTGGTATCTTCGATCATCAATCCGTCTGGCAAATACTCCTCGGAGCTGATACGGTAAATAATGGGATAATCTCCTACTCGTTCGCGAATGGCATCAACAACTTCCAAAGGGAACCGATTTCTGTTTTCTACACTTCCACCATATTCATCGCTGCGATGATTGCTGTTGGGAGATAGAAATTGATTGAGCAAATAACCGTGAGCACCATGAAGTTCTACAGCGTCAAAACCTGCCTTCTTGGCACGCTCGGCCGCATCCGCGAATTCTTTGACCACTGTTTTGATCTCTGCGATGCTCATTGCTCTGGGCATGGACTGAACAACAGGGCATGGAATGGCTGATGGTGCGACAAGTTGGCTTCCTGTTGCAAGGGGATTGGCTTGCCGACCGCCATGATAAAGTTGGGTTGCGATCTTGCCGCCATGGCGATGAATGGCATCGGTCAACTCTTTTAATCCGGGAATCAATTCGTCTCGGTCGATGCCAACTTCATTGGTAAAGCCTTTACCGGTTTTCGTTATGTAGGTGGCTTCAATAATATTTAAACCTACACCACCTTTGGCACGTGCTTCATGATAGGCAATAAAACGCTCTGTTACGGAGCCATCTTCGTTACACATATTGGTAACCATAGATGGCATAACTCCGCGGTTTTTAAGCTTCATATTTCCAATCTGGATTGGGGAGAATAGATGCTCAAACTTAGTCATTGTAAGCCTCCTGAGTTTTCAATGATCCTTTGAAATTTATATAATTATATTGCGCTTCCCTGTCAGGCCCATAGATTTTGTGCCACTTAAAAGCAGACATTTGTAAGGTTAGCGGAGAATTCACAGTGGGTTTGCTTTCCCAAGGCAGCAAAGGGACGGATGGAATTGTATTCCTGCAGCATTTTGGTTTAATCCTTCTGGCTTTATCCAATGAGCTGAATAGATATGCATCCATGAAAAGTTCTTCGGAATTCATCCAGGCTTTTTCAAAAGTCTAAAATGTCAAATTCGCAGGTAGCTTTGTTAAAAAAATAATTATTTCGTCTGAGATAAAGGCGCGAAGCGCGCGTTGGTCAGCTGAACCAAATCTTTGGGCGCGATGCGGATTTGCAGGCCCCACTGCCCGCCGGAGATCAGCATGGCCTCCAGCGATTCAGCCGAGCTGTCGATCAGCACCTGAAAGCCCTTATTGATCAGTGCCAGCGGGGAAATACCGCCGGCCACCAGCCCGGTCAGCGCTTCGGCTTCCGCTTGGGTGGTGACGTGCACTTTTTTCTCCTTCAATGCGACTGCCAGGGCTTTGTTGTCCACCTCGCTGGTGGCGGGCACCAGCGCCAGGATGGGCTTGCCGCCCTTTTCGCGCTTGGACACGATGGTCTTGAAGACCGTTGCGGGAGGAAGCCTCAATAGCTCGGCTACTTCCAAAGCGCTCAACTTTTGCACCGGCACTTCCAGCGCGGTGAAGGGCACCTTGCGTGACTCTAGCATGCGCGTGACGTTATTGGAAGTCATTTTGTTCCTTACTTTTATTTAAGGTACAGGGCTTTGACCTGTTCCACGGCGTGGTAAGAGGAGCGTACCAGCGGCTGGCTTTCCACCCAACTGAAGCCGATCTCCTCGCCATAGGTTTTTAAATCCGCGAATTCTTCCAGCGTGTAATAGCGTTCGATGGGCAGGTGCTTGCGGCTGGGCTGCAGGTACTGCCCGATGGTGAGGATGTCCACTCCCCATTCACGCAGCAGGCGCATGATCTCGCGCACTTCTTCCAGCGTCTCGCCCAGTCCCAGCATAATGCCGGACTTGGTCAGCACACGCCGATCCATCTTTTTTGCGTTGGTCAGCACGGCCTGCGACCATTCCAGCCGGTCGGAGGGCTGGACGCGCGTGAACAGGCGCGGCACGGTTTCCAGGTTGTGGTTGAGAATCTCCGGGCGCGCGTCCATCACGATACGCAGCGCTGCTTCGTTCCCGCGGAAATCGGGGATGAGCACCTCGACCGAGCAGCCCGGCTGCAGGGCGCGGATGCGTTCGATCACGGATGCAAAGATGCGCGCGCCGCCCAGGTTGTCGTCGTCGCGGTCCACGCTGGTGATGACGGCGTGCTTGAGATCCATGGCTTTGACCGCCTGCGCCACGCGTTCCGGCTCGTCCCAATCGATAGCGTCCGGTTTGCCGTGCTTGATGTCGCAGAACCCGCAGCGGCGCGTGCACACGTCGCCCAGGATCAGGAAGGTGGCGGTGCCGCTGCCCCAGCATTCGCCCATGTTCGGGCAGCCGGCTTCTTCGCACACGGTGTGCAGCTCCTTGCTGCGCATCATGTCCTTCAGCCAATCGTAAGTATCGCCGGAGGGCGCGCCGACCTTGATCCAGCTCGGGCGCCGGCGCGGCGTGGTGTCCATTTGGGCGGGGTTGACCCGCTCACGGGTGGGTTGTTTGTTCATGGTTGACTCCTGCGATGATTATAACCTGATGGAGGAGTTCCTTTTTTTAACCACAGATGAACACAGATAAAAAGCCACTACTCTTTAATATTTGATGCACACAGATAGACCGCCTTCGTGTCATTCTGAGCGATAGCGAAGAATCTCGGCGAGATCGGGATTGTTGTTTGCATTCCGAGATCCTCTCGCCCGCTTCCCTTCCCCCCTAGGGGATGCTGCGCGATCGACAAGCTCAGGACAGGCATCCGCTCAGAATGACCTTGGAAGCGGTATCTGTGTAAGTCAAATATGAAATTATCTGGTTTTTCATCTGTGTCGATCTGTGTTTATCTGTGGTTAATATTGTGGTTAAATTACACTATGCTTTATATCGTAGCAACTCCCATTGGCAACTTAGGCGACATCAGCCTGCGCGCGCTGGAAACCCTGCGCAGCGTGGACGTGGTGGCCAGCGAGGACACCCGCAAGACCGGCATCATGCTCAAGCACTTCGAAATCAGCAAGCCGCAAGTCTCTTTTTATGAGCAAAATGAGAAGAAACACCTGCCCAGGCTGATCGGCATGCTGCAGGCCGGGCAGAATGTGGCGCTGGTCAGCAACGCCGGCACGCCGGGCGTCTCCGACCCGGGTTTCACGCTGGTGCGCGCTGCCCTGAAAGCCGGCATCGAGATCACGGCTGTGCCCGGGCCCAGCGCGCTCATCATGGCGTTGGTGCTTTCCGGCCTGCCGGTGCATTCCTTCACCTTCCGCGGCTTTGCCCCGCGCAAGTCCGGTGCCCGCCGGCGTTTTTTCGCGGTGGATCAGGATTCACCCCATACGTTGATCTTTTACGAAAGTCCTCACCGCATGGCCGCTTTCCTGGAAGACGCGCTATCGGTATATGGCGACCGCCCTGCGGCTGTGGCCAACGACCTGACCAAGAAATTCGAGGAAGTGCGCCGAGGCACATTGTCGGAGCTGGCTGCGCATTACGCCTCGCTGGAGAAAGTGCTGGGTGAGTACACCGTGGTTATCGGGGGCAAGGAAGAATAATATTCAGCTGCTTAAGATTGCGCACCGAGGGTTCTTAATCGTGTCACCACAATGACAGTAACAAATACAATTTGCGCTTGATATGTCATTGCGAGGAATGTAGTGACGAAGCATTCTCGGTTGTTGGATTCAACGAAACGTTAGTCTAAAAGCAATAGCTTTTTTACAATCAAAGAGCAAGGTGCACAATTTATCAATACTATTGCGTTTTCTATCAAATAGGTTAATCCAGCCGAAATCGCCGCGTCGCTTCCCAAAAACAGGAAGCTCCTCGCGATGACACCGGGGTGGCAGAAATCGTTAATCCAAACCTAAACCGGCGAGAATTTGGTGCCGATATCGTAGAAATCCTCGTTCTCGGCTTTCTTCAGCTTGTTCACCACCCAATATGTTGCTGGTGTGAAAATGATCTCAATGCTGGTCTTGAATAAATAGTTGGTCAGCGCCAAGCTGACAAAAGATTCCCAGGGGAATACGCCCGCCAGGCTGGCGATGGCGATGAACACCACAGAATCCACGGCTTCGCCCACCAGCGTGCTGCCGATGGTGCGCGTCCACAGCCACTTGCCCTTGGTCGCCACTTTCATAAGCGCCAGAATGACCGAGTTGCTGAACTCACCCATCAGGTAAGCTACCAGGCTGGCGACCACCAGGCCGAAGGAACTCATCCCACCCAGGATGGCATCATAGGCGGCTTGGCCGGCATACCCTTCCCAGGCGGCTTCGCCCGGCAAGTGCTGCACCAGCGCCAACGCCAGCGCACTCAATGCCAGTGCGCCGAAGCCGGTCCAGATCACGCGCCGCGAACGCTTGAAGCCGTACACCTCGGTCAGCACATCCCCGAAGATGTAGCTGATGGGAAAGAGCAGCGTGCCGCCATCAAAAGACAGGCGCACGCCGAACAGCGATACTCCCCAATCGATGATTTTAGCGGAAGAAGAAATGTTGCTGGTGATCAGCACGCTTACGAACAGTGCCATCACCAGGTCGAAATAACGGTAGCATTTTTGCGGTGCGGATTGGGTGGATGGTTTATTTTCAGGCATAGGTATAATTCCAATACAAAAAATTATTAGAAAAGATTATAAGCGATTAGCCATGAGCATCCAGCGATTCTTCCTTCCACAATCCAGTTTTAGCTCTGGGCAGGTCAGCCTGCCTCAGGTTGTGCAGCATCAATTGAAAAATGTCCTGCGCATGGCGGCTGGAGATCAAGTGGTCGTCTTGGATCCGCAAGGGATGGAATACCATCTGGAATTAGCCCTGGCTCCGGAGGGCAATTTTACCGGAAAAATCGTATCTCAGGAAATGAACCGTGCCGAAGCGCATACGCGAATTACCTTGTGCCTGCCGCTCACTCAGCGCGAGAAGTTTGAATGGGCGCTGCAAAAAGGCACCGAAGCGGGTGTGGCGGCTTTTCAGCCGCTGGTCAGCCTGCGTTCGCTGGTGCAGGACGGCGCGCTGGTCGAGAAGAAGCGCGCGCGTTGGGAGGCTATCATCCGCGAGGCGGCCGAGCAGTGCGGGCGCGGGCGTTTGCCGGATTTGAAGGAAACCCTTTCGCTCAAAGCTGCTCTGCAAAGCCTGCCGGAGATGCATGAGCGTTGCCTGGCGGCCTGGGTGGACGAGCAGCAAATCGGTCTGGAGGATGCCCTGGCTGGGTTTAGGCCGGGAGGTGCTTTGGCTTTGTTTGTCGGCCCGGAAGGCGGCTTTGATCCGGTCGAAGTGGAGGCCATGCGTGGCGTGGGTGTACAGCCTTTCTCGCTGGGCGCGCGCGTCCTGCGCATGGAAACGGCCGCCATCCTGGCGCCTGCGTTGATCCTGTATCAATTAGGGGAAATGAAGCCTCGGGAAGCGTAGAATTTCCCGGAGCTGGACAAATTTCGACAGCCTATTTCAGGGCATCGTTCAGGAAGCTATCCACCTGCTCCAGATACCAATCCGGTTCGCCCATGTGAATGGCATGTCCCGAATCCACTTTTGCATAGCGCAGGTCTTTGACCAGCACGCGGATTTTCTGCACGTCTGCGTCATCCATGGCGCCCAACAGCCCCCAGGTCTCGTCGCGCGACCAGTTGGCCTGCATCAGCAGCATGGGACAGCTCACTTTTTTTAAGGCATCTTCAGGGTCAAAGCCCGCGCTCAGGCGTCCGTCGATGGTGGCCTTTGAGAAATCCACATCGTATTCCATGAGGAACTTGATGCCGGCGCGCTGCTCAAAGGGAATCAATGGCAGATCGTAGGGGTGCCCGGGTTTCAGTTTGCGAGTCAGGTTGACGTAACTTGCGATGCCTTTGGCGATCGGTGCCGGGATGAGCAGCAGCTCTTCCTGTCCGTCCTTGGGGATACCCATGTTAGCAAAGTAAGCTTCCAGGTCGCGCCCCTGTGAGGAGCCCAACGCGTCGATAGCTGTCTGGAACATGTAGGTCATGTAGCGCTCTTCGGCGATGCGCGGCCATATGGAAGAGAACATAGGCGGGNNTCCGCCAATACCGAGTCGGTCGCGTAGGCGCCCAGCCACACGGCCAGTACAGCGCCGGAGGATAGGCCTGATACCACTGCCGGCTCGCCAATTACCTCTTCCACAAAGATCTTTAAATCCTGCCCGCAGATATTGTAAGAGTACTGTCCCGGTGTGCGGCTGGATTTACCGTGCCCGCGTAGGTCAACCGAGAAGACGTGATAGTTTTTGGAAAGCTCTGGCATGACCTGCTTGTAGCCCTGCCAAGATTCCATTTGCCCGGGGATCAGCAGGAAAGGCGGTCCGTTGTCCGGCCCTTCTACGTAATTTAATGTAACTTCGCCGGTGTTGAATTGTTTTTCGACAAAATTGGCCGGCAAGCCTTCTACGCTTACTTTTGCTGGTATGTAGATTATTGCAACCAGAATGAGGAGTAAGGCCAAAAGCACAACCCCAATAATTTGAAGTGTGTTCATTCTTTCTCCACTTTTTTACTTTTTAATAATCTCTTCCAACGCCGACACATGTGCGCGAAAGGCACGCCGCCCTTCACCTGTGGCGCTGACGAAAGTGCGCGGTTTGCGTTCCACGAAGGTTTTATTGACTGCGATGTAACCGGCTTCTTCCAGTTTGCGCAGGTGCGCGCCCAGGTTTCCGTCGGTGGCCTCTAGCAGGTCGCGCAGGGTGGTGAACTCTACTTCGTTGTCGGCATCTAACGCTACCAATGCGGCCATGATGCGCAGGCGCACCGGTTGGTGGATGATCTCGTTCAGTTCAGCCATGCGCTACCACCTCCAGCGGATGAATAGACCCAGCAGGATCATGGGCCCGCCCACCAGCACGGCCATCCACAGGTAAAAATAACCCGGCATCAGGAAATATCCGGCCAGGGCCAGGGCGCCGATGGGTATTGCCCACCAACCATAGGCAAAGGAGAACACCAGGCTCATGGCTGACTGGCCGACCAGCACGAACAGAATGATGACCAGCGTCAACTGCTTGGCATCGATTGGCTGGATTACCGCGATTACCGCGCAGCAGAACAGTGCCAGCAGCAGCCAAAACAAGCCGATGCGCTTGCCGTACATGCCGGTCAACGGCCCCTGCACGCGTTTGCTCACACGCATACCGGTTGCGATGGACAAGACGCTGCCCAGTATGCTGACAGCCGCCCATACATAGACGGCCTGTGAACCGGGCAGGAACTGGTTGGCCAGGAATCCGACCAGCCAGATCATGCCAGTGTAGATCAAAAAAATATACGCCCCGCTGCTGGAAATCGTGTGTCGCGTGCGGCGCGTCATTTTTTGAATGGCGGCCAGGGCTTCTTCAGCTTCAGATGGAGATATGTTCATGGTTTATTCCTTATAGAGAACTCTGCAATACAGAGTTAATCATAATACATATTTGGGTTTTGTCAAATGAAATTGGTTTTTCTTTTTAACCACAGATGGACACAGATAAATGCAAAAGACTTTTCTTGGAGGAATACACACAGATACTTTTCTGATGTCCTCTGATTGTAGCGATCGCGTAGCATACTCTATGGGGAAAAGGATCTTGGACCACAAGCAATGATTCCAATCCAGCCGAGATTCCTCGCTTTCGCTCAGAATGACATTGGAATTGGTATCTGTGAACATTGAGAATGAAATAGGCATTACTGTGTTTATCCGTGGATAAGTAGAAAAAGATGCCTCGCTTCCGCTCGTAATGAAACTAGAAAGAGTATCTGTCTGTATCAATTAATAAAAAGATTTTGAGTTTTTATCTGTGTCCATCTGTGGTTAATTAAAAGAATCAGAAAAGTCGAGTGGGCAGCAGATTCTTCAGGCGGTCGCCCAATACCTTGGCGCGTCCCAGGTTGCGTCCGTGCGCGTCGCGTAGCGCTACGATTTCGCCGCGCAGGACCTGGTCGCTGGTGTAGCCGCGGATGTCCTCGCCGCGCAGCCAGGCGGGCAGGTGTTCATCTTCCAGCGTCAGCATACCGCGTGTGAAGCACTCACCGAAGCGGCTGACGAATTCGTGCGAGGGCTGCCAGCCCTCCGGCAGGGCCTTGCCCAGCGCCATACCGCTGCTCAGCCAGGGCAGGTCCGCGCAGGCGGCATCCATACGTTCACCGATCAGGCTCAACTGTCCGTTGATTTCCACAATCTTCAAGGCTTGTGCTTGCATTTGCGCTTCCAGGTCGAAACCGTACAAGTCGGATAGGTAATGAACAATGCCTTGCGTTTCCACCGGCAGGGGCACTCTAACCTGCGGGGTTTTGCCTGCGCGCAGGTAGGGTTCGGGGGGCGGGTTCGGCAGCGGCTTGTCTTTCACCAGCTTGGCGGCGAAGAAGCCGGCCGTGCCGAAGATGTGCGGCCACAGGCGCGCGGCGTGGGCTACCTCGGCCGGGAAATTTTCATCCATGAATTGTGTCAATCCGGGCGCAGGTTGGGGCAGGCGCTGCTGAATGTCCACAATGTGGAAGCAGTCCGGGAACTGTGCCAGCAGGGCCGCCAGCACGCCCTCGTCTTCCTGCGGGGTGAGCGTGCAGGTGCTATAGACCACCTGGCCGCCAACCCGCACGGACCGCAGTGCGCTTTCCAGCAGGCGCGTCTGGCGCTCGGCCAGTGCTTCCACCTCGGTAAGTGTGATGCTGCGTGCTTTATGCGATTCGCTGGCGCGCAGCCCCTGCATGGAGCAGGGCGCGTCCAGCAGCACCGCGTCGAATCGTTCCGGTGCCAAAGCGCCGATCAGTTCGCCTGGCAGGCAGGTGACCGCCTGGTTGATGGCACCCCAGGTTTGCAGCACGATGCGCAGGGCGGAAAGCCGCCCGCGGCTGGCGTCGTTGGCCACCATGAAACCCGCGTCGCCGCTGCGGTCGGCCAGATGGATGGTCTTGCCGCCCGGCGAGGCGGCCATGTCCAGGATCAATGGATGCGGCAGGTCGTCAAAGTCGAACAATTCCGGCGGCAGCATGGAAGCGGCCTCCTGGATGTAGTAATAACCCAAGCGGTGTTCAATGGTGCTGCTGGGTGCAGTATCTGCCCGAGGCAGCCAGAACCCGCTCTCGCAGTAGGGTACCGGACTGCTGTGCCAACCATACAGTTTTTCCCACTTGTCCATAGCCATCCGCGGGTCGCTCTTGAGCATGTTGACACGCAGGGATATGTCCAATGCTTCTGTCTGCGCGGCCTGAATGCGTGCGAATAGCTCCGGTTGGCTTTGTGCCAGCCAGTCGAACGTATAAGTTTCGGGAGTGGTCTTAGCCATCTTTTCGCATCCAGTAAACTGTTTCTCCGGGAAAGTCCAGCTCGCCCTGTTCGGCCCAATCCCGCGGGTCAATGCTGCTGTCCACCAGCCCACGCATGCGTTCGCGCAGGTCGCGGCGTCCGTCCAGACTGCGCTTGGGCAGCGAGACAAATAAAAAATGGACTTTCAGTGCCGCCCACAGACCGCGGTTGCAGCCCTTCTGGCGTTTCTCCATGCGGTGGGCTTCCTTAAAGAGAAAAGCCGCATCAGCCGCCACCTCTGGCGGGCGCACCAGGATATCGCGCACCTCTGCCAGCGGCTCATGCCCGCTCAGGTGCAAGAATTCGTTGATCAGCGCCACGCGCGCCGGGTGGATGTCGTAGGCGTGAAATTGGCAATCTGGTGCCAGACCCATCCAGGGCAGCGCGAAAGGATTCAGCCCGCAAGCCAGGTCTAATACGCTTTGTGGCTGCCCGCACACGCTGCGGATGCCCGCGTAGAAGTCATCCAGGTAGGTCAGGCGCTCACGCGTGGAATCGTGCTGGCGCAGAAAAGACTGGCAAGTCTCCTTTACGGCCGCGTCGCCTTGAGCGAAGGCGTTTTGAAGTTCCTGCCCGGCCTGTGAATAATCCAAATCGCCCAGATAAGGCGCCATGATATTGTGCAGTTTGGCGCGCGTGCTTTTGAGTGCTTCGACCGGTTTCTTATGGCGTGCCAGTTCCTGTTCCAATAAATTGCGCAGGGTTTCTTCCGGCAGGTTCAGCTCCTGGTATTTCTTGCTGGTTTGGATCTGCAACAGCAGGGCGTCGATATCCTTGTTCGCGCTCATTTTTCCACCAGAAAAGCCAGCTCGCTGGAGAATTCATACCGGGTGACCTTCCATTTTCGACCAGCAGTCAGGGACTCAAACTGCGCGCTGTAAGTCTGGCGCATGCCCTTGGATTTGCCGCCCAGGCTGCGGATAGGGTAGGAGATCAGCAGGTACTTCGCCGGAATAGCTTCCAGCAGTGCGCTGGCCGCGCCTTTCTCCAACTGTTCCAGGCAGGGCAGGCTTTTTAATAACAATGCAGCTTGCACTGGTTGTTGAAATTCGTACTGGAAGATGTCGGCCGGTATTAAATTAGCCTGTAAGCCGCAATGGGCCAGGAAGGCATTGTCGAAGGCGATCAGGTCGCTGAAGATGTCGCAGCCGTAGTAGCGCGCGCCAGCTTTCAACGGCATCCAGGGCAGCGCCAGCGGATTGAGCCCGCAGGCCAGGTCAAAGACGCTCTCCAGTGGGCCGATGGGCGCCAGAATATCCGCGTAGAACTCTGCCAGGATGGACAAACGCTCGGCTGTGGAGCTGTGCGCCTGCATGACCTGCAGGCAGAAGGCGCGCACGTCTTCATGCGCGGGGTCGTGCGAAAGGGTTACCAATTCCTCCAACCAGCGCGCGTACTGCGGCGCCAGCTTGAAATAAGCCGCGCCGATTTGGTGTAGTTTGGCGCTGACCTCTTTCACGGCTTCTTTGGTTTTGCGGCCTTTGGCTAGTTCGCGTGCTGCCAGCCGTTCCACCAGATCGGCTTGGATATGCTCGTATTTAGGCTTTTGCAGCACGGCGGAAATGATCGCCGGGAGGTTTGGGTCGTTCTTGTTCATGGCAGGTTTTGGCGCAGCAGATCCATCAGGCGCACCATGAAATGCAGGTTGTGCATGGTCGAAAGCTGCTGGTAGAGGCTGTCGTTGAGTTTGTATAAATGCCGCAGGTAGCCCAGCGAATAGCTTTGGCAGGTGGGGCAATCGCAGCCTTCTTCCACCGGCTGGCTGGATTTGATGTAGCGTTTATCATGCGCATAGACGTATTCAAACCAGTCATCCTTCTCGACCAGCGCTGTTTTATCAGGCTGGTAATGGAAGCGATACAGGCGCCCGTGCCGCGCGTCACGCGTGGGCATGGCGCTATCGAACAGTCCGTAGCCGTGCGCGGCACAGCGTGCCACATAGGGCGGGTGGCCGATGCCCAACGCGTGCAGGGGAAATTCGGCTGGAATCATGTCGCGTGTCAGGAAGACCATTTCTTCCACCAGTTTGCCCTGGCTGTCCAACGGCCAGCCGCCGTAGCCGAAACCGTCGAAGCCGATATCCAGCAGCGCTTGCGCGCAGCGCCGGCGCAGTTCGGGCGAGTTGCCGCCCTGCACCACCCCGAACAACTTGGGCCGTTTCTCAACCGGCAGGCGTTTTTCATCCAGTAAGCGGTCGAATTCCGTCCGGCAGCGTCCGGCCCAGCGGATGGTGCGCTCCACCGAGAGTTCCTGCTGTTCCGCATCGTCGTCAATGTGCGTGCAATCATCCAGACAGAACAACAGGTCAGAGTCGAAGCTGAGTTGCAGCTGGATGCACTTTTCCGGGGTCAATTGGTATTTGCGTTCACCTTCAGCGGGTCTGAAGACCAGTCCGTTGTCGGTCAGCTGGCCGAAGCGTGCGTTTTGGCGGATGAGCGAGTAGGCCTGAAAACCGCCTGAGTCGGTGAAGATGGCTTTCTTCCAACCGGTCATGGCGTGCAGCCCGCCCAGCGATTTGACTGTGCTGGCGCCCGGCTTCTGCATCAGGTGATAGGTGTTCATCACCACCGCCTGCATGCCGCACTCTGCTACCAAAGCAGCGCTCAACCCGCGCACCTGCCCAAAAGTAGCATCCGGCAGGTATTGCGGCAGGTTCAGCTGCGCGTGAATTAAATCTAATTGGGTAGGGTAGGCCATACGCTTGAATTGTATCATTCCCCCACCAGCGGAATTTTTAGATCAGCACGCGCAGGGCCTGTAAAGTGATCCAGCGGTTGATCTGGTCGTCTTGTGCCAGGATTGGCCAGGTGCGCTGGCGGTAAGGGCTGCCCCCGCTCCAGGTGCCGTTCTGATGACGCTGTTCAGCCAACCATTCCAGCCCGCGCTGGGCTTGCGGGGTTTGCAGCGCATTCAACTCTTTGGCCACGCGCAGCACAAATAACGCATCCGCCTGGTAAAACAATGGGAAGCTTAACTTGGACCATGTCGGGTGAATTTTCTCGATGTGGGGATAATCAGCCTTTAGCAGGTCATAATCTTCCAGCATGAATTTCAAACCGCTTTGGATGGCGGCTTGCACCTGCGCGCTGCGTTGGCAATCGGGGATGAGTGCCAGTCCATACAGGTCGCGCATGACACCCCAGGCGCAGGGCAGCTGGTTGTTGTAGCGGCAGCGGCTCAGGTTTTGCAGGTCGCGCACAACATAATCCACCATCACCTGGGTGAACTCATCGGATTGGCTCTGGAAATAAAGCTGGTAGCGCAGCGCGTTGCCCCACAGGCAGCCCCAGAACGTCTCGCTGCTTTTGTTGAGACGCAGGTCGTTCTCGAAGCATGCTTGCATGAAAACCGCACCTCTTTGCATGGCCGGGTGCCGGGGATCCAATCCCAACTCGCTTAATAACAGCATGCTCCAATGGCTGGCGCGGTACTTAGGGGAATAATAATGTTTGGCGTACTGCCAGTAGCCTTCGGGGGCTTGTTTTTCAAGGATATGACGAACGGGGTTTTCTGCGGCAACAGAAAGCCTGACTGTTTGCACCTCCATGTCGTTTTCCGGCTTACCTAAAATGCCAGTGAGGGTCAGGTAGCGAATAGAGGGCGTTGAGCTCTGCAACAGCCAGGCAATTGTTTTGTCGTTTTTGGCTGCGTTTATTTGCATAAACGCATTATAGGCAATTTAGTGTTTGCGAAACAAGGCGGAAATCAGGGTGATGACACCGATGCCGATCAGGAACAGCGGCCAGAGCATGTTCATGCCCAGGTTCAGCCCAAATGAGCCGCCGAAGATGATGAATCCCATGGCGCTGATAGCGATCAGGATCAAGCCGCCGGTGTCGAAGCGCACGCGCTCGCGCGAAAGCAGGCCGGCCAAGATGATACCTACGCCCACAAATCCGGGGATGAGCGTCCACAGGTATGCCCAACTGGCCCAATTGCCCGAGATGGTCTGGTAATACAAAATGCCGCCAATGCCTCCCACGATGCAGCCGGGAATGGCCAATCCGCCAGTGCGGGTTAACAATGCTGCCAGCAGGAAGGTGGCGCCTACGCCAATCACGATGAACGGCCAGAATTCAGTCCCGAAGATGTTCGGGTACTTGTTGACGACCAAAAAGAAAGTGCCCATCAGGATCAGCAGAATGCCCCAAATGATTCCGTGTCTGTTTTCCATAATTAAATCCTCCAAAAAATTAAGCTTGAGATATTTTCAATACTATGTACGGGGTTCGCACAGGAAGGTTGCAGAAATAGCAAAAAGAGCGCCGTCTGGCGCTCTTTTGATTATTCTTCAAGTTTATTTTATCGATTCCCCGAATTTTTTACCGAATTCATAACCTTCCTTGAGATTTTCCTGCGTGGGTTGGCCGGGGAAACCTAGCACATCGCCCAACTCCCAATGCATCTTCTCGAATTGGGCTTTCAGGAAGCGTTCGGCTCCACCACCCCAACCGTAGCTGCCGAAATAGACTGCCTGTTTATTGAACACACGTTTGATCTCAGCCATGTGCAGTACCATCTGCATGGTAGGGAACAGTGTGCCTTCGTAAGTAGGTGCGCCGATGACCACGCCCTGGTTCGTCCACAGCGCCGGCAGGATATAACTGACCGGTGTGGTGGTCACGTCGTGCACAGTCAGGGGCACACCTGCGTCTTCCAACCCGCGCCGCACCACAGCCACCATCTTATCGGTGTTGCCGTACATTGAGCCGTGCAACAGGGTTACGCCCTTTTCCGCTGGTCCTTTGCCGTAACTGGACCATTTCAGATATAAGTCCACGATGTGCTGCGGGTCTTTGTTCCACACCAGCCCATGCGAGGGCGCTACAGTGCGTAGCGGCAGGCCGGCCAGCTTGTCGCCCGCGTTGAGCACTGGTTTGCTGAAAGCGGCCACGATGTTGGTGTAATAGCGCAGGGACTCTGCATCAAAAGAACTCAGGTCGCTGTAATCGCCATCGAAAATACCTTTGTCCGGAATGCCATATCCGCCGAAAGCATCGCAGGGGAACAGCGTTTGCGTCTGGCACTCGTAAGTGAACATGGTTTCAGGCCAGTGCACCATGGGCGCGCTGATGAAGCGCAGCTTGTGGGTGCCCAATTCCAGCTCCTCGCCGTCGGCCACACTGCGGATGTTCTCGGTGATGCCGAAAAAATCATCCAGCATTTTGACTGTCTTGGGTGAACCCAGTATGACTGCCTGCGGGGCGACTTCACGGAAAGCATGCAGCGCGCCGGAATGGTCGGGCTCCATGTGGTTGATGACCAGATAGGTGATTTTAGCCGGGTCGATAAGGGTGCGCAGTTCTTTCAGATAATCATCTTGAAAGAGCTCTTTACACAGGTCAATCAACACGGTTTTCTCATCGCGGATCAGGTATGAATTGTAGGTGATGCCTTCCTTTTCAATTGGCCACAGGCCTTCAAACAGGCGTGTGCTGCGATCCTGAACGGGCAGGCAGAAGATATTCTCGGAAAGTGCAATAGATTTCATGGTTATTTCCTATAAAGTGATAGCTTAATTATAAAACGACCGGTGAATAAACCCGGTATTTGGCAGATTGTTGTCTGGGTACGGCGGGTGGTTTATGCGCTGCCGTTCATCAGGGTGCTGATGAGGATGGAAGCTAGCCCTGCCACCACGGTCTTCACACCGCTTATGATCAGGTTTTCCTTGGAGATTTTACCCAGGAAAATGCCCAGCCCGAACAGGGTTAACAATGCCAACCCGAGCGAGGCAAAATACACCACGCGAATGCTGCTGAATAGGGAGTGAAAGAAAAATGGCAGCAGTACCAAAATGGCGGCCAGGAATGGGGAAACGCCGTCCACTACTGAAACTACAACGGCTGCGAAACGTGAGGCTTTGCCGATGCTGCTGTTATTTAAATCGGTCAGCGTGCTATGGCTGAGTTCATCCAAATCGCGCTTGCGTTCGGCGGATTCGGTCAGGTAGGAGCCCCACAATCCGGAGATGCCCATAGCCACACAGGTGGATAGGCCGGTGGTGATAACGATGTGCGGATTATCAATTCCTGCGCTCAGGTTGCCCATGAGCATACCGATGATGGTGAGTACGCCGTCAAAGGCGTTCATGGCGAAATATCGCCGTGCAATTTCCCCGATGTTTGCAATGCCGTTGTATTGGTTCGCCCGTTTGAACAACTGGCGAACCTTAAGTCTGTGTTCTTCTATATCTTCCATGGTTGTTTGGATTAATCTTGCAGGGTGGCGGCGTCGTCGATGATCATCTTGCCGGCCACAACTTCATCAATGGAATGGATGGATCCTCCCATATCTTCAATAATGTCTTTGACCTCATCGTATTTAAGGTCATCCCCTTCAATGGTGATTTTTGCGTTTTCGACCTTCAGGTCGATCTCAGCGATGCTGATGTTTACTGCGGAAACCCCGGATAGCGTACTCAGAGAGTTTGCCATTTCAATGATGTTGGGTTCCATTGGCTTGAGCGTATCCAGCACAAGCCGGCGTATTTTTCCTGCCATCTTTTTATTGTATGTTTTACTCCGTTATTATTTGCCTATGGGCAGATTTATACCATAAAAAGAAATCTGTCAAATCGTATTGATAAATATTTTACATCTTGCCAAATAACAAAATCCCGAAAAATTCCTTCCTGTGAGAATTGATCCCTTTGTATAATGGACGTGTAGGAGGCGGCTATGATCGAAATTCCCGAGGCACTGGCGTTGGCTGAACAGTTGAATGGCACGGTACAAGGAAAATGCATCGCGCGCACCGTCGCGGCCTATTCACCGCACAAATTTGCCTGGTACCAGGGCGATCCGGCTGATTACCCCGCGCTGTTGACCGGCCAAACCGTGGGCTCGGCACGCGGCTTTGGCAGCACGCTGGAGTTTGAAGCTGGTGATGTGCGCGTGGCGGTTTCCGAAGGCGCCGCCTGGAAATTTCATGCTGACAAGTCGGAAGTACCCGCCAAGCACCAGCTCTTGCTGGAATTTGACGATAACAGCGCTCTCAGCCTGAGCGTGCGCATGTATGCCGGCATCCTGTGTTTCCGCCAAGGGGAAGTGGATAATGATTACTACCTGTTGGCCGAGAGGGCAATCCCACCGCTCTCGCTGGAATTCGATTGGGCTTATTTTGAGCGTATGGCGGCTCCCGAAGAATTTGGGAAATTGAGCCTCAAAGCTTTCCTGGCCACCGAGCAGCGCATCCCCGGTCTGGGCAACGGCTGCCTGCAGGACATTCTCTACAACGCCGGCTTGCACCCCAAGCGCAAGCTGGGTGATATCAGCGCGGATGACCTGCGGCGTCTGTTCCAGTCGCTCAAGGACACGCTGGCGGACATGGCTGCCCGCGGCGGGCGAGACACCGAGCCGGACATATTCGGCCAACCCGGCGGCTACCAAACGCGTTGCAGCAAGAATACCGTGGATACGCCCTGCGGCAATTGCGGCACGCCTATCGTCAAGCAGGCCTACATGGGCGGCAGTATATACTTCTGCCCCACCTGCCAGCCGTTGGATTAAGGAAAGTAGGGCTGCATTCGCCTGTGCCCTCCGGGGCATTGCCGCCTTTGATATTAACCACAGATGAACACGAATTTCCACAGATGGTTAATGGTCAAGCATCCGCCGATGCCTTTTAGATTACGTCCGATTTTCATTTATTTCTCACGATAAAAACTGAGATTGCTTTCCCCGAGGGAATGCTACGTGATCGTCGTTTCACTCTTCGCAATGACATGTTCACTTATCTGTCATTGCGAGCGAAGCGAAGCAATCTCAGCTCATTGCCTGAAGGGTTTCTGTCGTAGGGCGGCTTTCAAAAGCCGCCATTATCTGCGCAGGTCAAGGCATTCGCCTGTGCCTTCCGGGCATACCTGACAATTCCCTAAAAACGCCACACGACCTACAAGGGTTTAAATAATAAATGGCAGAGCGGAGGGACTCGCCTGCCCTTGAAGCGAAGCGGAAAGGGAACCCACGACTCTAGCGTACTATTTGGAAAAAAGAATGTGGATAAGGAATTAATTCTGGAAGTTGTCATTCTGAACCCCGTAGGGGTGATCGCGAAGCACCCTCTTTGGAGGGAGAATCTCGGTAAGATGGCAATCAATAATGATTTTGTAGTACTGGCCGAGATCCTTCCTCGCATTGCTCGTCAGGATGACAGATGAGGGAAAGTTAAATACAGAATGGGCGCGGAGGGACTCGAACCCACGACCTTACGGATGTGAACCGTACGCTCTAACCAGCTGAGCCACGCGCCCATTAAAGGGGCGTTGTCGATCAATATTACCAATCAACAAACGCACCAGCATTATAACAAAAAATAATAGGATTAGAAGAAAAATATTCCAATCTTTCTTGAAATTATTCCTTTTTTAATAAGATGAACCTTTGAATTCGCGATATTCGCGAAATATCTCATTTGAGACGCTTATGTGGACTGTGTAGAAACAAGTAATTATTACACATAACTATTCAATAAAAAGTGATTGGGTTTATAGGTAGTTTTTCTTATCATATAGCATAGAAAAGGGTAATGATTTATTTTGAATTTTCCTTTTCCATTCATTTTCGGCTTTGATCTTAATATTTTCATCATATTCATTGTGAACAATCATGCAAGAATAGAAGATAAAAAGTATTAGGAATAAATTTATCGGAAACGTGGAAATATTTTTGAGTATCTCGTATTTTTGGAGGAGTTCCTGACGACTAATAAGAGTCAAGAATGCATATATTGTTATAGCAAAAACAAATGAATTGATCCATTTTAAAACCACAACGATATCATTTTTCGAAAACTTTTGTCCAAGAAATCCTTTCGTGTCAAATTCCGGTTCATCACTTCTAATGGGCAAGAGTATTTTATTAGTTAGACTTCTGTCATAAATTAGATAAGCCCTTGTCATGTTCAGCATTCTTGTATAGTAAATCTGGTTCGTATATGAAGACCAAATATTTTGCCTGGTAAAAATACCAAAACCAAAGACAATTATTCCTGCAATAATAAGAACGATATGTTGAGTGGAGTTAATTAAAGTAGGGTCATTATCATCTAGAAATATTGCTAATGCTGTCAATACTAGACCTAAGAATGTGAAAAATGAATTTGCGCTACTGCCAATATTATTTATGTTTCGCTCACGAAGCGAGAATAATTCCTCGGATTGCTTTAATAGAATCCTATCATCAATAGCCATTTCACTTTTCCCCATTAAAGTTTTTATCAATACAAAATAATAAGCTGTTTATTAGAAAAAAAACAACTTTTTATATTATAAGTAGGAAATTCTCTTTTGAGTCCTTCACAACTAAATATTCACTTGTGTTTTATTTTAATGGTTATACCTTCTAGATAGAATCCTATTTCAAGAACATCTTGACCATCTTCAACATCCCCTCGCTGTAAGGTTGGTACCTCATCTTCAAGTCGATCCAGTTGGCCTTGTTCACCATGCTCTTGTAATGCGTAAACGTATCGAAGCCGGCTTTCCCGTGGTAGCTGCCCATGCCGCTCTCGCCCACACCGCCAAAGCCCATCTCCGTAGTAGCCAGGTGAATGATGGTGTCGTTGATGCAGCCGCCGCCGAAGGAGATGCGCCGTGTCAGCTCGCGCTCCTGTGCCTTGTCGCTGGTGAACAGGTAGAAGGCCAGCGGGGTGGGGTTGGCTGCCACGATCGGGTAGATGTCAGCCGTCTCGCGGAAGGTCAGCACCGGTAGCAGCGGCCCGAATATCTCCTCCTGCATGATGGGGCTGTCCAGCGCGACGTCCGTGATCACGGTCGGTTCGATGCGGCGCGAGCCGTCGTGCTGCCCGCCAGCGTAGATCGTGCCGCTCTGCAGCAACCCCAGCAAGCGCTGGAAGTGCTTTTCGTTGATTATGCGCCCGTAATCGGCGTTCTCCAGCGGGTGCTGTCCGTACTGCTTGTGGATCTCGGCTGCCAGCAATGGCAGGAATTCATCCCGGATATTCTCGTGCACAATCAGGTAGTCCGGCGCCACGCAGGTCTGGCCGACGTTAAGGAACTTGCCAAAGGCGATGCGCGCCGCGGCGGTTTTCAGGTCGGCGCTCTTGTCCACGATACAGGGACTCTTGCCGCCCAGCTCCAACGTGACCGGCGTCAGGTGCGCGGAGGCTTTTTCCATCACCAGCCGTCCGACTGTCTTGCTGCCGGTAAAGAAGATATAGTCGAAGGGCTGGTCGAGCAGCGACTGGTTCACGTCGCGCCCGCCGGTCACCACGGCGACGTATTCAGGCGGGAAGCATTCCCACACCAATTCCTCTACAATCGCGCTGGTGGCAGGGGAGTAGGCGCTGGGTTTGACCAGGGACGTATTGCCGGCTGCCAACGCGTCCACCAGGGGAGTGATGGAAAGATAGAATGGATAATTCCAGGGGCTCATGATCAGCGTGCAGCCGTAGGGCGCGGGCAGCTGGTAACTGCGCGCGCTGAACTGGGCCAGCGGCGTGCGCATGCGCTGCGGGCGTGCCAGCCGCGGCAGCTGCCGCCGCATGAACGAAAGCTCATCCAGCACCATGCCGACTTCGCTCATATAGCCTTCAAAGCGGCTCTTCCCCAAGTCCAGGCGCAGTGCTTCCAAAATCTCTTCCTCGCGTTCGCGCACAGCAGTTTGAAGCCGTTCCAGCGCGGCCATGCGTGTGGAGATTTCCAGTGTTTGGCCGGATTGAAAATACGCTTTTTGGGCGTTGATGATTTCTGTTAAGTCCATGATTTTATTGTTTCCCACCCCCTGCGGGGGATTGACCTTTCTGAATGGTAGCTTCGATACCTTTTTATTTTACCGCTAGCCGGAATATTAATTGTGAACCTTCCAGGCATATCGGAAATTAATATTTTGAAAATATATACAATGGGCGAATTAATATATATTATTCTAATGATATTTTGCTATGATAAGCATATATCGAATGCAGAGTGGATATGAAAAAAAGACATTTGTTGAACTTCAATGACCCCGCGCCTGATTTAGAGCTGCTGGACATCAAGGGAAAATCCGTACGGCTTTCCAGCCTGTGGGCCAAACGCCCGCTGGTGCTGGCCCTCACGCGCCATTTTGGCTGCACCCAATGCAAGGAGATGTTGGACGAATTGGTAGCCGGCAGGGCGAAAATTAAGAAGGCCGGGTTAGATATCGCCGTGGTTACCCAGGGCACGCCGGAAGAAACCAAATTGTTTGCGGAAGAGCATGCGCCCGGCTTGAAGGCGCTTTCTGATCCCGAGCGCAAGGCGTACTGCGCCTATGGGCTGGAACGCGGCAGTATTTTTCAAACCTTCCTGAACTTAAAAGTCTGGCGAGCTGTCCTGCAAGCGCGCAACAAGGGCTACCAGGTGGAAACGCCGCCCGAAGGGCAGGATGCTATGCTGATGTCAGGCACCTTCATCATTAGCCCACAGGGCCGCGTTTTACTGCCCTTTTATTACGACAACATCGCCGATCATCCCGCGTTGGACCTGCTGCTGGAGGGCGTGCTCTCCACGCCTTGGGACCAGCCTTTTGAAGGGCCGGTTGGCATAGCCGACGGGACCGATTAATGGAATTATTTCAGGAGAATTGATTATGAAAAAGAGTTTAATACTGATCTTACTGCTGACTGCGGCGGCTGTCCTAAGTGCCTGCGGATCCGCTACTGTCGCTGCGGATGCGGCCCAAACGGCTGAACCCGATTACCTGATTGCGGAGGGCAGCCTGCTGCCGGTGAAGGCGCTGGATATGTCTTTCTCTGCCTCTGGCCGGATTGTTGGAGTGGCGGTCAAAGACGGCGATACAGTGCGAGTGGACCAGGTGCTGGCCAATCTGGAAGATGTGCCGGAAGCGGATGCGGCTTTGGCTAAAGCGCACCAGGATGTGCTGGACGCGCAGGTGGCATTGGACGACTACAAAGCCTCCGGGGCATTGAACCTGGCGCAGGGACAGCTGGAAGTCATTCTGAGCAATAGTAAATATAAAAATGCCCGCGATAACTATTTGGACGGCCGTTCCACCGAGCGCAAAGCGCGTATGGATGAAGCTGAAGCCAACCTGAAATTGGCTGAAGATGCCTATGCCCAATTGGAGGACAACGAAGGGCTGGATCCGGATCAACTGGACGCGCTCGAAGCGCGTCTGACGACAGCCGAGGCCGCGCTGAATAGCGCCCAGGCAGCTGTTGACGCTCTCACGCTGCGCGCTGCCATGAGCGGCACCGTTGTGGATGTCAACCTGATCCCCGGCCAGCAAATTACAGCTGGCGAGACAGTCATGGCCCTGGCGGATTTCTCCAGCTGGGTAGTCAAGACCGATAGCCTGACCGAGCTGGAAGTGGTGGATATCAGCGAAGGACAATCCGTGCAAGTGATTTTAGATGCGCTGCCGGAAACAGTCCTGAAAGGCACCGTCACCAACATCAACGAGCGCTTTGAAGAAAAGCGCGGCGATATCACTTACACCGTTACAGTGCAATTGGATGAAACTGACCCGCTCATGCGCTGGGGCATGACTGCAGCAGTTTATTTCATCCCGCCGGAGGGGCAGGGCTCCTAGTATGAAACAGGTTCTGCAAATCTCATCTTTCCTGGCTTTCAAAGAGATATGGCGTAACCGCGGACGCTTTCTGCTGGTCGCGCTGGTAATTGCCCTCATCACCCTGCTGGTATTGTTCATCGCTGCGCTGGGTGAAGGGCTGGGTAATGGCAACCGTGAATATCTGTCCAAAGTGGACGCGGAGTTGATTGCTTTCCAGTCCAAGTCGGATTATCTCATCGGCGCCAGCCGCATGGATCGTGACCGCCTGGCTTCCATTGCGCGCGTGGCGGGCGTCCAGGACGCGGGCATGTTGGGCGCGGCCAGCGCCAAAATTATCCTGCCCGGTCAGGCTGACCCGCTCAAGGTGGCGCTGCTGGGTGTTGAACCCGGCCATACCGGTGAGCCGCCGGTGCTGCAGGGCCGCCAGTTGGGTACCAAGCTCTCCGATGAAGTCATCATTGACCGCAACACGGCCCTGCGCAGTGGGCTGGAAATAGGCGATACGCTCGAGATGCGCGTTACCCAGGGTACCCGCGATGAATATTATAAATTGCGTGTGGTCGGCATCAGTGACGGGCAGCAATACTCGTTGCAGCCGTCCATTATTGTGCCCTTTTTCACCTGGGATAAGGTGCGACCCAAGTCGGAGGCGGAGATCAACAGCAGCGACCCGGTTGCTAACATCATCCTGATCAAACTGGACGACCCCGCTCAGATGGATGCAGTGCGCCAGCGCCTGCTTTCGCAGGTCAACAATATCGAAGTGGCTACCATTTCCCAAACCATTCAGGCTCTGCCGGGTTACTCCGCGCAGCAGAGCACCCTCAACACGCAGGGCGGTTTCACGCTCTTCATCGGTCTGCTGGTGATTGGCGGGTTCTTCCAGATCCAGATCCTGCAGAAAGTGGCGCAAATCGGTGTCCTGAAAGCCATCGGCACGACCAATCGGATTGTGGCGACCACTTTCATCATGCAGATTTTTATGATCACCGTGATCGGGGTGTTGATTGGCAGCCTGCTCACTTTCCTGTTCTCGCTGACCTTCCCGCCTACCATTCCGATTGTGTTCAACGGCACAACCTCCGCTATCGCGATTGTGGCACTGCTGTTGATCGGCCCGTTGGGCGGTTTGGTTTCCATCCGCTATGCGGTGCGTATTGAACCGCTCAAAGCTCTGGGGTTATCGTCATGAGCGCGCAAAAGCAGCCTGAATTTGCGATCGAAACCCATTCGGTCGTCAAGACCTATCCAAGTGATTTCGGCGACATCCAAGCCGTAGATGAAGTCTCGCTGCAAGTGCGCCCCGGCGAGTTTGTGGCTCTGGTCGGCCCCAGCGGTTCCGGCAAGACTACCATGCTTTCCATCCTGGCAGCTCTGCTCAAACCCACCTCCGGAGAGATTCTTCTGGACGGGCAGAACATGCATGAGCTGAGCGAAAATAACCTGGTCACACTGCGGCGCGAAAAGATCGGATTTACTTTCCAGGCCAATAACCTGGTGCCTTTTCTCACGGCGGTTGAGAATGTGGAGTTAATGCTGCGCCTGAATGGCAAGTTGGATAAGGCCGGTAAGCTGCGTGCACGTGAATTGCTGGCGCGTTTGGGATTGGGCGAACGCCTTAATAACCTGACCAGCCAGCTTTCCGGCGGGCAGCAGCAGCGCGTTGCCATCGCACGTGCCCTGATCCATAACCCCAGCTTGGTCCTGGCGGACGAACCCACAGCCAACCTGGACACCGAACGGGCCTACCAGGTGGTGGAGACCTTTGCGGGGCTGATCCACGAGCAGCAGCGCGCCGGCATCATGGTCACCCATGACCTGCGTATGTGCGAATTTGTGGATCGTGTGCTGCAGATGCGTGACGGCAAGCTGATCAAAGAGTATGCCGATAAGCCGTCCATCATGAAGCTGGTGCGTGGCCGGATGACGGATTGACTAAGACCGGCCGCGATTGAACCATACGCGCAAGCCCGGATAGGTTGCCGGAATGTATCCTAGCAATGTGCGGATGAACAGCACCAAGCCGCTCATTTCCAAGGTCTCTTCGATTGTGGCCAGCAGGTTGAAGGTGAAATTGTCCAGTCCGAAACGGCTGGCATAGGCTCCACTGACCAACTCTATGCCCACCGCGCCGCCGACATATACGATCCCCGCCAGCGTGAAGCCGATGCCGGTCTTTTGGGGCAGGCTTTTCAGGAAATTCAGGAAAAGCAGCGCGAGAATGCCCACGCCCAATAGCGCCGGGATGACCCAGGTGAAATAAAAATACCCGGGAATGTTATCTCCCAGAAAATTATGGATTGGTGTCATCAACTTTTCATGCAGGCTGGCGCCCTCATCCAGGGTCAGGAACAGGAAGCCCAATGCCAGGGCGTGCCACGCGCTGCAAAATGCGGTGTGTTCCTTCTCTTTAAGCTGCGTGATCAGGATCAACAACAGAGCCGCGCTGAAAAGCAGCAAGACGGAATAGATGGTGGGCAGGCTGAGTTCGGTATCCACGTCCAGCAGATTTTGGAAACGGCTCAAGTCGACCTGCCGGAAATAAATTAAATATTGGCAGGCCAGGCTGGCAACTGCCAGCAGGAGGGTTATACCCCCTAGTACCCAGGAAAGTCCCTTTGGATTGATGGGTTTAATGCGCGTTTCCGCGCTATCACAGATGGTAATTGAGCTGCGTTGCATTACAGTGACCTCGTTGATGTAGGTGATGAAGCTTACATGATTAATTCTCCCTATCACTTAGGGAATGAGCAAAGATGTATATTATCCGAATCGGCCCTGTACGTAGTCCTGCGTGCGTTTATCCCGCGGATTAATGAACATGCTTTCCCCATCGGTGTATTCCACCAGCTCGCCTTGCAGGAAGAAAGCCGCCTGGTCGGCCATACGCGCGGCCTGCTGCTGGTTGTGCGGCACCAGCAGGATGGTGTAATCCTTTTTTGCTATTTCAAGGAATTCTTCTATTTTTGCGGTGGAAACCGGGTCGAGCGCCGAGGTAGGTTCGTCCAGCAGGATCACTTCCGGTTCAAGCGCCAGCACGCGCGCCAGGCACAGGCGCTGCTGCTGCCCGCCGGAGATGGAGGCGGCCGGGTCGTCCAGCCGGTCATAGATTTCATCCCATAGTACGGCTTCTCTAAGTGCCTTCTCCACCCTTTCATGCAGCATTTTTTGGTCGCGCATACCCGCTACTTCCAACCCAAAGCTGATGTTTTGGAAGATGGTCAATGGCAGGGGAATGGGGCGAGAGAATACCACGCCGATGCGCCGCCGCAGGCCGACCACGTCCAGGTTTTTGTCCAGGATGTTCAGGTCGCCCATGGTCACCTCACCGTGCATCTCTTCCACGTCCGACAGATCGATCAGACGGTTGAGCACCTTTACCAACGAGGATTTGCCGCCTCCGGAGGGTCCAAAAGCCACAGTGATCTGATTGGGCTGAATATCCAGGTTGATCCCTTTGAGGGCTTCCTTACCGTCTGAATAGCGCAGATACAGGTCGCGGATGCGGATTTTCGGTTCAGTCATTACCACTGCCTCCTGGAGCGGGCACGTGAGCGGATCAGGGATGCGATCAGGTTCATACCCAGCACGAAGACCATCAGCACCAGCACAGTGCCATATTGGACACCAGAAGTCATACCCGGTACTTGCGTTGAGATTACGTAAATGTGATAGGGCAGCGCCATGGTGGCGTCCAGTGGAGAGGAGGGCAGGTGCGGCAGGTAGAAGGTCGCACCGGTGAACAAGATCGGGGCGGTTTCACCCACCGCGCGTTCCAATCCTAAAATGATGCCGGTCAGGATACCCGGCAGGGCTTGCGGCAGAATGATACGCGTGATGGTCTGCCATTGGGTGCCTCCTAATGACACACCCACCACGCGGAAGCGGTAAGGTACGCTGCGCAGCGCTTCTTCAGTCGTGGAGATGATCACCGGCAGGGTCATAATGGAGAGCGTCAGCGAAGCGGCTAAGATGCTGATGCCGAAGTCGCAGAATAACACAAACAAGCCCAGGCCAAACAGGCCGTAAACAACGGAAGGCACGCCTCCCAGGCTGATAATCGCGACGCGGATAATGCGTGTCCACTGGTTATCGCTCGCGTATTCGGCCATGTAAATTCCGGCGGCAATTCCCAGCGGGATGGAAAAAAGGGCTGTGCCGGCCATCAGGTAAAAGGTGCCCACAATGGCGGGCAGAATACCGCCGGCGCGCATGCCGTCGCTGGGCATGGTGGTCAGGAATTCCCAGCTGATGTGTGATCCGCCCTTGATGATGATGTACACGATGATACCCAGGATGGGCAGCACCGTAATCAGTGAGATCAAGCGTACAAAGGTAAAACCGATTTTTTGGGACTGCTGCCGGCTGATGGAGAAACGCCTTTTTTTCGGTTCAGGGTAGGGGATCATGAAATCACCTGGCCCTTCTCCTGTTTGGATTTACCTTGAACAGAAGTAGAGGAGATATTAATAACCAGCGAGAAGATGAACAGGATAATGCCGATAAAGAACAGCACATGGTAATGTACACTGCCGCTGGCTACTTCACCCATCTCAGATGCGATTGTGGCGGTCATGGTGCGCACCGGCATGATAACGGATTTCAGGCCGGAGAAGGTGGTGGCGGCATTGCCGGTCACCATCATAACGGCCATGGTCTCACCCAATGAACGGCCAATCCCCAACATCACCGCGGTCATCAGCCCGTTGCGTGCAGCCGGCAGTACCACACCCCAGATGGTTTGCCATTTGGTCGCGCCAAGTGCGTATGAAGCATCCCGGTAAGAAGAAGGCACTGCGTAAAGTGCATCTTCCGCGATGGATACGATCGAAGGAATGGCGATCATGGCTAGCAGGATGCTGCCGCTCAGGGCGGTCAGACCGGTGGGCAGGTTGAAGAATTCCCGCAGGAAGGGTGACAGCGCCTGGATGCCGATAAAACCCAGCACCACCGATGGGATGCCCGCCATGATTTCTACGGTTGGTTTGAGAATTTCTTTCACATTCTTGGGCGCGATTTCACCGATATAAATAGCCGTGCCGATGCCCAATGGCACCGCGATCAAAATGGACGTGAAAGTGACCACCAGCGAACCGCTGATCAATGGCAGCAGGCCGAACAGATCTTCAATGGGGTACCAGCGCAGGCTGAACAAATCTTTAAGGGAGACCTCACCCAATGCGGGCAGGCCTTCACGGACCAGGAATACGAAGATCAGAAGAATAAAGAGAATACTGGATGAACCGGCAATCTTTACGGTATTGGTGATGATTTTTTCTGATCGTTTCATATTTTCCTGCGTTAATCCAGAATCGGTACAAATCCCAGCTCAGTCACAATTTCCTGTGCCTCGTCGGACAGGATCCAATCCAGGTAATCTTTGATGATGCCATCCGGTTCGCCGCGCGTGTACATATACAAGCCGCGTGAAACCGGGTAGGTGCCGTCGATGACCGTTTCTGCCGAAGGCAAAATGTACGCCCGTCCTTCTTTGGAAGCCAATGCAATGGTTTTTACTTCATCGGTGATGTAGCCAAGCCCGTCATATCCGATGGCGTTGGGGTTGCTGCTGACTTCTGAAATAATGCCTTCGGAGGATGGCAGCAGCAGTGTGTCGGCGGAAAAAATGTCGGTATCTTCCTCGTCGCTCAGGCGGATGACCGTTTCCAGGAAATAAACGTGCGTGCCGGAGTTGGTTTCGCGCGACAGTCGCACAATGGGCCGGTCTTCACCGCCCAGTTCGCTCCAGTTATTGAACTCTCCTTTATAAATGCGGGAGACCTGATCGAGGGTCAGCTCTGAAATGGGGTTTTCGGGATTGACAATCACGGCAATAGCGTCATTGGCAACTATGATTTCGTGCGGCTCAAAGCCCGCCGATTCCGCCTGTTCGATTTCCAGGTCTTTGATCTGGCGCGATGCGTTGGCAATGTCAATGGTACCGTTGATCAGGGCTGTAAAGCCTGTGCCCGAACCGCCGCCGGTTACGGAGATTTGTACTTCGGGGTATTCTTCCTGGTACTGTTCGGCCCAGGCTAATGCTAAGTTGACCAGTGTATCGGAACCTTTGTTTTCAATATAAGTACTGCTGCCAGTCTGTGTGTTTTCTTCTGAAGTCGAAGAACCACAGGCGGTCAGGATCAAAATACCGGTTAGCAGGATTGTCCTTGTCCAGCGTCTCATTCCCAAAATTATAACTGATGAAGGGCAAACATGATTTATAATTAAAAGGTTTGTCGGACAAAAATTCCCTTCAAAGTGATGAAACTGTATCAGTTATAATCAATGTTGAAATATGATTTTAAGGATATTCATGCATGGAAGTAAGTAATGTAAAACAAATTGATATTGACCACGAGATGCGAACCTCGTATATCGATTACGCCATGAGCGTAATCGTTGCACGTGCCCTGCCGGATGCCCGTGATGGATTCAAACCGGTCCACCGGCGCATCCTATATGCCATGAACGATATGGGCATTCGTTCCAACACCGCTTATAAGAAATCGGCTCGTATCGTTGGTGAAGTGCTGGGTAAATACCATCCGCACGGCGATGCAGCGGTTTATGAATCCATGGCCCGCATGGCGCAGGATTTCTCGCTGCGCT
>DHVJ01000004.1 GCA_002412595.1 Anaerolineaceae bacterium UBA5211
GTTGACGCCCTTGTGGGGATCCTTGTTGAATTCCTTGCGAACCACTTCGTTGACAGCCGGCATACGGGTCATACCGCCTACCATAACCACTTCATTGATGTCAGTGGTTTTTAACCCGGCGTCTTTCAAAGCCTGGCGCACAGGCTGAATGGTCTTTTCAGTCAGGTCGTTGGTGAGCTGTTCCATCTTGGCACGGCTCAAGCGTACAACCAAATGTTTGGGGCCGCTGGCGTCCGCTGTCAGATAAGGCAGATTGATCTCGGTTTCCATCACAGTGGAAAGTTCGATCTTGGCCTTTTCTGCGGCTTCCTTCAAACGCTGCAG
The DNA here is from genome assembly GCA_002412595.1 of Anaerolineaceae bacterium UBA5211. Taxonomy (GTDB): domain Bacteria; phylum Chloroflexota; class Anaerolineae; order Anaerolineales; family Anaerolineaceae; genus Pelolinea. The sequence continues at coordinate 325 of DHVJ01000004.1, forward strand.
TGCCTGGCGGTCTTTGCGCAGGTCCATACCCTGTTCTTTGTTGAAGGTTTCAATCAGGTAGTCCATGATGCGCTGATCGTAGTCATCGCCGCCCAGGAAGGTGTCGCCGCTGGTGGATTTCACCTGGAACACACCGTCGCCGACTTCCAGGATGGAAACATCGAATGTACCGCCGCCTAGGTCATAGACCGCGATGGTTTCGTTTTTCTTTTTATCCAAACCGTATGCCAAAGAGGATGCGGTCGGCTCGTTGATGATGCGCAGCACTTCCAGACCAGCAATTTTTCCGGCGTCTTTAGTGGCGTTACGCTGGGCATCGTTAAAGTATGCCGGTACGGTAATGACAGCCTGGGTAACAGTTTCGCCCAGATAGACCTCGGCGTCTTTTTTCAATTTGCTGAGGATCATAGCGGAAACTTCCGGCGGGGAATATTCCTTGCCGTCCATGATCACGCGTACGTCCCCGTTGGATGCTTTGGTGACCTTGTAGGGCACACGGCTGATGGTGCGCTGCACTTCGGGATCGTCGTACTTGCGGCCCATGAAACGCTTGATGGAGAAAATAGTGTTCTCCGCGTTTACAATGGCTTGGTTGCGCGCCGTGCGGCCCACAATGCGTTCACCGTTCTTGTTAATGGCAACCACTGAGGGGCACAATCGTTCTCCTTCCGCCGTTGAGATAACAGTCGGCTCGCCGCCAGACATCACGGCTACGACTGAGTTGGTAGTACCTAAATCAATTCCAATTATTTTAGACATGAGTGCCTCCTATTTTGCGACTCTCACCAGTGCGGGGCGTATGACCCTGTCACCGATGCTGTAGCCCTTTTGGACTACTTCGATAATTTGTCCGCTTTCAAAATCCGGGTTTTCTTCATGTGAAATGGCTTCATGCAGTGCCGGATCAAAAGCTGCGTTTTCAGCGGGGATGGGCGATATGCCTTCCCCCTCCAGTAGGGTTTTTAATTTTTGTTCGATCAATTTCAACCCATCCAGCCAGGCAGCCTGAACGCTGTCCTGGGGAATATTTTTCAATGCACGTTCGAAATCGTCGTTCACGGCCAAATATTTCTTGATAACGTCAATTTTGCTGTTTTGCCGCTCGGCCTCCCGATCGCGCTCAATGCGTTTGCGGTAATTAGCGAATTCCGCACGCTCGCGCTGCCAGCCGTCGCTGAAATCATCCACCTTTTGGCGCATGTCATCCAGTTCCTCCAGCTGCGTGGCGTATTCCTTCAATGGAATGGTCACAGTTTCACTTTCCGCGTTTGTGTTTTCGTCTTTTTCAGGAGTTTTCTCCTGAACAGGTTCGCTATTTTCGTTTAATTCTTCTTTATTTTGCTTATCTGTCATAATTCCTATGCCTCTTTTACCATTGTTCAACAATAAAATCACTCAGAATTCCTGAGAGGAACCTCACCATCGAGATGGAACGTCCATATGCCATGCGCATGGGTCCCAGCACGCCCAGGGTGCCCGTTGCAATTCCCGGAGATCCATATTTGGACAGAATCACCGAACACTGGCGCAGGTCGTTCCAGTTACCCTCGCCGCCGATCAGCACCTGCACGCCGCCGATCGTATCCGGCAGCGCGGTTTGTGATAACAAATCTTGCAACAGCGAGCGTTCTTCTAATAGGCGCATTGCTTTGCGCGCTTCTTCCGAATCCGAAAACTCTGGTTCGGCCAGCATGTTGGTGATGCCGTCCATATAAATTTCGCCGGTTGGCAGTTGGTCTGAACGCACCAGTTCGTCTTCCATCCACGCCATCACATTTTTTTCCAACTGTGACATCGGCCCATGATATTGACTGAGCGAATGCAAATTCTTGCCGGCGAAAATCTGGCTGAATTTGGTTGACAGAATGGACAGCTGTTCCTGACTAACAGGTTCTTCCAACGTCAGGATGTGCTGGTGAATCTGTCCGCCTTCCATGACCAGAACGGCTAATGCCTGCCGGCCGTGTGTTGCGATCAACTGAATGTGCTTGATGCGCGCTTCCACCGGCTGGGGCGCTGTGATCAGAGAAGCCGCGTGGGTTTCGTTGGCCAGTATGGTCGCGGCCAGTTCCAACCACTGTCTCATATCGTTGTGCATCTGTGAAAATTGGTGATTAATGGTGCGGCGCATGGCCTCTGGCAGGGAAGTATCCTGCATGAGTTGGCCAACAAAGTAGCGGTAACCGGCTTCCGTGGGCACGCGCCCGGCGGAAGTGTGCGGCTGCTTGAGATAGCCTTCATCGGTTAGCACGGACATCTCGTTGCGTACGGTGGCCGAGCTCATGCTCAAGTGGTACTTTTCAACCAGATGCTTCGAAGCCACTGTGTCTGCCGAGTAGATGTACTCGTGCACAATCAATGACAAGATACGTCTTTGTCTAGCGCTTAATTCTTTCATTTTCACCAATTTAGCACTCTAACGACGAGAGTGCTAAAACACTGTAGATGATAATACCATGCGCATATACCACCGTCAAGATTTTCACTCCGCAGGGACATATTTCTAATGATTTTTTAACAAATAGTGCATTATTTGTCTGAAAAACGCTGGAATACAATACAATATAGGTAATTTTATTAAGGAGAGTTAGTCTTATGCCAGTCCCTGTGTTTCCTTCAAAAAGAGCCCCCATCTACCAGAATGTTCCCGACGAAAAATGGAATGATTGGCGATGGCAGCTCAGCCACCGCCTGAATTCACTCAGTGAAATTGAACAGGTGTTGGAATTATCCGAAAGCGAGCGCACAGCGCTTGGCCAAAAAGGACTGTTCCGGGTGGATGTCACCCCCTATTTCATTTCCTTGATGGATCCCAAGGATCCCAATGACCCGGTGCGGCGGCAGGTCATTCCCACGGATAAGGAACTGTCTGCCTTTACCGGTATGATGGAAGATTCACTGGCTGAAGATGCTCATTCACCGGTGCCCGGCTTGGTGCATCGCTATCCCGACCGTGCCTTGATGCTGGTTACTACTCAGTGCGGTTCTTACTGCCGCTACTGCACGCGCGGCCGCATCGTGGGCGACCCCATGGCCACTTTCTCGCGAGAAGAGATGGATGCGCAGATCGACTACCTGGAGCGCACTCCCCAGATCCGTGACGTGCTGCTTTCCGGTGGCGATCCGCTGGTGTTGGCGCCCAAACTGCTGGAAGAGCTGCTTACGCGCCTGCGTGCCATTCCCCACATCGAAATTGTGCGCATCGGTTCGCGCGTGCCGGTCTTCATGCCCATGCGCGTGACGGATGAGCTGTGCGACATGCTGGCCCAATTCCATCCCCTGTGGTTGAATATTCATGTCAACCATCCCAACGAGATCACGGCTGAATTGGCCCAAGCTTGCGATAAACTCTCGCGCGCAGGCATCCCGCTGGGCAACCAGTCCGTGTTGCTGGCCGGCATTAATGACTGCGTCAACATCCAGCGCAAGCTGGTGCAGGATCTGGTGCGCATCCGTGTGCGGCCTTATTACCTGTATATTTGCGACCTGGTGGAAGGCGTCGGCCATTTCCGCACGCCGGTTGCCAAGGGTATTGAGATCATCGAAGGCTTGCGCGGGCACACTTCCGGTTTTGCCGTACCCACCTTTGTGGTGGACGCACCTGGCGGCGGCGGCAAGATCCCGGTCATGCCCAATTACCAGATCAGCAGTTCCGACCACAAAGTCGTGCTGCGCAACTATGAAGGGTTTATCAGCACCTACGAAGAACCGCTGGATTACCAGCCGCATGACCCCGCTACCTGTGAGTATTGCCAACACCCGCGTATAGAAGGCGGTCAGTCGGGTGTGCTGGGGCTGCTGGAAGGCAAGCAGATGTCCATCAAACCGCAGGGCTTCGACCAGCTGCACATGCGCAGCGAACAGGCTCACCGCCTGCGCCAGGACGACCATAAATGGAAACCGCTGGGCATCGGCGACGGCGAGGATGATAAACAAGACTGAAGGCTGAACAAATCTGATGGCTGAGCAAGACTGATGGCTGAGCTTGTCGAAGCCATCAAGTAGCCATCGGATTGAAGGATAGCGCATCTTACGATAAGGAGAGGAACATGCATTACCGCAGATTAGGCAGGACCGGTATAAAAGTTAGCGAAATTTCGCTGGGCGCCTGGGTAACCTTCGGGGCCCAAATTGATGACGCACGCGCCAAAGCGTTAGTGCATTCCGCCTACGAACAAGGCGTGAACTTTTTTGATAACGCTGATGTGTATGCCAAGGGCCGCGCCGAAGAAGTATTAGGTGAAGCGGTCAAAGATTTGCCGCGCGAAGAATTAGTCATTTCCAGCAAGGTCTTTTTCCCTACTTTTGAAGGCCCCAACGGACGCGGCCTTTCGCGCAAACATATCACCGAATCCATCCATGCGTCCCTGAAGCGCCTGGATTTGGAATACGTGGATCTGTACTTCTGCCACCGCCATGACCCCGATACCACTGTGGAAGAGGTCGTTCAGACCATGGATATCCTGGTGCGTCAGGGAAAAATCCTTTATTGGGGCACTTCGGAATGGGATGTTCTTCATTTGATGCAAGCCATCACCTTCGCCAAAGACAATGGTCTCATCCCGCCGGTAGTGGAGCAGACCCGTTACCACCTGATGCACCGTTCGCACATGGAAAACCACCTGGCGCCGCTTTGCCAGGAATACGGGCTGGGCCTAACCACCTTCAGCCCGCTCAACTCTGGCATCCTTTCCGGAAAATATAACGATGGCATTCCGGAGGGCAGCCGTGCCGCGCAAGCGGACATGCAGTGGATACTAGACCGTATCACTCCGCAGGTCGTTGAGCAGGTACGCCAATTGACTGAACTTGCCACTGAGTTGGATGCCACTACCGCCCAGCTGGCAATTGCCTGGGTGCTGCGCCGTAAAGAGGTCAGCAGTGTGATCACCGGCGCCTCCCGCCTGGAGCAATTGGATGAAAATCTGGCGGCAGCCGAGTTTGAGGATCAATTATCGGATGACCTGCTGGATAAGATCGATCTGATTTTTAATGAGGGAGATTAGCGTACTATTTCTCACGGATATCGGTGTTTTGATCCTATTAAATGGCTTAAATTAAAGGATTGATACCAAACCTTAACCCGACGTTAATATAATACGGTATACTATAAAAGTAGTATTTAATTGCAGTTCGATGGCATATTTATTCTAATCACAACACACCTAACAACGCAGTTTACATCGCAGCTATCGAACCCAAATTGGAAACTCAGCGGGCGGTCATGGCCGCCTTCTGAGTTTTAATATTGGAGTTTACTGAATTCAGGTTTCTTTTTGTCCCACCAACACATATTGGCCCCCTACAGATAAATTCCCCAACCAGGGCAAATGACGTTCCACGAAATTATCAATTTCCCGCGTACCATAAAGAAAAAAATCTTGCCTGTGAATGCGAATGCCAACCTTGGCTGAACTGCTTTCCAATTTCTTATAACTGATCAATTTGGCATTTCTGTCCAGCGGTGTGGTTTTAACTACGAGTTGAGTGAAAAGGTTGTTAGGGTTATGTTCAAAAAAGACAATGTGGCCGCTGGGAGAACATATGCGCGCAATTTCACGCAGGGTGGTTTCGATTTCTTCGTCTTCCAGGTGGTGCAGCACACAGGACATGAAAACCAGGTCGGCGTAATTATCCTCCAGCGGCAGGTTGTAAGCGTTGCCCTGTACATAGGCACTCTTCCCTGCGGGCAGCGGGTTGATGGTTTTGGCTACCTTGAGCATCTCATAAGAGAGGTCCAGGGCAGTGATGTTGTTAAATTTGGGCATCAGGAATTTCTCAAACAATCCCAGTCCAGTGCCGACGTCCACGATGCGGATATCCGGGCGGCTGTCAAAATAAACCTGGGCCAACTCTTCTAAAATGCGGCTTTTTAATTCAATAAAGTAATGCCCTTCGGGGTCGATCATGTTGCGCAGTGGGTGCGACAACTCCTCGAAGTAATCGCGGGCATACTGGTCAAATTCGATCGTTGATTGTGTATTCACAGATTGATAAAATCCCTTCAATGTAGAGCTACATTTTACTGGTAATTTTCAAAATGTGGCGGGTAGTAAAAAAGCGCCTGTAGTCTCACAGGCGCTTTCTGTTTCTTTTTTTATTGGACCTATTCCGCTTGGCGGACCTTCACGCCCAATTCTTTTTCCAGGTTTGTGATGATGCGGTTGCGTTGTTTGCCCACTTCCTTGTCGTTCAGGGTGCGGTTGGGGGCCTGGTAGGTCAGGCGGTAGGCCAGACTCTTGTTGCCTGCGCCAATCTGTTCGCCGCGGAAAATATCGAACAGCTCCACCTGTTTGAGCAAGAAGCCACCGGTGCTGCGGATTACGCGTACGATCTCGTCGGAGGTGATGTTCTCGGGCGCGATCATGGCCAGGTCTTCGATCACAGGCGGGAAAGCTGTGATGGGATTGGTCTCAAAGTACTTGGGGCTGAGGTTGAACAGCCTGTCCATATCCAGATCTGCGGCCTGCACACGGGTATGCTCGCCAAAATCGTAGTTTGCCATCACCTGCGGGTGCAGCTCGCCCAACCAGCCCATTTTCTCGCCGGAAACGCGCAATACAGCGCATTTGCCGGGGTGGAAGCTGGGATTGCTGTCAGCTTCGAATTGAACCTCCGTAACATGCAGCGCTTTTAGCAGCCCTTCGATAATGCCTTTCAGGTCGAAGAAATCAAAGTTCCCCTTGTCCTTTTGATCCCAGGCGCTGGGGTAACGCAAACCGCATATGGCGATGGCCACGCGCATCGGTTCATCCGGCAGCAGCTGGCCTTTTTGGGGCCAGAAAACCGGGCCGATCTCGAACAGTGCCAGGCGTTCGCGCAAGCGCGCGTTCCGTTCCAGGTTGTCCAGTACACTGGCTAACAAACTGCGGCGCAGGACGTTTTTATCCACTGCGATCGGATTTTGCAATTCCACGTATTCTTCGCCTTGCGGCCTGGCATCCGGCGGGTAGATGCGCTGTTCCTGTTCCAGATTGGTGAAACGATAGCTGATCACTTCCTGCAGCCCCATGCTGACCAGCGTATCTTGGAAGAGTTGGTTGCGTTCTTCCTTCGGGTTGCTGCGCAGGGGCGGCAGTTCGCTGTCCAAACGAATGGAGGGTATTTTCTCGTAACCATACAAGCGCGCGACTTCTTCAGCCACATCTGCCCTGCCGTTCACGCCCACTCCGATATCCATGCGGTGCGGCGGGGCTGTGGCTGCGACGGCATTGCCGTTGACTTCGCACTGGAACATCAAGCGCCTGAGCAATCCGGCGATTTCTTCAGCTGTCAGGTCGATGCCGATCAGCCGTTTGATATCCGCCGTAGTGATCGTAACGGTCGGGTCTTCGTAAGGCAGGGGATAATTATCGACCAGCCCTTCGGCCAGCTGCCCGCCGCTCCATTCCAGCATGCGGCGCAGGCATAGGCGCACGCCGATTTCCGCCAGGGTGGGATGCACGCCGCGGGATAAACGATAGCCGGCTTCTGAATTAATGCGCAGGTATTTCAGCGACTTGCGCAGGTTGATGAAGTTCCAGGATGCGCCTTCCAACAGGATGTCGGTCGTGTCGGGCCTGATTTCACTCTCCTGGCCGCCCATGATGCCGCCGATGGAAAGCGAGCCGGCTGTATCGGCCACCAGCACCGTGTAATCTTCCAGTGTATGCTCGACGTCATCCAGGGTGGTTAATTTCTCGCCCTGTTCGGCGGTGCGGGTGATGATGGTGGGCGTCTTGCCGCCGGCGCGTTTGACCAGCACGTCGTAATCGAAGGCATGCAGGGGTTGTCCGGCTTCCAGCATGACGTAGTTGGTGGCGTCAACGATGGAGTTGATCGGCCGCATACCAGATAACTTCAGGCGCAATTGAACCAGATAAGGACTGGGGCGTGTTTCCACGTTACGGATCAACCCGGCCACAAAGCGCGGGTTCAGCTCCGGGTTGCGAATTTCGATCTTGACTGCATCGCTGACCTTGCCCTCGCCTTTGGGTAAAGTCAGGTCGGGCATGCGCAGTGGCTGGTCCAGGTAGGCGGCCACCTCGCGCGCCAGACCGATCATGCTGGAGCAGCGCACCATGTTGGCCGGAATAGAGATGGAAAAGACCGCGTCGCCCAGGTAATCCACCAGGGGCGCGCCGGTGGGTGCGTCGTCGTCCAGGATCATGACGCCTTCGTGATCTTCCGAGATGCCCAACTCTTTCTCAGAACAGATCATCGAGGTGGATTCCACCCCGCGGATTGTCGCGCGTTTCAGCGTGGTCAGTTCGAAGCCGGGCTTGTGCCCGTCGTACAAACGCACGCCTTCTTTGGCATAAGCCACTTTGAGGGGTTTGTCCAGCGGACCTTTGCCTTTGTAGTCGTATAAATTGGGCGCGCCGGTCAGCACGGTGTGCTCCCCTTGTCCGTCATTCAAACGGCAAAGCACCAGCCGGTCGGCATTGGGGTGCGGCATGACTTCGTCAACCTGCGCTACAACGAATTTTTCCTTGTCCCATTCCAAGCCGTGGAAGGTGAAACCTTTGTTCTCGCCAGTGGGCATGGGCAAGCCGATCAAACGCACATCTTCTACTTCCAAACCCAGCATGGTTAGTTGATGGGCTAGCTCCGGCAGCGGTAGATCAACATCTACATATTCTTTTAACCAGGAAAGTACGAGTTCCATTTTTTATATGCCTTTCTTTAGAACTGTTCCAGGAAACGTACGTCGTTTCGCCAGAAATTGCGAATGTCATCAATGCGATAGCGCAGCATGGAAATACGCTCGATGCCCAAACCGGCTGCAAATCCGGTGTAAACGTCCGGGTCGTAACCGCCGTTTTGCAGCACTACCGGATGGGTCAGGCCGCAGCCGCAGATTTCCAGCCAGCCTTTGCTGCCGCAAGCAGGGCAGCCTTTGCCGCCGCACACGAAGCATTCCACGTCCATTTCGGCACTGGGCTCTGTGAAGGGAAAATAGGAGGGGCGGAAACGCGTGCGCACATCCTGGCCGAACATCCGTTTGGCAAATTCTTCCAGGGTGCCTTTCAAATGCGCGAAAGTGATGTCTTTGCCGACTACCAGCAATTCCAACTGGTTGAATTGGATCTCATGGTTGGCATCCATTTGCTCGTAGCGGAAGCACATGCCCGGCAGTGTAACGCGGATCGGGTCCGGATTGAAGGCTTTCATGGCGTGAATCTCACCGGGGGAAGTGTGCGTTCGCAGAACGACACTTTCATTCGTTGTAAAAAAAGTATCCCACATGTCGCGCGCCGGATGGTGCGCGGGAATATTCAGCAATTCGAAATTGTAATCATCACTTTCCACTTCCGGGGACTGGAAAACCTGAAAGCCCATATCGCCGAAAATGCGGCAAATTTCACGGGTGACTTTGGTTTGGATGTGCAGGCGGCCGCGCGGCGGCTTGCGACCGGGCAGGGTCACATCCAGCGACTCGGTTTGCAGGCTTTCCTGCAGTGCAGACGCTTTAACCGCTTCCATTTTTGTCGCAAGCTTCTCTTCCAATGTGCTCTTGACCTGGTTGGCAAATTGTCCGATGCCGGGCCTTTCTTCCTGGGGGGCTTCAGGCAGGCGCCGGAAGATCTGCATGACCATAGCGGAACGGCCCAGGAATTGGGTGCGCCAATTCTGCAGGTCGCTTTCGCTTGTCAAACCGGCTAACTCCTGCTCGGCCTGCTTTTGGAGCGTTTCCAGCTCAGTGATTAATGAACTTTTTTCACTCATTCTTTCTCCTTATAATGAAATGATTTCAATAATGTCTTTTAAATAAAATACCCGTCCGCACGGGACGGGGTAAACCGCGGTACCACCCTGCTTGGCGGCCTGTTGGATAGGCTGCCCACTCATGCCAACGGCCGATAACGATCGGATGATTGGCTGCGCTTTTATCGCTGCGCCAGCGGTGCGGACTACTAACTGGTGGTATTCACCCGCACGGCTCGGGAGGGAACTTCAACTGGCTGCGTTAGGGCTGGGGTTTCAGTCTCTGCCCCGGCTTCCCTGTCTAAGTTCACCAGTTTACTTTCCTCCGTCAGCGCCAAAATGCTGAATTGTCCATATTATCTATTAAATAAAAGTTATGTCAAGTCAGACTGGCTGCTGCGTTAATTGCTGACTAGCGTGCCGACTTCTTCTCCCATAATAGCTTTGGTTAAAGCTTGCTCGTCCCATAGGTTCAACACCAGGATGGGCAATTTGTTTTCCATACACAGCGAAACCGCCGTGCTGTCCATAACGGCCAGGCGCTGCTGTAGCACGTCCAGGTAGGTCAGGCGGTCGTATTTTTTGGCGCCGTGGTTGGCGTTCGGGTCGCTGTCGTACACACCGTCCACCTTGGTAGCTTTGATGAGCACGTCCGCGCCGATCTCGGTCGCGCGCAGAGCCGCGGCGGTGTCGGTGGAGAAATAGGGGTTGCCAGTGCCGCCGCCAAAAATAACCACGCGACCTTTTTCAAGGTGGCGGATGGCCCTGCGGCGGATGTAAGGTTCGGCCACTGCACGCATTTCAATGGCGGATTGCACGCGTGTTTCCACCCCGGCTTTTTCCAGCGCGTCCATCAAGGCCAGGGCGTTCATCACGGTTCCCAGCATACCCATGTAATCGGCAGTGGCCTGGTCCATACCCATCTCCAAACCTTCCTTACCGCGCCACAGGTTGCCTGCGCCAATAACGATGCCGACCTGTACATCCATTTCGCGGATCTCTTTTACACGCTTGGCGATATCGAAAGCGCGCGGGGCGCTGATACCGGTGCCATCCGGCCCGGCCAGAGCTTCACCGCCCAGTTTCAACATTATCAGATCATATTTTGGTTTTGCCATTCAGCTCCTTTCGTAAAAAAAAGCCAACCATATTTGGTTGGCTTTGATGATTTATTCTTCTTCGCTTTCACCAGAACTTTGTTCGCCCAATTCAAAACGGGCAAAGCGTCGGACAATGATGTTCTCTCCCATAGCACCAATGGCTTGGCTGAGCATCTGCTCAATGGTCACGGATTCGTCGCGAATATATGACTGGCGCATAAGTACAACTTCGTCTTTGTACTTGGACATATAACCTTCAACGATTTTTGGGACAATCGCGTCTGGTTTGCCTTCTTCGCGTGCGCGCGCTTCTGCAATAGCCTTTTCGTGTTCCAGAGCGCTCTCAGGGATATCTTCTTCCTTGACATATAGCGGTGAAGTGGCTGCAATTTGCAGGGCGACTTCATGAGCGAAATTGCGGAATTCATCCGAGCGGCCGACAAAATCAGTCTCGCAGTTAACTTCAACCATCACGCCTACCCGCCCGCCGCCGTGGGTGTAAAGCTCGACCACACCTTCGGAAGCTTCGCGGTCGGCGCGTTTGCTGGCGGCTGCCAGTCCTTTTTCACGCAGGAAATCTACTGCTTTTTCGAAATCGTTATCAGAATTCTGCAGAGCAGTGCGGCAGTCCAAAATGCCTGCGCCGGTTGCTTCTCGCAGTTTCTTGATATCTTCGGTTGTAATTGCCATCGTTCTCCCTTAATACTTAATTAGTTTCGAAGTTTTATTCTTCGTCTTCGTCTTCATCGTCAGTGTCGAGGTCTTCGTCTTTCTCTTCTTCAGCTTCCAGCTCTTTTTCACGTTTGCTGTCAGCCAGTTTCTGAAGGGTAGATTCTCCCAGGAGATCCTCGTCATTTTCTTCTTCTTCTAATTGGATACGGGCGCGTGAGCGTTCGCGGGCGTCATCTTCAGAGATCGGTTCGAGATCTTCCTTGTCAAGGTCCTCTTCCTTGCGCATGGCTTTGCCTTCCAAAACGGCATCAGCAACTTTGGAAACCATCAATTTGATGGCGCGGATAGCGTCGTCATTGGCGGGAATGACATAATCCACATTTGTCGGGTCGCAGTTAGTGTCAACCATGGCAACGATCGGAATGCCTTTCAAATTGGCTTCGTGAACTGCTGTGCTTTCGCGCATGATGTCCACGATGAAGAGCATATCGGGCAGACCATTCATGTGGCGAATACCGCTTAGATGCACTAAAAGGCGTTTGATCTCGCGTTCAATCATCAGCCCTTCTTTTTTGACCAGGCGATCAATTTCGCCGGTATCGCGCATTTTTTCGAGGCGCTCCAGCTCCATAATACGCTGGTGGATGGTGGTCCAGTTGGTGATGGTGCCTGGCAGCCAGCGTTCCATAACATAGGGCATGCCGCAGCGTTCGGCTTCCAATTGAATGGTTTCCTGTGCCTGGCGCTTGGTGCCGACAAACAGGATGGAGCCGCCTTCCGCAACAGTGTCGCGGATCAGGTTATAACCTTTTTCAAGGCTCTGTACGGTTTGCTGTAAATCGATGATGTGGATGCCGTTACGTTCCGTAAAGATATACGGCTTCATACGGGGATCCCAACGATTGGTGCGGTGTCCGAAATGTACACCACTTTCCAGCAGGTCTTTCATTGAAACGTCTAAACTCATGGAAATTCTCCTTTGCGTTATTCCTCCGCAGCTTTTTTTTGATCCCCAGCCCCCGTTCGCACGGGGACACGCAAGGATTTGGTGAGCTGCGTGTGTAATATTACTGTTTTACAAACAGCGCGCAAAGTATATCATAATTGTAGCGGATACAGGGAGTTGGGAATGCTTTTAATATTTGGATATAATGAGATTAAATCACATATAAATGAAACTCCCCATTTCTGATAAAGAAAGGTGAACATGCATATTTTAGTAACCAATGACGATGGCGTTTACGCTCCCGGTCTGCTGGCTATGGCCCAGGAACTGCGTAAGCTGGGTAAAGTAACGATTGTGGCTCCGGACCATAACTGGTCTGCCTCCGGTCATGTAAAAACGCTCAGCCGGCCGCTGCGCGCCAAGGAAGTCTTCCTGGCAGATGGCAGCCAGGCGTATGCCTCTGATGGAGCGCCATCTGATTGCGTAGCACTGGTGTGTCTGGGGCTGTTGCCCGAACCGGTCGATTTGGTGGTCTCCGGGATCAACCCCAACGCTAATTTAGGCCACGATGTGACCTATTCCGGAACGGTGACGGCAGCCATGGAAGCAGCCATCTGGAACCTGCCGGCTATTGCTGTATCGTTGGACGCGCCTGAATTCCAGGGTGGCGGGTTGGATTACAGCACTTCTGCCAAAGTGGCTGCACATGTAGCCGAAGTCGTCATCGCGAACAAACTGCCGCCTTATACACTGCTGAATGTCAACGTGCCTTATTGCAGCATGCAGGAATTAAACGGATATCGCATCACCCGTCAGGGCTTGCGCGTTTATCGAGATGAACTAGTGCGGCGTGAAGATCCGCGCGGCCGCCCGTATTACTGGATCGGCGGGCAGGCGCCTACCGGCGTCCCTGAAGACGGCACGGATGTCGGCGCGTTGGCGGAAAATTATGTTTCCATCACGCCCTTGATCCTGGATTTGACAGCTTACGATTTCAAGGATGAATTGGAAACCTGGCATTTCGATAACTGCTGAGCGGCTCAGCGCCTTTGGAAAGCTAATTCTTGCGGCTGTACTGATCGCGGCTGCTGCATTGGGAAGCTTCCGGCTCCCGGTGCAGTCCGCCCCCCGGCAAGCTCCCACGGCCTACGAAGTCATCGCAGCCGTGAACGCGCTGCGCGCCAGCTACGGGCTGGATCCGTATCTGGTGGATGGGCTGCTGATGATTTCTGCCCAGGGCCAGGCTGATTACCTGGCTGCTATGTCGCCAGAAATTGTCGACGGGCACACCGGCCCCGGCGGTACGGATGGCGACCAGCGCGCCTTCAACGTGGGTTTTCCATACGTGGGAGGGCTGGACATCAACGAGAACTGGGCCTCGCTGCCGGAGGACGGCACGGTCGAGATGTTGATCTACCAGGCCTGGGGGGATGAGATTCACATGCACACCATGCTGCACGACCGCGGCCAACTGGTGGGCATGGGCGTGGCACAAGCCGATGGTCGTTATTATTACATCCTGGATGTGGCGGCTTATTGGGGCGATGCCGGCTTGACCGCGCAGCCCACCACATTGGCTTATGGGGAAGGTGCAGCTACCCAGCAATATATTTCGCAGTACATTACGCCGGTGACCAAAGCCAAACCGGGCGCCGATGGCTCCATCGTGCATACTGTGCAGTCCGGGCAGTCGCTTTATATGCTGGCTCAACACTATGACGTGAATATCGACGATTTGCGCGCGCTGAACGGGTTGCAGAACAGCGACATGATCTATATCGGGCAAAAGATCATCATCCGCGGCCCTACGCTGGCCACGGAAACCCCTGCGCAAACAGCCGCCCCTTCGGCGGCCATGGCGACAACTGCCCCGACCATGCGCCTGCGCTCGACGCTCACTCCAACTGCTGTTACGCAGTTGCCTTCCGGTACGTTGGCCGCGCTGGGGCTGGAAAACAGCCTGTGGTTCCTGATTTTCTTTGTGTTGTTTGCCATTGGACTGCTTTTAGTGGCAGCCGGTACGGCCAACCATTGATATATTTCAAAAGCGATTTACATTTATAATACAAAGCATGAAACAAATAAAAAATCTTCTGCTGTTGTCGGTACTGTTAGCTGTAATGCTTCTGCCAAACGGCAGTATTACAGCCTCGACACCTTCCGCGTATGATCTGATTGCGGCGGTGAACGACCTGCGGGCCAATAACGGACTGGCGGCTATCCCAACCGACGGCATTCTGATGTCCGCTGCCCAGACGCAGTCGGATTATTTGGCCAACACCTGTAATCTGGCAAGCTGCAACGGTCACGTGGGCGCCGGGGGAACCTACGCGCGCGACCGGGCTGTGGCAGCTGGGTATAACCTGGCCAGCGGGATGAATGTTATAGAGGCCTGGGCTGGACGCAACCCCAATGCGACATTATCCGACGTGATTTACGATACCTGGTCGGATGCGGACCATATGGCTGTCATGCTGCACCCGGATGCTGTGGGTGTAGGTGCCGGTATTACGGAATCGGAAGACGGGTATATCTATTATGTTTTGGACGTAGCCGTTAATTACGGTTCAGGCGGTTCTGGCGCCAGCGTCAGCTCCACTATTCCTACGACTGCGGTAACTGCACAGGTAGCCCTGGTGCAGGTCGCACCACCACAGGGGGATGGTTCCATCGTACACATTGTCGGCAGCGGCCAGTCGCTTTGGGGTATTGCTGCGGCTTATGATGTCACTGTGGACCAAATCAAGGATTTGAACGGCTTGACCGGTGACATTATCACCACTGGACAGGAACTCAAAATCCAAGGTTCTTACACACCTACCCCTACTTTGGAACCCAGCGCTACGCCGCGCCAGCCCACCCGCACACCCGTGCCGGCTCAGACAGCTCAAGCTGTTGAAACGCTCCAGCCGGATCAAGAGGGAAACAGCGGCAGCGACGGGACAATTCTGGGCATGGACCGCCAAACCATGGGCCTGGTTCTAATCCTGATCTGCGGCGCAGGTTTGGCCCTGGTGGTGCTGGGCAGCATGAATAAAGATAAAGGCAAGGGTAAGCAGCCGCCTAAATCGGAAGAGTAAAAAAATACGAATAATGAAATATTACAAACAAGACCGCGCTAAACCGCGGTCTTGTTTTTTTCTTCCAGCTTTTCTTCTATCTTTTCGATGCGGTGGTAAAGCTTCTGCAATTCCAGATCCACCGTGTCGGGCAGCCGGTTGTGATTGAGGTCAGCGTGCTCATGGGTGGTTTGAGTTTTTCCGCTGGCGTGGCCGGGCACGCCCACCACCACGGAATCTTCGGGCACTTCCTTGACCACCACGGCGTTGGCGCCAATGCGGCTGCAGGCACCCACCGTGATGGGCCCCAGCACCTTGGCTCCTGCGCCAATCACGACCCCGTCTTTAATAGTGGGATGGCGTTTGCCTTTCTCCAGGCTCACACCGCCCAATGTAACCCCGTGGTACAGGGTGACGTCATCCCCAATCTCTGAGGTTTCACCGATCACCACGCCCATCCCGTGGTCAATGAAGAAACGCCGCCCAATTTGAGCGCCGGGATGGATTTCGATACCGGTGAAAAAACGGTTGCCCTGGGCTAACCAGCGTGCCAATAATCTCATCCCATGTGTCCAACACCAATGCGCAATTCGATGTCCCCAAATGGCATGCAGACCGGCATAACACAAAATCACTTCCAGTGTGCTTTGCGCGGCCGGGTCGCGTTCAAAAACCGATTGGATGTCTTCTCGAATTGCCTTAATCATGCTCCTCCTAAAACAATAACTTTTACCTTTAATCAAACAAGTCTTTATACAAATCTGTGCTGAGATAGCGCTCGCCGAAGTCCGGGATGATTACAACGATCAGCTTGCCAGCGTTCTCCGCGCGTTTTCCAACCTGCAAAGCCGCCCAAATTGCTGCGCCGGAAGAAATACCTACCAACAGCCCTTCCGAAGTGGCCATCAGGCGGGCAGTGCTGAAGGCGTCCTTACCGGATACCTGCAGGATTTCATCGATGATCTTGATGTTCAGGATGTCCGGAATGAATCCCGCGCCGATGCCTTGGATGGGGTGCGAGCCTTTCTTTCCACCCGAAAGCACCGGAGAGGCTTCCGGTTCCACCGCGATCACTTTGAAAGCAGGATTTTTCTGCTTAAGCACTTCACCCACACCGGTGATGGTGCCGCCGGTGCCTACCCCGGCTACCAGCATATCGGCTTTTCCGTCGGTGTCGCGCCAGATTTCCTCTGCGGTGGTCAGGCGGTGAATTTCGGGATTGGCTGGATTCTCGAATTGCTTGGGCAGGTAGCAGCGTTTGTCCTTGGCGGCCATTTCATCGGCGCGCTGGATCGCACCCGGCATACCTTCGCCGGCCGGTGTCAGAATCACTTCGGCGCCGTAAGCTCTCATCAGCAGAATGCGTTCGCGGCTGACGCTCTCCGGCATGAAGATCACGCATTGGTAGCCGCGTGCTGCGCTGGCGAATGCCAGGCCGATGCCTGTGTTGCCGCTGGTGGCCTCCACAATGATCGAGCCTGGTTTGAGCAGTCCTCGTTTTTCGGCTGCATCCAGCATATTTACACCAATGCGGTCTTTAACGCTGTGTGAGGGGTTGAAATATTCCAGTTTGGCTACAATTTGCGCCTGGCTCTCGCTGGCAATACGGTTCAAGCGTACCAGGGGCGTGTTACCAATCAGTTTTGTGATGTCTGAGGCGATTTTCATATTTTAATCCTTTCTCTAATCGCCGGTCAGGAGGTATATTGGTTAAACGTACCTTGCAGAACTGGCGGTAATTAATAATTTGAATTGGCAGAAAATCTTTGCAATCTTTGGAGTGACTTTATGCTTAGTTTTATGCTTAATAAATTAGAATACTGTTAATAATATCCATATTATCACAAAGGCTAAAAATGCAGAAAGAAAGTCAGTTAAATCAGCATATATTTTCTGTAAACTTTGAGGTTAGGTTTAAAACCGATGATTGGATGACTGATATGTACGAAGGTTTGTATTTATGGTTGATCGGTAAAAAATTTTTACGGTGAGCCTGCTTAACCTTGAAATTAAATAAAAATTGACCAGTCTGAAGATCGTGCATTTATAAGAACTCGATATTTTCCTGTTTGCTCCCTCAACAACCCGGCAAAGAAGAATCCTCTTTCTTTTTGTGGTTAAATATCCGCATATAAAAACTATTAGAAATTTGAGAAAAACAGAAAATACGGCAAAATCGATTAAGATAAGCACAACTCCTGCATAAAATTTCCGTATAGATTAGTGAGCAATAAACAAACAAGAGGTAAATATGAACAAACGCTTATATCGCAGTGAAAAGGATCGTGTGTTGGGTGGGGTGTGCGGTGGTTTGGCAGAGTATTTAGGTATTCCGGCCGCTATCCTTCGCATTTTCTTTGTTTTATGGATGATTTTGGGTGAGTTCTCTCTCTTCATCTATGTGATCCTGTGGTTGATTATTCCCAATGAAGGTGACACAAGCACTTTCCGTACGGAAGATCTGGGTTTCCGTTTCCGCCAATTCGCTCAGGAAATGGGTGATGTTTTCCGCCACCAGGATTCAAAATTGATCACTTATGGTGGAGTGGGATTGGTTGCCTGGGGCGTTTACATCCTCCTCGAGCGATTGGGCATACAAGTGATTCCGGTGGCATATAGCCAGTATGTTTGGCCGGCGCTGCTGATCATTGCGGGTGCGTTTATTTTGATCAAGACGCTTCAAAAGAAAAAGTAATTGTGAAAGAAGTACCCTCCCAACCGATTGAGGGGGGCAACCGGCTGAGAGGGTAACCCCATAATAACATGTCGCTAATTAAGATTCAATAACATTTCTGTAAAAACCCGATTAAGATAGATTAATCGGGAACTTTTATTATTAAGCAACGTTTAACGCTTAACTTAGTTTACGGAGGATTGAATGAACAAGAAGATAGGTATTTTGATCACAGCTTTAATATTGCTATTGGGGTTGGCGGCCTGTGCGCCCGCAGCGCAAGCCGGCGCTAATGCTCCTATTCCCCAAATTTCAGTCACAGGATCCGGTATTGTCTATGTTGTTCCGGATATTGCTTATATCAATGTGGGCGTTCGTTCTCAGGGTGATACGGTAGCCTTGGCCATGGCTGCTAATAATGCTCAGGCCACAGCTATCAAAGATACGTTGGTGGCACAGGGTGTGGATGAGATGGATATCCAAACTTCCAGCTTTAACGTATATCCTCAATCGGATTATGATTACCAGGGCGTCATTACACGCACCTACTTCTCGGTTGAAAATAATGTCTATGTGACCGTACGCAATTTGGATAATCTGGGCGTTATTTTGGACGCGGTGGCTTCCAGCGGAGCGAACACCATCTACGGCATCAGTTTTGATGTGGTGGATAAAACCGAAGCGCAGACTTCGGCGCGCCAGCTGGCAGTTGATTCAGCCAAGGTACAGGCGCAGGAATTGGCCCAGGCTGCTGGAGTAACTTTGGGAGATATTATCACCATTACTTCTTCATATAGTTACCCCAACACGTATGGCAGCTACGGCATAGGCGGCGGCGGGGCGGCGTATGCAATTTCGGAGGCTGTTCCGATTGCCTCCGGGCAGATACAGGTTTCTGCTGATGTGACCATGGCGTTTGAGATCAAATAAATAAAAGGGCCGGTGAAAAACCGGCCCTGTCTTTTTGCTCAAGGATGATTTGATTCGTTTACATAAAAAAGAAATGGATCATGAAATAGCTGACAATTCCGGCAATCAACCAGGTGTCTATGCGGTCTAAAATACCGCCGTGCCCCGGGATCAGGTTGCCGGTGTTTTTTAATCCAAATTGTCTTTTAAAAATGCTTTTCGTGAAATCCCCCAGGGGGCTGATGATGCCGACAGCTAATCCGATCCATAAACCGTGTATGCCGCTGAATGTGGCACTGTAGCTGCCTAACAGCAGGCCGATTGCGTAGCCCAGCAGCACCGATGTAAAGACACCGCCGAAGTATCCTTCCACAGATTTCTTGGGGCTAAGTTCAGGGGCAATTTTATGCCTGCCGAACAGGCTGCCGACAAAATAGGCGCCCACGTCGCTGATGCCCGCGGGGATAACGCATTGCACCAGCCAAAATAAACCTTCCGGCAGGAAACGCAAGCGGACCAGGTAGCTGCCAGTAAAGGCGATGAAAGCCAAACCGGCCAGGCTGATGGCTAGGTCCAAACCGGCGGTTTTTTGGTGCTGGTTATAAGTGATCACATGGTGAAAGGCAATAGCCAGAATGACCAGCCCAAAAGCTGCCTGGAAGATCAAGTCATCGTCAAATTTCCCGCATAAGGCTGTTAAAAAAGTCCCTGCGACCAGGGTGAGTTTTGCGGGTGAATACCCGCCTTTTTTAAAAATAGTCGCAAATTCCCAGACCGCGATTGCCAGGATGACAGCTACCCCGATGGTGAATACCCAGCCTCCAGCCAGAACGAGAGCCAGGCTGATAACAACAATAACCAGCCCGCTGATGGTTCTTTTACCCAGCATAATGTTGTTTGGCGTCCTCGGAATTGCGCCCGCCGAATCTACGTTCACGGTTGGCGAATGATTCAAGGGCTTGTTTTAATGATTCTCGGTCGAAATTCGGCCAGAGTGTGTCGGTGAAGTACCATTCTGTGTATGCGCTTTGCCAAATTAGAAAATTGGAAGTGCGTAATTCGCCGGATGTGCGGATCATCAGGTCCGGGTCGGGAATGTCTTTTGTGAACAGGTATTGGCTGAACAACTCTTCAGTTATAGATTCAGGTGCCAAGCCGTCTTTGAGCATGTTTTGGCAGGCGTAAATAATTTCATCTCTCCCGCCGTAATTCCAGGCGATCGTCAGGAAGAGTTTTTGGTTATTTTTGGTCAACTCAACTGCATCAGCGATCCTCCTTTTCAGGTTATCGCTCAAGTGCTCCAGCCGGCCGATATGGCGGATGCATACGCCATCTTTATGCAGCTGCGTGACTTCTCGGTCCAGCATCTCGCCCAGCAATTGGATCAAGCCTTCCACTTCGTCCTTAGGCCGTGCCCAATTCTCGGTGGAAAAAGCATAAATGGTGAGGTGGGAGACGCCAAATTCCATGCAAGCATAAATGATGCGCCGGATATTTTCCGTCCCGGCACGGTGGCCGGCCATGCGCGGCAAGTGCCGGGCTTTCGCCCAGCGCCCATTGCCGTCCATGATAATGGCGATGTGCTTTGGAAATCTGTCTTTCTCGGTCGCTTTGTTTATTTCTGCCATGCGCAGGTTCAGATCTCCATGATCTCTTGGTCTTTTTTCTTGCCGATCTCGTTTATTTCCTCGATGATCCTATCGGTCATCTTTTGGATTTCATCCTCGGCGCGCTTCAAATCGTCTTCGGAGATCAATTTTTCTTCCTCAAATTCTTTAATGTCTTTGATGGAATCGCGGCGCACGTTGCGGACAGCGATGCGGGCTTCCTCAACGCGGTTATTGACAGATTTGCTCAGATCCCGGCGGCGGTCCTCTGTCAGCGGCGGCAGGTTCAAGCGGATGACCTTGCCGTCATTCATGGGGGTGATGCCGAGTTCGGAGGCTTGAATGGCTTTTTCAATATCTTTGATGGTTGTGGGATCAAAAGGTTTAATGAGTAGTTGCCGCGGTTCCGGCACACTGATACCGGCCATCTGCATCAGGGGAACCGGCGAACCGTAATATTCAATGGACATTTTTTCTACCAAAGCGGGTGTTGCCCGTCCGGTGCGGATACCGGCCAGATCATCCTCCAGAGATTGAATCGCGCTGCGCATTCTCTTTTCGGCATCTTGAGTTGCTTCTTTAATCACAACGACCTCCTTGTTTTTGAACCATGAGAAATTTCATTCAAACATTAAGCATACCTTAAATGGTTTGAAAATTCCATGATTTGTTAGCGGAAGGTATGGCTTGAAAAAATAGAACATATATGCTACTATATTCTTGCGAGTAAGTATGTACAAAATGAATAACGGAATGCTCTGGTATGATAACCAGACAGATAAACCGATCGAAGTGCGTGTACAACAGGCGGTAGATTATTTCACAACTAAATACGGTCACCCGCCTTTTTGTTGTTTTGTCCACCCTGAAATGCTGGATAAGCCGCTGCAGTTGACGGATACCGTTAAAGTGATTCCCAACGGGCATATTCTAAAAAACCATATCTGGCTGGAGATTAGTGGGGATAAAGCCTAAACAAGCTTTAAGGTTGTTTTCGTTTGAATAGTCCCTGAAGACGCGTCCGTATTTTACTAAAAAAACTGTTCAGTTGAATGGTCAAAGCTTTCCTGCGGAAATGCTCCGCGGCTTCTTCAAATGAGATATCGCGCTGATAGGCATTCTTCAGATAAGCCAGGTGTTCCATGATCCACAAATACAGGTCTGCTTCTGTCCGTTTGGGGAAATCTTTCAGGATATTGTGGCTGCGGATAATTTCAACCATGGGAAAATAGATATAGTCATACCAGCTGCACACGGCTTCCGGATAACTGATCTCACGTTTAAGGTATTCACTGGTGTAGTAGCGATGCACTTCAATGTGATTCAATAGCTTGGTGTACTGCCCCACCAGTGAAAGGCAGATATCTGCATTTGGGCGCAGTTCCTTGAGCGCGGTCTTTTTGTAAAAATCAGCGCGGTCCTGGTTAAGTAAAATCTCGTACCAGTTGAACTCACCTTGGAGTAGAAAGGGAATTTCCAGTTCAATCACATGCGCGTCGATAAATATCTGCCCTCTCTCCCGCGCGACGGAAACGCGATGGTTCCCGTCAATCACAAAGAAGAATTCACCGATTTTATAAACCTCCACCGGCGGCAGGTATTCTCCCTGCAGGTAAACCCGGTCAATATTCTCCCAGCGGTTGCGAGTGTGCGTTTGGCGCGGCAGAAAACTGTCGTCAAAATCTTGGTAGCGGTTGAGGCTGCCAATGATCTTCTCTATCTGGATTTCCTGCATGCCGATATCGCGCTGGTTCTGAATATCCAGTTTGGTGCGCAGTTCGTCAAAGGAGATCAGACCGGTGCGTTTTTGGGTCACCTTGTTCAGGATAGCACGCATAAAGCCTTTTTTATAAGCCTGCTCGAAATCCTCACTGGCCATTTTTCCGAAGTAACCGGAATTATTATTGTTTTGCATATCTAAAACTCAATAATTTGATACCCCGTTACATTGATGACGTCCGTTTGCGCGAAATGGGTTAATACTCCCCCGCGATTCAGGTAATCGAGTGTGTGCCCGTGCAGGTGATACTTGGGTTGGAACACCTCCAATAACCAGCGGAAGGCTTTGATGCCCTGGTGGGGTAGGTCTTCCTGGTCATTGATCTGCCAGGGTGGAGCATGGCTGACAAAGATATCCAAAAAATGATTGTCCCGCATGTAATTGATGAATAAGGACGGTATCAATTTAAATACCATTTGCCACATCTGTCCCTGGCTGTATTGATGCGGGCCGTAGTTATACAAGATGCTGCCCTCAATACCCGCCAGGCTGATTCCACCCTGAGTATGCAGCACTTTTTGGTGCAGGTCAATGGCACCCTGCGGTGCGGTACGTTGCTGTTTGTCACCCATTTCCACTTTGTGGGCATGGTTTCCGCGAACGTAGTACAGGTCCTTATTGGTCATGCTGACGATGTATTCCAGGTAGTAATAAGGCAGGTCACCGCAGCTCACGATGAAATCAATATCTTTGAAGTTTTTACCCCCAACGGCGCGGTAAATATATTGGGATTCAATATCGCTGACGGCTAACAGCTTAGTCATTGCGGTTTGCTTGTGCCCTCTTCTTCAAGTAAAGCCACAGCTACCGCGCTGGCATATTCGCGCGTGTGGCTGAGACTGAGTGAGCATTGCAGCATGCCTATTTGGTTAGCCAACTGAAGTGCCTGGCCGTGCAGCTGGACCTGGGGGGCGCCTTCGGCGCTGTGCAGAATTTCCACTTCCTGCCAGCTCACCGGCCCGATACCGCAGCCCAATGCTTTGACCACAGCTTCTTTGGCAGAAAAGATGCCTGCTGCGGCTTCAAAACGCTTGCCGATATAGTCGATTTCTGCCGGGGTGAAAACCCGTTGGTAGAAGCGCTCGCGGATAGCGGGGTTGAGCTCCCTGAAGCGCGCGATTTCTACCAGATCAAGACCCGATGTAATCCTCATACTTATAGGATATCATCTCCCGGGCCCGCGCTGGTGATCACCAGGCGATCCGGGTCTAAATATTTACGAGAAGCGTTCAGAATGTCTGCCGGGGTAATAGCCCGAATAGTCTGCGCGTAACGCTGGTAATAGTCCAACCCCAGCGCGAAACGTTCCATGGAAAGAATAGCGTTTGCCAGCCCCGCGTTGGATTCCAGTGAAAGCGGCAGCCGCCCAATTAAATTACTTTGGGAATCATCCAATTCTTCGGCGCTTACCGGCGCTGAAACATATTTGCGGATCTCATCGCGGATCAATTCAATAGTTTTTTCCAGATTTTCTCCGCTGGTGCCGGCGCTGAATTCCCAGCTGCCGCTGTCAGCCCAGGCCGTGATGCTGCTGGAAGCGTAATATGCCAGACCGGAACGCGTGCGCACGCTTTCGCCGATGCGTCCCATCAATCCAAATTGGCCCAGGATGTTATTTCCCAGGTAAACAGGCAGGTAATCCGCAGAAGTGCGTTGTGGACCGCGCGTTCCCAGGATCAAATCTGCCTGGCTTTTATCTTCCAGGTAATGGTGCTTGCGGATGAGTTCCGTGGGCGGGTCGGGTAAGGCTTGCAAAGGTTGGGGTTTGGCGCTGCGGTTTTCCCAATCGGCAAAATATTGTTTTGCCAGGTCAACTACTTGCTGGCTGTCCAGCGCGCCCGCGATGATCAGGATCATGCCATCCGGAGAATACTGGTCCTGGTGGAATTGCAGCAAGTCTTCGCGGCGGATGCGTTGGATAGTTTCCGGATAGCCATCGGTTGGCTGTCCATAGGGATGCCCCGGGAAGAGAAATTGGTCGAATAGCAGAGAAGCGGCTTCGCCGGTATCCTGCTCGCGCATGGCCAAGCCGGCCAATAGTTGCGCGCGCATACGCTCGAAATATTCCGGCCGGAATGCCGGTTGGCGCAGGCTTTCGGCGCTCAGGGAGAATAAAGTCTCCAGGTCTTCGGCCAATGCGCGCCCGCGGAACCAGGTGTTGTTGGCGCCGCAGCTAAAACTCAGATTCGCGCCGCGATTCTCCAGCTCTTCATGGAAGTCGTTAAAATTATGGCGGGCGGTACCACGCGATAACATACCGGCTGTAAAATGGGCCAGCCCGAGCTTATCCTGCGGATCAAGGCTGCTGCCGCTATTCAATAACCCCACCATGTAAACGGAGGAGACATTGGCATTGTTGTAAGTTAGAACGGTAATATTGTTTGCCAGGGTAAACCGTTGGATGGAATCCGGCCCGGGTAGATTATTCCAATTGATATTTTGTACAGCCATTTTATTTTCCCTTTTCTTTGGGGCGGTATATGCCTACAATGCGTTGTTCGCTGTTCAGGTATTTGCGTGCAGCCTGCATCAGTTGCTCCGCGTTGACTTTTTCCAGATTGGGAATATATTGGTCAAACCAGCTTGGATCAGCGAACATACTGGAATAACCCAGCCAGAAAGCCTGGTTGGTAATGTTTTCGCTGCCGTAAGCGAACAGGGCTTTAGCCTGTTTGATGGCCCGTTGAATATCTTCCGCCGGAACTTTATGGTCCTGCAGTTTTTTGATTTCATCATCGATCACCCGTAAAATTTCATCTTCCGGATGGTCGGGCGGCAGGATGGCCAGGATATCGTAAAGATAGGGGTCAACGGTGGCCTGCAAGCCGCCGGAAATACTGACGGCTTTATCGGTTTCCACCAGCAATTGATACAGGCGGCTGGTCTTGTTGGAAATGCTGCCCCCGCCGAACATGTCCAGCGAAGAGGGTCCGGTCAGCAGGCTATCCAGTACCATCAACGCGAAGAAATCCTCGTTGTTGGCGGCCGGTGAGCGGTAGCTGACCTGCAGGTAAACGGTGTCTCCTGGGCCTTCCAGGTCAACCCGGTAGAAGTCTTCCAATGCACCTTCCGGTTCCGGCGTTAAGGTGCCGTTGTCTTGTGCTGCAATATTTCCGTAAAGCTCCTCAATGCGGCTCAGCACCGTTGCGGTGTCAAAATCGCCGGCTAAAGCCACAACCGCGTTATTGGGCGAGTAGTGCTGTTTGTAATGTCCGTAGAGTTGGTCGCGTGTGATGGTCTCCAAATCTTTTTTATTGCCAATCACCTGGTTGCGGTAAGGGTGGGCTTTAAATCCCAGTGCGTTCACGGCTTCGCCCAGACGGAAAAGCGGTTCGTTTTCATTACCCTCGCGTTCGGAAATGACCACTGTGCGTTCCAGCTCGGTTTCCTGCGGGTCAAAGCTGCTGTTTACCATGCGGTCGGCTTCAAGATCAAGCGCAATGTCTAATTTATCCGCCGGAAGCGTTTCCAGATAGGTGGTCCAATCCAGCGAGGTTAGCGCGTTCCAAAATCCGCCGTCGCGCGAAATGGCCTGATCCAGCACATTGATAGGGTATTTGGGCGTTCCTTTGAACTGCATATGTTCCACCCAATGCGAAATACCGGTCTTGCCGGGTACTTCGTTGCGCGACCCGATGCGGTACCAGACCCAGTGGCTGACCAGTGGGACATGGTGGATTTCTTTGGTAAGGATGGTTAATCCATTACTAAGCGTGTGTGTTTGTACTTGCTGATTCATTGGTTAAATCGCTTCACCTTTGTTAATAGAGTTGAAATAGTATAGTTGAATTTAACCACCAATTAAATAAATAAAGGTTGGTGAAATATAAGAAAAGGGAGAGGATTAATCGTGGATGCCGCGTTGTTCGGTAGAAGTGGTGTGCGTGCCGTTGAATAGCGGGCTGCGGGCATAGGGCAGCATCATCAGGATACCTATGGCGATGATGCCTTCCGCGATTTGGAAACCGCGCGCTTGCCATACGCCGAAATAGGGAATATGCTTGGGATATGGATGGCTGCCCAGCCCGAGCACGTCAGCTAATCCAGAGAACACCGCGATAATGTAGCCGGTGCTGATGATGCGGATTCCCAGTTCAGCCGCGATACTGCGCTTGCGGCCTTTCCACAGACCGTTAATGCTGATGTAGCCGCCGATGCACATAACAGCCAGCCCGACCAGCATAACGGAAATTTGCACAAAGCCCAATACCGGGCTGCGGTCTAACAGGAAAATTTCCGGTTTATTACCAACCAGAAAGATGATGAAACCGCTGATCGTTACGATTAATCCAAAGCGGATTCGTCTGCGCGGAAGATCGGTTTTTTTCTTGTTTTTGATTTCTTCAGGCATTATATTTTAGAAGTTGAGAAATGCGCAGATTGACAACGAGCTTAACTTGAAAGCTGGATATTATTAAAATGCAGCTGGTTCAGGAAAATGTAAGCGTCTGGTTATTCCCCAGACGCTTCGGTATTTTCTTCAGATTCTTCTGCGGCGGTTTCAGCGGATGCTTCGTTTTCACTCTCGGCTTCCGGCTCTGCAGAAACGTCTTCGCTCTTTGCTTCGGTCTCCTCCACAGCGGGTTCTTCAGCAACAGGTTCGCTCTTGGCTTTTTGCTCTTCTGGAACGATCTTGATGTCAGATCCTTCTAGTTCTTTCTCGAGCATCTTCATGTCCATATCTGCGAAGGCCAATGATTCAACCCGGCGCAAGCTCAAACCAATGCGATGACTTTCCGGTTCAATCTTGATAATGCGCAGTGTAACCTTGTCATCCTCATGCAGAATCTCTTTCGGGTGTCCAATATGTTCTTCGGACAATTCAGAGATATGGATCAGACCTTCAATGCCGCTATCCAGCATAGCAAACGCGCCGAATTTGGTCAGACGGGTGATCTTGGCTTCCACTAACTGGCCGACTTTCAGGCTCTTGATTTGCTCCTGCCAGGGATCTTCCTTCAAACGGCGGATGGAAAGACCAATATGGCGTTTCTCTTCGTCGATGCTGATGACTTCGACTTTAACTTCCTGACCGACTTTCAGTTCATCACCGGGATGACGGATACGGTCCCAGGAAATCTCGCTCAAATGCACCAAACCATCGGCACCGTTGATATTGACAAAAGCACCGAAATCAGCCAATGAAGTGACACGGCCGGTTTTGATGTCGCCGACTTCCAGCCCCTCAATGATCTTATCGCGAATGGTATCGCGGGTTTCATGTGAAGCGGCTTTTTCCGAAAAGATCAGGCGGCGTCTTTCCTGATCAACTTCGATAATTTGCATTGAAATATCTTCGCCAATCATTTCACCGAATCGTTTTTCGGCGTTTTCACCGCTCAGTTCCATACGGCGGGAGTAGCTTAATTGTGAGGTCGGTACAAAACCACGCAATTTGTCAAAAGACACCAGTAAACCACCGCGGTTGTAGCCAACCACTTTACCGTTGAAGGATTCTTTTTCCTTCATAACGACTTCGGCTTTTTCCCAGCTTTCTGCTTCCAAAGCGCGGATGTAAGAAAGTATCAGGTTGCCGTTGTGATCTTCGGGTGTGATGACGTAAACAGGGATTTCTTGCCCTACTTCCATCGAAGCAAATACGTCTGGTGGGATTAGCTCAAATTCCTGGCCGTTGATGATGCCTTCTGATTTTGCACCGATACTGACCATGATTTGGCCGGGCGCAATACTGGCAATCGTGCCTGTCTTGATCTCACCGGCTTGTGGTAATTCCAGGCCCAGCCCCTCGCTTTCCAATAAAGAGCCCATTGTGGTGATTTCTTTATTGTCTGATTTGTTTTCTCCTGTGGCTTGGATTCCGTTTAGTTGGTCCATATGATTAGTAAATGCTCCAATATGATGTGATAGTAGCGTGATTATAAGGGGTAATGATTAACTTGGCAACCCCGCCATTTTTATTAAAAAGGAATGTATATTGTACTCGCTTTAATTAATGCTTTTTATGTTTTTTCCGCTTCGAATTTTTCCCCTGGCTGCTATCGGTTTTTTGCGCAGCCCCTGTGCTTTGCGCCGGTTCAGCGTTGACTGTAACGGGTTTGGCCGGCTGCAGACGGAACATGCGGCTGATCACACCCATGCGGATATCGGCAAACAGGTTCTTGAATGCGTCTGTGGAGCGGCTTTTGTATTGCACCAGCGGGTCCATCTGTGCGTAGGCTTCCATGCCGATGGAGATACGTAACGATTCCATGCGTGTAAGTTGTTCAATCCAAAGGTCGGAAATTGCACGCAGTAGGATATGACGATAAATGGTCTGCTGTACGTATCTGCCGAAAATCTTGATGGCTATCGAGTTGTCTTCGTCCAACAGCGTTTTCAATTCTTTGCTCTTCAGCACTTCTTCGGCTTGCTCATCCATGAAAGGCGCCAGGTTGGTGCGGTAGTCTTCCGGTAGGTCCTTATACCATTGGATATTTTCAAATATGCGCTGAATTTCCATTTTGCCCCAGATATGTTGCATTTTTACCTGGATGCCTTCCAGATGTTCAAGAATATCTGCGGAAATTTCTTCCGGGTCTTCGTTTTCAAGTCCGAGCGCGGCCAGGTAAATGTAATTCAACAAATTCACGCGTTTGTTGACTTTTTGGCGCGTACGGGGGTCAATTGCTGCCTGGGTGCCGACGGAAATACCGGTAGTTAATTCGTATAGGTTGAAGCCATTGCCGGCTTCCTGCTGTTTGCGGATCAGAGCTTTGATGTTCTGCAGGATCTGGCTTTCAGGTTTGCGCAGTTGGGCCGATTTATCCTGGAAATTCTGCTCGACAGCTTCCAAAAGGCGGTCTTCAATGCTGATCCAATCCAGTGTGGACAATTGGTCCAGGTCAACCGATAAGCGACTGTTTATGCGCCGTTCAATGGTCATGATTATGCGTGATAGCACAATTTTCAGCAGCGTTTCTTCTACCAAAGTACGCAGGATCCCCTGCATTTCATCGGGGTCCTCTTGCATGGCCTGGGTGAGGCCGCTGTCAATATTGAGTTTTAAATGAACCTGTGTTTGTAGTTGGTTATAGAATTCCTTGGGTGAGGATTCAAACAGCTCCTCGTTGTTTTCCAGGAAAATATCCAACAGGTCCAGACGCTCATCCGCTTGCTGGATGAAGCTGTCCGCCGTGCGCTGGATGAAGGCACTGGTCTGGTTGCGCACATGCCGGCTTTCCGCCTGAATGGCTTGCTCGGCTAGTTCCAACAGTCCGCTTTCCACCGCAGCAGGGTCTTGTGAATCGGAAATGGATTCTTCCAGAATATCCTGAATAAGGGATAACGTGTAGGATGGCAGATTTTCACCAAATTGCGGGTAAAAGATGGTCGGTTGGATCTCGTCCAGGAATGCCAATAACTTCCAGGGTCCTTCTTCATCCTGCAGTGCATCCGGAATGCGCCTTTGCAGCTCAGTGTGCAGCATGTCCAGCACATCTTCTTCCAAATCTTCTTTGACCAACACTCGATCGCGTTCGCCGTAAATTCGCTCACGCTGATCGTTAAGCACATCATCGTAATCCAGCAAATGTTTACGGATGTCAAAGTTGTTGCCTTCCACCCGTTCCTGCGCCTGTTCCACCAACCGTCCGAGCATTTTGCTCTCCAGAGGTATGGAAGGGTCAATGCTGAAGACGCGCATCAGGTTCTCGGCACGGTCCCCGCCGAACATGCGCATCAGGTCGTCTTCCAGAGACAGGAAGAAGCGCGATGAGCCCGGATCGCCCTGGCGGGCGGCACGGCCGCGCAGCTGATTATCGATGCGGCGGGCTTCATGCCGTTCAGAGCCAATCACATGCAGGCCGCCCAGCTTTCGCACGCGATTCATGTTATCTAAAAATGTCAGGAATGCTTGAATGACTTCTTCCACTTCCTCATATCCAGATGCGGGAATCTGGCGTAATTGTGCAGCCATCTCGGCGTTGCTTAGCCCATAGGGATCGACACCGCGCTTGTTCAGGAAGCGGCGCACTTCTGAAATTGTGCTTTCCTGAATTTCTCCGCCTAATTTGATATCCACACCGCGGCCGGCCATATTGGTGGCGATGGTCACTGCGCCATATGCGCCGGCATTTTCGATGATCTGGGATTCCTGGTCGTGTTTAAGCGCGTTCAACACCTGGTGCTGAATGCCGCCGCGCACGGTTTCTTCCAGACGCGGCATCATTTCTTCCGGGAGACCTAAGTATGCCAGAATGTCGGCCAGGTTTTGCGGGGAATCCGGATTGATGGATTCCAACCCAATTCCACGGGCGAAACGCCGCATTTCATCCGGCACCAGCGCACTCACCGGTTGGTTGAGGAATTCCAATTCAGGGATGACTTTTTCGGGCGTTTTAATGTTGTTATGTTTCAGCCAGCCTTCTCTTACCAGCAGCGCCATCAACATGCGCCGCAGGGAATCGCCTGATAACCGGCTGGAAAGCAGCTGGGAATGTTCAATAGAAGTGGTACCGACCAGAATTGGACGGCCGATTACATGAAATTTCAGGATCTCCAGAACAATGGCGCGCAGCTTGGCTTCTTCAGATCGGTAAACCACATCTGGATAATCTTTGCGCTTCCAGTAAAGCGGCTGCTGCTGCGCATCGCTGCCCAGCGCGTAATAGGTATAGGTGTAGCCTTCCTCATCCTTGGCCTGGTAAACCTGCAGGTCTTCCTCCGGCCGGCTGGCGCGGTAATCCAGATTGGTAGGCATTTCCACTGCGTCCAGATTGTAAATGGTCGAAAATTCTTCCGCTTCGGTCAACGCGGTACCGGTCATGCCGGCCAGTTTACTGTATTTGCGGAAATAGTTCTGCAAGGTGATAGTGGCGTGGGTGATATTTTCTGGGTTGACTTTCACGCCTTCTTTGGCTTCCACCGCCTGGTGCAGGCCTTCCGACCAGCGCCGTCCGGGCATCAAACGGCCGGTGAATTCATCTACAATGATGACCTGGCCGTTTTGGATGATGTAATCTTTGTTTTTCTTGTAAAGCAGCTGGGCTTTGAGGGCTTGTTCCAGGTGACCTAACAGGCGTGCCTGTTCGGGAGTGATATCCTCCGGGCGGTCGGGGTCGCGCAGGGGTGTCTGCAGCAATTCCTCAACATGCGTTTCACCGATTTCGGTCAGCGCCACGCTGCGGTCTTTTTCATTGAAATCAAAATCTTCAGGGTTTAGTTGGCGCACGACCACGGCCATGCGGCTGTACCATTCCACGTCTTCTGAAGCTGGGCCGGAGATGATCAGGGGAGTACGGGCTTCATCAATGAGGATGTTGTCCACCTCATCCACAATGCTGTACGCATGTCCGCGCTGCACGCGATCTTTGAGGTTCATGACCAAATTGTCGCGTAAATAGTCAAAGCCAAATTCGTTATTTGTGCCGTAAGTGATATCAGCGGCGTAAGCCTCGCGACGGTACACCATATGCAGCTGGTCATCTTCTTCGCGATTATCGTGCTTATCCAGGTCCACCATAAAAGCGAACTGTGCGCTTTCTGTGCGGCTGGACATTTGCAATACGCCGACTTTCATATCCAGGTAGTTATAAATGGGTGCCATCCAGCGCGCGTCGCGGCGTGCCAGGTAGTCATTGACTGTCACCAGGTGCGCACCTTTGCCGGCCAACGCGTTCAGGTACAACGGCAGCGTGGCGACCAGTGTCTTGCCTTCACCGGTGCGCATTTCTACAATTTTGCCTTCATGCAGGAAAATACCGCCAATCAGTTGAATGTCAAAATGACGCAGCCCGGTGGTACGTTTGCTGGCTTCGCGCACAGCCGCGAAAGCTTCTACGAGAATATCGTCCAGTGTTTCACCATCAGCCAGCCGTTGGCGGAAGTGTGCCGTCTTTGCCCGCAGTTCGTCAGGGCTGAGGGCTTCGTATTCAGGCTCTAGTTGATTAATTTGGTCGATCCGGGGAATCACCCGGTCGATTTCTCTTTTTTGAGGATCACCCCCGAGAATTTTGGCGATATTTTTAAGCATAGCGGTACCTTTCGCAGCGATTATAGCATAGCGCTTTATTAAGCATAAAAAGGCGTGGAGCCCACGCCTTTTTGTTTATTTTGCGGGTCCAATCCTAGATATGGATGGACTTTCCTTCAACTGCTTCAGCAGCTTCCAGGACGACTTCACTCAGGGTGGGATGCGTGTGAATGTTATGCGCGATCTCATCTGCCGTAAGTTCCATTCCCTGGGCTAAGGTTAACTCAGGCAGCAGTTCAGAGACTTCCGGACCGATCATATGCGCGCCCAGAATTTCGCCATATTTGGCGTCGCTGATGATTTTTACAAAACCGCTAGCATCTCCCAGCCCCAGGGCTTTGCCGTTGGCTTGGAAGGGGAAGTTTCCAATCTTGATCTCTTTTCCGGCTGCTTTGGCGGCCGCTTCGCTCATGCCGAAAGAAGCTACTTGCGGTTGGCAGTAGGTGGCGTGCGGGATGTTTTGGTAATTGATCGGCGTTGTTTTCTTGCCGGCCAATGCGTCTGCGCAGAGGATACCCTGGGTGGATGCCACATGCGCCAGCAGTACTTTGCCGGTAACATCGCCAACCGCCCATATGCCGGTCACGTTAGTTTCCATGCGGTCATCGATCTGCACATTGCCTTTGGCGTCCAGTTTGACGCCGGCATCTTCGAGACCTAAACCGGCTGTGTTGGGGCGAAAACCGATCGCAACCAACGCCTGTTCGGCTTCCACTGTTTTCTCTTCGCCTTCGGCAGAAACTTTAACAATTACGCCTTTTTTGGTTGCCTCGACGGATTCAACTTTGTGTCCGGTCAATAGCTCAATACCGCGTTTCTTGAAGGCTTTGGCCAGTTCTGCGCTGACTTCTTCATCTTCAAGCGGAAGCACATTTGGCAGCATTTCAACCATGGTCACTTTGGTGCCGTAGGAACTCCAAACGGTAGCGAATTCCGCGCCAATTGCGCCGGCGCCGATAATCACCACGGATTCAGGCAGTTTTTCTTGCAGGATCGCTTCCTTATAGGAAAACACCTTCTCACCGTCCATTTTCCAGGCTGCCGGGGCGACTGGGCTGGAACCGGTGGCGATGACGATGTTTTTCGCGCTGAGCTGTTGGGTGGCGCCGTTCGCATCCGTCACGCTGATTTGTTTGGAGCTGTTGATTTTGGCATCACCCATGTAAACATCTACGTTATTCTTCTTCATTAAAAAGGAAACACCGCGTGTTAGTCGTTGGGAAACGCTTCGGCTGCGTTTGACAGCCGCTCCATAATCCAATGTTAAGTTATCAAATGAGATTCCAAACTCCGCTGATCGTTCGCGCAGGGTATGCGCCAGTTCAGCGTTTTTCAATAATGCTTTTGAGGGAATACAGCCTACATTGAGGCAGACACCCCCCAGCCATTGCTTATCGACAATTGCAGTTTTTAACCCGTTTTGTGAAGCACGAATTGCGCATACATATCCACCAGGGCCTGCACCGATAACGACAACATCATACTCGTTCATTTACACCTCGTTAACATTCTAAATGTGCATCCAGTAGTATTAATATATCTCAGAGTGCGACCATTATACATCTGAATGGTATTATAACTATATAGGATGGAATTTCGCACAAAAGTTATATAAAATTAATAAGCGTTTATTGACTTTTCTTTTGATGAGGATTAGGATAAACGGTCATTAATAAATTGAAGAATTGGTAATTTGTATAATGAAACAAAAAGTAATTGAAAATGTAGATGAAATAAAACCGCAACAGTCATTGGAAACAATTTTGAAGATGGAAATTGAAATGGCTGAAAAAATTGCTGAGGCCAAAGAACTGGCTGACCATAAAATTACGGATACACAAAACAGCACAACGGTTCGCAAGACGCAGATTATTGAGGATGCGCGCAAAGAACGTGACAGCATGCTTAAGAAAGGTGTCGCCAAGGCTGAAAAAGAAGCTGTTGAGCACGTTGCAAACGCAAAAGTTGAAGCTGAAAAATTTGTACAAGTGGGGGAAAAGTATGAGGATGAAGCTGCCAATAATGTCTTGAAATTTATTTTTGGCACGCAAAAGCAGGAGGAAAAATGATCCTTGAAATGGATCGCGTTCAGATTTGGGGGATGAAGAAATACCTGGAAAAGGTAATTCCAATATTACATAATTTTGGTAATATGCAGCTGGATGACATCCGTAATGTTCCGGATGCTATGGTGCAGCCTTTTTCCTTGACCGAGAAAATGCAAAGTGAACGCGAAGAGGTGGATATCCTTATTGCCAGTATCAATGGATTAGTTGAATTATTCTCCAGCCTGGTTAAAACAGAAGCACAGGCTCCCCTTACAAAAGATGATGATATCCTGGGAATCAAAAACAAAGTTGCCGATGTAACTTCCCAGGTTCAATATTTAAATAATCGCAAGAAAACGATCCAGGATGAACTGATCTCATTGTCTAAATACAATGAGATGCTGAATGTGATTGCTCCGGTAATGCCGCGGTCATCCAAGAAGTCCGGCAATGCCTCCATCCGCGCGCTGGTGCACACTTCCCAGATGCAGGCTATGAATATGCTGGCGCAGCAATTAAAATTGATGACGCGCGGTAAATTCGAGATGATTTCTGTCCGCGTGGGTGAATCTACTAATGCGATCATCGGCATTTTTCCCTTAGAAATGATTTCACAAGTTGAAACCTTCATGAAAAATGAGAAGGTTACTCAATTGATACTTCCTGAAGAATATGCTTATTTGAGCACCGACGAAGCGGTGGACCACATTGGAAAGAAAGTTGAACTGGATCATCAAGAACTGGATGAAATTGACGCGCGTCTTGAGCGGATTGCGGCACAGTGGCTGCCGCGACTGCGCACCTGGCAGTTGGTTTGCAAGGACCGCGTGGACGAATTCGATGCGTACACCAAACTGGGTGAAACTGAATATACCTTTACGATTTTTGGATGGATTCCCGCGGAAAATGTTGATGAGCTTCGTGAGAATTTAAAAACTAACTTTGGCAAGAAAGTAACTGTTAATGTAATTGAAATTCCCAAAGAATTACGAGAGATTATTCCGGTATCAACCCAGAATTCTAAAGCGGTAGAACCTTTTGAGAATTTTGTAAAGATGCGGGCTGTCCCTAAATATAGTGATGTGGATCCGGGTACCTTAGTGGCTTTCTTCATGCCGCTCTTTTTCGGTATGATGGTTGGCGATGTGGGTTATGGCATTATTATGTTGATTATCGCGCTGTTGGTCGGTAAGAAAGTGAAGCCCGGTCTGATTAGCGATTTTCTGGGAGCGCTCAAATGGGGTTCACTCTGGGCAATCCTGTTTGGCGTTTTATATGGAGAGTATTTTGGTACATTGGGTGAATCCCTTGGTCTGCATCCACTTTGGTTCAGCCGTTCGAATCCGGATAATTTCGAAAAATTGTTGGTGATGGCCCTTGCAGTGGGCGTGGGTCATATTGTGTTGGGCCTTTTAATCGGCATTTGGAATGCTGTCATCAATAAGAGCCGCAGCCATGCAATAGAACGCGCAGGAACCCTGGTTGCTTTGGCGGGTTTGTTTATCCTGGGCGCATCTATGTTGAAAGCATTACCGGATGGATATAACATTGTGGGCTGGATTGCGCTGGCCGTAGGGCTGGTAGCCATGTCGGTCTCTATGGGTGGGATCGGCATGATTATGGGCCCCATTGAGTTTGTGGGGGTTATCGGGAATATATTGTCTTATCTTAGAATTGCGGCACTGGGCTTGGCTTCCGTGTTTTTAGCAAAGGTCGCCAACGATATGTCCGGCATGGTCGGCAGCGCGGCTGCGGGTGTGCTTATCGCCCTGCTTATTCACGCTTTGAACCTGGTTATGGGTATGCTCAGCCCGACAATTCAAAGCCTCCGTCTTCAGTATGTTGAGTTTTTTAGAAAATTTTACGAAGGCGGTCAATCCTCTTTCACACCTTTTAGAAAGCGGATAAATGTAGTTTTCGCACCATCAAATATTAAGGAAATGAGTAAGGAGTAAATAAAATGGATGTAGCAATTAAGGCTTTAGCCGCCGCTCTGGCAATAGGTATCAGTGCCCTGGCAACCGCGTTAGCGCAGCGGGCAATTGGTTCTGCTGGTGTAGGTGCAATTTCTGAGAAACCGGAATTGATTGGCTCTGTCATTATTCTGATCGCTATTCCGGAAACCCTGGTTATTCTTGGTTTTGCTGTAGCCGCTATTATTCTGTTAGGATAAACTTATGGAATTAGATGCCATTTTAGACGGCATTAAAAAAGCCGGGCAGCAGCAGATTGCTCAAATTGAGCAGGAAGCTGAACAACAGGCTTCGCAAATCCTTGGCAAGGTCCAGCAGGAAGCGGAAGGACAGCAGAACCGCATCCTGTCGGATGGTAAGACACGTTTAAATCGCGAACAGGCTTTAATCAGCCAACAAGCGGTAATTCAATCATTGCAGATCCATGCTGATGCACGCCAGACGCTGATTGAAAGCGTACTACAGCAGGTGGAAAAACGCTTTCAGGAATTACGCAAGGAAAAGGATTACGAAAAAATCCTTGCCAACCTTGTCGCTGAAACAATACAATCTATCATGCCTTCCTTGTTACGGAACCAAAAAGTTGTTTTCCATTTTGACCCGCGTGATAAGGAAATTGCACAGCGAATTGTTAAGCAATATCAGCAGCCGATATCGGTTCAATATGACATTGAATGTTCCGGCGGCTGCAATGCAGAAACCGATGACAATAAGGTGTTTGTGCTGAATACTATAGAATCCCGCTTTGAACATGCCGCACTCTATATTCGGCAAGATTTGTCGATTTATTTTGAAAGGAAGTACGCTTCGAGCTGAGAAATGGCTTTGTATGATTATGGAAATACGCGTTTACGAGCACGAATCTCCCGCTTGCTATCAACACAAACGTTGGAGTCGTATTCTGATTTAACCTCCATTGACAGTTTTGTTTCCGCATTAACCAAAACTCCCTACAAGGAATCTATTGAGACAGCATTGACTTATGCGCATGGCTACGGCTGTGTTGCGGAAGCCATGCAACGCGAATTAAAAAAGATTGTCACAGACTTGAACCGTTTCTATGAAGGGAATGCGCAGGAAAATGTGGATGTTATCTTCAGGCGTATGGACTTATTGAATATAAAAGCAATATTGCGGGGCTTATCGCATGAAGTTCATATCGAAGACGTGACCAGCGCTTTTTCCCCGTTGGGCACTATTCCTAATCCGATCTTGCTGCAGATCGCGAAATCGAAGGATGTATCAGAAGCCATCAGCCGCATTGTGGTTTACCAACTGCCGGTTGCTAAACCCCTGATGGAGTTGAAAGCCCGCTCTAAAAAATTAAATTCAGCTGACATTGAATTAGCGCTGGAAAAATGGTATTTCAACCAGATCGACATTGATTTAAAAAGCAAATCTGAAGACATCCGAATTCTTAGGGAATATTATGCTATTGAAGCAGATATTGTCAATTTAAACACGGTATTGCGTTTTGTCAGCGCCCCGGAAGCTTTAAGTAAAACTGAAGGCGGTATTGAAAACTTCCTGATCAGCCCGGGAAACATCTCGATGCATAAACTGATTCGGCTTTCGAAAATGCCGGATGTAAAGAAAGTCATTGAATCATTGTTCTTTACGAAATATGGAAAATTTTTGCGCAAAGCACTGGAATGTTTTCAGGATACGCAACTATTGAGTGAATTCGAAAACCAGATGCGTATGTACTCACTGGATTGGTTGTCCATGCTTCCCAAGCAATATCCCCTGGGAATAGGTGTTCCCTTGGGTTACGCTGCGATGAAAAAAAGTGAGATCAGAAATTTACGCTGGATTGCCAAAGGGATTCAATCCGGTTTTGAACCGAGCTATATTAAAGAGAATTTGGAAAAACCGCATGAATAAGATGATTGTCATTACCAAAACTGACCAGGTTGATGGCTTTCGCTTAGCCGGGGTGGATGCTATAGGGGTGGATGATGTTCAAACGGTTGAAGAAATGATCAAGACCTGGCTTGGCAAACATGAACCGCTATTATTGGCTCTGGATGACGATCTTTTTTCCAGGCTCGAAGGTGATTTAAAAAAAAGAATTTATGCGTCCGACGAAATGCTTCTGGTAACCATTCCGGATAAGATCCTTCCGGATGGCGACCGGATGCGGAAACAACATATTTATGAAATGATCCGTCATGCAACTGGCGTTCAAATTAGGTTCAAAGGTGAAAGTAATGGATGATTTAAATAAACAAGCCGGAAGAGTAATCCGTATCGCTGGCCCCGTTGTGGGTGCAGTCGGTTTTAAAGAAGTTCGCCTGCACGATATGGTGCTGGTGGGTGAAGGGAAACTGGTTGGCGAGGTAATCCGTTTGAATGCTGACCAGGCTACTATTCAGGTATATGAAGATACTTCCGGTTTACGTATGGATGAACCCATCTTTAATACCGGAGAACCGCTGGTGGCGCACCTCGGCCCCGGCTTAATGGGCCAGATTTTTGATGGATTGCAGCGCCCCTTGACAACCCTGGCAAAGAAAGAAGGCGGCTTTTTAGGCCGTGGTATTAGTGAATCTTCCCTGGCAATGGAAAAAGTCTGGGATTTTACTCCAGTAGTAAAGGAAGGTGATCTGGTCACCCCCGGCGCAATTTTGGGTACCATTCCGGAAACCAGGAGTATTGAACATCGTGTTATGCTCCCGCAGGGTATTTCCGGACGGATTGTGGAAATTAAATCCGGGTCTCTTACACTAAAAGACCATGTGGCAGTTGTGGAAACCAAAGATAAGAAACATGAAAAAGTTTTCATGATGCACAACTGGCCGGTGCGTGTGGCGCGCCCATTCAACAAGCGTTTGGATTTGACTGAGCCTCTGGTTACCGGTAAACGTGTCATAGACTTGTTGTTCCCCATTCCAAAAGGCGGATCTGCCATTATCCCGGGTGGTTTTGGTACGGGCAAGACGGTTATCCAACAATCCCTGGCGCGTTGGTCGGAGGTCGATGTAGTGATCTATGTCGGCTGCGGCGAGCGCGGCAATGAAATGGCAGAAGTTTTGAATGAGCTGCCAAAGCTGGAAGACCGTTCATCGGGTATTCCGCTGATCAACCGTACCGTCCTGATTGCCAATACGTCCAATATGCCTGTGGCTGCCCGTGAGGCCAGTATTTATATGGGTATTACCATAGGTGAGTATTACCGTGACATGGGTTATGACGTGCTAATGCTGGCCGACTCCACCTCCCGCTGGGGTGAAGCTCTACGTGAAGTTTCCAGCCGTTTGGAAGAGATTCCCGGTGAGGAAGGTTATCCGGCTTACCTGGCTTCCCGTCTGGCTGAGTTCTATGAACGTGCCGGACATGTCAGCTGTCTGGATAAGATCCCCGAGGCGGACGAAAAAAGCGAGCCGAAAGACAAACAGAAACAGGAACGCGAAGGCTCCATTTCTCTGGTTGGGGCAGTCTCACCTCCTGGTGGTGATTTCTCCGACCCCATCACCCAAAGCTCCATGCGCATCGCTGGCGTGTTTTGGGCCTTGGATTACGAGCTTTCCCGCCGCCGTCATTTCCCGGCCATCAACTGGACCAAGAGCTTTTCCCTCGTGGATTTGTCCCGCTGGTATCTGGAAGAAGTCGCTGATGATTTTGTGGTGTTGATGAAAGAGACGCAACTCATTCTCGGCCGAGAACATGAACTGCAGCAGGTGGTTCAACTGATTGGCCAGGATGCCCTCTCCGACATGGAGCGTGAAGTTCTGTTGGTCTCTCGCATTCTGCGTGAAGACTTGCTGCAGCAATCTGCCATCCATGATGTGGATGCTTTTTGCCCCCTTGATAAATCCTACTGGATGATGAAGGTCATCCTTCACTTCCACGAAGTGGCGCAGGAAGCTGCGAAAAAAGGCGTAAGTTTGCAGGATTTGGAAAATATGCAAGTTCTGCAAAAAATTGCCCGCATGAAGGAACTGAAACTGGAAACTGCGGTTCAACGGCTGCAATACCTGATGGACGAAATTGATAATGAAGTTAGCCGTTTAGGCGAAAAAATGGAGAAGTCGAATGCATGAGGAAGGACAATTCGGCCAGCTGACTACCAAAGAATTCCGAACAGTCAGCCAAATTCGAGGCCCTTTAATTTTTGTTGAACGTGTTTCGAACGTAGCATACGATGAGATGGTCGAGGTGATTGACCCGGCCGGGAATACGCGTGTGGGTCGTGTGTTGGAGGTCGATAACAATATCGCTGTGATTCAGCTCTTCCTCTCAACGGAAGGCTTGGATATTTCACGTACGCGCGTGCGCTTTACTGGGGATGTAACCCGCCTGAAAGTATCGCACTCAATGCTGGGGCGCATCTTGAACGGCTTGGGCAATCCAATTGACGGCGGTCCGGCTATCCTGCCGGAAAAATTTGAAGATATCAATGGACGCCCGTTGAATCCGGCCGTGCGTATTGAGCCGAGTGAATTCATCCAGACCGGTATTTCTGCCATCGATGGCCTGAACTCGTTAGCCCGTGGGCAAAAGCTGCCGATTTTTTCCGGTTCCGGTTTGCCCGGAAATGAGCTGGCTGCTCAAATTGCGGCTCAGGCACGCGTGATCAGCAGCAAAGGCGACCAGGACGAACCTTTCGCAGTGGTGTTCGCGGCTATCGGTATCACCCACCGTGAATCATCTTACTTTATCGAGCAATTCCGCTCCAGCGGCGCATTGGAACGCACGGTGGTTTTTCTGAACCATGCGGATGACCCTACTATCGAACGTATCATTACCCCGCGCGCGGCACTGACCGCGGCGGAATACCTGGCTTATGAGCAGGGCCTGCATGTATTGGTTATCATGACCGACATCACCAATTACTGCGAAGCCCTGCGCGAATTGTCTGTAGCGCGTGAAGAGCTGCCTGCCCGGCGCGGTTACCCCGGATATATGTATTCCGATCTGGCCAGCCTGTACGAAAGGGCTGGGCGTATTGAAGGTCATCCTGGCTCCGTCACACAACTGATCCTGCTGTCTATGCCGGATGATGATATTACGCATCCCATTCCTGACCTGACCGGATATATCACGGAAGGGCAGATTGTGTTGAACCGGCTTATGAATCAGAAAGGTATCTATCCGCCTATCGATGTGCTGCCATCTCTTTCTCGTTTGATGAACGCTGCCATCGGTGAAGGCCATACCCGTGAAGATCACCGCAGCGTGGCCGACCAGATTTACGCTTTCTACGCGGAAGGCCGCGACCTGGAGAAATTGGTCACCATTATTGGTGAGAGTTCCCTTTCTGAACAGGATCGCCGTGTGTTGGAATTTTCTAAACGCTTCGAGAGAGAATATATTGGGCAGGGGCATTCTAACCGCACCATCCAGGAAACGCTGGACCTTTCATGGGACATGCTTTCTGAAATTCCCGCGCAATATCTCAAACGTATTCCTGAAGAATATATCCGCAGATATATTAAGAAGTAAAAATGGCTGATATTTCAAATGTTTCCACCACTCGTAATGAACTGCTTTACCATAAGCAGCAACTTGAGCTGACCCATGCCGGGTATGACCTGCTGGATAAGAAGCGCCTGGCATTGATGCAGGAAATCTTACGGCTTCAGGATGAAGTTGTGCGCCTGGCTTCCGAACTGCAATCCATGACGGCGCAATCCAGGCGTTCTCTGGCGAAAGCAGAGGCCCTGGTAGGTACCGCCGGTGTGCGCTCAGCTTCCAACGGCAAAAAACATGAGATCAGTGTCGAATTGGAAGATTCACTTTTGATGGGTGTGCATGTGCCGCGCATCAAGCGGGATTCGGCTCAGCGTGAGTTCTATGACCGCGATATTTGCATCACCGGCACCTCGCCGGTCATTGATGAGGCCGCTGAAGCCTATGAGCAAAGCGTAGATGGCATGATCAGTCTGGCGGACGGTGAATTTCAATTATTGAAATTGATGAAAGAGATCTTGCGGACCACCCGGCGTTTGAAAGCGCTGGAACATATTATCATCCCCCGCTTACAGGCGGAATATCACTACATCAGCATGTCTTTGGAAGAACGGGAGCGTTCGGAGCACTTTTCCATGAAGTTGGCGAAAAAGCTCATTACCCGCAAGAACCAGGCTGCTCGCGAGCGCCGCGAGAAAGAATTGGCTATGCAGCAGGGTGATTCCGACCAATAATGGCGTCGCTCATCCTGGCCACGCGTGCCATTGCCCGCACGTCGTGAACACGCACAATATCCGCTCCATGCGCGATTCCCAGGGCAACCGCAGCCGCGGTGCCTTCCAGGCGTTCTTCAACCGGCAGGTCTAAAACCTGCCCGATAAATGACTTACGGGATGGCCCGATTAATAGCGGGAATCCCATTTTTTTTATTTCTTCCAACCGGTTGAGTATGGCCAGGTTGTCCGCCAGGTTTTTCCCGAATCCGATACCCGGATCCAGGATGATTTTTCCCTGTACGATGCCAGCTTTAACGGCAATTTCCAGGCTTTGCCCCAACTCGTTCTTAATATCATCAATGATGTCATCGTAATGATCAGCGGAATAAGTACTGCCCAGTTCGCCTAGATTTTGAACCTGTTGCCAATGGCTGCGATTGTGCATGATGACCACGCCGGCGTGGTGCGCGGCGATGACGCCTGCCAGCTCCGGATCAGCTTTCAATCCCCAGATATCGTTGATCCAATGCGCGCCATTGTGCAAACTAAATTCTGCACTTTCTGCTTTGTAAGTATCCACCGAAATGATTGCCTCCAGATTAGCCTGCCGCAATTTGTCCAGGGCCGGCCGGATGCGTTCGATTTCTTCCTGCGCACTGACAGTGCTGGAACCGGGTCGGCTGCTTTCCGCGCCCAGGTCCAGGATATGCGCGCCGTCCTGGATGAATTGCTGTGCCTGCGCAATCGTTGCGTCGGCAGGGTTGGCTTGCTGCAGCAGCCCATCGCCGGAGAAGCTGTCGGGCGTGATGTTCAGGATACCCATGACATAGGTGCGCTCTCCCCAATGAGGCCATCCCACCGCATGATTGGGATGGTAGAGGCAAATCTCTTGCCGGTCGGGTCGTTCTGCCAGCAGCTCTGCGATGCTGCGTTTGAGCTGCGGGTGGACAAAATCGGGGGCTAATTCATTTAAGGGCACCAGGACAAA
Source organism: Anaerolineaceae bacterium UBA5211 (assembly GCA_002412595.1). Classification (GTDB taxonomy): domain Bacteria; phylum Chloroflexota; class Anaerolineae; order Anaerolineales; family Anaerolineaceae; genus Pelolinea. The sequence goes on from DHVJ01000004.1 coordinate 43,866, forward strand.
GGCGCGCTCTGCCAGCATTTTATGCGGAATTGTGAGCGTTTCGGATTGGTAAACGCGCTTGCCGTAAAAGAGAATATCCAGGTCAATCAAACGCGGCCCATAGCGGAAATTTTTGAGCCTGCCCAGCTCGGCTTCAATCTCTTTCAGCCGAGCGAGCAGGGCTTGTGGTTCAAGGTCGGTTTCGACCTCCAGCACCTGATTTAGAAAAGCTGGTTGGTCGTTGTATCCCCAGGGCGGCGTTTCATAAACTTGTGAAGCACGCAGCAACTTGATTTGCGGAGCGAGCGCTGCCTGCGCCTGACGTAAATTACCCAAGCGGTCCCCCAGGTTTGAACCAATGCCAAGGAAAGCGCGCTCGGACATTAAATCTATTCCGATTTTAGAATGTTGAGAACATCCGCCAGCAGACCGTAAGCGGTTGTGTCCGGGCTGGGGTTGCCTTCCAAAATACCCAAACCAGGCAGGACGTCGGTTTTGAACAACGCAAAGGAGCTGGTGCTGTTGACGCTGAAGAGCGGTGACTGCGGGCTGACCATTTCGGGTGCGACCGTAGCCGTGATTCCGTCTTCGGTCTTTTCAGCGCGGCAAACCAGCTTCCAGCGGTTGCCTTCTTTCTTGGCCTGTTGGATTTCAGTCTGGGATAATTCGCGGATGCCTTCGCGCTGCACCTGCTGCGGTTTGAAAGGGGTGTCCATCAGGACGGTGATGATGGCGGCCACTTTAATGGCTGCGTCCCAGCCGTCAATGTCGCCGCTGGGATCTGTCTCAGCGATGCCGATGGATTGGGCATAGGCAACAGCTTCATCAAAGGTGCTTCCTTCTTCCATGAGCTCGATCAATAAGTTGGTGCAGGAATTGAAAATACCTTCAAAGGCGAACAGGTTGCTGGCGGGCAGCGCCTCGCGGAAAACCGAGAAAATGGGAGCTCCATCCATAACAGCCGATTCGAACAGGTAACGGCGGTTGTGCTTGGCCGCCAGTTCTTTCAGCTCGTGGTAGGCATGTACGACAGGGCCTTTGTTAGCAGAGGCAACGTGCATGTCGTTTTCCAGCGCGCAGCGGATGTGCGAGAGGGCCGGCTCGCCGGTTTGATAATTGACCGGGGAATTCTCCAGCAGAAAGTCCGCGCCGCTGGCTTTGATGAAATCCTCGTTATTGGCAGGCGCCTTGCCCTTGGAAAGCTCGTCCAGCGATTTTCCGCTGTCGGCTAATTTCAAGGCTTGCTCCAGGTTGATGCCGTCCCGGTCGATGGCGCGCCCATGACGACCGGTGGCGATGGCGGTAACGCGGAAAGAAAGCCCGTAATTTTGGCGCAGTTCATCCTCTTTGCGCAGGATTAGCCGCGCAAAGCCTTTGGCAACATTTCCGAATCCGATTAAACAAAAAGATATTTCCTTCATTGAACCTTTCACCTCATTTTGATGTTCTATTTTAAACCAAAGGCCAGGGAAATTGCCGTTGGTGTTCATCCGGCGGGGGAAAAACAGGATGCTCGATATAAAATAATATGCGTGATTTTAACGCATCCAGCTCGCTTTTCTGGAGCAATTGTGCCAATTGTTGATGAATGTCCGAATCGACCTGCAAACTGTCCAGCAATATTCGTAATGCGTTTAGCAGATCGTCCCTGATTTTTTCGCCGGAAAAATCCCAAATGACCGTGCGCAGTTTGGGCTGCGCGTGAAAACACAGGCCGTGATCGATCAGCCACAGGTGCTGTTCTTTATCCAGCAGAATGTGCCCTCCCTTACGGTCGGCGTTGTTGATGATTAAGTCGAAAAGGGCGCTGGGCTGCAGTCTTTGACGTGTAGCTTCATCGAAGGTGAAATAATGCTGTTGCGGGTCGTGAACGATGAAATACTGGTATGAGCCTGGTCCGTAAGGCCCATCAGCGCGCATGATTGTGGGGGGTACTAGTTCCCATCCCAGTGCTTCACTAACCCAAAAAGCTGCGCACTCGCGGGCGGCCAATGATTCGGCTGGAAAATCCCATAGGGGCATTTCTCCTTTTTGAGGTTTATAAACTGCCTGAAAAGTCTTGCCCTGATGTTTCAGTTGAACCAGAAAGGTGTAGTTGCTGCCTAATATGAACTGCCCTTTCAGGTCGGTTTTACCTTCTTTTAGAATTTTGAGTATTTCTTCTTTCGGAAGGTGATTTTCAACTGCTTGGGGGTTCATGCAGATATTTACAGGGGTTGATTTTTCTTGTGGCCGTTTTTCTTGGGACAGAAATGCCCTTCAGGGTCCATCGGTTCACCGCATTGCGGGCAGATCGGGCGGCCGCGTTCAATGACCATTACAGCCCAATTGGCCAGTGCCATTAATTGCGCGCGTGTGCACCAGTAGCGCACCACACCGCCCTCTGAATCGGGTGTATCGGCAGAGGTTTCTTTGGCAATAATGCAAACCATATCACCGGTTTCGTCATAAGCCAGGCCCATATCCCCCACACGGAAAAGCGGGTCAATAGGCGTTTGGATGGTCATCGCTTCTGCTTGAAAATCCACCTCTGTCTGCGGATCCTTTTGAAAACGGGTGCTGACCTCTTCCAGAAAATCACTCACACCCATAATGAGCGACTGTAACTGAATTTTCTCGATGATCAGGCTGATAACCTCCGGGCCTTTTTTCCCCTGAATATAGAAAATCCGGCTGCCAGGTTTGCCGATGGCATCCACGGTTATGGTATCGACAGGATCAAGTGAAAGATCAATGTTTGACATAATTTATCCTTGTTTTTGAATTTTATTTCCCGCTGCATCCCAGATCAATTTTTCCGGCTGCGCATTTATCCCTAATAAATTTTGAATGGCGCTTCTGAAAGCGCCCAAGTCGCCGCTGGTCGCAAAACGCACAGGTGCGGGTTGAGATCCGGAAATTTGCAAACGGTTTTCCTGCAGCAGTGCGCGCGTGCGCCGCGCGATGGCTGGCGCGGGGTCAATCACGTTCACTTCCGGCCCCGCAATTTGGCGGATGAGCGGCAGCACGAATGGGAAGTGTGTACAGCCTAACACCAGCGTATCGGCGCCCTGTGCCAGCATGGGCGTGATGGCATCTTCCAGAATGACGCGCGTTTGCCGGCTTTCCAGTTGCCCGGCCTCGATGGCTTCTACCAGCCCCGGCAGGGTGCTGGTGAGGATCGTTACATCCTGAGCGAATTTCTCCACCAGTGTAGCATACAGTTCTCCCTGGAAGGTAGCGGGGGTAGCCAGCACACCAACGACTTTGTTGTGGGTTTGCTGTGTGGCGGGTTTGAGTGCGGGCTCCATGCCTACAAACGGGATATTGGGGAACGCCTGCCGCAAGTCCTTAAGCGCTGCCGCGGAGGCAGTATTGCAAGCGACGACGATCAGGCGCGCGCCCGCATCCAGCAGATATTGTGTCATGGCAAAGGAAAAACGGCGAATTTCTTCGGATTGACGTTTGCCGTAAGGGACATGGGTCTGGTCGCCGAGATAATAAAGCGGTTGGGCAGGCAGTAAAGCCTGAATTTCGCGTAATACGGACAATCCCCCTACGCCTGAATCAAAGATACCCACAAGATTTTTTGGTGCTGGCTCTTTTTCCATTTCAATTAAGCATTATAAATGAAAAGGGTGCAACCTGGCGTAGGTTGCACCCGCTATTGAAAATAAGGGCGAACTAAGAGAATTTTTCTTTCAATCTGGCTTTCTTGCCGGTTCTTTCTCTCAGATAGTACAGTTTGGCGCGGCGTACTTTGGCGTGTTTTTCGACGACGACTTTGTCCAAACGTGGGGATCGCCGCAGGAAGGTGCGTTCCACGCCGATGCCGTTGCTGGCGATGCGGCGCACGGTGAAAGTTTCCTGATTGCTTTTATTGCTCATGGCAATCACGATACCTTTGAACTCCTGGATCCTTTCGCGTTCTCCCTCGACAATTTTTACGTGAACACTGACCGAATCGCCGGGCAACAGCTCGGGAATGTTCGGATTCAGAGGTGCTTCAATTGATTTAATTAGATCGCTCATTTTATTTTTTACCTATTGGATAGATTCCACGTCTCACGACGCGAAGCATGATTTTACCATGAATTGGTTGCTGTGTGTAGGTAAATTCAACAGCGGTTTATTATAAATCATGGATGGCCGTCAGGCCACACAAGAATGTGCAATATTGATGTTGGTCAAATCATACATGGCGGGATTCTAATCCTGTCAATCTTAAGGATTACTCAATCGCTTTTATTAAGCGCTTCCAAAATGACGTGCGCCAGCTGCGGGGTGATGCCGGGCAGCTGGCTCAACTCCTGCTCGCTGGCTTTTTTCACCCCGGCCAAAGAACCGAAGCGCACCAGCAGGGCTTTCTTGCGGGCCGGGCCGATGCCCGGAATTTGGTCCAGTTTTGAAACCAACCGTTCGCGGCTGCGCAGGTTGCGGTGGGCGGTGATGGCAAAGCGGTGCGCCTCGTCGCGGATGCGCTGCACCAGGAATAATCCCTGCGATTTGCGTGCCAACTCCAAGGGCAGGTCTTTACCGGGCAGGAACAGCAGCTCGTTTTCCTTGGCCAATCCGGTCGTCAGCACCTTGTCTTCCAATCCGAATTGCTGCAGCACTTTGACGGAACGGCTGAGCTGCCCTTTGCCGCCGTCCACGATCAACAGGTCCGGCAGGATGGAGAAAGAGGGATCCACTTTGGCGCCCACTTCTTTTATTTCCTGGGCGGCCTGCCAGCGCTTGAAACGCCTCTCCAGCACTTCTTCCATGCTGGCGAAGTCATCCGGCCCGCTGACAGTTTTGATATTGAATTTTCGGTAGAGCTTTTTGTTAGGCACACCCTGCTCGAACACGACCATGCTGCCTACCGCGGCAGTGCCCTGAATGTTGGAAATATCATAGCACTCGATGCGGTTGGGCGGTTCTTTCATATGCAAAGCGGTTTGCAGCTCGTTCAAAGCCTGGCTTTGTTTATGTGTGTCGGCAGCCCATTGCGTTTTAAGCGCTTCCAAAGTATCGACAGCATTCTCGGTGGCCATATTGACCAGGTCACGTTTGCTGCCGCGCTGTGGGATGCGGAAGTGTACTTTCTGCCCGCTGCGCTTCTGGTTGAGCCATTGTTGGATGATAACGGCTTCCTCCAGCTCGTTGGGCAGCAACACCTCGTCCGGCATAGAGCTGGATTCTGCGTAGAATTGTTTAATGAATTGGGCGATAATTTCTTTATCGTCTTCACCCTCGGTACCTTCCAGGATGAAGTATTCGCGCCCGATCAGGCGCCCGTTGCGAACGAAAAAGATCTGCACACAGGAATCCCCGTTGCTGCGTGCCAGGGCAATCACATCCGAATCCAGGCCGGTGTTGGAGATGATCTTCTGCCGTTCCACCACTTTTTCAATAGCGACGATTTGATCGCGCAGGACGGCAGCTTTTTCAAAATTCATCTGGCCGGATTCCGCTGCCATTTGCTCTTTCAAGCGGTTGAGGATTGGGTCGGTGCGCCCTTCCAGGAATTTGCATAAATCATCGATCATCTGGCGGTAATCTTCCTGGTTTATCTTTCCAATGCAGGGTGCTGTGCATAATTTGATGTCGTAATACAGGCAGGCCCGTGGATCTTCTCCGGTAATAATGCGATCGCAGGAACGATATTGGAATATCTTGCGTAGCAGGTCCAGCGTTTGATGCACGGCCCAGACGCTGGTGTAAGGGCCGAAGTAGCGTGAGCCATCCTGCACATGTTCGCGTGTTACCAATATCTTGGGGAAGGGATCGGCCCATTCGACTTTGATAAAGGGATAGCGTTTATCATCCTTGAGGCGCACGTTGTATTGCGGCAGGTGCTTTTTGATCAGGTTCATCTCGAGGATCAGGGCTTCTAATTCGGAGTCCACCACGATCCACTCAAGATCTGCGATCTCAGACACCAGGCGGCGCGTTTTCAGCGACAGGTCGGCGCTGCTGTGAAAATAGGAGCGCACACGGCTGCGAAGGTTGATGGCTTTGCCAACGTAGATGATTTTTCCGGTTGTGTTGCGCATAATATAGCAGCCCGGTTTGGTGGGCAGGGTTTCCAGAATTGCCTGGATATGTTCGGAAACGGGTGTCATGGTTCCATTTTAACACCGCTGAATTTTGGCTGGGTGGGTGATTGCTGGGGATGGTAGAATCACTGCACCATGAATATCTATTTTTCCTGCTCGATTACAGGCGGCCGTGACGACCAACATATCTACGAGAAAATGGTGGAATTTTTGATTTCCCGCGGGCATGAAATACCCACTGCTCATCTCTCCAAAGCGGACGTTATGGAGGATGAACGCGTGATCAGCCCGTTGGATGTTTACCAGCGTGACGTGAATTGGGTGGACGAGTGTGATGTGCTGATCGCGGAGGTCAGCACGCCTTCCCACGGTGTAGGTTATGAGATTGCCCTGGCGCTGCTGCAGGAAAAACCAGTGCTGTGCTGCTATCACGAAGGGCGCACAGTTTCTAAGATGATCCTGGGAAATACCAAACCAACTCTTTCGCTATATGCTTATAAAGACGCGCCGGATGTATTAGGAGCATTGGACCGTTATCTTGGCGAGTTGGAGTATGCAGCGTAATTTGTCATTTGCCCGGTGTGACATCTGTTCTGGCCGGTTCTAATACTTGAGGGTATGCTTATAGTGGCGACAAATGGATTTTGATAAAAAATCTCATCATTGTCTCCTCCTTTGGCGAGCCGCCGCTGGTAACCTCCTCCCCACCAGCGGCAGCTTTTCTTTAAACTATTTATTGGATTTAGGTTAGAAATCTGTTAATTCAACTTTTTCTGCCTTGTCAGGTCAATTCCATGCTCTTACAATAAAATAATGGATTATAAGGATTATTACAAAACACTCGGAGTTGGTGAAAAAGCCTCAACGGATGATATTAAAAAAGCGTACCGAAAGCTGGCGATGAAATATCATCCGGACCGCAACCCCGGAGATAAAAAAGCTGAGGATAAATTTAAAGAGATCAATGAAGCCAATGAAGTGCTGAGTGATCCTGAGAAACGCGCCCGTTACGACCAGATCAGCAATCAGTATTCTTCCTGGCAGCAGGCAGGCGGCCAACCTGGATCTTTCAGCTGGGACGATTTATTCAAAGGTGCCGGTGGTTCTGGCGGCGGCCAAACGCGTGTGGACATGAATAACCTGGATGATATGTTCGGCGATATGGGCGGTTTTTCCGATTTCTTCCGCACTTTCTTTGGTAGTGGGGGCGGTCAGCGCTCTTCGCAGTCCTCCGCGCGCTCACGCGGCGCGGGCCAGCGCGTACAGCGCCAACCAGCTGTTTACCAGCAGGAAGTCACAATTTCGCTAACGGAAGCCTTTAAAGGCACCACCCGCATGCTGGAGATGAATGGATCACGGAAAGAAATCAGGATTCCGGCCGGCGTGAAAACAGGCACCAAAGTGCGTGTGGCCGGAGCTGTTAGCAATGGGGGCGGTGCAGCCAGCGATCTATATCTGATTGTTAAGGTGGCGGCGGATCCGCGTTTTGAACGGCGCGGCAATGACCTTTTTACTGAAAAAGACATCGATTTATACACAGCCCTGTTAGGCGGTGAAGTTGAAGTGGAAACACTTTCCGGAAAAGTTCTTTTGAAAGTCCCGGAAGGCACACAGCCCGGGCAGCTTTTCCGCCTGGGAGGCAAAGGCATGCCCATATTGAAACAAAAAGATAAATTTGGTAATTTATTGGTGAAAGCAAAAGTAACGCTGCCGAAGAAACTCACAGCTGAACAGAAAAAACGTTTTGAAGAATTGCGCGGATTATCTAAATAAACAGGATGGTTATATGAAAAAGACGCGTTTAGCAATTGCAGGCTTGATTTTTTTGTCGTTTATGGCTGCCTGTGTAGCGCAGCCGGCCGAAATACAGACTTCATTACCGACCCTGGAAAGTGAGGCCAAGACAGCCCCTGCCGAGGTTGTCACGACTGATTCGCAGGATGGGCAATTCTCATACGTGGATTTGTACGAACAGGTTAATCCCGGTGTGGTGGCAATTATTGTTTATTACCTGGAGGATGCCAGCGGTCAAGGCTCCGGTTTTGTTATTGATACCGATGGTCATATCTTGACCAATTATCATGTGGTTGAGGGCGCAGACCAGATCGAAGTTGTTTTCTCAAGCGGCTACCGTACCTCCGGGCAGGTGATTGGTAAAGACCTGGATTCCGATATCGCGGTGGTAGCTGTGGATGTCCCGGCAGATGAGATCCACCCATTGGTATTGGGCAGCTCTACGGAAGTGAAAGTAGGCCAGCAGGTCGTGGCCATTGGCAATCCCTACGGATTGTCCGGCACTATGACACTGGGTATTGTTTCAGCGCGCGGGCGCATGTTGGATTCCATGCGCGAGTCGCCCAGCGGCGGTTATTTCACCGCTGCAGACCTGATCCAAACCGACGCGGCCATCAACCCTGGCAACTCCGGCGGCGTGCTGGTTGACATCGAAGGCCAGTTATTGGGCGTGACCTCAGCGATTGAATCGCCTGTACAGGCCAATTCCGGCGTGGGTTATGTGATCCCCTCGATCATCGTCCAGAAGATCGTTCCCTTCCTGATCCAGGATGGCTTTTATCAGCAGCCTTATATCGGCATCAGCGGCACGGACCTGACCGCTGAACTGGCCGAGGCTATGAAC
>DHVJ01000038.1 GCA_002412595.1 Anaerolineaceae bacterium UBA5211
CAGCCTTTTGCAAGGTGGGAGCCAACTGGTCGGCCTGGCTGGGGGCCACGGCCAGCGCGTCCACTTTCGCGGAGATCTGCGCTTCAATGATGCGGATCTGCCCTTCAATATCTGTCTCTTCGTTCGGGCCCAGGAAAGTTGCTTCGATGGTGGGATCATCGATCATAGCCTGATCCACACCCGCGCCAACCAGCTTCCAATAATCACTGGTGACGGCCTTCACCACCACGGCTACCTTGAGAGGTTCAGCAGCGGTTACTGGTTGTGCATCTGGTTTGTAGGTGGTAATGTTATCAATACTGACAACATCCACGCCAGTGTTGACAAAAGACTCCACAGCCTCGCCGCGCGCAACAGCAGCAGCGGTCAGGGTGCCCAATTCGCCGATCTTACCGGGGAACTGCGCCACGGAACCGGAGAGTTCGCCAGCTTCAATCGAAGTCAGCGCATCCGGGGAGGCATCAAAGCCCACAATCACCAGCGATAATCCGGCGGATTTGGCTGCGTTCAACGCGCCCAGGGCCATCTCATCATTGGTAGCATAGATGGCTTTCAGGTTGGGATTGGCAGTCAACAGGTTCTCGGCCACGGTCTGACCCTTAGCGCGGTCGCTGTCAGCAGGCTGTACAGCTACAACCACCAGGCCGGCCGCTTCCAGAGCCTCGGTCGCGCCTTCTTCACGCAGATTGTGCACGGGATCGCCGGCCGCACCGCGGATGATGGCAACTTCGTCGCCAGCTTGTAACTTGCCGGCAATGAATTCACCCGCCATGGTACCGCCCAACCGGTTGTCAGTGCCGACGAAGGCCGATTTGGCCTCGAAGGTATCGATGTTGGTGTCAATCAACACCACCGGGATACCGGCGTCCACAGCCTTTTGCAAGGTGGGAGCCAATTGATCAGCCTGGCTGGGAGCCACGGCCAGCGCATCCACTTTCGCGGAAATCTGCGCTTCAATAATACGGATCTGCCCTTCAATGTCCGTCTCTTCATTCGGACCCAGGAATTCCGCTTCGATAGTGGGATCATCGATCATAGCCTGATCCACACCCGCACCAACCAGCTTCCAATAATCACTGGTGACGGCCTTCACCACCACTGCCACTTTGACTGTGTCGCCAGAAGTGGTACTGGCAGCTTCTTTCGGGGCGCATGCACTAAAAGCCACAGCTGCTACGAGCAATAATGCTGCAAACTTGTAAACTTTCGAATTCATTTATCCTCCTCAAATAGGTTAGTCATTATTTTTTTATGGATAGGAAATTTCTATTTTGTCAGGCACACCTCCTTGGAAAATTTTTACGCTAACTTTATTGTTGCGCGCGTTGTCGAAGCATATCAATGGAAACTGCCCCAATGATGACCAATCCAATAGCAACGGTCTGCCATTCTGTTGGCACGTTGAGTAATACCAATCCATTGCGCAGCACTGCGATCAGTAAAACGCCGATGGCCGTACCACCGATGGTTCCTGATCCGCCTGAAAAACTGGCACCGCCAATGATCACTGCTGCGATGGCATCTGTCTCATACCCCACACCGGCATTGGGAAAACCGGAATTGGTGCGGCCTGCCAGCATTAAAGCCGCCAGCCCCGCTAATAACCCGCTCAAGCTGTAAACAACCATCAGGGTTTTATTCACATTAATACCCGATAATCTGGCAGCAGAAACATTGCCGCCAACAGCATAAATATGACGACCGAAAGGAGTTCTTGTCAAAAGGATGTGGAACAAAATATAAACAACAAATACGGCAATAAGTGCTACAGGAATCGGTCCAACAGAACCAGCCCCCAGAGTAAGTACCTCTGGAGCGCCTGCGCGGTCAAAGCCGGAAACCGGTGAAGAATCTGTAATGATCAACGCCAGACCTCTGGCGATATTTTGTGTGCCCAAAGTAGCAATAAAAGGATGCGGAAGATGTAATTTCGTCAGCAGAACGCCGTTGATCCAACCGAAGAAAGTTCCCATGGCCAAACAAGCCAACATTGCCACATAGGGATTAATACCCATTTTAATCGCCAGAATAGCCAGGGTGCACATGGATAGCGCCAAAATGGAACCAACGGACAGATCAATACCTGCCGTAATAATCGCTAACAACAATCCAACCGACAGGAAAGCATTCACCGTTGCTTGCCGGGCAATATTGGATAGGTTGGAACCGCTCAGGAACACATCCGAGGTAATTGACAGAAAGAGCACCAGGAAGATTAATCCAAAGAATGCTCCAAATCGGCCAAGAATGCTTCCTAAAGTTTTCTTTTTTCCGGGCTCAGATACTGCTTTGATTGTTTCATTCACCATAGTTATTTACTCCCATTGCTGCGGATAATATTTTCTCCTGCGTTGCTTCCTCACATTTAAATTCACTTACTAATTGACCTTGATGCATCACCAGGATACGGTCGCTCATGCCCAACAATTCAGGCATCTCTGAGGAAACCATGATGACTGCCACACCATTTTGCACCAATTCATTCATCAGGTTATAAACTTCCACTTTGGCACCCACATCAATGCCACGCGTGGGTTCATCAAAGATCAGGATTTGTGATTGGCTGGCCAGCCACTTGGCCAAGACTACTTTTTGCTGGTTGCCACCGCTCAAATCCTGGGCCTTTTTCTCAATACTGGGTGTCAGAATACGCAGTTTATCTATGAAATCTTTCACCTTCAGCTTTTCAGCATTGAGTTGCAGCATGCCGTGCCGCATCAATTTATCCAGACTGGCCATGCTGACATTCTGCTTGACCGACAGCAACAGCACCAAACCTTCATATTTACGGTCCTCCGGCAGTAACCCCATGCCAGCTTTAATTGCAGATTGAGGTGAGCTGATATTAATCTCTTTACCATTAATAAAAATCTTCCCGCTGTCAATTGGGTCGGCACCGAAAATTGCCTTGACGAGTTCGGTACGTCCCGCTCCAACCAAGCCCGAAATACCCAACACTTCTCCTGCGTAAGCAGAAAAGCTGATATCTTTTAGTACTCCCTCACGGTTTAAATTTTCAACGCGCAGGATTTCTTTACCCCGTATGGCTTTCACCTTGGGATACTGCTGGTCTAATGTGCGTCCAACCATTAATTGGATCAATTCATCTTTACTAGTATGTTTGGGGTCAATGGTCGCCACATAATTTCCATCCCGCAGTACTGTACCGCGATCACAAATTTCAAAGACCTCATCCAGGTGATGGGAGATATAAATAATGGATACGCCTTTCTTCTTCAATGTTTGAATGACCGAGAAGAGTTGATCGATCTCATTTTTCGAGAGCGCACTGGTCGGCTCATCCATGATGAGTAACTTGGCATTCAGCGATAATGCTTTGGCGATTTCCACCATCTGCTGGCTGGCCACACCCAAGCCTGCTACCGGCCGCTTGGGATCAAAATCCAGATTTAATTCCTCCAGCAATTCATGCGACTTTTTGTGCATTTCCGCCCAATCGATCAAATGCAAAGTCTTATTAATCAGCGGCTCACGACCCAGCCAGATATTCTCCGAGATGCTTAATTGGGGAACCAGATTAAATTCTTGATAAATAATGGCAATACCCAGGTCTTCGGAATCCTTGGGTTTATTGATCTCCACCTTTTTACCCCGCCAATATATTTCTCCCTCATCCTTCACGTAAGCCCCAGAAAGGATCTTCATCAAGGTTGATTTGCCCGCGCCATTTTCGCCGACCAGACCATGGACTTCTCCTTCGCGGACATTCAAATGGACATCATTGAGTGCCTTAACTCCCGGGAAACTCTTGCTGATCCCCACCAGGCGGAGGAATCCATCGGCTTTTTCTATTTTTGTGGTATTTGAATTGTCAACCAAATCCTCACTCCTATATTGATTTTTTGTCGGCATTAAAAGAAAAACCGTTCCTTTTTTCGCATTGTTTCCCATTCTTTGCGGGCTTCCTCAACAGTCGGCATCTCACTAACCTCAGCTACCTGCACATCCCACCAACTTTCGTAGCCGGGCACATTCACGTAACGGTCATTGCGGATATAAATCAAGGTCGTGCGGTTGTTTTCACGCGCGGTTTGAATTGCTGCGGCGTAATCCGCGGAGGTTTTGCAGGTAATCACTTCCGCACCCAAACTGCGCGCGTTGGCGACAAAATCAATGGGAAGTTTTTCCACTGAATCCCCCGCCGAATCTCCCGCGAGTTGGTTCTCCTGGGGAAATACAAAACGCGTACCGAAGCCATCCTGCCCCAACGAACGGCTCAAGGAACCAATGCTCTTAAAACCGCCGTTATCCCACAGGATAATGATCAACTTATAACCTTCCTGCACCGAAGTGGCGATATCGGAAGACAGCATCAGGTAACTGCCATCGCCCACAATCACATACACCTCACGCTCCGGCGCGGCCATTTTGGCGCCCAAACCACCAGCAATTTCATACCCCATACAGGAATATCCGTATTCCAGATGGAAATTCTTGGGATGGCGCGCCCGCCACAATTTATGCAGGTCGCCCGGCATACTGCCGGCGGCATTCACCATGATCGCGTCCGGCGACGATAATTCGTTCAATAAACCGATCAATTCGCCCTGGCTGGGCAGCGGCTGGTTGCGGATAGCATAGATGCGTTCCACTTCTGCTTCCCAATTTTTATGCAGTTGGATGGCTTCCTGGCGATAGGCTTCATCGACCGAATAATCACCCAGCGCAGCCAGTAATTCTTCCAAAGTCACACGCGCATCCCCCACCAGCATCAGACCGAAATGCTTGCTGGCATCAAACTCAGCCACATTAATATTGATAAAACGCACATGCGGGTTCTGAAAAGCCGTTTTGGATGCCGTGGTGAAATCGCTGTAGCGCGTGCCAATGCCAATCACCAGATCCGCTTCCCTGGCAATGCGGTTGGCGGCCAGCGTGCCGGTGGCGCCTACTCCACCCAGGCAAAGCGGGTGATCGTAGCGCAGGCTGCCTTTGCCGGCCATGCTCTCGCCTACCGGAACACAGGTGCTATCCACAAATTTGCGCAGTGCTTCCGCCGCGCCGGAATAGATCAGTCCGCCGCCCGCCACGATCATGGGCCGCTTACTGCCGCGGATCATTTCTACCGCTTTGGAAAGGGCCTGCGCATCCGGGCGTTGGCGGCCAATGTGCCAAATTCGTTTTTCAAAGAATTCCACCGGATAATCAAAAGCTTCTGTCTGCACATCTTGCGGCAGCGCCAGCGTCACAGCGCCGGTATCCACCGGGCTGGTGAGCACGCGCAAAGCGGCCGGCAGCGCCGTCAGAATCTGATCGGGGCGGTTGATGCGGTCCCAATAGCGGCTGACCGGGCGGAAACAGTCATTCACAGATACATCCTGCGAAGCCTGGAACTCCAATTGCTGCAGCACAGGGGCCACGTTGCGCCTTGCGAAAATGTCGCCCGGCAGCAGCAGAACGGGTAAGTGATTGATTGTAGCCAAAGCTGCCCCAGTAACCATGTTGGTCGCCCCGGGTCCGATGGAAGAAGTACACACAAAGGTCTGCAAGCGGTCTTTTACCTTGGCGTAAGCACTGGCCGCATGCACCATGGCTTGTTCATTGCGAACCTGATAATAGCGAAAGTCCGGGTTTTGTTGGAGCGCCTGGCCAATGCCGGCCACATTACCATGCCCGAATATACCAAAACAGCCTGCAAAAACAGGCTGTTCAATTCCATCGCGTTCACTGTATTGGTTTTTTAGGAAGGTAATGACAGCTTGCGCCATCGTCATCCGTCGGGTCTTGCCTTCGGTCATCTTTCCTCCGTGTGCGAATTTATTTAATTGGGTAAATCGGAAGCCGCGAATCGACGCTGCGGTAGGAATCTTTAACCCAGGCAAAATCCGGGTCATCATGCGATGTCAATACCTGATCGGATCCGGCTAAAATATTCAAATAATAGGCAGTGTATCCGGGCGGACTGGAGACCGGATGATAGCCTTCCGGCACCAGGGCAATATCATCGTTGTGCAGCACCAGGGCCGCATCGAAACCTTTACCTGCCAGTGCCAAAGGAGAATCCGCGCCGGTATAAACGCGCTGCAAAGCATAGCCCTCCGGCCGGTCGATTTTATAATAATAGATCTCGTCTAGGTCGGCTTCCAGCAATTTGCCATCCGCGGAAACCTTGCGATTGTCGTGTTTATGCGGCGGATAGCTGGACCAATTCCCGCTGGGTGTATAGACCTCGACCACCACCAGATGCTCGCAGGCAAAACCGGGCGGAATAATATCGTTGATCTGGCGGGTAGCATGATCCCCGCCGCGTACTTCCATATGCACATCATCCGGCGTAATTAATTGCGCCGGGAATTTTTTGGTTGCGGGAGCGGTAGCCAGTGCAAACTCGCAATCGGATTCTGCAACGATTTCGTATTGTGAATCGAGGGGGAGATAAAGGGCGAAGGGCAAACCGGAAAATACACTGCTGCGTTTGCCAATCGATTTCCAGGTTCCCTGGTCGGAATTTACACTGATTGTGCCGGAGAGAATCACCAACGCTGTTTCTTTACCAGCCGACACGCTCTTCCACTGCTTCCCTTTTGCCAGACGGCGCACCTGAAAATCGATGGTTTGCCAGCCCGCCTGTTCGCAATCAACACTGACGATTACATCCGGGTCATCCGAAGTTTGGGGGTGTACGATTAATGATCTCTCATCATATTGCCGCATCTCTGCCTCACTTTTTTGCTATTAAGGGGAAAAAACCATTCGAGCGACATAATTCCCGACCCATATTATTAATGCACACGTGAACATTATACATGATTTCCCCCGAAAGTCAATAATTGAACCTTAAAAAAGCACTGAATCGTTATCAGGTTCGCCATGCAAGCAATTTTTCCGGATTTATCGCAAAATCCGGCCTTTATTTTCCCGATCGCAGTACAGAACGATAGCCGAGATTATGGAGCGAGCGCGGCAGTGGATTCGCGGATGTATAAAATTCCTTTGATACTGACACTTCGGCTGGAAAATTCTTCTTCTTTCTGCTGCTTTTTAATCAGCACCTCCAGCATCATCTCAGCGGCGCCGCGTCCCATTTCAAATTTGAACTGGTGTAACGTGGTCAACGGCGGGGTCAGATATGCCGCAATGGAAATATTATCAAANNCCTGCAACCGACACATCTTCCGGTATCCGCAAGCCTTTTTCCAAAAGCAGGTTATAGGCTCCGGCTGCCATGAAATCGTTATAGCACACAATTGCTGTCGGAAGCTCTCGTAATGAGGTCAGATATTCCGCGCCTTCCCGTCCGCCGGCCGGGTTACCGGCCGAAACATGATAAATATACTCATTTCGGATCTCCAAACTGGCACTTTCCATTTCCGCTGAAAAACCGGCCAGGCGATTGTTGTTGGTCAAGCCACCCATGCGGTTGCCCAAATAAGCAATGCGGCGATGTCCCAAATCAATCAAATAATGGGTTACCAGACGAGCGCCGTATTCATCGTCATTGTAAATCAAATACTGGCACTCTCCTGCGCCTTCATTATTGACCATCACCATTGGCAGACCATAATTCTTGAGCATATGGCACTGCTCGTCACTGAACTGCGGAGCCAGCAAGATAACCCCATCCACCCCGCGCTGCACCATGGCTTGCACCACGTCTTTCTCGCGCTGGCGTTCCATATGCGTTGAAGCGATGAACAGGCTGTATCCCGCCGGGTGCAGGACACTATCCACGCCGTCCAAAACTTCACTCCAGAAAGGGTCGTCGATCTGGCGCATAATTACGCCTAATGCTCGCGAGCGGTTGGTTTTCAATCCGCGCGCCGTTGCATTCGGCACATAACCCATCTCTTCCGCCAGTTTTTTAATGCGTTCCCTGGTGGCTGTTGAAATTCCCGGGTGGTCATTTAAAGCCCGCGAAACCGTTGGATGCGAAACACCCGCTGCCTTTGCAATATCCTTGATGGTTACGTTCATAAAGCCCTAAATCCGGAGTTATTTTTAATCCAAGTATAGCATTCAATCCGGGCAATACTCTCATCAGGCTGACCCTCAAACTGCTACCCCGCAGGTGAAGCAGCTTATACAGAATGATTTGTTAAAGTTCATCAGCATAGAAGAAGCTGATTAAAGTAGTTGAGTGGAATAGAGATCCAGCCATTGGTACCGTTAAAACGCACCCGATATTTCGTTTACCCCATCCGGATAAAATTGCTTCAGATGAAAATCCAAAAGTTGGTTGGCATTTTGTTTGATGATGGCATCTCGGTCTTCCCCATTACCTGAGAGCGTATTTTCCATCGAAAGCGGCCCGCTAAAACTGACTTTGGGATAAAGGTCAAGGGGTTTCAATTGAACCATCTGCCGGATTACCTGCATGAATTCCGTAACCCGGCGGCGCTCATGGTCATTCTTGAACATGCGGGGAAAGAAATGGTTTACAAAGTCACCTGAAAGCACACCACTGGCGATGGTTAGCACCAAACGAGATTCCGGGACCTTGCGAAGAAATACTTCAATACTGCGCGACCAACGCTGCAGGCCGTCCTCCGCACCGGGCAAAATCGATGGGTCGGGGTCAATGCGCCCGCTGGGAAAGATCAACAAAGCTCCGCCCTCCTGCAAATGGCGGATGGATTGCCGGATGACGTTGGTCCTTTGGTTCGTATCATGCGTAGCAAAGATGAAGTGCTGGCTGGCGTTTGGCAGATTGCGAAAAAATGGAATCCCGCTGACAATTAATTTGATATCGTCGCGCGGCAGTTGTGAAATTATGGCGAAGGCATCATAGGTGCCAGGGTGATTAGAGGCAATCACCAATGGTCCGCGAGCAGGAATATCCTGCTGCCCCAACGCTGTCGCCGTATGGGTCAGTTCCGGCAAAGCATACTGCGCCGCTGCAACAATTCCATCATGCCCAATAATCGTATCCAAATTGGCCATCAGAGAGGAGAAATGATCAACAGGTTTCCTTAATACAGATTGGATGGTGCGCCGCGCCAGGCGCCAATTGGGTATCTTTCCTGCGCGAAAAACCTCGATCAGAATATCATCTGCAATACCCTTTTTGAGTGCCAAATCCATGGCTTTTATTTCATTGCTGTCGTCAGTCATTTTCACCTGGTCTAATAGTATATATATGTACAATAGGCAGTTAATTAAACCCTCTTTCCGGAAATTCGTAATTGATTTAATGAAGATTTAACAATTCAGCCCATTATTTACAAATATTTAACTTATTTTGCTTTTTTTATCATTTGGAATGAGCTACAATATCAATGAAACCATATAAAAACTATCTAATTCCTATGAAAATACTCTTCATCTGCGGCTCACTGAACCAAACCACCATGATGCACAAGATTTCCAACGAACTTGTGGACCATGATTGTTATTTCACACCTTATTATGCCGATGGTTTGATCAGTTGGCTGGCCAAATTAGGGCTGCTCAACAACACTATCCTGGGCGGACGCCATCACCGCGATACCATGAAATACTTAAAGGAAAAACAGCTTCCGTTGGATATTCGCGGCAAGCAAAATCAATACGACTTGGTATTGACCGGCAGTGATTCCATCATTCAAAAGAATATCCGCTCCAGCCGTATCATCCTGGTTCAGGAAGGCATCACCGAGCCGGAAGGATTAGCTTATCACATCGTCAAATTCCTGCATCTGCCGCGTTGGCTGGCCAATACTTCCATGACAGGTTTATCCAATGCTTACGATACTTTTTGCGTTGCATCCAATGGCTATAAAAATCTCTTTACCCGGAAAGGTGCACGGCCTGAAAAAATCGTCGTGACCGGCATTCCGAATTTTGATAACCTGGCTTACTTTAAAAGCAAAGACTTTCCTTATAAAGACTACGTTCTGGTGGCCACTACCCCCTTCCGTGAAACCATGCGGCCGGAATTCCGCTCTATTTTCATTCGCCACTGCCTCAAAATCGCTAATGGACGCCAACTGATATTCAAGCTGCACCCGCTCGAAAATGCGCACCGTGCCATCCGCGAGATCAACCACTACGCGCCCAACGCCAAAGTGTACTGGCGCGGCGATATCAACAGTATGATCGCTAACGCACAAACGGTCATCACGCAATGGTCCAGCTGCACTTTCGTAGCTTTGGCGCTCGGCAAAGAGGTTTATTCCGACCTGGATAAATATGAACTGGAACAGCTGATGCCCATTCAGAACGGCGGTACTTCCGCCATCAAGATCGCGCAAATCTGCCGCTTGTTGATGAATACTCCCATGCCGCTGATCGAACAACGCAGGCGCAGCCTGCGCACGCGCAACTTATGGGAAAATTTCGGTTTCTGAGCCCCTAACGCCATCCCCCCATTTTCAATACACTGGTCTATGCAGAAACCTCATCCGATGGATGAGGTTTCTTTTTCGCTTGAGACGGACCTAGACAATCTTCTCAACTACATTATCGCTTTCCAGATAAGGGCGGTTGAAGCGCTGATCAAAGGCTTTGTTTTGCCGCAGCAGCCCCTGCCAGTAAAACTGCATCAAGGGTGTCTTAGAGGTAATCTTACGGACTGCCACATCCGCCTTTGAGAATCTCTCCAATGAGGCAAATTTGCGGATGGTTTGCGGATCAAAACCACCCTGCTGCGCCAGCTGCTCACCCAACTCATTCAAAGTAATAAATATTCTGCGATTAAAGATTTCCGGTGCTATCGTCACCGAGCCGCAGCCACCCCTCAGAATGGTGCCCAGGTAAGGGCTGTTCAAGCGCACAGTCAATTGCGCCAGGTATTTTTCCACGCTGCGCGAATGCACCGCTTCCGGAAAACCGGACTGGACCAGAAAGCCGATTGGCGGGTTGCCTTCTCTGCCCGCCAGCGGGCTGAGTAACTCAATGAACTCCTTCACAATGCCCGGCATGGCATCCACATAAAGCGGAAAAGCCAACATGACGCAATCAGCTTGTTTATATTTTTGCACTAAAGTGATCTTATCTTTTGTTTTTGCCAGATGTATCATTTCCACTGATGTTCCCTGGACGGATTGAAAACCATCGGCAAATTTGTTCATCAGGAAGGCACTGATACTGCGTTCCACGCGCGGCGACCCGTTGATGACCAGCAGCTTTTTAGGCGGGGTAATGCGCGCGAATGGAATTGTCACAGCCGTCATACCAGGCTTGTAATTCAATGCTTGCGCATGGTCTATGGCATCTGCCACCTGAGAAGGTTTTTCCGAAAAAGGCATGGAAAAAGTGAGGCGGCTGCGCAAATTGAAGGCTGCGCGGCTGAACATTTCTTCCATTATTTGGATATCCGCCATAGGCGTATCAGTTTCGGGTTGGTATAGCAGTCCCAATAATGGATATTTCTGATAACGCTTACGGTGGTGGGTCTCACCCTCCACTATTTCAAAGTATGGGTGCAGCAATGGGATGGTACGGTCCATCTTATTCTTCAGGTAGGCGGATGGATAACCCATAACCAGAGGTGAAGCCCACAGCACGAAATCCGATTGGATGGTCCTGCGATTGATCTCGCGGGAATCATCCGCAATCACACACATACCGGGTGTTTTCACCCAGCAGTTGAAGCAGCCTGTGCAGGCGTGAATATCCTGATCCATCAGAACGAAATGAGCCACATCGTGCCCTCTACCAGTCAACTCTTTGACCAATTCCTCCAAGTATGCCGCCCAATTGTGATTTTCTTTGGAATTCTGCCCATCTAAAATTGTAATTTTCATTTTTTATCTCCCGTTGTCAAACTATTTCCCTGATTGAAAAACCAGGTGTATGACATCCTTGGGGCAAACATCCGCGCACTGGGCGCACAGGATACATTCCGGGTTTTCCATTTGGCCTTCTGTCACCATGCGGTTGACATCCAAACTCATGGGACAGTTCATGCTGCATTTCTTACAGTTAATGCAAAGATCCTGATCCGCTTTCAAACGGAAAGCCGGCCAGGCAAAAATATTGCGGACTTTACGGCCCAGGATCATGAATGGCGCCATCCAGCAAATGCTGTGGCAGCCAGCCCGCCGCCCCAACAGCAGGGCCAGTCCCATGAAAATACCAACCACAATCAGGTAAATGATGTATTTCATGGGCGCATCTACCGAAATGCCGGATTCAGTCAGTAAGAAAAAATCGACAATTTTATAGCCGCCGGCTGAAGCAGCGAAGAAAGCAATCGTGCCCAGCCAAACAAACCAAATAACCCATTTCAGGCTATCCAGCCACTTATATTTAATGGGTTTATCGTTGGCTAACCGGCAGACTTCCCCCAATGCGCCCGCCGGGCAAATCCATGAACACCACATGCGGCCAAACGCCAGCGAACTAATGAACAATAGCGCAAATATAATAAAACTGCCGTTGATTATGCCTTGCGAAGCACCATACAAAATCACATAGGGGGAAAGATAATTCATGGTGATCGGGAAAAGCAGCAAGGAAACGATCAAAATCGCCAAGCGGATACGCTGCCTTTTTTTGTTTTGTTTCATAATTCTCCTAATTTACTTTTGCGGAACACGGTGGTCTTTTAAATCGGAAATCAAATCCCGCGCCCATTCCTGCTGGACCTTGGCAATGCGCACACCCAAGTCTAAGGTAGCGTTCCAAAAATACATCTCGCGGTCTGAATGCAGCATACGGCGGTATTCTTCGATTTTTTCGGGAATTTCCCCATACTGCGCCAGCTGTTGGTCCATGGCTTTATCCAGAAATTCGAACATTTTCACAACCACTTCATCGGGAAACTGACCGGCGAAGAATACCTGGATAAGCGGGGAGCTGTGCGGGGCTTCCTCAGCGGGTTGCGAAATCAGCCATTTTTGCAATGCTTCCCTGCCCTGTCCGGTAATGGAGTATTGTTTGCGGTCAGGCCGGTTATCCTGTTCGATTACCTCGCGCTGCACCCACCCCTGCTCATTTAAGCGGTTCAGGGTACGGTAAATCTGGCTTTGATCCGCATACCAAAAATGGCGCACCGAATCATCAAAAACTTTTTTCAAATCATAGCCGGTCATCGGTTTGTAATTTAAAAATCCTAAAATTGCGTAATCCAGACTCATAATCCTCCATTATAGGCACAGTATTATATATGCTATCTCCTATATAATATCACGCATATAATAAGTGTCAAGTTAAACGCCGGAAAATTTTTAAGTCTAATGTGATCTCACTCATTTGATACGGTCAGCGCATTAAATGAGAGAACGGATTCTAAAAACATGGTTTATACCAAAGTGCACCCATTCAGAATACCGTGAAGGGTGCACTTTGATTAAAAAGGTTGTTGCAAATCTGTATTGATGTACTGTTGTATGTCACTTAATCGAGTAATTCCGAGCCCAATTGTTGTTCCTCATCCTCATCCACTTCGACAGATTGGCGAATGACTACGTCCATGGAATGATCCCAGCCATTAAAGCGAATGGACTCCACAGTGCCATATACACCTGCCAGGATTTCTTCATCAGAAATATAATCATCTCCTATAGCTGTCTCCGGATGAACAACCTCCCCCACCGTAACGCTCACCCGGCTGGCTTCCACTTTATAAACGACCACCTCATCAGGCATGTTCTATCTCCTTCTTTTTTGTGAAAATAAAACCACCCACCACTGCGGTGAATGGTGCAACCGTAACTAAACCAAAGCTGCCCACCACGGTCTTCAAAATTTCCGCAGCCACATAATTTGTATTCACCAGATAAATCGGCGGGGTACCCTGCGCCATAAAGACCATTAGAAGCGCCATGTAGCCAGAAATATAAGCCATCAGCAAAGTCGTCACCATTGTGCTGGTCATGTTGCGCCCCACCGAAAAACCGGATGCAATCAATTCCTTTGCTGTCAAATCCGGCCGCTTTTCGATAACTTCATTCATGGAAGTTGAGACATCAATAGCTACATCCAACACTGCGCCGGAAGCACCGATGAAGATAGCCGCGATGAACAAACGTGTCAAATTTAGGATTTCGAAGCCCATGTATAAAAGTGTTTCCGAAAAAGGTTGAATGGCTCCATGCAATTTAAACAGCGGCAGCAACACTAACGATAACCCAAGGGTTAACAAGATACCCAGGAGCGATCCGATAAAAGCTACCAACGCAGTTTTATTCAACCCGGCTACCAGGGTTAGCGTTACCGCAGTCACAATGGTTACCGTTACCAATGAAATGGCCAGGGGATCCTTTCCCATCAGGATACCCGGCAGCAGCACCTTCCACATGATCACAATGGTGAACAAAAATGCCAGGATAGAACGCACCCCACGCCAACCCGCAAACGCGATCAGCAGTGCCATAAAGCACAACAAGATAATTACTTCGTAAGATATTCGGTAATGGTCATAAGCCGTGGCATTCACTACCTGGCCATTTTCAATTTTGTCCAACACCAAAAAAACTGTATCGCCTTCCAGGAAGATTTTATCGGTTTCCATTTTTCCCAAAAGGACATTGCTGGCATCCATAATTTGACCTTTGTATTGCGTATCCAGGATTTCCACTTGCAGGGACTGACTGCCGGAAGTTACCACGCCGTAATACTCTAACTGGGTGTTATCCACACTCAGCACGCGCGCCTTAGCTCGCGCCACATTATGCCCAAAGGGAGACTGATATAAATCAGGCATTACCAACATCATGATAATTAATAAGACAATAATGACAGAGAAAATTATTTCCTGATTGAGCTTTAATTTTTTCATGCAATTTTCCTTTAAATGTTTTGGGAAGGCCGGTAACAATTACCAGCCTTCCCAATAGGGAGGAGAGAGTTAAAACCCGGCGATTTCCATTAATTTAGTGTGGATATCGGTTTGATCATAGTATCCATTGAACAATTCAGAACCGACGCCTATAGCGGAGGTTTGCACAGGCGTACCTGTGTGGGAGTAGGAGGTCCAAGCCAGGCCGGCTTTCTGGTTTAAGACAGTGGTCAGTTTGATTGAAAGCGGATCATAGCCGCCATAGAGCAGGTAGGTGTAATCATCAGAGGCACGTTCTTCTGCACCCAGCATACTCTGTTCAAAGGCATCTTCAATAACAGCCAGTTCCATGTCGGTCAACGCCATGCTGTTGTTCAATTTGGTATCCGCTTCTTCAGCAGCCGCTATAGCTTCGTCACTGGCACCGTCCACGGCGCCATCTGCGACGGCTTGCAGCAGCGCTGCCTTTTCATCCGCGGGGATGACATACAAACCGAACGCTTCGTCAATCAGCGGCAGGACATCTTCAAATTGCGCATCGGCGCCGTTGGCTGCCTTAAACTCTTCCAGCTTCTTGCCGAACTCAATGTAAGACATGGATTGATTTTCAACGCGGTCAAAGTAAGCCGAGTAACCCGTGCCGGCGTAACCGATGGTCATGCCGCCGGTCTCGTGGTCGCCGGTCACAACAATCAGGGTCTCATCCGGGTGCTGTTCATAGAATTCGTAAGCCACCGCGATGGAGTCATCAAAAGCCAGGGTATCCACGATGGAAGCAGCGGCATCGTTGGCGTGGCAAGCCCAGTCAATTTTTCCGCCTTCAATCATCATGAAAAAGCCATCCGGATTGTCCAGCAATTCGATACCTTTATCCACAAATTCGGACAGGGAGATATATCCTTCCGGCTGGTCAATGGTGAAATACATGGCTGCGTCGCCGTCCACCACATCGTTCACCGCGATTACTTTACCGTCGCCGGCTTTGAGGGCGTCAAAGTCCGTACGTCCATAAGCGATTTTGTAGCCGTTTGAATCTGCCAAACCCATTGCGCTGGGCAAGTTCTTGCCTTCCGCGTCTTTGCTGTATTTGCTCTTCATCTGGCCGCCGGCAAAATAATCAAAACCGGAATTTCCCAGGTCAACATTGATGTCGTACATCAATTTGCGGGAAGGCTGATGGGAATAGAAAGCAGCCGGGGTAGCATGGTCGATAGATACAGTTGAAATAATGCCAATCTTCCAACCCTGCGCTTTGGCAACTTCGGTGATGTATTCGTAGGAAACGGAACCTTCGGGATCCATACCCAATACGCCGGAAGCGGTTTTATACCCGGTAGAAATCGCGGTGGCGGTGGAAGCCGAATCCGGGATAACACTGGTCAGGTCATAGGTGGTATTCATCCCCTGGGCAGGGAAGGTATTCATGAGCAATTCGGTTTCTTCCGGGCGTGCATCCGGGTTGGATACTGTAGCTTTGTACAATTCTGCCGCATTGCGCTGCGCGACTCCCATGCCATCGCCAATGAATAAGAATATGTATTTGGCGTTGCCGGAAGCTTGCTGGTTGGTTTCCATTTCAACATCCGAAACAACAGGGGTAAAGGAAACCCAGGCAGTTGTGGCGAGTGAAAAAACAACGAAAACCAGGACGATCGATTTAAACAACTTTCTTGACATCTTTTTCTCCTTTAGGTTAATGAATCGCCTCGATGATAGCAAAAAGGAGTTCGTCCATGGTTAACAGCAGTTACGGGAAAGATTAACCATCGTTAATTATTTTCAATGAAATTCTTAATGAGAAAACGAATTTCTTAATGACAAAATAGGTCTGAATTGTTATAAATAGACCAAACGATTGTTAACCATTTGGGACACTGAATATACACGATTTAATTCATTGATAAACCATCATCTGAGGGATAGGTCTTGATTTTTCACTTTTTTTCTATCTTCTTAGGCAAATGTTTTTTAGATGCATTACAATAAAATAAAGAGAATCTATGAAAACGATCATTAATAAACAATCCAGAGAAGAAGTCAGTCACGACAGTCTGATGCTTTTGAAAAACCACATCGACCTCAAGTCGGTTCCGTTCAGCGACCGCGGGTCACGCTTGCTGGTTTACAAATCCGCCAAGCATAGTTTCCTTTACATTAAACTGGCCGAGAGATTATCCTTTCTGGATTCGCAGATTGAGGCTTATCTAAAACGGCCGCCTTTTATCGACGAGCTGTGTCTGTTGGATGGCGAGGGGCAAAAACTGGATTATGAAGTCACCAGTTACCCGCATATGCTGGAATTGAACACGCGCATCGGCATGTTCGGGATTGTATTTCAGGATGAGCGCACCCTTTCGATCGGATTGCCAGAGAACACCACGGCCGGGATCCAGTTTTTAGCCACACCACAGTACTGGAAGATCAGCGGTCAGGGCGGACAGTTTAAAGCGGTGCGCAACCTATCCTATCAAAGCAACGCCGAACCGGTTGTAAACACCATCAAACCCAAGAAGCGCGGTTATGCTGTGGACTTTATCGTAAAATCTGAAACAGACTGCGCCATCACCCTCAGCATTGACGAAAAACATCTTTCCGAAGAAGTTGCGCCTTTTTCACAGACTGCCGCCTTCGCTGAAACTCGCTGGCGCAACTGGTTCGAGAAAGTCCCGCCGGTGGAGGACTGCTATCGCCAAACTTACGCGCATGCCTGGTGGATCATGGCCAACAACCTGATCAGCGCGCGCGGCAACGTGGCCTACGAAGCCATGACCCCTTCCAAAACCAGCTACGTGGGCTTGTGGTTGTGGGACAGCGCCATGCACGCCCTGGCTTTCCGGCACGTTGACCCGGTGCTGGCACGCAACCAGATTCGCGCCATGCTAGCCGGCCAACTACCGGACGGCATGCTGCCGGATGCAATTTACGACGAAGGTGTTATTTCAGAAATCGATCATCCCTTCCAGGGTGAAGTAACCAAACCGCCCATTCTAGCCTGGGCAGCCATGAAGCTGCACGAAAAAGACCCGGACGTGGATTTCCTGCGTGAAATCTACATCCCACTGGTACGCTGTAACGCCTGGTGGTTCAATATGAATGACGACAATGTAGATGGGTTGGCGCAGTACAACCACCCATACTCATCGGGTCTGGATGACAACCCCCTGTGGGATTACGGCATGCCGGTGGAGTCACCCGATCTTAACACCTACCTGTGCGTGCAGATGGGTTCGCTGTCCCTGATGGCTGAAGCATTGGGCATACAAAATGAAGCTCAAATGTGGCGAAAGCGTGCGAATGCCATTGTTACACGCATGATCAAGGAATTTTGGGACGAAGAAGCTGGTTTTTTCCGCGCTTTTCACGGAGATGATCCCATCCCGGTTCTGACGCCATTCAACCTCTATCCGCTGTGGACCGGCCAACTGCCGGACGACATCCGCAATAAACTGCTGGCTCACTTGACCAATGAAGATGAATTTTGGGGTGACTACCCCATACCCAGCGTAGCCCGCAACGACCCGCACTTTAATCCTAACGTCATGTGGCGCGGGCCGGTTTGGGCCAATATCAATTATTTCTTTATTGAAGCTTTGCACCAATTGGGCGAGCACGACCTGGCAGTACAATTGCGCCAAAAGACGCTGGAAATGATCATGGCGCACGAGAATATTTACG
Organism: Anaerolineaceae bacterium UBA5211; assembly: GCA_002412595.1. GTDB lineage: Bacteria > Chloroflexota > Anaerolineae > Anaerolineales > Anaerolineaceae > Pelolinea. The sequence continues at coordinate 18,338 of DHVJ01000038.1, forward strand.
AGTTTTATAACGCAAAAACCGGACAACCGGGTGTGAACGCCGCACCCATATTTGGCTGGACAGCTGCTGTGTTTATCGACCTGGCAATTCAGGCCAGCAATGAAGAATAGTTACCAAAGAAAGGATTTTAATGGCTGATAGGCTGGGTATCATTCCCACCGAGACCAAACCAAGAGAAGATATTGATTTCAGTACTTTTTCAGATTGGCATATCATTATTGCCTCCAACCGCGGACCGGTAGTTCACCAGGAAAGCAGCGACGGGCAAATCATTCAACAAAAAGGCAGCGGGGGATTGATCACCGGTTTAGCGGGTATGCTGCAATATATCAACGCAACCTGGATATCCTGCGCGCAAACGCCGCAAGATGTAGATTTTCACGAAGGCGACATTCCCCTGGAAGAAGCCAACGGAAGGATTCACGTGAAATTCATCCATCCGGAACAATCTGCATATGACGGTTATTACAATGTCATCGCAAATCCGCTGCTTTGGTTTCTGCAGCACTCCATGTGGAACATTCCCAGCGAACCGGTTATTGACCATGCTACCTGGAATGCCTGGGATAATGGTTATAAGCAAGTCAACCACATGTTCGCAGAAGAGATTGTGGAAGCTGTCAAAAAAACAAATAAAAATACACTGGTGATGCTGCAAGATTATCACCTGTATCTGACCGCCCGCTACATTCGCGAATTGCTGCCAAAGGCCGAACAACCGACTATTTTACATTTCACGCACATCCCCTGGCCGGGTCCGGAATATTGGCGCATCCTACCGCCCACGATGCGGCAGGCTATTATAGATGGGCTATGCGCAGTGGATTTACTGGGTTTTCAAACTCAGGAAGATGGCTTGAACTTCATCCGCACGGTGGAATCCCACCTGCCGCGTGCGCACGTGAAATATAAACGCGGACGTATCTGGTACCGCAATCACGCTACCCATGTCCAAGACTTCCCCATCTCTATTGATGTGGCTAACCTGAAAGCGATGCGCCACGACGAAGAAGTGATTGAGCAAAAAAAGGAAATTCAAAAGATACTGGGAGACAAAAAACTTATTCTGCGGGTGGACCGCATTGATCCAAGCAAGAACATCATCCGCGGGTTTAAAGCTTTTGAAGAATTACTCAGCCTGCATCCGCAGTATCAGGAGAAAGTCTTGTTTTTAGCATTGCTGGTTCCCTCGCGCCGTGATGTTGAGGAATATAAAGACTATCTGGATAAGATCATGGCCATCAGCGGACAAATTAACGCCGAGTACGGATCCAGTGAATGGGAACCGGTGCGTATTTTAGTTGGAGAGAATTACAAACGGGCAATCGCTGCCTTGCAGTTATACGACGTGCTGCTGGTCAACGCAGTAGCAGACGGCATGAACCTGGTTGCCAAAGAAGGACCCATTGTCAACGAACACAACGGCGTGTTGGTCTTATCCGAGCGAGCTGGAGCCAGCCAGCAGTTGGCACCGGGCGCGATCGTTATATCGCCATGTGATGTATATGCTACCGCGGAAGCCATCCACCAGGGATTGAGTATGGGCGCAGAGGAGAAAATCACCCGTGCCCGCTCCCTGAATTGGTTGATTGAAAATCACGATATCTACTGCTGGCTGAAAGACCAGCTGCACGCGGTGATTGAATTGAGCCGTAATTCATGACAGGAAAGGATATCGCAATCCTGCATTATTCCGCTCCCCCCACCGTGGGCGGGGTGGAATCTGTCATGCACGCGCACACACGTATTTTCATCGCTCAAGGATATTCCGTGACGGTTATTGCCGGAAACGGCAGCCAGGCCGCTCAACCGGAAGGTGCCAACTTCATCCGCCTGCCCCAACTGGATTCCCAGCATGAAGAAGTTTTGAAAGTGAACGCAGCATTGGAAGCTGGCCAAATAACCACTGCGTATGTTCAATTGCGCGATCAGATCAAATCCGAATTGGCCGCTTGCCTGCCACGTTTTGAGCACGTAATCGTACACAACGTCTTCAGCAAACATTTCAACCTGGCGCTGACAGATGCGCTGCACCAGCTGTTAAATGAAGACCAACTGCATCATTGCATCGCCTGGTGCCACGATTTTTCCTGGGCCAGCGCGCGTTCGCTGCCCGTGCTGCACGACAGCCAACCCTGGAACCTGTTGCGGCTCTATCGTCCCGAAGTTGATTACGTAGTGGTTTCCAAAAAACGCCGCGAAAGCATGGCGGAAATCTTCCAGGTATCCAGCGATAAAATCAAAGTCATCTACAACGGCATCGATACGGACGTGCTGCTGGGCATTGCGCCCGCAAGCCGCGCCCTGTACCGCAAACTGAATCTTGAAGAAGCGGAACTGCTGCTGCTGATGCCCGTACGGGTTACGCAGGCCAAGAACATCGAATTCGCGCTGCGGGTACTGAGCGAATTGCGGCAAAAAGGCTGCCAGGCGCAAATGGTCCTGACCGGTCCGCCCGACCCGCATGACCCGCAGAATTTGGCTTACTTCCAATCCCTGAAAGATCTGCGCAAGGATTTAGACATGGAAGCATATTTCCATTTCATTTACGAAAGCGGCGGAACGGCTGAAAGCGGAACTGTCCTTGATATGGAAAGCGTAGGCGATTTATATCGCCTGAGTGATGCCCTATTTATGCCCAGCCGGCGCGAAGGTTTCGGTATGCCCATTTTGGAAGCCGGGTTTCTGGGCAAGCCCATCTTTGCCAGCAACATCCCGGCTGTCGAAGAAATTGGGCAGACGGATGTGCACCTCATAGATATCAGCCTCGAACCTGCCGTGGCCGCGCAAATGATATTGGATTGGGCTAAGCATGACCCTGTTTACCATCTGCGTAAAAAAACACGCAACAATTACACCTGGCAGCAAATTTACAACAAAGAGATCAACCCTTTACTCGCGGGCGGGAAGCAGCTGTCATGAGCTTTTCTTACCAAAAAATTACCGCCTTGCTTTCCAAACAGGCGCACTTGCGCCTCTTTTTGGATTACGACGGCACGTTGGCTGATTTCAGCGACCATCCTGACCAGGTGGAACCGCTGCCGGAAATCATCCAGCTGCTGACATCTTTACGCGACAGTGGAAAAATCAAGATTGTGGTTCTTAGCGGCCGTCGTTTGGCGCATCTGAATCAGCTGATCCCTATTAACGGCATCCGGTTAGCCGGTACGTACGGCCTGGAAATACAAAAGGAGGACGGCAGCCGGCAGTTCCGTCTGGCATATGACCAGGTACGGCCTGCGTTGCAATCGCTCATTCCTCTTTGGAAGGAATTGATAAAAGGTCAGGAACTTTTTTATTTAGAAGATAAAGGCTGGTCTTTGGCACTGCATGCGCGTTTTGCCGCTGATGTGGCCGCAGAAGAACTACTTGAAAAAGCGCGGAAATTGGCTGAAGAAACACTGGATAGGAAAGAATTCCGCGTTTTACCCGGCCATAAATTTCTGGAAGCCGGACCGCAGTTGGCAGATAAAGGTGAGGGTGTGAAATATCTACTGAAAATTGACCCGCTTTTCGAAGAGAGTCTGCTTTACCTGGGGGATGACGACAAAGACGAGATTGCTTTCAGCGTGATCCAATCGCACGGCGGGGCGGCTATTCGGGTTTGTTCCAATGTTATCAATCAACCGATCGAAGACTGGCGTCTTCCCAATCCGCGTGAAGCCCGGCTGTGGCTGCGCAGCTTACCTCAACAATTAGCCTAAAAGTTCTCCCAGCGAACCGAAATAATCAGTAACAGCCTGGCGGCCGGAATCATACAACTTTTGATAAATTTCTGAACCGGGTTGAATATCAAAATCCGTGGAAGAAACTCCGCAATCGCTGATCTCGATGGTGCGTTTCTCATCCAGAATATTATTTCGTAAACTGGAAGTCTGGTGAGAATCATAATAATTCCTTCCGGTCAGGGCCACAAATTCCCATAGGTTCTTGGGGTGTTCAGCCACATCCATGTATTTCTCCTCATCCGGTGATAGGTAAAGCCCCAAAGTTTCCCAATTGAGGCCTTCCCAGAATTTATCCGGATTGCGGACGAAATCCATATGATCGAAAAGTTCCAGCGGGTAGTTATTAAAAAGCCCGCCATCTACGTAAAAATCACCCTGACCAAACTGGCTGCCGTCGAAGCGCAGCGCTTCAAAATAGAGCGGGATGGACATGGATAGCCGTACCGCATCCGCAACAGCCACGTCCGGTGTACTTTTCAACGAAAAGATTTCCGGACGGTGGCGGGAAATATTGGATGCCACGATGTACAAGTCACGGAAACCGGCTTCATCGAAATCTCGGAATGTTGCGCGTGAATTTCCTTCCATTTTGTCAGAAATGACCTGACTGATCCACTGGTAAAAATATTCACTTGAATACCAACCATAACTGTCAAACAAACGTTTGTAGCTGCCCGGGTTGGCAATCGTGAGGATTTTTCCACGCACATCGCGTATGCTTTTCTGAGGAATGCGGGATAAATCCAGGTCATTAAATAATGCCAGTGTATCTGCCACCGGCATGCGAAAACTGAGCAATGTGGCCGCGATGGCACCTGAAGAAGTACCGGCTACACGTTCAATACTATCAACGATGCCTAACTCATCCAGCTTTTCCAGCGCACCCATATAGGCAATGCCGCGCACACCGCCGCCCTTGAACACCAAATTTTGGTATTCATAGCGCGTCTCATCGGCTTTCTGCCCAAACTGTCTGCGGATTGATTTTAAAATTTTAGGTAATTGCATAGAAAAATTGGTCACCAATTCAGTCGTTTATTATACATATTAAGTTATACAACGAAAAGCCGGTAAAGTTGCAAGCTTCACGTTTTCTAATAGCAGTCTAATAGAATTTTTAGAACATTTTATTCGGCAATTTCGATGCGGTTCTTTCCCAACTTCTTGCCATTCACAAGCGCATCATCCGCTTTGCAAATTTCATCATCCACATTCTCAACCATCGAATCCAGGAAAGCTATACCGATGCTCACAGTCCGATTTAATGCCAGATTTCCAAGAGAAAATTCATGTTGCTCGACCTTTTCACAAATTCGCTTTGCGATCAGCAACGTCTTTTCTCGGTCTAATTGTGACAGGTAAACGATAAATTCATCACCACCCCAACGCCCCATTAAATCGCTGGTGCGCAGGGTTTCCTTGATAACATTCACAATTTCTACCAACAGCGTATCGCCCGCGATATGGCCGAATTGATCATTGATAGATTTAAAATCGTCAATATCAATCATCATGATTGCAGACGAATATCCGTAACGGTTCAGCGCGGAAACCTCGCGTGCCAGATTATCCATGAATGCGCGCCGGTTCAATAATTGCGTTAAATCATCTGATGTGGCTTGCTGTTCTAAACGTTGGTTATAGCGCTTCATAACACCGTTGATCAACAGCGATATCACCACCGCAATAATTCCACCCACTATAAAATTGCGAACCATTGACCGTCTGGCTCCCGAAAGGGAAGATTCCTGGTCTTTCTCCACGATTAAATACCAACCAAATTCCGGGATATAGCGAGCGGAAGCTGTCTTTAAACCGTTTCTATCCTTGTATTCAACGATTTTCGCTTCTTCACCTGCAGAAAGAATTTCCGCACTGACTTCTTTGATACCTATAAGTTCGGTAATGTTTTCAGTTTCAATCCGATTTCTATCCGAATCTATCTGGATCAAGCCCGCCTGGTCAACGATATATATTTTGTGATGGTACAAATCTTCATAATGGCGGATATGTTCCGCGATCTCGGTAAGTTGCAACCCTACACCGGCCACTCCCAATAATTCCCCATCTTCTTTTTCAAGGCGGTGATTAATGAAGACCGTCATCAATCCATTCTTAGCTTCATCATTATCAATATCCAGGTCAACTGTTTTGTTCATGCGGATAAAGTCGTAATACCATACATCGTGGGAATCGCTTTCCGAAATTGTCTTCAGAATACCGCCGGAATAATAGTAATTATGCGTTTTTTCGGATACAAAGAACGTGGATGTATAACCATATTTCTTTTTAATCAAACCCAAATATTCCTGAATTGCCGACAGCTCATCTTCCCCGCTTGCTATCCAGCTTATCAGGAACGCGTCATTTGCCATCAAGGAAGAGACATTGATTGGATCAACTAAATCTTTTTTAATCTCAGAATAGATATTGTCACTGATCAAAGGCAGCGTTTCAGTCTCGGCACTTCCCAAAATAAAGTTTTTGGTAGTGGAATAACTTAGGTAACTGGTTAAAACAAAACCACAGACCAGAATTGTAAAAACGCCCAATGTCAGTTTTGATTGTTTATTTTTCATGGCACCTTTTACTCTGGCCTGCTTTAGATTATAAATTATTAGGAAAATATTGATTAATCATACCCCAATTGAATATTGTCCTTAAAATGGTTTAATGATCTATCCAACCCTTCAGTAAATTAAAAGCGCGTCCTGATGAACGCGCTTTCATAAAAACACATGGAGGGATAAAGTCTATTGCAGAATAAAGTTCACATCCGCCGGCATTCCAGATTTAAGATCGTGGTCTGGATTTGGAACCGATAGTTCCACTGCAAACACGGTTGATTTCCGTCCTGCAACTGTTTGTACATTACTGGGCGTGAATTCAGCCTCATCGGAAATATAGGTCACTTTTCCGGTATAAGTTTTTTCCGGATAGGAATCCACCGTAACCACAACTTCCTGTCCCAGGTTTACCAGGCCATACTGGTCCTCGGGAATATATACCGTCAGCTTGACCTCATCAATATTTCCGATCTTCATTACTGTGCTACCGGTACTGACCAACTCGCCTGCTTCTAAATTTTGAAGCAAGATCACACCTTTTATGGGTGAATTAACCTTGGTCTTGTCCAATTGAATTTGCAGCGTGCTGCGGTTTGCTTCGGCTTGAGTAAGATTGGCCTGAGCCTGTTGGATCGCACTCTCTGCTTGTTTGACCGCGGCAGCTGCCGCCGCGACCGGCAGCGCATCATCCCCCACCAACACACCATTCAAGAGGTCCTTGGCGCTGTCCAGTTGCGTTTGAGCCACAGCCTCGGCTGCCCGCGCTTCCAGCACATCATCCGCCGCCGAAGTATTTAAAGCTTGGTCATATTCCTTTTGAATATTCTCAAGATTGGAAGAAGCCAAATCATATTGGTCCTGGGCATTATCCTCTAATTTTTCATTTTCATCCGCGTTCTTGGCAACTTCCAAAGCCTGGTCGGCAGCTTGCAGCGCGAATTGTGCCTGTGCCAGCTTGGACTCCAAATTAACAAAATCCGCATAACTTGTGCTGCTGAGAATTTTATCAAGCTCGGATTGCTTGTCTTCCAGACGAGTTTGCGCGTCCGCTACCACTGCATTCGCAGCCGCTATTTCTTCCGACTGGGTAAAATACCAGGCGGGTCGATCAAATTCATCCATGGCGGTTTTATCCCATGCTTCTTCTCGATAATCCGCTAAAGCAGAGCGGGAAGCTTGGGCAGCAATTTCATATTGAGTCTGGGCAGCTAAAAGTTGGTCATTCGCGCTTTCAACCGCCGCCTCAGCAACTTTCACACCGGCTTCAGCCTGATCATATTGAGATTGGAGAATTTCTGCATCCATGCTGAAAAGCAGATCACCTGCTTTAACCTCATCGCCTTCCGTTACCCCAATTTCCATTATTTTTCCGCTCACTTCCGGCGCGATATTTACGCTTATAGAGGTGATGGTTCCGGAGGCAGATAATTGCGTGCTTCCATTCTGATTTAACCCGCTGCATGCAGCAGATAGAATTACCAGGGCAGACCCAAAAGCCATAATAATCTTTTTACTCTTCATTTTTTCTTACTCCTTCTTACAAACTTCGTTTATATTTTTTTCTTAAAAGTCAAGACACTAGCAGTAAAGTAAACAATACTCAGTACAATCATCGGCCAAATAGAATCCCACAAATAAGCGGCGCTGACCCCTTTCAGCATTATGCCGCGCGTAATTTTCAGGAAATGGGTCACCGGCATCAATTCGCTGAACCAATATGTAAATGCCGGCATGCTATCGCGGGAGAACATCAAGCCCGACAGGATAATTGCCGGTATCAGCACAATAAAGACTGCCAGATAAATTGCCTGCATTTGGGTTTCAGAAAGGTTGGAAATTAATACGCCCATACCTAAAGAACCAATTCCAAAGATCAAACTCAACCCAACCAGCTGGTAAAAACTACCCACTACACCAACACCAAATATCAAGCCGCCCAGCCAAATCAAAGCCACTGTATTAATTAAAGTAACTAATAAATAGGGCACAATCTTGCCCAGCATCAATTCCCAACCTTTGATAGGTGTCACGATTAATTGTTCCATCGTACCTTGTTCGCGTTCTTTCACGATTGCTAGAGCCGAGAGGAGCAGTGCTTGCACTTGCAGGATAATGGGAATTAAACCTGGAATCATATATAACTTGCTGTCACTATCCGGGTTATAAAGCATCTTGATATTGGCGTCGATCGGCATTTGAATATTCAGCCCGCTTCCACTTAACTCAATTTGCTGCACCAGAATATTTTCAGCTGCCATTTGGCTAATTGAATTCAGTTTCAACTGCATAGTTTCAATAATGCTCGGATCAGCCGATCCGTTTACATACAGCTGAACCTGAACCGGTTCCCCTGTTGCAACCGAGCGCCCGAAATCCTCCGGAATAATCAACCCCACCTTGACTTTATCGCGGTGAATTAAATCCAATAATTCATCCTCGCTGGCGGCTGAGTAAGCATAAAAGAAATCTCCCCCAGCCGTGTAATATTCGATATAGCGCGCGCTTTCTTCCGTCCGCGAAAGGTCCACCACAGCCATGGAAATATCCTTGGTTTCACCGGAAACACCATAGCCCAACAGCAACAACAGCAAAGCCGGCAGCAGCAGGATCAACCCTAATGTACGCGGATCGCGATAAATATGAATGAACTCCTTTTTAACGATTGTCCAAAACCTATCCATTCTCACACTCCGTTATTTTCTCAGCAGGCTGTTCCATTGCCTGCTGTTGCTCTATCATGGAAATAAAGACATCTTCCAATGTCGGTTGGATAAATTCAAATTGGGTGATGTTTATACCTAACCCCTTTAGATTCTTTATCAAACTCGTTTTTTCCTTTTTAGATGTCAGTAACACATGTAATTGCGCTCCATGCAAGGAAACCTCTCGCACGCTCGCTTGTTCGCGCAGAAATTGTTCAGCTTGCAACATTGGTTCGCACTCGATAGCAGCCAACGAGCCATTCAATCCTTCTTTAATCGAATCGGGGCTGGCAATTTTAATCAGCCGGCCATCATGCATCATGCCCACTTTATTGCAATATTCAGCCTCGTCCATGTAGTGCGTGGTCGCCAGAATACTGACACCGCTGCCTGCCATCTCGTAAATAAAATCCCAAAATTCACGCCGGGCAATCGGGTCCACACCAGCCGTGGCTTCATCCAGAAAAAGCATGGGGGGCCGGTGAACTACCGCGCAGGCCAATGAGACCCGCTGCCGCAGGCCGCCGGATAAGTAACGCACTTGAACATGTTTCTCTTCTTCCAATTCCAACTGACCGATGAGTTCAGCGCAGCGCTGGTCTTGTTCAGCTCGCTCAACCCGATAAATGCTGGCATAAAAAAGGATGTTTTCCCGGATGGTCAAATCGTTGTATAACGAAAATTTTTGGGACATATAACCGATATTCTGTTTGATGGATTCTGCATCTTGTTGGATATCCCAACCCAATACGTTACCCTGGCCTGCACTGGGTTCAGTGATCCCGCATAACATGCGGATAGTGGTTGTTTTGCCCGCCCCATTTGGTCCAAGCAGTCCGAATATTTCGCCTTTGGGAATATAAAAATCAACGGAATTCACTGCAACAAAATCACCATATTTTTTGGTCAATCCGCTTGTCTCAACAGCGTTCAGATAATCATTCATGCTTTCCCTCTGGAGTTTTGAGCCTGATAAATGAAAACATCCTCCATCGAGGAAGACGCCTTGCGCAAAATACGCACATCCAGTTTTTCCGCTTCAAGCGCGCTTTTTAAGTTCTCCAGTATTGGTTCATTGGCATTCTTCTCCACCGAAAGGCGAAACCTGTCCCCGACCGGCCGCCAATCATGTATTCCCGTAATCTGTGAAATTAATATGCGGGTCGCTTTACGCGGCTTAGCTTTCACCTCAATAATGTCATAGGGCAGGGATGTTCTCAATGCAGCCGGAGAACCACTGGCAATGATGGTACCCTGATACATAATTGCTACTGAATGGCAGCGCTCAGCTTCGTCCATATATGGCGTACTGGCAATGACTGTGACATCATTCTGAACCACTTCAGCCAGAATAGACCAAAGTTCACGCCGGGAAACCGGATCCACACCGGTTGAAGGTTCGTCTAAAATCAATAGCTTGGGGTTATGAACCAGGGCGCAAGCCAGGGCCAGCTTTTTTTTCATACCGCCGGAAAGGTCGCGCGCCCGGCGCTGTTTGAAACGTTCCAAGTGCGTAAAGGAAAGCATCTTTTCAATTCGCTCTTGCCGTTCGGCTGCGGGTACACGTTGAATGCTCGCAAAAAAATCCAGATTCTCAATCACACTCAGGTCAAGGTAAAGGCTGAAATTTTGCGGCATATACCCAATCAGTTTGCGTACTTCCTCCGGTTGGGTGCTTATGTCATAACCGAAAATATGTACATTTCCGGAAGTCTGCGGAAGGATAGTCGCCAAAATCCGCAAGGTGGTGGACTTACCCGCGCCATCCGGCCCGATAAGTCCAAATAATTTACCGCGGCCGATATCCAGATTGATGTCCTGAATAGCAAAACCGGTTTTTTGAGAAGCATATTTTTTTGTTAGATTTTCAACAAGAATATTCTGATTTTCCATAAAGCTATTTCCATTTTCCTGAATGTGTATCTTAGGTTTGTTTCCAACCCCTTACCAGATAATGAATGCCACCAACCTTTTGAAAAAATCCCCAACAAAAGGTGGCATATACCATTCCGTTAAGTCGCAAATGCCATCTGTATATTGGGAGTATGGTGGTGGTAAGATGATAATTATGGAAGAGCGGGTGATTGAGCCGGGTTTGCTGCGAGTTTTTCGGTATTACTGCGGGTTCGCTGTCTTGTACTTTTTTGGGAATTTTTTATACGCGTATCTAACCACCAAAATCCTCAGTTCATCCACTTCCCTGCTCTACCTGATTGATTTTTTTATTTTTCTCGCCCTGCTCGGCTATCTCATGTGGGAATGGCTTGAGAAAAAAATAAAAGCATTTTTCCTGCCCATTGCCATCCTGATCGCAGCACTGGCACCCATATATACCAGCGTCGTCGTCTGGCCGTTACCATCACAAAACCCGCTGACAGATATCGTCATCCGCAGTTGGATGCTTTTCCCAATTGTGATCGTTCCTATTGTATTAGTCGCCTGGCAGTATTCCCTCAAAGTAACCTTGATATTGGTTGTCCTTACAGCTTTTTACGATTTGCCCTTTATATTGATTGGCGTAGGCAAAATCAACCTGGAGGCCATCCCCTTCTTAGGTGTGCCTATTTTGCGTTCGGTAGCTTTGGGTATTGTGGGAACGGTTGTAAGCATGTTAATCAAAACTCAAAGGACTCAAAGGGAACGCCTGATGGAAGCCAATATCATGCTCAGCCAGCACACTCAAGCCCTGGAACAATTGGCAGTCAGTCATGAAAGAAATCGATTGGCTCGTGAACTACACGATACCCTGGCGCATACACTCAGCAGCCAAATTCTGACCCTGGAAGCGTTGAAGCTTTCAATCAATCCTGATGACCGGGAGTTGAACGACTCACTCGATGAGATGGTCATCAACACTCGTAAAGGATTGGAAGACACAAGGCGCGCTTTGAAAGATCTGCGTGCCGAACAATTGGAAGACCTGGGTCTAGCCTCCGCATTAAAAAGCTTGCTTGCTGATGCAGCCTCACGCACAAATTGCGCAGCCATTTGCACCATTTCCGAAAACTTGCCCCTTCTAACACCTAAAGTCGAACAATGCATGTACCGCATCGCCCAGGAAGCAGTTGAGAATATTATCCGCCATGCCAATGCAACCACAATTGAGCTAAAACTGATCCACCAGAGAAAGCATATCATCCTCGAAATCACGGACAATGGGCTGGGTTTTCAAAAAGACAGCGTTGATAGCCAGGGGAGATTAGGAATAAAAGGCATGCAGGAAAGATCTGTAGATGCCGGGGGAGAATTCATTATCAATACTGAAATTAATAAAGGCACACAAATCCGGGTGGAATTTGAGGTATGAAATATGATCAAGGTAATGCTTTGTGATGATCAATTTGTAGTAATTGAAGGTCTAAGAAAAATACTGGGGAGCGATCCCGACATTCAAATTGTCGGGTATGCGAGTGATGGCGCTGAGTTAATGGAGCTGCTGCCAGAATTAAACCCAGACCTGGTTTTAATTGACTTAAAAATGCCGGTTATGAACGGAATTATCGCAACCCGGAATATTCGCAAAGATTTTCCGGATATGCATATCGTAGCTCTAACCACTTACGATGATGATGAATGGGTTTTTGACGCACTGCGGGCCGGCGCCGAAGGGTATTTATTAAAAGATACGCCTCCAACCGAATTAATTAATGCCATCAAGGGCACGATGGAAGGAAAATCCTATATCGATCCAAAAGTTACAGGGAAAATTATTGATCAAGCAAAAATTTCCGCAAATTTACCTGAATCAGAAAGAGATTATGATTTAACGGATCGTGAGAAGGATATCCTGCGTTTAATCGCACAGGGTTTTTCCAATACGGATATTGCGGATCGATTGTATTTATCAGAAGGCACCATCCGTAACTATACGAAAAGTTTATTTCAAAAGCTGGGTGTGTCTGCCAGAACCCAAGCAGCTGTTGTCGCCATCAAGCACGGGATAGTAAAATTTAACGAGATATAACCCCAAAAAGAGATTAGCGGTATTTCACTGGTAGAATCTTTCGATTGATAAATTGAATAGACCATTATCGGGAGGTTTGATGAAAAACGTTGTGTTTGTTGGCGGTATCACGGCGCTGGTTACCGGTATATTCATTGGTATCCAGTCTATGTTCAGCGGCCGGGCAGGAGAAATTATTGGGCCAATCAACACAGGCTTTTGGACCAATTTTCTGGGCGGCAGTCTGGCCGGATTATTGATTTTGGGAATTGGTGTTTTTAAAGGGTTTAATACCGTTACAATCACACCCTCGGCCATCGGCATGGTGCTCCTATCCGGTGCTTTGGGTATCTTCATCATAATGGGTGTATCATTTTCCATATCCAAAGCTGGGTTAGCCGCCGGGATGGCTGCCATCATTTTAGGGCAAATGGTTTTCGGTGCTCTTTCAGACACATTCGGTTGGGGCGGCTTAAATCCCATTCCGTTGGATACCCAACGGATCGTCGGATTAATATTGATGGCTGTATCGGTTATCCTGCTGTTTCCCAAAAAATAATCTATGTTAGTGAAAACCCGTAAGCTTGGGCACTACCCAGCCTGCAAATTCAAAAAAGATAGGCTGTGGTGACCTCCACAGCCTATCTCGAATTTCCAATCCTAAGGCTTACTTTCCGCCTTTTCCTGAACCACTCTGCCCATTATCTTGCCCACCTTGAGTACTGCCGCCTTGTTGTGTCTGGCCGTTTTCCCCGGAACCAGCTTCCTTGGTACCCAGCCAATCATAATCATAGTTGTAAGCGTACAAGAGGCTGTTATCTTCCAGGCAATATAGATTCAAGGTGCCTTTTTCAACTGCATTGGGGATATTGCAGGTTACCAGATCACCATCTGCTGTGCAGGCATAGCGTGCGCCATCCATTTCAGCATACACACCCAATTGGGCCGCATTGGTAACCCGGAACATGAAGGCTGCATTTTGGCTGTCACCGCTGGCATTCACAAATTCGCTGCTGCGAAGCTGGGCGCCATTTCCGATCAAAACTTCCTCATCGACCGTCTCAGCAGTCAAATCCGCTCCATCAGGAATGTCCCCACCCTCATCGGTTTCGCCACTGTCCGGCAAATCCGCCGGTAAATCATCCGCGGTTTGATTGATGCGCAGGCGAGTTTGTGTGTTGGTTTGCAGCATTTCCTGTAATTGCTCCCGAATTTGATCGCCGTTAGCAATCTTTTCTTCGTCCAGCCAGGCCTGCATCTGCCGAGCCTGGTCCTGTAATTGAAGTTCCAATTCCGAGCGTAGCCGGACAGCTTCATCCGGATCCTGCGCCTGGACAGCCGCCATAAACTGCGTCATGGCTTGAGTTTGAGTCTCATAACCGGACACAGCTTCATCGAGGTCATCGTAGCGTTCCTGATCCAGCAATTCCTGTAATTCCTCCATGCGCGTCTGGGCAAATTGCAGGCTCAGTTGGGCATCGCCCTCATCTGAAGCCAGCGCCAATTGTACATTTTCTGTCCAGGCTTTTACCGGATACAACGTATCTCCCGGTAAAGCATCTCCGGATGCAAAAACTACACCAGTTCCGGTCATCATGGTTACCAAGGTGGTGATAATTATTACCCAAGTCATAGCAAACCTCCGTTTGTTTGTTTGCCATGTATAACGACTTGAAGCTGGATTTGTTACAACCAATTCCCGATCCGGTAATTGGTTAAGCACCCTTATCTTTGTTTCGCGCAATTCCTGTTGGGAAGCCTGAATACCCTCTAGCGGGTGGAATGCCGCAGACAGGTCAAAAGCCGCGCGTAATTCCTCTGCAAGATGAGGATATTGGCGCAGACATTCATCTTCCGTCATCCTTCCGGCCTGAACCTGCGACAAACAGCGTTGGACCACAGCCGCACTTCTTCTCTCATTCATCATCTTCACCTATCAAACTTCGCATCTTCTGCAATGCCCGAAATTGGATCACACGCACGTTTCCCTCGGAAATATCCATAATCTGCGCGACTTCCTTCGGGCTCATTTCCGCATAAAAACGCAGCACCAATACCTGACGGGATAGACCATCCAATTTTTCCAATTTCTTTATCAAATACTGCTGAGTTTCTGATTGTTCAACCAATTTGGCCGCTTGTGGATAATGGTCCGGTTGCTCGGCAAGCAAATCCAGACCAATTTCTTCCTTATTGGTGCGGTGATAATCCACCATAGCATTATGCGCCATGCGGTACAACCAGGCGCGAAAATTTAATCCGCGTCCTTTGGTTCCAAAGTGAGGCAAGTGTTCCCAAGCTCTTAGAAAGACAATTTCCATCATATCCATGGCTGTATTATGCTCGCCAGTCCGGTAAAACAGGTAGCTGAAAATTTGGCCCGCGTACTTTTCGTATAATCGGCCAAAAGCTTCTTTATTTCCCGCAATGGCTTCCTGTATTAACAGCGTTTCACTGCTTGATTGATCATCCTGCGGCATATTTCCAATTCCTATAACGAAATTAAGCGGATTTTGTTACAAACCCGCTTAATCAGTATAAACGGTTTCAGCTGCCATCAATCTGCCGGCATGGCCCAATGCAGCGTATGGAATTTCCAGCCGTCAATTTCCAGGATAAGAACTGCACTGAATACCATTGGCCAGGCGTATCCCGGCCCCAGGGACCATTCCCGCAGCCGGCGCACCCCAAAATGGATCACTTCCATCATGACCGAGTCTGCTCTGGCAGTCGTTTCCTGCATAGCATCCAGCATCTCCCGCATTTGTTGAAGGTATTGTTCCATTGCCTCAGCATGTTCAATAGTCTGGACTAGCTTTCCGCTGGTCGTCAGCCAGGCCGTTTCGCCTTTGCGCGTGATGCGGGCACCCGGTACGTCAAAGTACACCTCGCCCCAATATTGCCAATCACCGGCAATGATGTCGCGGATCTGCTGCTTTCCCCGGAACCACTCCGGGCCGCTGCGCTCCCGCGCGCCAATCCCGATCATTTCAATGTCATCGTCTGCGGCGAACAAACGCATGGCTTCATCCAAACGGTTGGTATCGCGAGCCTGGTAAAGCTCCTGAAAGTGCTGAAGCACTTCCCTGACCTGTTCCATTTGGCTATCTAACATATTTCCTCCAAAACTATGCTCATTTCCTTTACAATAATGGCAAATCAATTATTAACTATTTGAAATCCATCCGCTTCATTCAGATGCCAGTATTGATTTTTCAGCTTCTACCAGCGGATTCACAGCTTCTTCTCCATCAGAGCGAGCCGTACTCAGCCGGCCCTCAATCGTCTTCCCCACCTTTACATGCATCCATAGAAAGCCGATTACCGAAAGCGTTCCGATGAACCCGGCTGCATACCACAGTAAGCGCGGGTCGAAATTATCCATGATGATGCCCGCGCCTAACGGCCCAAAGGCCACCGGGATGATCCAGGCAAAGGAACGGATAGCCATGTAGCGGCCGCGCATGTGTTCCGGTGCGAAATCGGCCACAATCGCCTGCTCTTTCGGCGCATAGATCATCTCTCCAATCGTGATGATCACCATGGCTGTCAGGCACATATTAAATGATCCGATGAATCCGAACATGGTAAAGCCAATCACATAGAGAACATTACCAAAGGCAATCGCCAGCATCGGTTTCCACTTGGCTGTCAAGCGTGTGAACGGCATCTGCAGCAGCACCACCATAAGAGCGTTCAGGCTCAGCAGAAAGCCAAACTGTTCAGAGCTAAAGCCGCGATGGTTGACCAAATACACCGACAGGGAGCTGTTCATGTTAAAGTACATCAGCGTTGACAGGATGGAAACCAAGATGAAAGTCATGAAAACTTTATCCCGCAGCACCTGACCATAACCCTGCATGGTCTCACGGAAGCTCTCTTCCTTGACTGATGATTGCCTGCGCACAGACGCCGGCCGGGTTTCCGGCAGGAAAAAGAACACAAAGACCGCCACCAGCAAGCTGATGATGACATCCGCGAAGAAAAGCAGCTCAAACGAGCGGCTGACCATGAACCCGCCAATCGCCGGCCCGATAGCCGCTGACAGGTTGAAGACTATGCGGAACATGCCAAAGGCATCACCGCGCAATTCCTCAGGTACAAGGTCCGTGATCATGGCCTGGCGTGCCGGTCCGGCGATATCTTCAAAGATGCCGACGATGGCGATAGCCACATAGAACACCACGATATTCTGAATGACAACCATCAATAAGGCTGAGGTGGCACTGGCGACCAAACCAAAGATCATATTGGTTTTACGCCCAAAGCGGTCTGCCATAGCCCCACCCAGCACATTGCCAATCAAGCCGGAGGTCAGCGCCCAAACCAGATACATGGTTCCCACCTGGGTCATGCCGACATCAAATTTTTGGGTCAGATACAATGAAAAGAAGGGGAAAATCAACGATCCGCCCAGCATATCGATGAACGAGGCAAACATTAACAGCCAAAAATCCCGGCTGAATTTGCGATAGGTTGCTTTAAATTTGGAAAGCATTTTTACTCCATTAATCTTGATAATTCCTGATGAGATCACTAAAACCGTAATACTCATCCATCCTGAAACGCTTTTCACGTTTCTGACAGCCTCTGCGGTGGTTTTTTGATTAATGGGAAAAAAAGAAGGTATAAAAAAACCGCAGGGGTTTGTCACTCCTGCGGTTAATTAATTGATTAAATCACTTAATTAAATACAGGAGGCCGGTCATTGGTGCTGGAAATGAGTACATATTCATTGATCATCATGCTGCCTCCTAGGTTAATAGATTAGATAATATGTAGATTTTATTCGGAAATACAAAATACGTCAATTATTTTTTGTATTACATACGGGCATTTTTTCAGCGTAATTTGTAATAAGCAGGGCAGTCATGTATAATACTCCCTATTCTCACCCCACTCCACTTTTAAGGATTCAAATTGGCCAGCACAGACCCGCAAGATGTTCAGATACTAGCTGAAGACATAACCACAATCACAATTAAAGAAACAGAAGAAAACGCGGAATTTCCCGTATTGAAAGCAGCGCTCATTTCCAGCGCGCATTTGATCAACGATACCTATTCGAGTTTTGTTTCACCCCTGATCCCATTCCTGATCGCTGACCTTTCTCTGATGAAAGTGCAGGCCAGCCTGTTTCTGTTTTTCTTTCAGGGTTTATCCATCTTACAGCCTTTCATCGGTCATTTAGCCGACCGTTTTGATCTGCGCAAAGTAGCGCTGTTCGCCCCAGCCGTCACCGGCATCTTCCTCAGCTTGCTGGGGAACTCCCCCAGTTTTCCGGTGGCGCTGATTTACTGTATTCTGGCCGGCGTGGCTTCCGCCACCATGCACGCCATCCTGCCCGCGCTGCTGGGCTCATATTCCGGCAAGCACATCGGCAAAGGCATCAGCATGTGGATGTCCGCCGGGGATATCGGCTTCATCATCGGTCCACTGCTGCTCACCTTCGTAGTGGCTACCTACTCCACCAAAGCCACCCCCTGGCTGATGATCGGCGGCATCGTTATTTCAATTCTATTAAACATTTTCTTCAGAAATGAGCCTTATCAAAACGAAACTCCCGGGCAAAGCAAGCCGATTCCCATCCAACAATTGCGGGCTTTCATGCTGCCGCTGGCGGGCATGATCCTGATGCGATCCATTCTGCGCAGTTCTTTATCCAATTACCTGCCGGTGTTCCTGACCGAAGAGGGAGCAGGCGTTTGGGTTTCCGGTATATCGGTCAGTATCATGCAGGGATTTGGATTGCTGGGAATTGTTCTCGGCGGCATCGGCAAAGATCGTTATGGCTATAAATCCGTCTTGCTAATTTCGGTGATCCTGTCCGGTTTTGGCATGCTCTTGTTTGTGTTTTCCACCGGCCTGGTGCGCATTCTATCCCTGACCTTCCTGGGGATTTCACTGCTCATGATGATGCCGGCCGCTATGGCAACCGTTCAGGAGTTCTTCCCTGAAAACCGCTCTTTTGCCAACGGCATTTACCTGGCCTTGATGTTTGGAATCAATGCGTTTTCCGGAATTCTGGCCGGATTCATGTACGACAACCTGGGTGGACACACGACCTTCCTGATCGGCGGATTATTAACTTTTCTGGCTATTCCATTTGTTCTCAAGCTGCCGGCTCAAAACAACCCCGCTTGATTTCGATCCTGATAACAGGTTTCGCTAAATTACATCAGGGCTTTTTTCTTTACCCTGCCTGGGAACCGTGTATTCGCTATACACAGGTATAATTGCAAACTTAATACACAACTCGTTCCATCAATGAGGGTTCCAATTGGGCAGCTTACATTCATCCAATATTCAGAGTATCGAACAAGCAGCAGAAATTGAGAGCCGCCATCCTTCCGGGGATTTTCAACCTCTGAAAGCTGTCATTGTTTCCAGCGCACATACCATCCACGATACTTATTCCGGCTTCATTTCACCGCTGATTCCTTTTCTAATAGAAAGTTTTTCCCTGATGAAAGTGGAAGCCAGCTTGTTCCTGTTTTTATTTCAGGGTGTCTCGATCCTGCAGCCTGTAATTGGGCATTGGGCCGACCGCATCGATCTGCGCAAATTCGCCTTATTTGCCCCGGCTGTCAGCGGCATCTTCCTGAGCCTGCTTGGCACTGCGCCAACCTACCAAACCGCGCTGCTGTATTGTTTTTTAGCGGGCATCTCTTCGGCAGTCATGCACGCCACCCTGCCGGCGTTGGTCAGCGCTTATTCCGGCAAGAACATCGGCAAGGGCATGAGTTTTTGGGTGGTGAGTGGGGAATTGGGCATTATGTTCGGCCCCATTATCATCACCGCTGTGATCGCTTCCGCATCCATAAAGAAAACTCCCTGGTTGATGATTGGCGGTATTGTCATTTCCCTGCTGCTTAATTTCCTAATGAAAGATGAGCCTTTCCAACCAGCCAATGTGAAAGGCGGTAAATCCATTCCTACCGGAGATTTGTTGGCCATTATGCTGCCGTTAGGCGGTATCATTTTAATGCGGTCACTGCTGCGCGCTGCCTCGGAAATTTATCTGCCCGTTTATTTGGGCGAACTGGGCGCCGGTGTATGGTTATCGGGCGCGTCGCTGAGTATCCTGCAAGGATTCGGGGTGCTGGGCGTGATCCTGGGTGGATTGGCCAATGACCGTTATGGGTTTAAACCAGTGCTGCTAACTTCCGTGATCATCTCCGGGTTGGGAATGCTGGCGTTTGTCTTCAGCAGCGGTTTGACACAGATACTCAGTCTCAGCCTGATCGGCACAGCCTCCATGATGATGCTACCGATCGGGATGGCCCTCTCCCAGGATTATTTTCCAGAGAACCGCTCATTGGCTAACGGGATATATCTGGCCATGTTGTTTGCCATCAACGCCGTCACTGGCGTGCTTACCGGTTTTATGTATGACCAGTTGGGCGGCCGCACAACTTTTCTGATCGGCAGTTTGGTCATTTTCCTGGCCATTCCATTCGTGTATCTGCTGCCAAAAACCGAAAAAGATCCTAAAATATAACCAAGGCAGGTGAAAATGACTCATTTACTCTATCAAACTGACAGCTATTTGAAAGAATTCCAGGCCACTGTCCAAGCAGTGTATGCGGAAGCATATGCCGTCATCCTGGACCAAACCGCATTTTACCCAGGCGGAGGCGGCCAGGTAGCGGATAAAGGCATACTCCAATTCAACGGCACGCAGGCGCGGCTGATGCGGGCCAAAAACAGCCCCAATGGACTGCTGCATATCATCGCAGCTGAAGATACCCTTCCGGAAGTGGGCACAACTGTAACCGGTATTCTGGATTGGGACCTGCGCTAT
Source organism: Anaerolineaceae bacterium UBA5211 (assembly GCA_002412595.1). Lineage (GTDB taxonomy): Bacteria > Chloroflexota > Anaerolineae > Anaerolineales > Anaerolineaceae > Pelolinea. The sequence goes on from DHVJ01000038.1 coordinate 39,082, forward strand.
AAGACGATGCGCACTCATACGGCCATGCATATTCTGTGCGGGACTATTTTCCGTGATTACGGCGCGCATGTAACCGGCGGGGACATGGAACCGCTGAAAGGCCGCATGGATTTTGAGTTCGAATCGCTCTCGCACGAACTGGTTGGGATAATTGATGAAGCCGTGAACAAAGAAGTGTCCGCCGCGCGCGATATCCGCGTGGCCATCCTGCCGCGCGAGGAAGCTTTCCAAATTCCCGATTTGATCCGGACCAAGATCAACTTGCTGCCTGAGCATATCAAGGAAGTACGCACCGTGGAAATCGTCGGGTTAGACCTGCAAGCGGATGGCGGCACGCATGTAAAGAACACCTCCGAAGTCGGAACCATGCATGTGGTGGACTATAAGAGTAAGGGCAAAATCAATAAACGCATTTACGTGGAACTGGACGAATAAAAACCCGATTTTATAAGTCAAAGAAGTGCCCCTCATAAAAGGGGCACTTCTTTTTATTTTCCAATCCGATATCTTTCGTAACTATTATAATTTCAACGGTGTTAATCAAATGAATAATAAAGATATAAGGATTAACTATGTTAAAAATTGTTATGGATACAGCAGGAGATCTACCCACAGGCTGGCAGGAAAGTTACGACATCAACCTGATACCCATCAATATCATCCACAACGGTCAAAATTTTCTCCAGGGAATTGACATCCAGTATGATGACTTTTACCGCATCATGGAATCCTCGGATGTACTGCCCTCCACTTCCCAGCCCACCCCTTACCAATTTGTGGAATTCTACCGAAGAATTGCCAAACCTGAGGATACGGTTTTATCCATCCATGTGACCGAAAGATTGTCCGGCACAATGGACTCTGCGCGCAAAGCTGCCCAGGAATTAAAGGGAGAATTGAACATCATCCCTTACGACTCTTCTTCCGGCACAATCTGCATGGGCATGCTGGCCCGCGAAGCGCGCGAAATGGACCGAACCGGCAAATCCATTGAAGAAATTCTTGCCCGGTTGGATGTCATTCGCGAGCAAATGGAATTGGTTTTCACTGTAGATACCCTTAAATTTGCCAGCATGAGCGGACGGGTCAAACACCTGCAATTCGCAATAGCCTCCATGTTGAACGTAAAGCCCATCATCGAATTAAAGAACGGCCTTCTGGAAATGGGCGAGAAAGTTCGATCGCGCAATAAATCCATCGAGCTTTTGCTTGAAAAGATGAAACAGAAATTCGGGGACCAGCGCATTATTATTGGCGTGGTGCACGCCCACGACCCGCAAAGCGGCCTGGAACTGATGGGAAAAGTCATCAGTCAATTGAACTGTTCCGAAGCCATATTTGGAGAGATATCCATATCTCTAGCCGCCCACTTTGGGCCCGGCACGCTCGGCCTGGCCGCCTATCCGGTATAAAGAAAAATAACGCTGGTTTTCCAGCGCTATTCATTTTTTAGCTATTTATTACTTGCTTCCCAAGGAATTCACTTTTCCCATGCCGCTGATATCCATATTTACGATCGGCGAGCCGTAATAATCCAGATTGCCCATACCGCTCAACTGCAAATTGAGCTTATCCGCCGCCCAGATCTCAGCACTACCGGTGCCGGAAATTTCCACATTCGCCTGGCGGCTAAACAAATCGCCGGCTTGATAGTTCCCAGTACCGGAAATTTTGACAACCTGATCTGTTACCCGGCCGGAAAGGTCCACATTGCCCATGCCGCTGATTTCCAAATTGAGCGCCTCGGCGGTCAGGTCGGCGATGCTGATATTGCCTGCTCCGCTGATATCGAGCTGGAGGTTATCGGCATTCAGAGATTGAATTTCAATATTTCCCAACCCGCTGGTCTCAACCGAGGTTAAATCCGTGACGGTGAGGTGGTAAACCACATCATCCGTCGGTTGGATGTTCACGAAATCCTGCACGCTTAATTGCAGATTTTCACCGGAAACGTCACTTTGAATGTATTCCAGCAAATTCTTATCCGTAATAATATCCAGGGATTCTTTTTCGCCCTGTTCAATAATCAGCGTACCAATACCACTGAGATTCACCGATTGAAAACCGCTAACGTGGCGGGATTCGGTTTCAATTTGACCGGATCCGCGCACTTCCGTAAACCGGACCGGCAATCCACAACCGCTTAACAGCAGCCCAACCAACAAACAAGCGATGACACTGGTTTTTTTCATTTCAGCCTCCGATAATCATTTTAGAAAGAAAAACGGAACCAGTCCGTCCCAAATATGATCGAAAAGAAAATCCAGATAAATATCAAAAGAAAAATTGTACCGCAACCGCAGCCCATACAGGAACCGCTGCGATAACCAAAACGCCGCTGCAGCCAATCATAAATCTTATCCAGAAAAAAAAGCTTGAACAATCCTGAAAGACAGCCCGGTTGGCGATTATTCATGATATAAAAATCCCTTTCAAATTGATGGAAGTCGTGGTTCTGCTACTATATACGGGATTTTTATATTCAGGTTTTCTTTACATTGCAAATTGGTATTAATAAATAATAAGCATGAATTCGCTTTTACGGTTCTTAATCTGATCCAACACCTCGGTTACAGTTCCATGCAGGATCTTCTCACTCTCCAGGGTCAGGTCCATCGCCAGAGTAATCAACCGATTTTTTCCAAAAGCCTGCTTGGTTTCCAGCAAGAGCTTTTCCAGCCGGTAAGGAGTATCCATAAGGATGATCGGCACATTCATTTTGACCAAAGCCCTCAACTCAGGTACGCGCTGCTCAGTTTTACGCGGCAGAAATCCCTCAAAGTAAAATCGGTCCATGGATAAAGGGGAAACCGAGATAAGCGCCATTAAAGCTGAAGCACCAGGTACAGGCACGACTGGGACCTGAAATTCTCCTGCCAGCTTGATCAGATAGGTACCCGGATCAGCAAAGGCAGGCGTCCCGCAGTCAGAAATCAGCGCGAGCTTCTTTCCGGACAACAACAACTGAAGCAGTTCAGGCGCTTTTTCGGCTTCATTGTGCTCATTGAGCTGCAGCAATTCTTTTGAAGGAATATTGATTTTCTTTAGCAGCGTGCTGCCCTGGCGAAACTCCTCGCAGATAATCGCGTCCGACTCCCGCAGCACTTGCAGCGCGCGCAGGGTAATATCCTGATAATTCCCAATGGGGGTCGAAACAATGTATAAACAGCCAATCTTCATATCTGTCCTGTTGTTTGGTTAATCCAATTCAGATTATTATAATAACGCATGCCATTTTCCAGGCAAACCTTATTTATATGCGAAAAACCTGCGATTATCGAGAATGCTCTTATTCATTTCATATAATAAAAACAGTAAAATAAGGTCATTATTAAATGATATTACATTATAAAGATTATTCATTAGAGAGGAAAAAATGGTTGCCTTTTTCGAACAATTCACTCCAGTTATACAATCACTGATAGCGACAACCTTCACATGGGGAGTTACTGCCCTGGGAGCAGCAGGTGTTTTTCTATCAAAGGAAATTAATCGCAAACTCATGGACGGCATGTTGGGATTTGCCGCCGGTATTATGATCGCAGCCAGTTACTGGTCGCTGCTGGCACCTTCCATCGAGATTTCTGAATCGCTGGGTTTGCCCGCCTACCTGCCTCCAGCAGTCGGATTCTTAATGGGCGGCTTCGTTTTATGGGGCATTGATCGGCTGCTGCCCCACTTGCACATGGGCCTGCCGATGTCATCAGCCGAGGGTATTAAAACCTCCTGGCAGCGCAGCATTCTGCTGGTGCTGGCCATTACGCTGCATAACATTCCAGAAGGCATGGCCATCGGTGTCGCTTTTGGCGCCGCCGCTGCCGGTATTCCGGGCGCAACCGTAGCCAGCGCGGTCGCACTGGCTTTAGGTATTGGCCTGCAAAATTTTCCGGAAGGGTTGGCCATTTCCGCCCCGTTGCGCCGCGAAGGACTATCGCGCGGAAAAAGTTTCTGGTACGGACAGCTTTCAGCCGTTGTGGAACCCATCGGTGCCCTGATCGGTGCAGCCGCAGTCATTTCCATGCGCCAACTGCTGCCGTATGCCTTGGCTTTCGCGGCCGGCGCCATGATCTACGTGGTCATTGAAGAATTGATCCCGGAAGCAGAACAGGGACAGAATACGGATATTGCCACCGGGGGTGCCATGATTGGATTCACAATTATGATGGTATTGGATGTCGCGCTTGGATAAAGTAAACCCTTTATGAGCAAACTGACCAAATTATCCAAAGCGGCCATTCTGGTTTCGGTCAGCTTTGGCATCAACAAAGTATTAGCCATCCTGCGCCAACTCATCATCGCGCGCCAATTCGGCCTTTCATCTGAGCTGGATGTTTTCAACGTGGCTAACAATGTGCCGGATATGCTTTATTCGCTGATATCCGGCGGCGCCCTGGCTGTGGCCATCATTCCGGTGTTGACAGAAGTGATTTCCAAGGAAAACCGCGATGCAGCCTGGAAGGTTTTCAGTCAGGTAGCCAATTTTGCTTTTCTGATCACCGCCCTGCTTTCTATTTTAGTCGCCGTTTTTGCCTGGCCGCTGGTGCAGCATCCATTAGGCATCTCGCCCGGATTCACGCTGGAACAGCAAAGCCTGGTGGTGCGCCTGATGCGCCTGAATTTGATCGGCACGCTGATATTCTCCATGGCCGGTCTGCTGATTGCCGGTTTACAGGCCAACCAACACTTCTTGCTGCCGGCGCTGGGACCAATCCTATATAACATTGGCCAGATCTACGGGGCAGTAGTCCTGGCGCCTGAACAGGGCTACCAGTTGGGTTCGTTAAAATTGCCCGCATATGGATTGGGTGTGAACGGTTTGGTGTACGGCGTTCTGATCGGTTCTGTTCTGTATTTCCTGATTCTCATTCCCGGCTTGGTCAAATACCACTTTAAATGGTCTCCGCGTATCAACCTGCACGACCCCTACGTGCAAAAGATCCTTGCCATGCTGGGGCCACGGGTGGGCGGCATGCTGCTTTACCAGCTCACCTTCATCGCACGCGATAACATCGCCTCACGCCTGCCGCTGGGATCGGTTTCAGCGCTGACGTACGGCTGGATGATCCTGCAGGTTCCGGAAACACTGATTGGTACTGCCATCGGGACTGCCCTGCTGCCCACTATCTCAGAGCAGTACGCCAAAGGTGAAATTGAACAATTCCGCCACACCATCGCACGCATCAAGCAAGTCTTGATCGCACTGGCTGTACCTTCGGCAGTGCTTCTGGCGGCTGTGCTGGGGCCGTTCCTGAGTTTCGCTTTCGGGTTTGACGCCGAAAGTACCCAACTGCTGCTGTGGGTCTCGCGGGCTTTCCTGGCCGGGTTGTTGAGCCATTGTCTGTTGGAACTGGGCGCACGCATCTATTTTGCCCGTCAAAACGCCGTCATCCCGCTGATCGGGTCAGCTATCAATTTGGTGGTATATATCCTGTTCGGCGCCCTGCTGACCAATCCAATGGGAGCAACCGGCATCGCCCTGGCAGACGCGGCCGCATTTACCGCGCAATCGGGCTTTCTTTTCCTGACTTTCGGCGTCATAACTTTAAAGGAAAAGCAAATCCAGCCCAGCTTCAAGCATCTATGGCAGATTGGCGCCGGTCAACCGGATACCCGCGACACATTCCTGCGTGCTTTGTTGGGCAGCGTGGTCGGTGGGCTGGTCATCCTTTTAATGTTGAATACCTTGAACGCAATCCTGCCCAGTTTGGTGGTTGGCCTGTTGGCTGCTTTGGCCGGCATGACAATCGCACTGCTTTTTGTCAAAAAAGAATTGAAAATTCTAGTCAGCCTATAGGCAGATCTAAATAAAATGAAACCTTATAAGCGAATTGATAAAAACAATAAAAAGGTATAATTGCAGCTATGTCCGCAAACAAAAAAGAAGACACTCAAAAAATCAAGACCTCTTCAGCCGCGAACAAACCCGGCAGTGACACCCAGCAAATCAAAACCTCGGGAGAGAAAATCCTGCAGGTTAAAAAACCCAAGCTGTGGCGTGTGATCGTATTCGGTATTTTATCCGTTATCCTCCTTGCTGTGCTTGGCGGTGGATTGGGTTACAAAAGCGGTATTAACGACCGCTTAAATAAACAAAACGAGCAAATGCTCAGTGAAGCCGCTCTGCAATACCAATACGGCGTCCAGCAATTGAATAATGGAAATTACCAACTGGCCCGCACCCATTTTGAATATGTATTGCAGGTATATCCCGATTTCCCTGGTCTTACCGAGAAATACACGGAAGTCATGGTGAAAATCGCGCAATCCAACGAGCCCACGGCCACACCGGCAGCCACAGCCACGCCCGATAACCGCGATGTGGAAACCCTGTTCGCTCAGGCTTCTCAGGAAGTCCAAAGCCAGCAGTGGGAAGCAGCCGTAAATAGTTTGGAAGCCCTGCGCAACGCCGATTACACTTACCGCACCATGGAAGTGGATGGCATGTATTACATTGCCCTGCGCTATCGCGCGGTCCAGATGATCCTCAATGATGGCAATCTGGAAGAGGGTTTGTATTACTTCTCCGTTCTGGAGAAATATGCCCCGCTGGATAAGGATGCGGTTAATTACTCCAATGTTGCGCGTTTATACCTGACCGGCGCCAGCTATTGGGACCTGGACTGGCAGCAAGTGGTCAATTACTTCTCGCAGTTGGTGGCTTCCATGCCCGGTCTGTACGACGGCACTATGACCGCTTCCGAGCGTTATTATTACGCCCTGATCTACTACGGCGACAAGCTGATGGACGACAGCGACGAATGCGGCGCGGAAGACCAATACAGCCTGGCATTAGCTATGACTGTGACAGACGATCTACAGTCCAAGTACAACAAAGCCTACCGCATCTGCCACCCGCCCACCAAGACGCCTACCGAGGAAGAAGAAATCACGGTTGAGGAAACCGAGGAGCCAGATGTCGATCCTGAACCAGAAGTACCTGTGGAAACTCCCGCATCAGATACGTCCGGAAGCAGCACAGATTCCGGCGATACAACCGGATAAATAGTTGTCAAGAAAAAAAAGAGCGACCCTTCGAAATAATTCAGGGATCGCTCTTTTTATTAAACTCGATGAGCGATCAGATCATGGGTCAGCGCACTGCTTACCTGTACACGGACAAGGTCACCTTCGGCAAGCACCTCATCCAACAGCACCAACCCGTCAATCTCCGGCGCGTCGCGGAAGGAACGCCCGACCGATATGCCGTCTCCAATGCCCTCAATGAGCACATCCATCTCGCGGCCCACCCATTCTTCATTACGGCTGCGGGATATTTCTTCCTGCAGCGCGGCCAGGCGCTGAATGCGCTCTTCCTTGACCTCCGGCGAAACGCTATCTTCCAGTAAAAACGCGGGGGTGTCCGCTTCGTGATAATAAGGGAAAATGCCCACGTGGTCAAAGCGCATTTCCGCCGTGAAATCCAACAATTCCTGGAACTCGGCTTCGGTTTCGCCCGGAAAACCCACGATGAAGGTAGTGCGCAGTGCCACATCAGGGATGGCTTGACGGAATTTCCCGATGGTATCGCGCACCCAGCCCATATCGGACAGGCGCCGCATACGCTTGAGCACGGCCGGATGGGCATGCTGCAGTGGCATATCCAGATATGGCAAAATATTATTATCAGCAGCCATTAATTCAATCAACGGCTGCGCATGCATGCCTGGAAAGGTGTACATCACCCGTACCCAGGGAATGTGCGGCACCGAACCGGATAATTCGCGCAGCAGCACTGCCAGGCCGTCTTTCAAACCTAAATCGCGCCCATAAGCCGTAGTGTCCTGAGCAATCAGGATCAATTCCTTCGCGCCAGCATCCGCCAGTGCCTGGGCATCCGCCAGGATTTCAGGGATCGGCCGGCTGAACATGGGGCCTTTGATCAGCGGGATAGCGCAAAACGCGCAGCTGCGGTCGCAGCCATCCGCGATCTTGAGATAGGCACTGCTGCCCTGCAGCGCGGCGCGCACAATGGGCTGGTCGCTTTCGACGATCTTTTCAGTCGGCGGGAAATAAAAATAGGGAGATTCACCCGGTTGGCGCAGTTTTTCCACCACCGAGACGATATCAGCCCAGCGGCGTGTTCCCAGTACCGCATCCAGGCCATCCACCTGGGCAGCCAACTGCTGCTTTTCCCGTTCCCCCAGGCAGCCGGCCGCTATCAGAAATTGGCCCGGCCGCTTTTCGCGGGCAAAGTCCCGCAGCACTTGCAGCGATTCTTCACGGGCAGGTTGGATAAACCCGCAGGTGTTGACAATGATCAAATCGGAATCCAGCGCTTTTGAATGCTCTTCATAGCCGGCCATATCCAGCAATTCAGCCATGGAACGTGAATCTACACTATTCTTGGCACAGCCCAGGGATTCGATATAAAAGGTCTTTATAATTCGTTTTGAGGTTGACATGTTTTCCATTCTATCATCCTTGCGCAGACTATCATTGATGCAGCCGCTTAAAATCATTTTATACAAGCAACGCTCATAGTTAAAGGAAGTTAAGCTATAATTCCAAATCAGGAGAGACAAAATATGAGCAATATTTGCGTCATTGGAACAGGTTATGTCGGGCTGGTCACAGGCGTCTGTTTTGCTGACTTAGGCAATCAGGTCTTCTGCCTGGATATCAATAAAGACCGCATCGACAAGCTGAATCAAGGCATTATGCCAATTTATGAACCCGGTTTGGAAGAAATCGTTGAACGGAATATCAAGAGTAAAAGACTTTTCTTCACAACCGATTACAAAACTGCGCTGGCAGAGGCCGAATTTGCCTTCATCGCAGTTGGAACCCCCTCCGGTGTGGATGGTGAAGCGGATCTACAATACGTACATAACGCGGCCGAGATGATCGCCAAGGTCGTGGATCACCCGCTGGTTGTGGTCAACAAATCCACCGTGCCGGTCGGCACAGGAGACTGGGTGGCGGATATTATTTCGCAAAACAGTGACTCCAAGGATCTGGATTTCTCAGTGGTCAGCAACCCTGAATTTTTGCGGGAAGGCAGCGCCATCAGTGATTTCACCAACCCAGACCGGGTTGTATTGGGCTCACTGGACCGTGAAGCCGCCGAAAAAGTGGCCCGCTTGTACGACGCGCTGCGTGCACCCATCCTGATCACGGATTTGCGCACCGCTGAAATGATCAAATACGCTTCCAACGCATTTCTGGCCACCCGCATCTCATTCATCAACGAAATTGCCAATATTTGCGACGAGCTGGGCGCGGATGTACGCGAAGTAGCCAAAGGCATGGGATTGGACAAACGCATCGGGCACAGTTTTCTGGATGCCGGTTTGGGTTGGGGCGGCAGCTGCTTCCCCAAAGACGTCAAAGCACTGGCCCATATGGCTGTGCTGCATAACACCCAGCCGCAACTGCTGCAGGCTGTCATGGATATCAACCGCAATCAACGCCGGCGCGTGGTTTACCGCCTGCGCAAGGTGCTGGGCGGGTCGCTTAACGGCAAAGTTATCGGCGTTTTGGGGTTGTCCTTCAAGCCCAACACCGATGATATGCGCGAAGCTCCCGGCACTGAAATCATCCATCTGCTGCTGAATGAAGGCGCTTCTGTCAGGGCATATGACCCGCAGGCTATGGAAAATGCCGCTAAGGAACTGCCCAAGATACAGTTATGCGATGATCCTTACCAGACTGCTGAAGGTGCCGACGCGTTAGTTCTGGCAACTGAATGGAACGAATTCAAGCAGCTCGATTTTGATAAAATTTACAAACTGCTGCGCACACCGGTCCTAGTGGACGGACGAAATTTATGGGACAGTCAAGCCCTGCGCGACCGTGGTTTCACTTATTTCGGCATCGGCCAGGGCAACCATGTCGGCCAGGTGGATTAATTTCTGAGAAAATAAATTCATGAGAGCAAATGAATACATTTGCTCTCTTTTTATTAATAAAATTTATGGTTTTTTCAAAAAATATTTCCTCGAATTGCTGCACAACGAAAATAATATGGGTAGTGTTAAAATACTCACATTCAAAAATAATTTAAAAAGGAAATCATTATGATAGAAAAAGCGGACGTAAAACAAAAGAAAAAAGCGCAATGGGCCTGGTATTTTTATGATTTTGGTAATTCCGCCTACGCAGCCGTCGTTTTGCTGGCAGTTTACGCAGCTTATTTCAAGCAAAGCGTCGTGGGCACTGCAGAAGGATCCGCTTTATGGGGTCTTTCATTAACCATTTCCATGCTGGTTGTTGCAGTTATCTCCCCATTTCTGGGAACACTGGCGGATTATTCCGGGCGTAAAAAGACTTACCTGCTGGTAATGACTTTTATTGCCATTATCTTCACCGCTCTGCTGTTCTTTGTAGATAAAGGGGATGTATTCCTGGGCATGTTCCTCTTCATTATTGCCGAAATCGGCTACCGCGCCGGGCAGGTTTTCTATAACTCCCTGTTGGTGGATGTCGCTGATGAGGATGAAATCGGGAAAGTATCCGGCAACGGTTGGGCTATCGGTTCACTCGGCGGTATTATCTGCCTGGCGATTGTGTTGGTATTGATCCAGCTCAACCCAGGCGATACACTGATCATTCGCTGGTCATTCGTCATTACCGCTGTTTTTTATGCCATTTTCACTCTCCCCACAATCCTATGGATCAAAGAACCTCACCGCCCGCAGAAAAGAAACGGCAAGAGTTTTTTCACCATCGCTATCGAGCGCTTGAAAAATACCATCAAATCGGTGTCCAACTACAAAGAATTCATCAAATTCATGGTTGCCGTATTGATCTACAATGACGGTATCATCGCCGCCCTGGATTTCGCGGCCATCATCGGCGCAGTCGTTTTTGGTGTAACCAGTACAGAACTGATCATTTTTGTCATCATTGTGCAAGTTACAAATGTAGCTGGTGCTTATTTATATGGGCTACTGGGCGAGAAAATCGGTTATAAAAAGAGCCTGATCAATTCCCTGATCGTTATGATCATTTCCGTTCTGGGCATGATGTTTGTACCCAATAAAACTGGTTTCTTCGTTGTAGGCGCATTGGCCGGGTTCGCCATGGCCGGCGTACAGTCACTATCGCGCACCATGGTGAGTGTGTTTGCACCCGCACATAAGAGCGCTGAATTTTACGGTTTCTTCTCCCTCACCGGGCGCACCTCCTCCATCATCGGCCCCGGCGTCATGGGGTTAGCTGCCACCGGCTTATCCAATTGGGTTTTCAAATCCCTCGTGCAGGCAGATGCAGCCTTAGCGAGTAGTGCAGCCACACAAACTGTGGCCGAACAGATTGGCACACGCTTTGCGCTGGTTACAATTGTTTTCTTCCTGCTGGTTGGGCTAATGCCGCTGCTGTTTGTGAATGAAATCGAAGGTCGCAAAGCAGCCAAAAACACTGTTGAGGAGTAATCAAGCATGACCAACACCCAATTAACCACTTCCGGAGATCCCATCTACCGGCCGAACCGCCCTCTGCGACGTTTTATGCAATTCTTAGCGCGCAACGTGTTCAAGGTCATCACAGATATGGAAGTGGAGGGTGCAGAGAATTTTCCCAAAACTGGTCCATTGATCATGGTCGGCAATCATTTCAGCTTTATTGACCCGGCCGCTTTTATCAGCGTGGCGCCCTGGCCCATGGATTTCATCGGCGGCGCAATCACCCCGCACGCGCCCAAAATCGTGCAGTTCATTCCACGCTTGTGGGGCTACCTGCCGGTTTACCGCGGGACAGGCTCAACCTATGCCCTGAAACAGGCGGAAGTCATCCTGAAATCGGGCGGTGTGGTGGGCATTTTCCCCGAAGGCGGTTCCTGGGCGCAGGTGCTGCGGCCGGCGCGTCCCGGCGCTGCCCTGCTGACAGCTGTGGCGGAAGCGCCCTTGCTGCCCATCGGCTTGACCGGATTCCCCAAGGTGTTCCCGGCGCTGCGCCAGGGCAAACGCGCCAAAGTCAAGATCCGCATCGGCAAGCCATTTGGCCCCTTCAAGATCTTCGGCAGCCGTTATGAACGCCGGCATCAATTGGATGATATCGGCAATGAAATCATGACACACATTGCTGATTTGATCCCGCAGGAGGAAGCCGGTTTATTCTCCAATGACCCGGCCATCCGGGCGGCTGCGCAGGGAACGGATTATTATCCCTGGGAAGGCATCCGTGAAGGACAGGATAACTATCCCACACAACAATAAAAGCAAAGAATTCAAACGCAACACGATTCATCCCCGGAAAACCACCCGGGGATGTTTTTTATGGATGTTATAATCAAAAATTGCTTTATAATATAGATATTATGTTCTAAAAAGAGGTTGTATGACCCAAGATAAAATCCGGGTGGTTGGCGCCCGCGAACACAATTTAAAAAATATCACCGTCGAGATCCCGCGCGACAAGTTCGTGGTCATCACGGGCTTGTCCGGCTCCGGCAAGAGCTCGCTGGCGTTCGATACCATTTTTGCCGAAGGCCAGCGCCGCTACGTGGAATCGTTGTCCGCTTACGCGCGCCAATTCCTCGGCCAGATGAACAAACCCGACGTGGATTACATCGAAGGGCTTTCTCCGGCCGTCTCGATTGACCAGAAGGCCACTTCACGCAATCCGCGCTCCACCGTCGGAACGGTCACAGAGGTATATGACTACCTCAGACTGTTATTTGCGCGCGTAGGCGTGCCGCACTGCCCCATCTGCGGCCGCGAAGTTGTCAAGCAGTCCGCCCAGGAAATCGTGGATATCATTTCGCACCTGCCGCAGGATGCCCGCCTGCTGATCATGGCGCCTATTATTCGCGGGCGCAAAGGGACTTACCAGGCTGTCTTTGAAGAAATCCGCAAAGCCGGTTTTCTGCGCGTACGCGCCGACGGTCAAGTTTATGGGTTGGACGAAGAAATCGAGCTGGATCGTTATAAAATTCACAACATCGAAGCAGTGGTGGACCGTTTGGTAATCCAATCATCCGAAAATGAGGCAGACCAAAAAGCCTTCCTCAGCCGTCTGACTGATTCGGTAGAAACAGCGCTCAAATTTGGTGAGGGACGCATTATCGTGCAGGGCCTTTCCAGCGACCCGCCTGCCGACTTGTTCTATTCGGAACACCTTTCCTGTCCGGAGCACGGTGTCAGTCTTCCAGAGATTGAGCCGCGCAACTTCTCATTCAACACACCGCACGGCGCCTGCCCCACCTGCCAGGGATTGGGCATCAAACAGGAAATCGATCCAGACCTGCTTATCCCGGATAAAGAATTATCCTTCAACAACGGCGCCATCGTCGCCATGGAATGGAACGACGCACGCGACCAGGGTAAATACTACTGGCAAATGCTTTCGTCTGCGGCCAAAGCCTATAAAGTCAACCTGGATACACCGGTTGGCGAGCTGCCGGAAGAAAAATTGAATATCATCCTATACGGAACGGGCAGCCAGGAAGTTGAAATGGATCTGCGCAGCGCAGATAACCGCCGCACTACGCTGAAAACCAAGTTCGAAGGGGTTATCCCCAACCTGATGCGGCGCTTCCGAGAGACCAATTCCGAATATATCCGCAGCAAGATCCAGGAATTCATGAGCGACCAGCCCTGCCCGGATTGCAATGGCGAACGGCTGCGGCCGGAATCGTTGGCTGTCACCGTGGACGGCAAGAACATCATGGAAGTCACCGGCTGGCCGGTGGAACGCAGCCTGCCGTGGATTGTGAAGATCATGGGGGAGGATTCCCCCCTGAATGAACGCGACCGGGCCATTTCGGAACGTGTCCTGAAAGAAATTAACGACCGGCTGGGATTTCTGGTCAATGTCGGCTTGGGCTATCTGACGCTGAAACGCTCGGCTGCCACGCTATCCGGCGGTGAAGCCCAGCGCATCCGTCTGGCCACCCAAATCGGCTCCAAGCTGATGGGCGTGCTGTACGTACTGGATGAACCTTCCATCGGCCTGCACCCGCGCGACAATGCCCGCTTGCTGGCCACATTGAAAGAGCTGCGCGATCAGGGCAACACCGTTTTGGTAGTGGAGCACGATGAGGAAACCATCCGCAGCGCAGACTGGATCGTTGATCTGGGTCCGGGGGCAGGCGAACACGGCGGCGAGATCATCGCCGAAGGACCCGTGGATGTCATCCTGAACAGCCCCAAATCGCTTACCGGTGCGTATATGTCGCGGCGCATGACCGTTCCAATGCCCGAACAGAGGCGCCTGGGTAACGGCAAACATTTAACCATTATCGGCGCTACAGCCAACAACCTGAAAAACCTGGATGTAGAAATTCCGCTGGGCAAGCTGGTGTGCATCACCGGCGTCAGCGGTTCGGGCAAATCCTCGCTGATGGTGGATGTGCTCTATCAAGCCCTGGCACACGAACTGAACCACGCGCACACCAACCCGGGCGGCTATGAACGTATTGAAGGCATCCAGCACCTCGACAAGATCATCAACATAGACCAATCTCCCATTGGGCGTACTCCGCGTTCCAACCCGGGCACCTACACGGGCGTGTGGGACGAAGTGCGTAAGCTGTTCGCGGAACTGCCCGAAAGCAAAATGCGCGGTTACACCAGCGGGCGTTTTTCATTCAACGTACACGGCGGGCGCTGCGAAGCCTGCCAGGGGCATGGGCAATTAAAGATCGAAATGCAATTTCTGCCGGACGTGTACGTGCCCTGCGATGTGTGCCATGGCGCGCGCTTCAACCGTGAGACCTTGCAGGTGAAATATAAGGGATTGACGATTTCGGACGTGCTGAACCTGACCGTGGACAGTGCCATGGAGTTCTTTGCCAATATTCCGCGTATTGTGAACAAACTGGATACGCTGCAAGATGTCGGCCTGGGCTACATCCGCGTGGGGCAGTCCGCGACCACTCTTTCGGGCGGTGAAGCCCAGCGCATCAAACTCTCGCGCGAACTCTCGCGCCGCGCCACCGGCAAGACCCTGTACGTATTAGACGAACCTTCCGTGGGTTTGCATGCCGCCGATGTGCATAAACTGGTGGAAGTGCTGCAGCGCCTGGTGGACGCGGGTAATTCGGTGCTGATCATTGAGCACAACCTGGACATCATCAAGACCGCCGATTACATCATCGATCTGGGTCCAGAAGGCGGTGACCGCGGCGGCGAATTGGTTGCCGAGGGAACACCCGAAGAGGTTTGCGAGAACCAATCTTCCTATACCGGCCAGGTACTGAAGGATTACTTCAAAGATTACTATAATAAAAAATGTTGATCATTTTCTTCATGTAAGGCAGTCAACCAGCCAGATCAAAACATCACGAAATTAAAAGCACAAAGCCATTCAGTGAATGGCTTTGTATTTTTTACACAAGTAGAGTTGAAAACCAATCCTATTTTCTATATAATGAGTACGGGGAATAAACTAGATAATATCCCTCTTATACCTTTCAATAGCTTGCCTCCGTCGTCCCCCATTTAATTTATTTTATCAATATTAACCAAAAAAAGGGAGAGATAATCGTGTCTATACTTCAGATAGATTTACATGATGTCATTAATAAACGGCGCTTATGGGTCACTTTGCGAGATAATTTGCCAATTCAAGACCTGGTTCAGATACTGGTTATGGATCTGGAATTACCACAAGGCGAATATGAATTGTCAGAAGAGGAATCCGGACAAAAGTTACCACTGGATTCCACATTGAAAAAAGAGGGTATTCAGGATGGAAGCCAGCTACGTTTGAAAATGGAAAAGAAAGCTCCAACGGTCATACCTGTCCCAATCATCTCCGGCGGGAAGGTTTCTGCTGAAAGCCCTCCTGAAGGCCAGTCGCAGAACCTGAAAGGTAAAAAGTCGGACAAATCACGAAGCGCACCGCCAAAATCCGAGACACCTGCAAAAGAAAAATCACCCGAAGAAACAGGGAAACCGCGAAAGAGGAAATATCCGCAAGACCAATACCGGCCACCGACTGGCCCCGCTCATCGACCGGGCAAACCCGACCCAACCGTTAATTTCTGGCACCGTCCCTTCCACCAACCGCCGTTCTTAAGATGGATTCCGGTATCGTTATGGTTTTACGTAAGGCCTATTCTGATCCTAATCCTCATTCTAGTCATGATCTTGTGCTTTATCTTTGGGCAGTGCGTCTGCTGCTGTCAAGGCACAACCGCTACGACTGCTCCTTCACCAGGTTCGAATTCTTCCAATGGACAGGAAGATGCGGGGAGCATGCAAAAAGCTGCCGAAGAGCAACCAACAAATTTCGAAAATCTACCGGAAGAAATCATTTTTACATACGAAAATAATAATTTGTATGAGGCTTACACTTCCGGAAATTACTCGTACGACACGGAGGAGGTTTTAGACGCTCCTAAGTTTCCAGACATTACGGAGACACTCACCAGGGATGAGATCGCGGTCGTGCGCGTCGCCCCGGTAGATGATCCCAATAATGAACATGAGCTGATTCTGATTGCCATCAACGAAGCTATCGATCCTGTGAGCGGTTATTCCCTATTCCGCGTCAAAGATATCGAAAGCGGAGTGGAATATGTCGGCCGAGTAAAGGAAGGTACCGATACTGTGGAAATCTATGATGACAGCCGCCAGGAAAATAAATGGACGCAAATCAACCTGCGTGAACTGAAATTGTACGAACCGACCGAGGGCTGTTGGTACTTCACCGCTTTTCTGGCTTTGAATATCAACACACCGCCTCTGGACAATCTGGATTTACGCCGAGCGTTGCTCTATAGTTTCGATGCGCAAACCATCCTGGAAGCCTCCGGCATCGATACTGCGAACATCGCCTCTACATTCATCCCAACTGGAACACTTCAAATGGAAAATCTTGATCCGAATGCTATAAACGGACGTTTTTACGACCCTGAGATTGCCCAAAGCTATTTTCAATCCGCCCAAAACGCTTCCGCGCTATTCAACCCGGATTTTCTTGAGATCTTTTATTATGAGAGTTGTGAGGGGATGGGGAGCGAAGCTATGTTGATGATTCAAAACTGGTCCGGGGATCTGGGGATCAATGGCAGCGCCATCAGTGAGGCATATGATTTCCATTTCAATACGCCGATTGAAGGCTCCGGACGTATGCTTTCCTATACCACCTACGGGCATTCCAACATATACAGTTTCTATCGTCACGCAATTGAGAGCGGAAGCATCATGTTACCGGCAGAAGCCGAAACACAGCTAATCGATCTCCTGGCAAATTATGCTTATGAAAGCGACCTCCAAATGAAAACAATGTATGTTGATGAGATGGAGAAGTTGGTACTCGAAGAGTACGCCGTCGCAATCCCGCTATATTACTTTCAAAGCTGTTATTGAAGTGTTACAAAAGATGTAAAAACACACTCCCTAGATTATCAGCGTCGATAGAATAACTCAAAATAATATATTAACCCGTACACTACTACCCCATTTCAAAAATTACCCGAGATGGGGTTTTTCAATCCCAAAAAGACCATTTTCGCAACCATTTCCCTTATCCTGCGTAAATCATTGTGGAGATAAAAACAGGAATGAATTCAACCGACACAACCATCAAGCCTAAACCACTGAACTACACCGAATGGTTCAACGAACATTTCAACATCGGGCTCAAGCAGGCTACCAAGTTCAGCCTGAATAACCCGCGTAAAGCCATCTTCTTTGGCAATAAAATTGTGCGGTTCTATTTCGCCAGCCGCCGCAGAAAAGGTTGGAAGGACAAGGGTGTGCAGGTACCGCCGATGTTGATCTACAGCATCACCAACCAATGCAACCTGGATTGCAACGGCTGTTATGCCAAAATATTGCACACTTCCGAAAAAGGAGAGTTTAACGCCCAGAAGTTTTCACAGGTCATCCAACAGGCAGATGAAATCGGTGTTTCTTACATCCTGCTGGCCGGCGGGGAACCCTTTATGCGCAGTGAACTGCTGGATGTTACAGCTGCCCATCCCAACATCATCTTCACGCCCTTCACCAACGGCATGTTGGTGACCGAAGACCACATCCGGCGCCTGCAAAAGCAGCCGCACGTAATTCCGATTGTCAGCTTTGAAGGTTATGAGTTGGAGACGGACAAACGCCGCGGTCAGGGCGTGTATGATAACGGCTTCGAGCTGATCCAGCGCTTCCAACAGGACGGCATCTATTACGGCGTTTCAGTCACCACCACGCATGATAATTTCGAAACCGTTATCGACCCGAAATTTATTGAGCGCCTGGTTGATTTGGGCTGCAAAGTCTTCTTTTTCATAAACTACGTGCCAGTTGCTCCCGGAACGGACGATATGGTCATGAGTGTGCCGCAGGTGAACGAACTCAACCGCATCCTGGAAGAATGCCGGCGCGAATACCCGGCGCTGTTCCTGGCTTTCCCGGGCAGCGAGATCGATTTCGGCGGCTGCCTGGCAGCCGGCAAGGGTTTTGTGCACATCAATGCCGAGGGCGACGTGGAACCTTGCCCCTTCTCTCCCTATACGGATGCCAGTTTGCGCGACATGCCCTTGATTGAAGCGCTGAAATCGCCATTGCTGAATGCCATCCGCGAAAATGATTTCCGCCTGGATGAATCCAACGGGATTTGCGCGCTGTGGCAAAACCGTGAATGGGTGGCGGACCTGGCTCCGACAGAATCCGTTTAACATGTTTTCTTCATACGCTCCCCAGGCTCGCGCCCTCCGCATTGCCTGGGGAATGTTTTTGGGGGGGATGATTAACCACCATCAGTGTCATCCTGATGAACGCAGTGAGTGATCGCGTAGCATTCCCGCGGGGAAAGGATCTCGGACAGACATACAAAAGATCAATTACAGCCGGCAATTTATTTAACCACAGATACACACTGATAAACACTGATCGGTTACCTCCCACCTGATCTTCACTAAGGCAATAAGCAAGAATACTATCTACAATTTACCTCCTTTGGTGTCATCGTGAGCCCTGCAAATGCCGGATTGTTCGCGAAGTATCCCTAATCAAAGACTGGAAATGAGAATAATTTAGCAACTCGAAAAGGTACGCATATGAATCACCGATTGGATTGCGCCGCGCAGTAATTCGGAATCATACAGCTGAGATTGCTTCGCTTCGCTCGCAATGACATAAGAAAGGAATATCCTTGCTAACGCAAGGCGAAAGGATCTCGGCTGGAATTCCATAGACCTTTGGAATATTCACCATCATTAGAAGATATGGCGGGAATGGATTTCCGCCCTACAGTTTGGCATTCTCAAAAAATAAAGGTCCCTTCGACAAGCTCAAGGAGCTTTATCGATTAAACGAAAAAGCCCTTGCGGGCTTTTCTTTCGGACCAGGTGCCCCCATGGAGATTCGAACTCCAGTTTTAGCCTTGAAAGGGCTGCGTCCTAGTCCCCTAGACGATGGGGGCATCAAGGGTGAAATTCTACCATGATTTTTTATTTTGCAAGAGGGTAATGGGCATCTTTTTTCAGTTATTCTGCTACACGGGTTTGCCCTCCCCGGAAAGTCCAGTTCATATTCGCAATGTAATTCCATATGAACCCTGTTCCAGTCGCGATGACCTTCGCCAGGATAAAACCCATTTGTGCATTGGGAAAAATCACTTCAAAGGGTTCTTCCAAGGTCACTAAAACAAATGTGTTAATCCCCAAGCCAATTAAGCTGACGATCAAATACTGAACAAACTGAGTAGCGTAGGATTTATCCTGGGGTTTGGAAAAAGTCCATTGCCTGTTCCAGTAGAAATTATTAAACATGCCCAATGAGGCAGAGCAAATATTGGCAATCACAGTCGGCCAATCCCAACTTTTTAAAACAAAAAGCAGGGAATAATCCAATACTGTGCCGGAAAGACCAACCAAAATAAATTTAGCAAAATATGAATAGCGGTTTATTGACGTATTTATTCTTGATAACTTGTTTTTTTTCATCGCACATAAGTTTATATAATTCCAGACAGATTGAGGAGTGCTTGCGATAATGAACAGTATGAAAAAGCCACGATTCCAACATCTGAAGGCATGACAATCGTCATATTAACGTTAATAACAGACCAGAAATGCACATCCTCCATGATTTGTAAATAAATTCATAGAGTTTTTATTTTTTAATGTCTTTTATTTGACTTATGTTCTACGCCATGATAATATCAAAACAATCATCTGTACATTTTTCTGCACATTAACACATTTGTGAAAGGATTTATCATGAAGACTATTGTTCTTATTTTTCGTTTTTTAGGACTCATATTGTTTGGAATCGCCGGTTTCTATTTAGGTGATTTTTTTATTGGAATTATTAATAATACGTTGAACTCTCTACCATATGCTATTGGGGGTTCTATTATTTTTGGCCTGCTCGGTTTCTGGGTTATGCCATATATTTCCGTGTACCCGGTCAATTGGTTGCGCGCGTACTTATCCAAAATTTCCGGACCCACCTTAGTTGCTGCCTTAGTCGGCCTGGTCATCGGCCTCATCCTGGCAGCTTTGCTCTCCATTCCGATTTCTTTTCTACCAACACCCTTCAGCAGCGTACTGCCGGTGGTGGTTGTGGTCCTCTTTGCGTACTTAGGTATTACCATCGCTGTCAGTCGTCAGACGGATTTACGGGACGTTTTCAATTCCTCTAAACGCGGTCAGCGCGGTTCATCCTCTCAAGGAACGCCGGCTAAATGGCAGCAGGAAAAATCCATTTTAATTGACACCAGTGTAATCATTGATGGGCGTATCGCCGATATTGCCCGCACTGGTTTTGTACCCGGTAATTTGATCATCCCCCGCTTTGTGTTGAACGAGCTGCAATATATCGCCGATTCAGCCGAGAGTCTGCGCCGCCAACGCGGCCGGCGCGGCATGGAAGTGCTGTCCGAACTGCAAAAAGACAGCAGCATCAACACCACCATCGCGGATATCGATGTAGAAGGTGTGCGAGAAGTGGACGAAAAATTAGTCATGCTGGCGCGCCAGATGCAAGCCCCCATTCTGACCAACGATTACAACCTCAACCGCGTGGCTGAATTGCAGGGCGTGAAAGTACTCAACATCAACGAATTAGCCAACGCAGTCAAATCCATCCTGCTGCCCGGTGAGGCCTTACTGGTAAAAGTTATCCAGGAAGGCAAAGAACAGGGACAGGGCGTGGGTTACCTGGACGACGGCACCATGGTAGTCATTGAAGACGGCAGGGAATTTATTGGTAAAGACATTGAAGTAGCTGTGACCAAGGTGCTTCAAACGGCTGCCGGACGTATGATCTTTTCCAAACCGGATAGCAGTAGCAATAATAATAGAGGTAAATAATCAAACATTTCGTGTAAGGAGTAAGAGCATGGGCATTCAGGTTTACAGCACCCTAACTCGCAAGAAAGAATCCTTCGAGACCATCGAAGCCAACAAAGTCCGCATGTATGTGTGCGGTCCTACTGTTTACGATAAAGCCCACGTCGGCCATGCTATGTCCGCCCTGGTTTTCGATATCATTCGCCGCTACCTGGAATATCGCGGGTATTCCGTCAACCACGTCATGAACTACACCGACGTGGATGATAAGATCATCATGCGTGCCAATAAATTAGCCTGCGATCCCTTTGAGCTGGCGGAAACCTACATCCAACAATATGCCCAGCATTTGAAGGATTTGAACATCCTGCCCGCAACAATCAACCCCCGTGCCACTCGCGAGATGGAAGAAATCATCGCATTCATTACGGATCTGATCGCTAAGGGCTACGCCTATGAAGCCCACGGGGATGTGTATTACCGCGTTGAGAAAAAATCCGACTATGGCAAACTTTCCGGCCGCAAACTGGATGACATGCGCGCCGGATCGCGCATCGAGGTGGATGAACGCAAGGAAAATCCGATGGATTTCGCGCTATGGAAAGCTGCCAAAGAAGGCGAACCTGCCTGGGATAGTCCCTGGGGCAAGGGCCGTCCCGGTTGGCACATCGAATGCTCAGCCATGAGCGGCGCCCATCTGGGCGAACAAATCGATATCCACGGCGGTGGCAACGACCTGATCTTCCCACACCATGAAAATGAAATCGCTCAATCCGAAGCCCACACCGGCAAACAGTTTGCGCGATATTGGATCCATAACGGCATGCTTCAGCTCAGCGGTGAAAAGATGTCCAAATCTACCGGTAACCTGATTACCATTGAGGACTTTCTGGCCACCCACCCTGCCGACGCACTGCGTATGATGGTGCTCAATTCCGGCTACCGCAATCCCCTGACCTTCAACGATGAAGTCATTGGGCAGGCCGAGCGCGCATTGGAACGCCTGCAATCCGGCCTGAAAGCAGCCCAACCGCAAGCCGCTGGTTTGGCAGACACCTCAGCATTGGACAAAGCGGCCAAAGCCGCCCGCAGCGGATTTGAAGCCAGCATGGATGACGATTTCAATAGTGCCGGAGCGTTGGGACACTTATTTGAACTGGTACGCATTATCAACCAGGCGCGCGCCGATGGCGCCAGCGATGAGCAGCTCAAAGCCGCGCAGGATGTATTGGAAGAACTGACCAGTGTTCTGGGATTGACCCTGCGCGCAGAAAAAAAATCGCAGGCAGCCGATGCTTTCGTTGACCTGCTGGTTGATGTCCGCCAGGATGTGCGCCAGGCAAAATTGTGGGAGCTTTCGGATAAGATCCGTGACCAACTGGCTGAACTGGGCGTGCAGGTGGAAGACGCCAAGGGCGGCAGCACCTGGTATTGGAAATGAAAGAGTGGATCACTGGTAGAAACCCTGTTTATGAGTGCCTGCGTGCTGGACGCAGGCATTTTTTCAGATTGCAGCTCGCCAGGGGCGTGGAGCAAAAAGGGCGCATCCCAGAGATTCTCGCATTAGCTAAACAACAGCATCTTAACGCAGAATGGGTAGAACGCGACGTATTAGAGGAATACTCGGACAATCCCCAGGGCGTGGCTTTACAGTCCAGCGAGTATCCGTATGCGGATTTACAGGGCATCTTCGACCTGGCCAAGTTAAGAAACGAACCCCTTTTCATGTTGATCCTGGACCAAATTCAGGACCCGCAGAACATGGGCACACTTATCCGCAGCGCGGAAGTGTTCGGCGTACACGGCATGGTCATTCCTGCGCACCACTCGGCCAGCGTGACACCGGCAGTAGTGAACGCCTCCTCCGGAGCCAGCGAGCATTTGTTGATCGCCCCCGGCAACCTGGCACAAGCCATCGACACCATTAAAGAACAGGATGCCTGGGTAATTGGCCTGGACATGGACACCAGCGCCACACCACTGGCACAGACCAACCTGAAAGGCGCGCTGGCATTTGTGGTGGGCAGCGAAGGGGAAGGACTGCGCCGCCTGGTGCGCGAAAAGTGCGACCTGATCACTTATATTCCCATGCGCGGCAAAGTGGCCTCGCTGAACGCCGCCACTGCCGGTTCCATTGTGCTGCAGGCCGCGGCCGCAGCGCGCTAACTCACCTCATTTCACGGAAATACAAAAATTGCCCCGCTAGTTAAGAATACGGGGCATTCTTTTATTAATTGATAAAATAACGTAATCGTAAAAAGGGTGAATGCATGCAGCCTTTGATCAAACCCGCAAAACTCAATCCTGGCGACAAGGTCGCGGCGGTCAGCCTGTCCTGGGGCGGGCCGGGCGTCCTCCCGGCGCGTTACCAGGCCGGCAAGCGCCAGTTGGAAGTAGCCTTCGGCGTGCAGGTAGTGGAAATGCCGCACACGCTGGCCGATCCGGACTGGCTGCATGCCCACCCCCAGGCCCGCGCGGAGGACCTGATGGGTGCTTTCTGCGACCCGCAAGTGCTTGCCATCTTCAGCACCATCGGCGGGGATGATTCCATCCGCACTTTGCCCTATCTCAACCTGGAAGTGATGCAAGCCAATCCTAAAATATTCATGGGCTATTCCGACAGTACCGTCACGCATTTGGCTTGCCTGAAAGCCGGGTTGGGCTCCTTCTACGGACCCTCCATCATGGCCGGGTTCGGAGAGAACGCGGGACTGTTCCCTTACATGGCAAATTCTGTGCGCAAGACCCTGTTCGACAGCCAGCCCATCGGTTGGCTGTCCCCCAACACGGAAGGTTGGACGGATGAACTGATGGATTGGGGTGACCCAAAGAATCAATCCATCCCACGCAAACGCCATACTTGCACAGGTTGGAACTTCCTGCAGGGGCAAGGCCAGCACAGCGGGCGGTTGATGGGCGGCTGCATTGAGGTGTTGGATTGGCTACGCGGCACGGATTTCTGGCCAACAGACGAACAGTGGAATGGAGCCGTGCTCTTTTTAGAGACTTCCGAGGAAGCACCATCCCCGCAAGCGGTCAAACGCATGCTGCGCGCGCTGGCCGCCGTGGACGCCCTGCGGCGTATATCCGCATTGTTGGTCGGGCGGCCGGGCGGGCAGGTGCCGCCGGAGAAATTCGCTGAATATGACCAGGCTATTCTGGATGTATTGGTGGAAGAAGAAGGACTAACAGAAATCCCTATTGTGACCAACATGGATTTCGGCCACAGCGACCCCATGCTGGTGCTACCTTACGGCGCGCAGATACGCATTGACTGCGATGCACAGCAACTCGAAATCACGGAAAACGCCGTTTGCGATTAGCCCGGTTTTAGAAAGGCCAAGCGCCGCTCAAATGCAGCCACAGCAGCCATAAACCGATCATGACCAGGCCAATACCAAAGCGCGCTACGACCGCTCTGCCAAAGCCCACAGCCATTTCCTTGGTGGATTCACCCGCCTGACGCCAATTCTTCAGGCGTATCACCTCAATTATGAAGAGCAGGATCAGCGCAGCCGCCAGCCCACCAAAGGGTGGGAATAGGATACCGAAGACCAACGCAGCCACCATTGAAGCCACCACACTGCCCCAGCTCGCGCCGCTCTTTTTAGCGCTGGCGCCCATCAGCAGTTGATCCACGGTATTACCAAAGATCATCAACAGCGTGATGCCTAAGAAGATCAGGCCGGAAGTGAGGTTGAAGCCGGTCAACAAGCCATAGACCAACGCGGCGATCCAGATGACAGTTAGGCCGGGAATGACGACCGCCACCAGACTGACCAGTCCCAACAGCATGACCACCAGCACCACGATTTGCACAGTCAACAGCACACCGGAGGACATGTTAATGCCGCCCCATGTGGAACTGCCTGCGTCAGCGGCGCAGGCAGTTAATATCAATGTTAAGCCCAATAATGGAAATGTACGGCGGAAAAAAGCGGCCATTCTATCCATTTGGCCCTGTAATGACATCGATACCGCCCATCCAGGGTTTGAGCACTTCCGGCACACGGATGCTGCCGTCGGCTTGCTGGAAGGTTTCCATCACGCCAATCAGGGTGCGCGGCAAGCCCAGGCCGGAGCCATTGAGGGTATGCAGGTAATCCTTGCGGCCGTCCGCGTCCACGTACTTAATGTTGGCGCGGCGTGCCTGAAAGTTGCCCACGTTAGAAATTGAAGAAACCTCCAGCCATTCCTGGCAGCCGGGCGCCCATACTTCGATATCATAGGTAATGCGTGCGTTGAAACCCAGGTCGCCGGTGCATAGTTCCAGGATGCGGTAAGTCAGGCCCAATTTGGCGCAGGTCTCTTCCGCGTCCGCCACCATCATCTTGAATTCTTCCATGGATCTTTCCGGCTTGCAGTAAACGTACATCTCCACCTTATCGAACTGGTGGCCGCGTTTGATACCGCGCACGTCGCGCCCGGCACTCATTTTTTCGCGGCGGAAGCAGGGTGTGTAAGCGGTGTAACACAGCGGCAATTTATCCCCTTCGATGAAATCACCCATGTGAATGCCGGTCAGCGGTACTTCCGCGGTGGGCACCATCCACAGGTCTTCTTCGTGGTCTTTGTAGAGATTATCGGCAAACTTGGGCAGCTGGCCGGAAGCATACAGTGTTTCACCTTTGACCATGAAGGGCGTGTATTTCTCGTGATAGCCCTGACGGACGTGCAGGTCCAGCATCCAGGCGATCAAAGCGCGCTGCAAGCGCGCGCCAGCATCGTTCAGTACGTAAAAGCGCGAACCGGTGATCTTTACGCCCTGGTCGAAATCAATGATGCCCAGCTTGGGGCCCAATTCCCAGTGCGGCAGAGGTTCGAAATCATAGGTTGGTTTCTCGCCCACGGTGCGCAGTACGATATTTTCACTCTCGTCTTTTCCCAACGGGACACTTTCATCCGGGATGTTGGGGATAGTTTCAATCACAGCCTGAATCTGCTGCTCGATAACTTTGACTTCTTCATCCATAGTAGTGATGCGGTCGCCCACCTCGCGCATGGCCGCGATTTTCTGTTCGCGCTCGGCCTTGTCTTTAGTCGCGCCGATCTCCTTGGATGCCGCATTACGTTCAGCCTTCAGATCTTCCACCTGGGTCAGTTTCACGCGCCATTCTTCATCCATGCGAGCCAGTTCATCGACCACGCTGATATCCATATGGCGGCGTTCCAGAGCATCCTTCAGAAGTTGTGGGGTTTCGCGCACAATCTTGATGTCGATCATTTCATCTTCTCCTGATTAAATAAAATTCCCCTCGCCCGCAGGACGAGAGGGGTTCTCGTGGTGCCACCTGCTTTTGCTGATGAAGCCATCAGCCTCTGCGTGCGATAACGGTTGCTCCGGCCTGCTTACGGCATATGTATGTCCCTGCGCAGGCAGCCTGTCCTTGCGAACGCCGGATTGGATTTCCGGGCTGGCCTTTCACCCTTGATTATATGATTTCATTATCGGCTGTCAAGAGGGTTAAGGTCAAGGACACTTCCTGTACTGCTTATGTCCTGCGCACACTGCCTGCCTCAACCAGCCAAACCTCCTGCGCGAAATGCTCGATGAAATAACGGTCATGCACCACCGCCAGAATGGCCCCTTCGAAGGCGTCCAGTGCTTGTTCGAACTGCGTACGGCTGGGAATGTCTAAATGGTTAATGGGTTCATCTAAAAGCAGAAAATTGCAGCCTTGCGCAATCAGTAGGGCTAGCTCCAGGCGAGCGCGCTGGCCGTAGCTGAGCAAATTAGCAGTCTTAAGTACTTCGTCCCCGGCTAACAGGTAGGTGGCCAAATAGTGGCGCGCTTCCGTTTGGTTGGCAAAATACGGCTGCATCGTTTCGACAGCAGTTTTGTTCAACTCCAGGTTGGAGAGGTCCTGCGCCAGCATGCCCATATGCACGCTGCTGCCCAACAGCACGCGCCCCGCCAGCGGCGGCAGTGTACCCATCACGGTACGCAGCAGGGTGGTCTTGCCACAGCCGTTGGCGCCGCTCAACACGATGCGCTGACCGGCTTGAACCTGCAAATTTAAATCGCGTAGCAGCAGCTTGTCCGGAAACCCCACGCTGAGCTCTTCCAACTGCAATACGGAGTTGCCCAAATGGACAGTGTTCTGGAACTCGAAATACAGCGCCTTTTGCTGCTCCGGTTTTTCCACGCGCTCATCCGATTCGACGTACTGCTCCAGCCTTTTTTCCCGGGACTTGGCCTTCTTGGCCACTTTCTTGGCAATACGTTTATAGAAATCTTTGCTGCTGCGGAATTCCCTGCCGGCCAGACGCGTGGTGCTCATTTGCTTTTCTGTGTAGGCCGCCTGTGCCTTAACACGTGTGATATCGGTTTTCATGCGGCGCACTTCCTGCTGCTGGTCGCGGTATTCGCTCCACTGCGCACGTACTTCCGTACGACGCTGTTCCAGATAGTCAGTGTAATTGCCTTCATAAGCCCGCAGGGTACGGCTGGCCGGATCCAATTCCAGGATGCGTGTCACCACATGATCTAAGAAAGTGCGGTCGTGCGAGACAATCAGCGCACCGCACTCGGTATGCGCCAGCCAATCCTCCAACCAGTCCATCATCTCGATATCCAGGTGATTGGTAGGTTCATCCAACAACAACAGCTGCGGATCGTCCAATAGCACCAGGGCCAGTGCCAGGCGTGTTTGCTGCCCACCGCTGAGTTTGCTCACCGGCAGCTGCGGATCTATTTGAGCCAAACCCAATTGAGCCAGGATTTGTCCGGTTTTAGTCGGGTCCGCGCGCTGGATGCGCTGCAGTAGAACATCGTAGCGCTCGATCAACGCCGGTTCCTGCGGAGTAGATGACAATGCTTGAGCAGCCACATTCAACTCCGCTTGCAGCATATCCAAATCGCCGGCCACTCGGCCAACCACCTGGCCCAAACAGCTGTCCGGTTCGAAAGTCCTGCCCTGCGGCAGATATCCCAATCGCAGGTCTGCGGGTTTATGAATGGCACCCGAATCAGGATTTTCCTGCCCAACCAGGATTCTCAACAATGTAGTCTTACCGCTCCCGTTAGGGCCAATCAGGCCCACACGTTCGCCTGGGTTGATGCTGAAATTTATTTTTTCGAATAAGGGTGATAAGTTGAAAGTCTTTTTTAAATCAGAAACGGTAAGCATTTCTGTCTCCTATCGTGAAAAGCCTTGGACTCAGAAAAACAAGTCCCCGATAGTTTGCCCTTCCCGCTTATGGCGTGAATAAGGGCATCAGAACAGATAAATATGACTTACCGAATGCGCATTTTTTGTTAATTACCTGTTTTCCTATCCAACATGATACTGAAAATAATTTTATCTGTCAAGCTGGAACAAAACTTTTCATCAATTGCGTAAAAAAGACACATTGTTAATTGTAATCCTTTACGAATAGGTGCATAATAGTAAAGTAATAAATAGGAGAAGAGGTTAGCAATGATATTCCTTCCGGATCCAAATTTTGCATTTGTATTATTGGCAATCGCCTTCATGGTCACCATTTTCGCCCTGCTTGCGCCGGGTACTGGCGTGTTGGAAGTCCTGGCCCTGATCTTGCTCACCCTGGTAGGATTCAGCATGGCAAACCTGGCAGTGAATACCTGGGCAATTTTGCTCCTGTTAGGCGGCATTGTGGCTGTTCTGCTGGCCCTGAAACGCTCCGAGAACCGCTACTTGTTAGCCTTTTCAATTGTGCTGTTAGTAGCGGGCATGCTGCTGGTTTTCAAGACACCAGGTCAAATCCTGGCCATGGATCCCTTCCTGGCCGTGATTGTCTCCATCAGCACGGCTGCTTTTATCTGGATTGTTGGCCGCAACACCGCCCAGGCATTCCAGCAAAAACCCCAACGCAATCTTGACCAAATCGTCGGGCAGGTGGGCAGAGCAGTTACCGATATTTCAAAAGAGGGCAGTGTTTATGTTGGCGGGGAGAACTGGTCGGCGGAAAGCGAAATCCTGATTAAAAAAGGCAGCGCTGTAATTATCCGCAAACGTGAAGGTTTGTTATTAAAAGTGGAACCGTTTTCTGAAAACCCTAAAAAGAAATCTTGAATTAATTCAACTGGAGGTTATAAATGTTTAGTGTCGTTCCAATTTTACTCGTGCTGATTGCCATTTTGGTTATCAGCTTACTGGCATCATCCATTCGAATTGTGCCAGAGTACCAACGTTTGATCGTGTTCCGGTTGGGCCGCTGTATCGGTGAAAAAGGGCCTGGTTTTGTCATGTTGATTCCCATTGTGGATCGGGCTGTCATGGTTGACCTGCGGGAACAAGTGCGGGAAATACCCGCGCAAACCTCGATCACCAAGGATAATGCGCCTATTTCGATTGACTTTTTATGGTTCTACAAAGTCATCGATCCAACCAGCACCGTCTTGCAGGTTGGAAACTTCGAATTAGCCGCTCAGGGTATTGCCACCACCACCCTGCGTTCGGTGATCGGTAGCATTATGCTGGACAGCGTGCTTTCAGAACGTGAGCAGATCAACAACGCGCTGCGCACCCGCCTGGATGAAGTCACCGAACGTTGGGGCGTCAAAGTCACCAACGTTGAAATTCGCGAGATTATCCCGCCGAGAGAAGTGCAGGATTCCATGAACCGCCAATTGGCCGCAGAACGTGTCCGGCGTGCAGTTGTGACCGAATCGTTGGGTACACGCGAGGCCGCCATCAACGTGGCCGATGGTCAGAAACAATCCGCCATTCTGGAAGCCGAAGGCACACGCCAGGCGCAAGTATTAAACGCAGAAGGTTATGCCCAAGCTCTGGAGAACATCTTCAAAGCAGCCCAAGACGTAGATTCCAAGACAATCACACTGCAATACTTCGAAACTTTGAAGAAATTGGGTGAAGGTGCATCCACTAAATACATCTTCCCGATGGAATTCACTTCCATGATGCAGGACTTTTTGAAAGATCGAAAATAGGATAAATAAAGTTCGAGTGAATTTAAAGCCTTCTGATTGAATCCGGAGGCTTTTTTTGTTTAATCAAACCATGATTAAAATCTTAATCGATTTTTATTAACGCTCTCATGATGATGTTAAAATAATTCAACAATCATTAAACTGAAAAAAACGAGTTCATCCATGGCACTCTGGCAAATCATCCTCATTTCACTCATATTTATCTTCGGTATTGCATATTTGATCTTGAATCGCGAATGGAAGCAATTGGATCAAAAAGCACGTGACAGTATGGATTGCAGCTTTGCTTTACTTGAAAAGGGTTATGTGCATTACGAATTGGAAGGCAATCCGCTCAACCCTTTGGTAGTGCTGATCCACGGCTTTTCCACCCCGAGCTATACCTGGGCACCCACCTGCCAAGCCCTGCACCGCGCCGGTTTCAGCACCCTGCGCTTCGACTTGTACGGACGCGGAAGTTCAGACCGCCCCAATCTGGATTATGACATTGACCTGTTCGTGCAACAATTGAAACAATTATTGGATGTGCTGGGGATCGACCAACCCTATCACTTAGTCGGGCTTTCCATGGGCGGGCCAATCAGTGCCACTTTTGCCAACCAACATAGCGATTCCCTGCGCAGCCTCACCTTAATCGACCCGGTAGTCACCAATATCTTCCGCACGGGCATCGGGCCTATTAAACTGCCCGTGGTTGGCGAGATATTAATGACCTTCTATTTGGCGCCTTTTAATCTGCGCCAATCGCAATCGGACGATCTGCATCACCCGGAAACTTTCCCGGAGTGGCAGGCCCAATATAAAGACCAGATGTGTTACAAAGGCTTCCGCCGCGCGATTCTGTCCACCATGCGCTGCATGGCCAAAGAAGATACACTAGGACAGTATCAGCAACTGGCACAAAAAGGCCTACCGGTGCTGATCATCCGCGGGGAGCAGGACCGCACGATTTCTTTCGAGGATATCCAATTGCTACGCGCTACCCTACCGCATCACCGTTTTGAAGCCATCCCGGATGCCGGCCACATTCCCCACTACGAAAAGCCGGAAATGGTCAATTCGGTGCTGGTTGAGTTCTTCAGCGAAAACAATTCTTATTAATAAAAAAAGGGACGGCCATGGTTATGCCGTCTCCTATCTATTTCAATCTAACGAATTATTTATTAAGCCGTTTCGCGCTTGCGCAAATCTTTCAGGGGAACCATATGCTCTTTTCCAAAAAAGACATAGGTCAGGATAAAGCAGATTGCCATGGAAACAGCGGAAATAACACCCAGCATGACATAGGATTCGTGTGCAATCAACTGGCCGCCAACCAGCGCAGCCACACCCATGCCAATCTGGAAGGTAATTTCCAACCAGGTCGAGGTGGCCATGCGCGAACGCCGGGTTGAAACGGAGGTGGCGAAGGAAAACCACAGCGACTGCGAGAAACCAAACAGCGAACGGAACAGGATGAACGAGAACGCGCCAATATAAGCATTTGTGGTCATAACCACACAAAAAGCCAGGATAGTGGTCAGCACGCGGCTGATCAGAACCGTGCGCAGGTTCCCAATTTTCTCTGCAATGGTCGGGCCCAGGAACAAGAACAACGCTGTAGGAATGACAAGCACCGCCATGGTGGTGCCATAGAATTCCAGCGTAGAGTGAAAATAGTACACAAAGATGATGTTCAGGAAGGAGACCACAAAAGCCAAGCTGGCACCAACAAACAACTCCGTGACAGCAAATTTGACCGTGTTGGCATCCATGCCCTTCAGGTAAGGATCAAGGCTGATTTTTTGATTCGGATCAGGTTTGTCCTCATCCACAAACCACATCGGCAGCGCGCCCAAGATGACAAATAAGGAAGAGACGGCAAGTATAATGCGATAGGACAGCGTCTCATTCATGACAAAGGAATTGATAATCGAGGGTAAATATCCGCCGATTAAACCGCCAACGGCATACATGATGTAATATACCAACATCGTAAACGTGAAAGCCTGGTTGCGGTCTTCCTTGGTAAATTGTGAGATAAAAGGCAGCTGAATGATGAAATTGCCGCCAGCCACCAAACCCACCATAAACGAACCCAACATGATCAAAGAAGGGTTGGGGCTGATAATTTGGGTGAAATAGGCCACACCCAACACCACATAGACCATAATGAGTGAGCGTTTGAAGCCAATTTTCTCTGCCAGGAATCCGATCGGAATGGAAGACAGCCCTTCTGCGAAGGGGGCCAAACTCAGGATGACGCCCAGAAAATCAGGTTTCATCCCCATTGATAGAACGTAAAGATTAAAGTCGGCATAAAAAATACCAAAACCGAGATTGATCAGTGCAGTCGCAACCAGATAAAGCTTAATGTTGCGATTAAATAACTTAATATTCGTAAGGTATTGACGGATTACAGCTACCACTAAACCTCGTAATTATTTAATAATATGATTAATTTTTCAGCCAGGTGTTCAAAACCAGGTTGGCGTATTTTTCCTGATCAGTTTTCATCGCAATGGCAACTTTCTTGCGGGTGTTATTCTTGTTCAGGTGGGTGAAACGGCGGCGGTCCACCACAGTCATACCGCGCGTGTATTCACCGGTCGTTTCCACAAACACCGGGTAATTTTCAATTTCCGCGATGCTCGGGTCGATAGCCACCGCCACCGCTAACAGGTCAGGAGGTGAGACATAACGCTCTTCATTACCGATATAGCGGTTCAGGTCAGCCATGATCTCAATGGTCTGCCCAAAAATTTGGCTGGCCATATCACACCAGGGCCTATCGGCTGCAGCCGCTTTGAGCGTGCTCAAGTTTTCCTCGGTCAGGCGCCCTCCGAACCAAAGCGGATCTAACGGCACCATCATTTTGGGAATGTCATTGTCAAAGACAATGCGCGCCGCTTCGGGGTCATAATAAACATTGAACTCTGACATAAGATTGGTGTTGCCGCTATGCACTCCGCCGGCCATCATGGTTAGCATGCGGATCTTTTCTATAATACGCGGTTCACGTCGGATGGCCATGGCCGCGTTGGTCAGCGGACCCAGGGTGATCCAATCCATAGGTTCTTTCGCTTCCATGAACGTGCGGATGATGAAATCCACAGCATGATCTTTCTCAACCTTCTTCTTAGGAGCCGGAAAAGGCAGCCCGCCCAGGCCGTCTTTCCCATGCACGGCTGCGGCGTCTTCTTCACCAGCCGGCATCAACGCGGAAGCATAACCGGCATAGACAGGAACATCTTTACCGGAATGTTCGACTACACGCAACGTATTGTTGACCACATGCCCCAACCCAACATTGCCATTCACACAAGTAATGCCGAGTACATTGAACTCAGGTGAGCGCAAAGCCAACAGCAGCGCAACCGCATCATCCATACCGGTATCACAATCAATAATTACGTTCCTCGTCATGCTTCTCTCCATATTTATAAAGTATTTGAAAAATCCTTATTCCCTTTAGGGAAAAGAACCACGCTTTGGAAGATGGTGGTTTAAGGGAGATACAAGTATAACCAAGCCCGCCGGAATTTTCCAGTATTTAACTGTGATTCTCAGAACGGTATTAGCAGATTGAAATTAAGGATGGATCACGGAATCGACCAGCAGGAGCCGCTGATATTGGCTGTTGACCAACTGCGCACAACCGCTGAAAACCTGCCCAGACGCCACACCTGCAGCCAGATCCAAAGGCATGGACAGAAAATAATACTCTCCGCTGGTCTGCTCGATGCCCGCCCAGAAGCGCAGGCCAGTGTTGATCTGCAAGCTTAAATCCGCCAATGAGCTATAGAAATCATCGTTGCTCCGATCCATACCGTTGGCTGCAAAGCGCGCCTGGCACAGATGGGGCGAACCGGCGCAATCTGTACTTTGCTCCGGCAGAATATCCACGTAAGACCCCTTATCAAATTGGATGGCATAAGGCACCCATCCATCATCGCAAGGCACCGCTTCATTTATGGAATCAGAGGAAAGAGTCAAGATAGCCAGGGGCAGCAATATGGTCAGGAATACCATTGCCCCGGAACCCCAGCCAGCCAGAATACTTATCTGATTGTCGGCTTCCCGCGGAGCATTTACCGAGCTTTTCAGCCGCGCGTCCGGCAGTGCAATCGCCAACAAGGCAAACAGGAAGGGCATGCTGCCGGCATAAAAGCGGTTGCCGCCATCCACCGGGGGCAGGAACGGGATGGAAAACAGCACGCCCAGAAACCCAACCAGCAAAAGCGCATTCACTGGCTGGTTATGGCGCTTTACAGCTCGAACCAAACTGCCCAACAGCAAAGCCAGACACATGCCCCAGAAGGTCCACTCCCCCAGTGCTTTTTCACCGGATAAAAGGTCAAATATACCCAAGGAGTTATTGCTGAAGAAATCACGGAAAGCTTTAGCACTGCCGATTAGAAAACCCAAGGGATAGGTGCGCATTTTTTCCAGGGCCGCCCGCATCACCACAGCGGAATCGCTGGTTCCCAAGGCCTGGGCGTGGTACTTGAAGCCCGCGCCGCCTACTGCCTGGCCGTAGAGCATCCAGGAGAAATTACCAAAAGTGGATTCCCCGGCCGCCACCAGCAAACGGGGAACCAGCATATTAACAAATAGGAAAACCGATAACAGGATAATCGTGAGGCTGAACATCTTTCTAATGGAGAGCCGTTTGCCCTGTCGATTCAACCAGCCCCACCACAAGATCAGAAAAGGCAGCATAAAAAACGCACCGGCACGGATACTGAGCGCCAGTACCAGCATCACTCCGCCAATGACAGCATACACGGTTTTTTTCGTGTGGGCCGCTTCAATTAATAGCACCAGCGCCAAACAGGCAAAGGCCAAACCGGGCAGCTCAGTGAGTGTGTCCCCCAGCATCGGCCGGATAAAGGCAAAGACCAGCGCGAAAAAAACGGCCGCGGGCAGCGGGCCATGGGAACGCTGGATGGACACAGCCGCCAGATAGCAGCACAAGCCGGTGATCAGCACCATGACCTGCAAAGTTAAAAGCAAATTATTCCCCGTCAGGAATAGCAGGCTGGACAGCAAAGCTGGAAAAAGCGGCCGGAAAGCACCTTGCAACCCTTCTGCCGGAATCAGGTGTCCGGACAACAACATGCCCGCGCCATTGTAATAATAGAAGCCGTCTTTGTAGGGGATGAAGCCAGCCAGCACGGTTGCATTGGAAAGCCCTGTGGAGAGGCGAACCGCCAGCGGCAGGGCGAAAATGACCGCAGCCAGTAGGCTGCCTATTAACAATTTGGGTTTATTTTTAAGCTGAAAAACCAGATAAAAAAGCCCGACCAGCGCAAGAAAATGCGCCCAGCCAAAGCGGCTGAACGCTTTGACCCACAAGTCAGGCAGTTCTGCAGCACTTATCAGAAAGAAAGCACAGCCGCTGACAGCCAAAACTGCCAGACCAAACAGCCACGCCTTCACTTTTATCCAATTTTTCATTGAATGATCGCCAATCCCGCCGACCTCATTAATTGACAAAGCGGTATTTTAACAACGTCCACATGGCGATGAAGGCGTCTCGCATACGGATCTTTTTGCCTTCTTCATAGAAACGCGGCGTGAAACGGATAGGCACCTCATAAATGCGCACATGCTTTTTGAGGATCTTGGCGGTGAATTCCGGCTCAAAGTCAAAACCCTTGGCATGGATTTCAATGCCCTGCACTATCTCGCGCTTGAATAACTTATAGCCGGTTTCCATATCGGTGAGGATATTGTTATAGAGAATGTTGGTAGTAAAGGTCAAAATCTTATTGGCTACCATATTCCAGAACAAAATCGGCCTGCGCGCACCGCCCAGAAAACGCGAACCATAAACCACATCCGCCAGGCCTTCGTTGATCGGCTGCAACAGCACCGCATAATCGCGCGGGTCGTATTCCAGGTCCGCATCCTGGATCAGGATCAGGTCACCGCTAACTGCTTTCAGACCGGTTTGAATGGCTGCGCCTTTGCCCTGGTTGCGTTCGTGCAGAACAATGCGCATACCTTTCTTTCCCTGATAGGTGGCCAGGATTTCACGCGTGCGGTCTGTCGAACCATCATCAACCAACACAATTTCATCCACCAGCTTGGTGGATTGAACCCGCCCGATGATTTCCTCAACGGTCTGCTCCTCATTGAACACCGGAATGATCACAGATAATGAATATTGTTTTTTCCCTTTATCCAGCAATGACTCCAACCCTGCTCCTAACATTGAACGTATAAAAATTTGACAAAATATCTTCCCTCAATAAAAAACACTCTTAAATTTTGTTGATTATAAATTGCCCGATTTTTTTAAGATTATTGCATGATAAGCATTCCATTACAATTTTGTGTTAAACCTTAAATTGGGTATTTACTTTTTATTCAATTTATATACGCATATTCTACTATTCAAGTTCCATGATTTGATTCTTAAATAAGAATTGTCATAATACTTAATATTTCTAATACATCAGCCCCGAATATATGACAAAATCAGGTCTGCCCCACGCCGGTATCCACCGGCTTCTAAAAACGATGACCGGATATCCTGTACGCTCGCTGAAAAGGCAGCATCGTGTAACATTCTTTCAACCTGGTTCAAAATATCCGATGAAATGTCTTTTTCAGGGAAGATCACACCTGCGCCGAGCTGCTCAACCCTTTTAGCCACCATGGCCTGCTCATTTTGCTGTGGAACCAGGAGCAGCGGCACACCGAAATAGAGTGCCTCATTCACGCTGTTCATGCCTCCATGCGAAATAAACAAACTAGCCTCTTCCAAAACCTTCAATTGGGGCACGGTTGATTCCACAAAAATATTAGGTGGAATATCCCCGAGCTGTGCCCTATCGATTTTCTCTCCGACCGCCATCAACACGTTGTAGGCTGACCCGGAAAAGGCCTGTATGCATTGCCGGAAAAATTCGAGCTTCTCCTTGGCCAATGTACCCAAAGAAATATAAATCAACGGCTGATCTAACATGTGCTCAAGCGAGAATGGCGGAGCATCCGGCCGCTCGGCCATGGAAGGCCCGATAAAGCTGTACGTTTCTGCCAGCGCGTCGCCGTCTGGTTGGAAGTACTGTGAAGTGAAAACCAGGTTCAGCGCTTCGATATTCCGAAAAATGTCAATCAAGTCAGTCTTGCACCCATATTTCCTGTCCAGGGAATGTTTCTGACGGACAGTGGCGAATGTCCGGCCCCAACCTGTATCTTTTGCCATGCGCAGGACCATCTTGGTAATGTTCTCAGACTGGTTCAGCGTATCATTGTTCAAAACAAATGTGGTGGTCGAGTTGATTGCTTTGACCTGTAGATAGCTGGCGATGTATTTCCCCCAGGGGCACATGGAATCATGCAAAATATAATCCGGGCTGGGCGCCCTGGAATCCGAGAGAAAGTCTTCAGTCACCTTTTCGGATGCATGCAGCAGCAAACTTGCCAGGCCAATAAAATTCCTTTTAGCGTCCAATTCCTCGTTCAGGAACTTGCCGGAGAAATCATACGGCCGAAATTCCGCGCCGCTGGCCTCGATTTTTGGGCGAAATTCTGCCAGGTTGTAATAGATAATATGCTCCCCCCGCCGGGTCAGTTCTTTGACCAGCGGCAAGGTGGGATTGATATGCCCGTGAGCGGGTAGATTAAAGAACAATCCGGTTCCCATAAATGATTCCTCTTATGGGTTGATTCTACACGACCTAAAGAGACAGCTATGAGAATTTATGAATTGTTTACAAGTTCCCACGCTTCTATAAACAACAATATTGAAAAAGGGATCACTTGGTAAAAGCCACAACCGATTCCATATGATAGGTTTGCGGGAACATATCTACCAGCACAGTTTTTCTGATCTGATAACCGGCCTCATATAGACTACGCGTGTCACGCGCCAATGTGGACGGGTTGCAGGAAACATAGATGATGATTTCGGGCGCAAGCTGGACGATAGCGTCGCGGGCCTGCGGGCGCATGCCCGAACGCGGTGGATCAATCAGAATCGCATCCGGCTGGAAATCCAGCGTAGGCAGAACCGCTTCCGCAGTCCCTTCCACCAGCCCGACATTATCAAACTCATCCAGGTTTACCACAAAATCCTGGCATGCCGACGGGCTGGACTCAACTGCCATTAACTGCTCCACCTCACCGGCTAAAAAGGCTGAAAACAACCCCACCCCGCTATAGACATCCAACAACTGCCGGGGTTTATATTCCTGCACCAGCGCGCGGACCTGGTTAACCAGCGCTTCAGCCCCGCTGAAATTAGTTTGGAAAAATGAACCTGCGGAGATCAGGAAAGGCCGACCAAGCACTTCGGCAATCAGGTACCCCTCTCCTGCCAGAACAACCGGGTCGTCCCCTGCCAGAGAGACAATGGAAACGCTGGATTCGCTTTCGAGTTCGGGGATCTCGCTCTGCTTGCCGCTCAATTCCAGCAGCACCTCCCCAGCCTGATTTTGACGCAAATCCAGCCGGCCAATAAAGCTGCCGGGTTCAAAGGCGATTTGCGGCCAAAGGTCGGATAAAGCCGGCATGGGCAGGTGACATTCCTGCACCGTAAAGGGGAAGTTATCGCGCGCTTTGGCATAACACAACTTCCCTTTGGATGAAACCTGAAACTGAATGGTATTGCGGTAGCCCCACTGCTCTGCCGCGGGCACAACCTTATCCACGCATGGCGATGCGATCCCCGCGATGCGCTGGAGCTGCTCAATTAAGATTTCTTTTTTATAAGCTAACTGCAAATCATAAGGAATATGCTGGTAATGGCAGCCGCCGCAGGTGCCGAAATGGGCGCAGCGTGCCTGGATGCGCTGTGGGTGCGGCCGCTCCACACTGACCAAATCCGCCAGTGCAAATCCTTTTTTATCCTCGCGCAATTGGATGGTTACCAGCTCGCCTGGCATGACATAGGGCACAAAGACAGCCTTACCGTCCGGCAGGCGGCTGAAACCACTGCCCTCATATACCAAAGATTGTATTTCTAACGAATATTGCTTATCCAAAATTTACCCCAGGTGTATTAAATCAAAGGCGGAGAGGGTGGGATTCGAACCCACGGTACCTTGCGGTACACACGCTCTCCAAGCGTGCGCGTTAAGCCGGACTACGCAACCTCTCCACGACTACTAACTGAATAGCGGGAAAATTATAACATGTTTGTTTTTGATGGCAAACCCTAATCATAAATTTATCCGTATATAAATAGAGTCGCTTTTTCGCTATTCTTTGATAATATAGGTTTACTGTAATTTCATTAAACAACCGGAGGGAAAATGGGCATTCAGATTCGTCTGATGCAGCCGGAGGACTACACAAGCGCTATCCAGCTATGGCAGGAACTGCCCGGATTAGGATTATCCAGCGCCGACCGCGAGGAAGCCATTCAAGCTTTCCTAAAGCGCAATCCTAACACCTGTTTCGCAGCAGCGCAGGATAAAATAATTCTCGGCACGGTTTTAGGCGGCAGCGACGGCCGCCGCGGGTACCTCTACCATTTGGCTGTGCATGCAGACTATCAAAAACAGGGCTTGGGCAGCACTCTGGTACAAACCTGCCTGGATGCGCTGCAGAGCCAGGGCATTGAGAAATGCCACATTTTTGTGATCGCGGATAACCAGGAGGGAATCCAATTCTGGCAGAAAATTGGCTGGCAGAGGCGCGGCGATATTTTAGTTATGTCAAAAGAAATTCGATAAGGAAAGGGGACGCTAATGGAAACAACCCAAAAATCAAGTTTACTCAAGATCCATCTTTATCTGGGGGCAGCCGCCGGATTTATTTATGCTTTCTTTGCCTGGGGCATTGACGCCTTTCAGCTGGCAGCCGCTCACGTTAGTATGCCTTGGCTAAAATTTGCCATCGCCATCCTGCCCATCTTGGCAATTTTCACCCTGGTGGGTTGGCTCAACACTAAAATCAGCCATATGGTTTTGTGCATGCTGCTGTGGATGGTTTTGGCCACTGGTCTAAGTTACCTGATCAGTTTGTTCAGCTTCCAATTCAATGCCGAAATCCTGCGCTCCACACACCCTGAAGTCAGCACTTATATCAATTA
Organism: Anaerolineaceae bacterium UBA5211; assembly: GCA_002412595.1. Taxonomy (GTDB): domain Bacteria; phylum Chloroflexota; class Anaerolineae; order Anaerolineales; family Anaerolineaceae; genus Pelolinea. Next base: position 79,201 of record DHVJ01000038.1, read on the forward strand.
CATCACACCCACAGGCATCAGCAGCCGGCGTTTTGTGATCATCGTTATGACCAATATTCTCTTTATGATAGGTGGAGTGCTCTTTGATACTGCCAGTCAATCCTATTTCTCCGCCAGCGGCACTATTGGCTGGCTCATCCCGGTGCTGCTGTGCCTGGCTTTATTTGGCGGAGCCGGCTATGTGGCCGATTCCAACGCTAACGCGGAATTACGCACACAGTTGGTGAATGTGGATGAGCAGTTGGAAGAAGTCTCGCAGCTCGATTTGGGAAACTTGAGCGAACGCGACCAGCGCTTGGTACGGCGCTTTACCAAACTGGATGTTGATCTTGCCGGGCCGCGCAAGTTGGTCATAGGCAGCTTTGACGACTCCTTCTCTCAGGTGAATATGCTTATCAACTTCGACGGCACCTGGGTAAACTGTCTGGCCCTGAATGGGCATGTAGGCAATTGCGAAATGCTGGAATAAGCTTCTTTACAAAACCCAAATCTCCAGATTTACAAACAGGGAAACAAGACCGGTCAGCCATTTTATAACGACCGGTCTTTCGTTTTCAGTGGGCCATAATAACGGTTACAATTTCATTAAATGGAAAGAAATTTCATCCTTACTACAGCAGTAGAAATGCAACAGCGCGGCTGGAAGAAACTGGACGTTATTTTGGTCAGCGGCGATTCCTATATTGACAGCCCGTTGATCGGTGCGGCAGTCATCGCGCGCGTGTTGGAAAAAAAAGGTTATCGGGTGGGTATCATCGCCCAACCGGATATTCACAGCCCAGCCGATATCAAGCGATTGGGAGAACCGCGCTTGTTTTGGGGCGTGACCGGCGGCAGTGTGGACTCTATGGTAGCCAATTACAGCGCCAGCCGCCGCAAACGGCGCCAGGATGATTACACACCAGGCGGCGAAAACAACCGCCGGCCCGATCGCGCGGTGATCGCCTATTGCAACCTGATCCGGCGCTATTTCAAAGACACCGTACCCATCCTGCTGGGCGGCATTGAGGCTTCCCTGCGGCGCGTACCGCATTACGATTATTGGTCTGACAGCATCCGGCGCTCGCTCCTGTTCGACGCCAGGGCCGATTACCTGCTGTACGGCATGGCCGAAGGCTCAGTGTTGGATTTTGCGGAGCACATGGACAAAGGCATGGAAGTCAGCCGCTTGCACGGGTTATGTTACATTAGCAAGGAACCACCCGCCGATTCAGAGAATTATGAGCAGCTGCCTCCCTATGAGAGTGTGGTTGCCGACCCTTACGTTTTCGCGCGCATGTTCCAAACCTTCTATCAGAACAACGATCCACTGACCGCCAAAGGGCTGTATCAACTGCACGGAGACCGCTATCTGATCCACAACCCGCCCGCGCCCTATGCTACGCAAGCCGAATTGGACGCGGTCTATGCGCTGCCTTTCCAACGCGAGCAGCACCCCTACTATGAGCAGCAGGGGCCGGTCAAAGCGCTGGAAACCATCCGCTTTTCAATCAACTCGCACCACGGCTGCTACGGCGAGTGCAACTTCTGCGCGATCGCCGTGCACGAAGGCCGCACGGTGCGCTGGCGCAGCCAGGCTTCCATCCTGGATGAAGCTGAAAAACTGACCGAGCTGCCGGATTTCAAGGGTTATATTTTCGACGTGGGCGGCCCAACCGCCAACATGTACGGTTACGAGTGCAGGCTTAAGCTGGAACAGGGCGCCTGCGCCGATAAGCGCTGCATCTACCCGCTGGTCTGCCCGGCGCTCAAGCCCGACCACAGCCAGCAGCTGCAATTGCTGCACAAGCTGCGCTGCATTCCGGGTGTTAAAAAGGTATTTGTAGGCTCCGGTCTGCGTTACGACCTCATCCTGGCCGACCAACAACACGGGGAAACCTATCTGAAGGAATTGACGGCCCACCACGTGTCCGGCCAGCTAAAGGTGGCCCCCGAGCACAGCCAGGACGAAGTACTGGAGAAAATGGGCAAGCCCGGTCACGCGGCCTTGTTGGAATTCAAAGAGCGCTTCGACCAGCTGTCACACGAAGCCGGATTGCGCCAATATCTGACCTATTACCTGATCGCCGCGCACCCGGGTTGCAGCAAAGCAGACATGCACAAGCTGAAGGATTTCGCCAGCCGCGAGCTGCACATCTCACCCGAACAGGTGCAAATCTTCACCCCGCTGCCCTCCACCTACTCCGCGCTGATGTATTACACGGAAATGGACCCCTTCACGGGCGAAAAGCTGTTCGTGGAGAAGGACATGGGGAAAAAAGAGAAACAGAAGCGCATCCTCACCGAGAAAAAGAAACGCTAGACTTAATTTCTTCATCCATAAAACTGAATAGCACAATCAACCTATTTATTTACAAATTTATTGTTCTGTATCTGCTTCGACAACACACTCGTATCTTCCAGCAAACGGAAATTGAGCGAGTTGAGGAACACCCCCATGGCAGCCAGCAGGATGCCGATCATAAACAGACTGGAGCTGAGCGTGAACAGCAACACTGGCGCGTTGCCGGTCTGGGCCTGCCGCACCGGCAGCAGGAACAGGACGATGATAAAGGCAGTGATTTCACAAATAATTCCCGAGGTACCGAAAAAGGTCAGGGGTTTGTAGGAACGCAGGATCAGAAAAATCTTCATCAGCACACGGAAGCCGTCTTTGAAAGTGTTCAACTTGGAGGGGCTTTCGGAGGGGCGCGCGCGATAGGGCACGCTGATTTCCTGAATGACAAACTGGCGGTAGAGCATCTGCAAGGTCAGCTCGGTTTCCACGTCAAAGCCGCTGGCCACCACCGGCAGCTGCAGCGCCACCTCGCTCGTGAAAGCGCGGTAACCCGAAAGCGGGTCTTGCAAATCCGAATGGAAGATGGAATTGATCAGACGGCAGATGGCCTTGTTGCCAAACAGGTGCAGAAAGCGGAAAGCATGTTGGTCATATTCCGACAGCCGCTGCCCGACCACCATATCGGCCTGATCGTCATAAAGCGGTTGAAGCAGCGCGCGGCAGTATTCGGCCGGGTAGGTATCGTCCGCGTCCACCATGATGTAGTAATCCGCCCGGACTTTACGCAGCATAGCCGCCACCACAAAGCCTTTGCCCTGACGTTTTTCCTTGATCACAATGGCGCCGGCCGCTTCCGCCAGCGCGCGGCTATTATCCGTGCTGTTGTTATCGAAGACATAGATATCTGCCTGCGGCAATTGGATGCGGAAGTCGCGGACGACTTTTTCAATAGTAGCCTGCTCGTTATAGCAGGGAATCAGCACGGCAATAGAATTGATTTGATGACTTTCCATTTTTTTCTTCCAAGCACCCCAAACAAAGACTTTCCTGCCAACTTTCTATTCAGGCAGCAATACCTTCACGAACTGGTAGGGGATCCAACTATCGTCCTGAAAAACCAGCTCAAATTCACCCGTTTGAACGCGCTGATCGATATCTTCCAGGATGGCCTGGTTGGCGTAATTAGGCACCAGCAGGTAATCCACACCATGATAGGTCAGGTCGTAGCGGTAGGAGTCATAATCGTTGAACAGCGTGGAAATTTTCTTGTTCTGCATGCCTGGCAGATAATCCAACGGATAATTGGTCAAGATAGTGAAATCACCGGATTCATTCTCCAAAGCGTCCACCAGCTTTTGGTTAATGGCTGTGGAAAAAGTCTGCATAACAGCTTCACTGTGGCGTTCATATAATAGTTCATCCGGATAGAAAAATTTGCCCAGCAAGAATAGCAGCAGCACAGCCAGCCCAATGGACACAACCTTAGAGATACGCTGAAAGGGGATTTTCCTGAAAATCCCATAAACTTTATCAACTACCAATTGAATGCTCAACCCGCTGCTCATGCTGAGGATAGGCAGGGCAATGGACAAGTTGCGGAAATCGTAGCTGGCCAAAAAGCCCCAACTGAGAAATAGCGGCAGGGCAATCAGCAAGTTAATTCCTCGTGTGAGCGGATCCATTAAGAAAGAGAAGGGAATGATGAGCGCAAACAGGTAAAAATACTTGCCCATATTTTGGCGGATGGCATCAAAGCGCAAGGCGACCCCCGTTGTATCGTAGGTGGATGTAGTGGCATCCATTATCATGCCCATTTCGGAATTTTCTAAGCCTTTCCAGATCAGCACCTGCTTGTAGGCATACCACGGCACCACGATCACCAGCACCAGACCCACCGTGAGCCACAGGGTTTTCCAACCCTGTTGGGGGCTGCGCCGGATCAGCGGCACCAGGTAGAAAAGTAGAAATACCAGGCAGAATAACCCCAGGAATTCCAGCCCGACCTGTTTGGTCACGCCCGCCCCGGCCGCAATGACGGCCATCAGCACCGCACCCCGTGAAGCATCAGCCTTTTTAATATCCTGATGGTGCAGGATCAGAAAGTAAACAGCGGCGAAGGCCAAAAATGCCACGGGCATATCCGCCAGGCCTTCAATCAGGAAAGCACCCAGAAATTTCTTCAGTGTCAGGTACGTGATCGCTGTGCCTAACAAATAGCCGGGATTTTTCTTTTGGTAAGCCAAATCCACCATCATCAGCAGGATGAACAGGGTAAAGAGCGGCATGAAAGCTTTATTGAAGAACTGCAAGGTTGTGTCGCCCATCAGAACGTAGATAAGAGACCAGTTACTCGAAAGCAGCTGTGGGTAGCGCCAGGTGCCGGTTGGCAGCCGGTTTGCGGCCCAGTCCAGCGCCCAGCGGTTCCATTCCGCCACCGTATCGTACGAATTAAAGGATGAACCCAGGTTCCAGGTGAAAAGCTTTCCAATCCAATTCAAGGCAACATAAGCCAACGCCAGGCAAAAAAACCCGTATAGCAGGCGTGCAAACAGCGCCAACGCAGATTCATCTTCCCTTTTCCGAAAAAAACGCAGCCCCTTGGCATATAGGATACTAAGCTGCGTGTTTAACTTTGAAAATACAGTTTCGATTGGCTGTTTGAGGTTAATCCGGTATAACCAGGCTAAAATGCCAATTTCCGCGCTGAGCAGCGTAAAGACTACCGGACGGGTATAAATATGGCAGGTAGTTAAAAGAAAGACCAGCAAGTAATTAATTACCAGGCTGGTTGCTATAACAGCAATGAATTTTTCAAAGGTACGTTTGGGGAAGCGCAGCAGGTAAACGAAAATCAACCCCGGTAAAAATAATACTTGAATGATACCGATAGAACCGAAAAAAAACACCCGCTCTTGCTGCCTTTCCAATGAACTACGTGAGAAGCTACGCCATTTTAACATTACTCCGCTCTCGGCCCTATTTCAACATATTAAGTGATAATTTACAATCTTCTTACAAACTGGATGGAAATCTGGCTGTCCAGTCGCAGGGCTAATTAACGGAAGAATGCCGCCATTTCCAAAGGGGAGTGAAAATATACATTAGAATTATCAATAGTTAATTTTTAAATATATCGGGTAGAAAGTACAAATCATTCAACAGGGCATTATGAAAAGAACCAAGGCGTACCGTATTTCTTTGTGGAGTTTACTGGGTGTTCTGGGTTATCTGGCATTCAGGGAATTCTATTTTATTAACGTGATGGCCTATGTGGGCCAACAGCACCTTTGGAATTCCAAGCGCTTCATCGCTTTTGTGGGAATCAGCTTCCTAACCGCTCTCGCGTATCTCTTGTTCGGTTACTTTAGGGTTGCTCGCGATCAATTTACCGTTAAATATAATAGGGAATCGCTTCCGCCTACCCTACGCTGGGCAACTGCAATCTTGTTAATGCTCCTGCCGGGATTAATCAAATGGGTGCTTCCGCTGCCTCAAAATTTCACTTTCGGTTATTGGGAAGAGCTGTTCCTGATTTATATTGCTGCAATTCTATCCGCAAACCTTTTACTGAAACCAGAACATGATGACGGCCAAGCATTGTTGATCACTGCTTCTCTGGTAATGGCAGCCGGTGCTAGCCATGCTATTTTACTCAAATTAAGCCAGGTGACCGCCTATCCCTTCACGCTTTTCTGGTCAGAAGGCAACCGCTTTTTCGATTATTCCACCTTGTTGGGCAGCTTCCGCTATAATGTCCCGGACGGTGGGGATATTTTCGCGTTTATCAGCTGGGGCATGCAGGTTCCCTGGGCTTTGCCCTTCATCTTTCCCAACCTGACCATTGGCGCTTTCCGGATGTGGTACCAGCTGGTTTGGATCGTCCCCGCCCTGCTGCTGGGTTGGGCGGCTGTTTGGCAAAAGCTCCCCAAGGCCCATAGCGATCGGACACGTATCGGCCTGACAGCTTTGGTTTTTGCCGGTTGGACATTCCTTTTTCTCGATCAAGGCCCGATTTACCCACCGCTGATCCTGGCGGGTCTGGTCACTCTGCTGGCCGTGCGCACCAAACTGCCCATAGGCGCGCTGTTAATCTTGCTCATCTCCTTCTATACCCGCCGGACGCGTTGGACCTGGTCCTACTCGCCGGGCTTGTGGGCCGCCATGCTATCGCTGTTAGCCATCGAAGCGCCGGACTTTTCCAAAGCGGGGCTTAAAAAACTGGTCAAACCGGTCGTCTTAGGCGTCAGCGGGTACCTGGGCGGGCAAATCCTGCCCCCTATCATTAAGAATTTATCCACCTCCACCGTGAAACTGCTGCCAGATGTGGTTTCCTCCACCACCCGCCAGCCATTATTGTGGAACCGCTTGTTTCCCAATCCTACTTACCCGCCCGGCATCCTGTACGGTCTGTTGTGGGCCAGCCTGCCATTGGTGATTCTGCTGGTCGTGCTGGTAATCAAACGTGCATGGAAAATCAACTGGCTGCAAGGTCTAGCGATGGGCATCATCAGCGGCGCTTTTCTGGTGGTCGGGCTGATTGCCAGCGTAAAAATTGGCGGTGGCAGCAACCTGCACAATCTGGATAATTATTTGGTCACTCTGGTCATCATCGCCGCCATTGCGCTGCTGTCTCTGCGTAAGCAGAATTACCCGCTCACCAAACAACCACTGCTGGTCATCCTAATGTGCCTCACCCTGATCGCGCCGGTCACCTATGCCCTGCGCGGCGGCGCACGTCTGGACCTGCCGGCACAGGAAACTACCAGCGATGTCATGGATACCATCAGCAGCACAGTGGACGCCTATAAAGATCAAGGTGAAATTCTCTTTATGGACCAGCGCCAATTATTGACTTTTGGCATGCTGGAAGACGTTCCACTGGTGGATGATTACGAAAAGAAATACCTGATGGACCAGGCTATGGCCAACAATGAGGAATATTTCAAAGGGTTCTATCAAGACCTGATCAACCAGCGTTTTGTCCTGATCGTCAATGAACCCAGCAATTATGTTATCCGCGGGTCGGAATCCTCCTTCGGGGAAGAAAACGACGCTTATGTACAATGGGTGACCATCCCGGTGTTATGTACCTACGAGCCTTTGTACACCTCCACAGAGATCGGTGTGGAGCTGTTGGTACCCAAGCAAAGCACGCCGACCGAAGCAATCTGCCAGGATTTCCTGGCCCAATATGCAGCCGGGGGAGAGTAGATACAACTTTTGGCATCAGAAACTATTCTCAAACGAGAATTCTACCTGCAGCCGGTGCAGCAAGCTGCCAGAGCTTTGCTGGGCCAGCGCCTGGTGAGGCTGGTGGACGGCCAGCGCGTGTCCGGCATCATTCTGGAAACCGAAGCCTACGACGGTGAAAGCGACCAGGCTTGCCACGCGCGCAGCGGAAAAACAGCGCGCAACCAGATGATGTACGCAGAAGGCGGGCACGCCTACGTCTATTTCACTTACGGCATGCATTGGATGTTAAACTGTGTATGCGCTCCGGCCGATTACCCAGCCGCGGTGCTCATCCGCGCCATCTTGCCATTAGAGAATTTGGACTTCATCCGGCAGCGGCGAGCTGGCATCCCGGAGAAATCCTGGTGCGACGGCCCTGCCAAGCTGACCAAGGCGCTTTCCATCGAACGGGACCAGAACGGCGCCGATTTGTGCAGCAAACAAGACGATCTTTTCATTGAAAGCGGGGAAAACGGCCTGGAAATCCCGGATGAATGGGTACAGCGCACACCGCGCATCGGCATCCAATACGCCGGTGAACCCTGGGTAAGTAAGCCCTGGCGCTTTGTGGTCTCCGCTGAAGCAGTGCGCGCCAGTCTGAATATTTAGAGGATATAATCTAACCAAACAGGGATAAAAATGGCTGAAGAACAAAACACATATCCGAATTTCGCCTTTGACGCCAGTAAAGTGATTATTTACGGCGGCGGCGGTTTGAGTAAAATGATCATCGAGTCTGTACGTGTATTGGGCTGCTACCAGATCGTCGGCATCATCGACGACAACCTCCCCAAGGGCACGGACATCATCGGTTCGCCCGTGCTGGGCGGTGCCGAGATGCTGCCGGAATTGTACAAGGACGGCGTACGCATGGCCGTCAATTCCGTGGGCGGCATCGGCAACTACAAGGTGCGCCTGAATGTGTTCCGCCAGCTGGCGGACGCTGGTTTTGTGTGCCCGGCCATCGTGCACCCCAGCGCGCATGTAGATCCCAGCGCGCGCCTGGAAGCGGGCGTGCTCATCCTGGCCATGAGCTACGTCAGCGGCAACGCAGCCGTAGGCATGGGAACCTTGATCAATAACTCCGTGGTCGTTTCTCATGACTGCGTGCTGGGTGTATGCACCAGCCTTTCACCGGGCGCCATGACCGCCGGGGAAGTGATCATTGAAGATTTCGCCCAAATCGGCATGAATGCGACCGTCAACATTGGCGTGCGCATCGGCCGCGAAGCCCGCATCGGCAACGGCGCCACCATCAAAAAAGATGTCCCGCCGGGAACGCGCGTATATGCCGGCTCCATCTGGCCGCCGTACGACCCCAACAAAAATAAAAATAAAGCTGTTTAGGATTTCTGCTTATGTTCAAACGACCAACCAATACCAACCAACCTGCGCCTGCCCAGATTGAACGGGTAACTTCCGTCCTGGGCGAGGGCATCAGCTGGCACGGGCGCATCAGCGGCCGCGGCGGTGTGCGCCTGGAAGGCATCTTCGAAGGCGAAATCGCCCTGCATGGGCTGGTGGTGGTCGGCGAGACCGGCAAAGTAACCTGCGACAACGTGCGCGCCAACTCGGTTATCGTGGCTGGGGCTGTGCACGGCAACATCACCGCCGACAAGCTGGAAATCCGCAGCACCGGACGCGTGTGGGGCAACGTAGTCGTCTCGGCTTTCTCCACGGAAGAAGGAGCTTTCCTGCGCGGTCAGGTTACCATGGAAGATCAGGTTGACCTGCAATTGGAAGGGCCTGAGTATGAGCCGCAGGAACCGGCACAAGACGACGCACAATCCCAGCAGGATAATCCCCAAACAGAATCCTGATTCCTTTCCGGCACTGCCGAATGCGCTTGCCGATGCTATAATTTCCACGAAGTTTCTAACCTATAAACAAGGTGGTTAACCCTATGGCAAATCCAAAATATCTCGTCCCCATGTCCAGCCCTGAAATTGACGACAGCGACCGCCAGGCTGTACAGGAAGTGCTTCAAACCACTTCCCTCAGCATCGGGCCGCGCGTGGTGGCTTTTGAGCAAGCTGTTAGCGCCTACAGCGGTGCGCGGCACGCCGTGGCAGTTAGTTCCGGCACCAGCGGGCTGCATTTGTGCATCCGCGCGGCCGGCATCCAACCCGGGGATTTGGTTTTAACCACACCCTTCTCATTCATCTCTTCCACCAATGTTATCTTATATGAACAGGCAATTCCCGTCTTTGTGGACGCAGAACCTAAAAGCGGCAATATCGATGTGGAAAAGCTGGCGGAAGCAGCGGCCGATCTGAGCAGCGGCGATGAAAGCCGCATGCGCAAATGGCTGCCGCGCAGCGGCGCCCAAAAACCAGGCAAGCTGCGCGCGATCCTGGCCGTGGACGTTTTTGGACAATCGGCCGACTTCGACGCTATTCGTAAAATCGCAGACCAATATGACCTGAAGTTGATAGAAGATTCCTGTGAGGCTCTGGGAGCCGAATACAAAGGCCGTAAAGCCGGTCTGCTGGGCGATTACGGCGTGTACGCTTTTTACCCCAACAAACAGATCACCACCGGCGAAGGCGGCATCATCGTCACCAACGATGCCCAGGCCGCCGAAATCATGGCCTCCCTGCGCAACCAGGGCCGCGCCCAGGGCGACACCTGGCTGCAGCATACTAACCTGGGTTACAACTACCGCATGGATGAGATGAGCGCCGCGCTGGGCCTTTCCCAGATGCAGCGCATTGACAGCCTGATTGAAAAACGCAACCGGGTAGCCCAATATTACAACCAACGTCTGGCAGCTATCGACGGTATCGAACTTCCCTATGTCAGCCCGGATACCACGCGCATGAGCTGGTTTGTGTATGTCATCCGCGTCAGTCCCAAAATTGACCGCGACCGCTTTGCCGCCGCGTTGGACACGGCCGGCATTCCCGTTCGGCCTTACTTCATTCCCATTCACCTGCAGCCCTTCCTGGCTCAAAAGTTTGGATATCGCACGGGAGATTACCCAGTGACCGAAGACCTGGGTCAGCGCGGTCTGGCCCTGCCCTTCTCGGGTGTGATGACCGAAGCGCAAGTTGACCTGGTTTGCCAAAAACTGGCGGAATGCGCAGCGCGCGGATAATGGTTTCAGATAAGCATGGATAATTCACAGGAATTTCAACCGGCCCGCAGACGCGGCGTTATTTTCCATGCCGGTTTTCTCCTGCTTTCCATCTCCGCCAGCGGCGGTTTTCTGATGCTATCTTTAGCTCAGGAAACCCGTGGTTTTTTCATCCTTTACCTGGTCGGCTGCATTGTCGCCTTCCTATCTGTGCCGTTGTTCGCCTACCGGCTCTTTTCCCTGCTGCGGGCAAAATACACCCTGGACCGCGACGGGTTGCACATCCAATGGGGGCTGCGCACGGAAGACATTCCCATGATCGAAATTGAGTGGGTGCGGGCAGCCGATGAAATGCCTTATGACATTCCCATGCCGCCTTTCAGTATATTGGGTGCCATCATCGGTGTACAGCAGTCCGAAGAATTGGGCACGCTTGAATTTGTAGCCTCTGACTCAAACAAATTGATCCTGATCGCCACGCGTCAGAAGGTGCTGGTCATTTCACCTGGCGATACGGAAGGCTTCCTTTATGCTTTCCGGCGCTTTGCCGAACTTGGCTCCATAGCGCCCATTCAACCTCGATCGGCCAACGTTGAGCTGATGGTTACCAGCATGCTGAAAGACAAATATGCGCGCAATTTCATCCTGGCCGGGTCAATCCTTTCAGTGGGATTGCTGCTGATTGTCAGTTTTCTGATACCCACGCGTGATACCATCATCCTGGGTTTCAATTCGGCCCGCGGTGTTATGGAAGAAGCCCCTTCCGAACGGCTGCTGCTGCTGCCGGTTTTTTCGCTGTTCATGCTGGTGGCTGATGTCAGTCTGGGCTCCTATCTCTACCGCAAGGAAGGTTTTCGCACCGCATCCTATTTTTCCTTTGCTTCATCCCTGATCACCCCCATTTCTTTTCTTCTGTTGGTACTGACTTCCATCATCCTGCAATAATTACGTTATCCCTTCGGGTTAAAAACACAACCCCGGGAAAACCCGAGGTTGTGTCTGCGTAAGATTGTTCTAACAACAATCCAGGGCACAATTATAGTCTCAATCCGCCGCAAACAAACTTAATAAATAATTAAGCGTGACCCGGCCTGGTTGTCGCCTACCTACCTGGATAAACTATCCTTGTAATTATTTGGTGCGTGCCTCCACACCAGCCAGATCTTCTAGAATCATAATCACAGCCGAATGGTCCAGTTCGCCCCGTCCGGAAGCCATCAGTGCGTTGAAAAGTTCGTGCGCCAAAGCCGTAGCCGGCAAGGGTACATTTAACGCCCGGGCGGTATCCATGATGATGTTGAGGTCTTTATAGTGAAATTTACTCTTAAAGCCTGGCTCAAATTCTCCCTTGATGATCTTGGGGCCGCGCACATCCATCACGCGCGTTTGGGCATAGCCGCCGCTCAACACCTGCAGGATCACAGCCGGGTCCACGCCCGCTTTGGCACCCAGCACAAAGGCTTCCGCCATGCCAATGAAGTTCATGGCCACCTGAATTTGGTTGCAGGCTTTGACCGTCTGCCCAGCGCCGCTGCCGCCGCACAAGGTAATGGTCTTGCCCATCACTTCAAAAATCGGCATGATTTCGTTGAATAAGGCCTCATCTCCGCCAACCATAATGGACAGCCCGGCGTTCATTGCGCCGGCTTCCCCGCCGCTGACCGGTGCATCCAAGCAACGCACACCCTTTTCACCCAGAACAGCTGCCACCTTCTGCGAGGTAGCCGGTGCTATGGTGCTCATATCCACGTAGATCAAGCCTTCACGGGCCGCTTCGATGATGCCGTTCTCGCCCAGAGCCACTTTTTCGACATCGGGCGAATCGGGAACCATGGATATGATCACATCGCTGTTAGCAGCGATCTCTTTACAATTCACGTAGGAAACTGCGCCCTTGTCCATCAATTCTTTCACAGCAGATGGGTTGAGGTCATACACACACAAACTGTAACCTGCCTCGATCAGATGAGCGGACATATGCCGCCCCATTATGCCCAATCCAATAAAGCCTATCTTCGGTTTCATTTTCAAATCCTCCATCTAGAATAAATTAATTAACCGCTCCGGTAAAAGTCTTAATTACCGTTAATAAGGCTGGCCAATAGGTGCAGTAATCCATATGGCCTCCGCCCGCAATTTCAAAGCCGACTACTTCAGCCAGCCAGATTGAACCAAATACCTGAATAATCCCCAATACATAGGTCGCAATTACCGTCCCGCGCACACCGCCGTAACGTGATGCCAGCGCGCCCAGGGTACAGCCGCCGCTGAACAGCGGAATAACGCCGGGGATGGTGATATACGACATCCCCAATAATATTTGCAGTACCACACCAGTCAGCATGCCAAACAGCGTGGAAATCAAGCCCAGCAAAGCTGCCTGGGGGGCATAAGCCCAAAAGGCCGGCACGTCCACAGCCGGAACCGCGCCGGGCACCACCACGTTGGCAAACCCTTCAAAGGCCGGCAGCAGTTCCTCCAGGAACATGCGCACGCCAAACATCAACATTGTAATGCCAGCGGCCGTATTGATTCCCTGAATGAATGAAAAGATGATGTAATTCTTGTCGCCTGAAAACTGCGCGCCTACTTCAGGGCCGGATAGAATGCCAATCAATGTGTACAGCGTTGCCATGATCAGGCTGTAAGACACTACCGTATCCCGCATGATGCTCAACCAACCCGGAAATTCCAATTCTTCCGTATCATGGCGGGTATCCCCGGTCCATTTGGCAATCCAAAAAGCCAGCCAGCCAAAGACCACCATGTCGTGCCCCAACGTCAGGTTATCTTCTCCCACCAGCGCCTTGAGCGGTTTGCGCATCAAAGCCGGCCAGAACCACCAGTAAAACGCTAACAGGATTACCGGCAGCGCGACGGCGCGCCAATCCGTCCAACCCGTGACTGCATAGATGAAAAATGTCACCAGCACCGTATCCGAAAACATGATATGGCCAGTCAGATAAACCACTTTATAGCGGGTAAAACGAGATAAGAGCAGGTGTAAAAACCAGGCCATCACCATAATCAGGCCGATTTTTCCAACCAGGCTGGTGTCAGCCATTCTCTCCAGCCCTTCTGCCACACCTGTCCATGGATCCGCCACCCGTCCCTCCAAACCAAAACGAGTGACCAGCATATCCATAATGGGCTTGGAAGAATTGATTAAAAGATCGGATGCCACCTGCACCAGGCGCATACCAACAATAGTCTTCAAGGTTGAGGCCAGGATATCCTTGGGTTCTTTTTTCAGAAAGAGCATTCCCAGCAGTACGATGATCCCCATGAAAATGGATGGTTCCCGCAAAATTTGGTTAACGATAAAGTCAATGACCTGCATGATTGTTTCCTTTATATTAATTTCCGTAAAGTTACCATCACACTGCTGATAAACACAAATCCCACTTGATAAGGAAGGATAACCTAAAAATTAGCTACCAAGTGGGATGTTCACGCTAACCAACTGCCCGCATATCACGCACAGTCAGTCCGGGCACATACCTATTTCCCAAACTGCTGCCAGACATCCGCGAACAGCTCCTCTTCTTTCGGCACAACCGCTTCAATCGGTTTGGAGACCCAAGTCACATTCATAAAATGTTTCCAGTGTAGATTCTCGGTGGTGATATTCCCTCCCCAAGTTCCGCATCCCAAGGTCAATGTGAAAGGCATGCCGTTGTTGTAATTGCCACTGTTGCCCAGGCTGTGCGCCTGGTTGACCATCATACGGCTGACTTTCGCGCGCGTACCCAATTCCAGCACATGCGCATCGTTGCTGGTGTGAATACCGCAGGAATGACCGCTGCCATTCAACGCGGTGATGGTTTCAACCAGTTGGATGGCTTCTTCGAAGTCTTCATATTTCCAAACCGTCAATACCAGGGATAACTTTTCTTTGCAGAAGGGGTCGTCATCGCCAACATGTTTGCCTTCCACCATCAGGAAAGTCGTACTTTCCGGCACATTCAGCCCGGCCAGCTTCGCAATTTTCATTACCGGCTGCGCGACGATACCCTTATTCAGGTGAATACCGTCTGGCCACATGCTTTGCTTGAGCTGTTCGCGCTCAGACTCACTGCACCAGTAGCCGCCTTGTGCCTTCAGGTTTGCCAGCATTTGGTCATAGATACTCTCTTGCAGCACTACTGAATTTTCGGACGAACAGGAAGTGGCATTGTCGAAAGTCTTGCCCTGATAAATTTTTTCCGCGGCGGCGGTCAGGTCGGCCGTCTCGTCCACAATCACCACAGCATTGCCCGCGCCCACGCCGTAAGCCGGCGTGCCGCTGGAATAAGCCGATTTAACCATGGGTCCACCGCCGGTGGCCACTACCAGGTCCACTTTGCTCATCAATTCCTTGGAAAGGTCCACAGAAGGTTCTTCGATGGTTTGGATCAAATCCAACGGCGCACCCACTTTAGCCAACCCCGCCCGCAATGTTTCCACCACCAGGGCAGCGGTTTTCTTGGCGTGCGGGTGCGGCGCGAAAATGATGGCATTGCGGCATTTTAAGGCTGGCAATGCCTTGGCCGGCAATGTTGCTTCGCAGTTGGTGACGGGCGTCAACGCGCCAATCACGCCCACCGGCTTGGCAATTTTAATCAACCCTTTTTCAGGAATTTCCTCAATGACACCCACGCTTTTGACACCCTGCATATCACGCAGCGTGCCCAGCGTTTTCTTTTGGTGCTTGAGCAGTTTGTGTTCGTACAGCCCCATGCCGGTCTCGTCCACCGCCAGACGAGCGATTTTCTGCGCGGCTTCAGGCTTATAGGTTTCCCACCCCACCGCTGCGACCATCAGGTCCACTTTCTCCTGCGGCCAAAACTCAATTTCCTGTTGGGCTTTGCGTGCCCGTTCAATCAAGGCATCAATGCTTTGTTCCATTTCAGGCCTTCTTCACATCCGGGTCCGGGACCATGAAATCGCGAATCACAGACTGTAATTCATGATAGGAATTAGTAAATCCACGCAATGTGCGCGCGGTAGCACCATAGCTGTCAAATTCATCCAGACTGAGGCCATTTTCATCATAGGCTTTTACGAAATCTTCAAAGTGGCTGGTCAAGCCATCTAGAATTTCCGGTGCAACCGGATTATCCATACGCTCCTTGACCTCAATATCGGAGGCATTGAAAAGTACCTGCCATTTATACG
Organism: Anaerolineaceae bacterium UBA5211; assembly: GCA_002412595.1. Taxonomy (GTDB): domain Bacteria; phylum Chloroflexota; class Anaerolineae; order Anaerolineales; family Anaerolineaceae; genus Pelolinea. The sequence continues at coordinate 94,944 of DHVJ01000038.1, forward strand.
GGATAGTTTGGATCAGGTCGCCGCCGATCAACTCAGACCAGTGCATGTGATGGCGGTATGCGGCTGAAAGCAGGCGCGTGCGGTACTTGCGCTCCTGGAAGATGCTGTAAGCCTTCTTCATGCAGGCAATACCGGCCCAATCCATAATGGATGGGTCAACGATGATGCCCTCATTTTTGGCAATCACTTTCAGCCAATCATCCGTGCGCCCGACCATAATGGTGCAGACCGGGTACATATCCGCGGTGGATTTTCCTTCTGCCTCACGCCGTTTCAGTCCGCGTTCCACCGCTTCCGCTACCACGATGGACTGCGGTACCGTGAAGCAAACCGTGGCATTGATGTTGACACCCGCATAAGTGACGTCCTCAATGGCCTGGATGCCTGCTTTTGTAACCGGGATTTTGACCTGAATGTTGGGAGCTAGCGAATCAAAATGTATAGCCTGCTCAACCAAAGCAGGTGCGTTGCGATAGTTGGCCGGGTTGGTCTGCACAGATAGCCGGCCTTTTCGGCCCTCTTCGCGTTCAAAGACGGGCAGCAGCAGGCTGGCGCCTTTGGCGCCAATCTCTTCAAATATCTTCCAGGTGATCTCAACCTCAGTCCAATCCGGGTTTTGGTCAATCACTTCATGGATGCGGTCCTTCCATAAGTGCATTTCCTGCTTGATCACATTCAGGACAATGGTCGGATTCGATGTGGCACCCACGGCCCCGTGGCTGATGGAATAGGTTAATTCTTCTACTGAGCAGGAATCGTTCCATAAATCCGTTTTAGTCGTGCTGACCATTTGGTGCATTGGGCTTTTATATTTTGCTGTCATTATTTATTCACGCTCCTTTTCTTGTTTTACAACCAATAGGTTGGTTTCGGTTATCGCTGCTGCCAGAAGGCAGCCGTCTTGGTAATGGCCGTTACGTCATCCGGCAGCGGCAGGATCTCGGCAACCACCGGGCCGCGATAATCCATCTCTTCCAGTTTTTTCAGGATGGCGTCGAAATCAATCTGTCCAGTGCCGGGTGCCTGGCGGATATTATCTGCAAAATGGACATACCCCAGCCGTTCGCCGGCCTGTTCCAGGGCTGCCAGCGTATCCACCTCTTCAATATTCATATGAAAAGTGTCCAACAACAATTTGACCGAATCCACGCCCACGTCCTGCAGAAATTCCAGGCCTTGCTGTGCAGTGAGGATCCAATTCATCTCATAGCGGTTGATCGGTTCGATCAAGAGCTGCACACCCAACGCATCGGTCCATTCCGCGCAAGTCCGGATGGCAGCCACACCCTTGGCATAATTCTCTGCCTTAGTTTCGCCTTCCCCGGCCAGCAAGCCGCGGATACCCCCGATGATAACGGCTTCAGAATGAATATCTTTAGCCAGTTGGGTAATAGCTTTGAAATGCGCCACTGCATTCTCACGCTTAGTGTCATTATCCGAACCCAGGCACAAGCAATCGAACAGACAAGCCTGACCCGTGGCCAACGCCGAAATTTTCAGGTTCAAGGCTGCTAATTTTTGATTTAATTCCTGCGGCTGGACATCATCCACCGCACGGATGCTCAATTCCACATAGTTGAAACCCAATGCACTGGCCTGCTCCAGGCCCTGTTCCAGGCTGCCTGCGAATAATAAGGGGCCAAAGCGGGATGAACGGGGAGAAAGCGCCACTCCGGTACGATTCTTAAAACTCATTGGACCTACCTCCTTTAATACAATTTCCAATAACAGCTGTGAAAACCAGCCGTTGATAATTCCGTTCCAAATTAACTACTGTCAATTGTTCTATTAATTTTTGTTGAGATGGGCAGTAAAAAAAGACAAGCAAAATATTTTGCTCATGGAATCATCAGATGATCAGTGGAACCTCCATTTCTGGGGCTGTCGGGATATTCTCCCGACAGCCCAAACCATTAAAAATTCAACCAATAAGAAAAATGGAGACTTTATTCGGCAGCTGCGATTTTATCGGCAAAATCAGCAATGTTGTCCTTGGTTACCAGGATAGCCGTGGTCTGGATGCGGGCAGGAACTTCTTTGCCGGCGATGTAATCAATCAGAGCCTGTACGGCATCACCACCCTGCATTTGAGGATTCTGGAAGCAGGTAGCAACCATGCGGTCCTCGGACACAGCCTTCAAAGCGTCGTTGTTGCCATCAAAGCCGAACACCATGGTGTCGGCCAGGCGGCCGGCAGCATCCAACGCCTCAACAGCGCCCAATGCCATTTCGTCGTTGCAGGCGATTACAGCGTCGATTTCAGGATAAGCCTGCAGCAGGTTTTCCATAACGGTCAAACCCTGCGCGCGCTGGAAATCAGCAGTCTGGGAAGCCAGAACTTCGACATCAGGATAATTGGCCAGTGTGTCATCCACACCAGCTTTGCGGTCAATAGCCGTCTGAGCACCAGCGGTGCCTTCCAGGATGATGACTTTGCCTTTTCCGCCTAATGTCTCAACAGCGTATTCGGCCAGCATCTTCATGGCATCATAGTTTTCGACAGCTGAAAAGGTGACCACTTCACCGCCACCTGCGTTGGTGTTGGCCAGCGCAACCGGGATGCCGGCAGCATTGGCGCGTTCAATTGCGGGCACAATACCGGTGGAATCCACAGGCACTAACACAATGCCGTCAACCTTTTTCGCGATCAGGTCATCGACCAGGCGAGTTTGTTCTTCCAGGTTGTTAGCTTTGGTGGGGGCCAGGTAAAGCAGCTCAACGTTATTCGCTTCGGCAACTTCCAGTGAACCTTCATGGACCATTTCCCAGAAGGGATTGTTCAACGCTTTGGTCACCAAGCCGAAAGTTAGCGCTTCCGCCGGGGCAGCTTCTTCAGCAACTTCTTCTGCTGGGGCTGCTTCTTCAGCAACGGCTTCCTCGGCTGGGGCAGCCTCGGCCGCCGGCTGGCAGGCTGAGACCAATACACTGAATGCAATCACTAAAGCGATTATCGAAAGTAGTCTTACTTTTTTCATCTAATTCTCCTTTAATAAACCTATTTTTATTTAGCAACAACCTAAAACAATAATCTTTTATGCCTTATAAACACCTCCTCTATCAAAAATTGAATCATCGATGCATACGCAGATTAATTTCGTTTTCTCATGATGACATCCAGCCAAACCGAGAGAACCACTACGATTCCTGTAACAAGCTGCTGCCAAAGGGAGTTGATCCCTAATAAATTCATTCCGTTGGTCACCACCAGCATGATCAGTGACCCAATAATAGTTCCGGCGACACCGCCCTGACCGCCAGCCATGCTGGTACCGCCCATGACTGGGCTGGCAATGGCCGGCAGCAGGAAAGACGCACCCATATCCTGGTCAACCGCGTTCAAACGCGCCGCCAGGATAATGCCGCCAATAGCTGCCAGCATACCGCTGAGTATGTAAGCGCTGACCAGAGTTTTGGATAATTTAATTCCTGAAGCACGCGCGGCGTGCGGGTTTGCGCCAATGGCATAGAGACTTCTCCCCAAAGTTGTATATTTCAAGAACCATCCCAAAATCAATGCGATGATCGCGACAATCCATATCGGCATGGGGATTCCTAAAAAGTAACCCCGTCCAAGATAGCGGAAGGTGTCCGGAAAGCTGAAGAAAGGCGAAGCGCCCATGATAGCAAAAGCCAGGCCCCTGCCCACCCACAACATACCGTAGCTGGCCACGGCAGGCGGTAATTTGATAATAGCAATCAATTGCCCGGTGACAAATCCGGAAAGTGCGCCTGCGCCAACGGCGGCGATGATGGCACACCACCAGGGCAAGTTGGTTTGGGTCAGTACATAACCGGAAACCACGCTGGTCAGCGTGACCACGCTGCCAAGCGACAGATCGATTCCACCGGTCAGGAAAACAATGGTCATGCCCAAAGAAATAATGATCTGAGGGGCAGCCTGACGAAAAACATTGATTAGATTGGTGGTCTTCAGAAAATTCTGGTTCAGCAGGGAAATGCCAATACACAAAATCAGGAGTGCTCCCAGCCTTGAAAATCTGGAAAGTACCTTTCCGATACTGGGTTTTTCATGAATAAGTTGAACCTCTTCGGTCACTTCCGCCTCTGCATGGTTATTCTTTTTATTCATTCTTCCCGCTCCTCATCGCGCATCTTTTGTACACGTCGTTCAACCAGGGTAGATAAGACAATTGCCGTAATCAGCACTGTACCGAATATAGCCAGCTGCAAGTAAGTGGGAATTCCCAAGATATTCAAGCCATTACGCAGAATTAGGATAAAGATTCCACCAAGAGCGCCTCCCAATGCTGTCCCTTTTCCGGCAATATAACTGCCGCCCAAAACCGCACCGGCAAAGGCTTCGAATTCCATGCCCAAACCAACGGTGGGCTGCGCAGCCATGTTTCTGGAAGTTAGGATGCAGGCCGCGATTCCCGCGGTCAAACCGGAATAGGAGTACGCCAGAACTTTATACAACCAGGCGGGTTTTCCAGAAAGCTTCAGTGCTTCTTCGTTGCCGCCCAAAGCATAGACATAGACGCCAAAAGGTGTTTTATTCAACAAAACACTGGTCACGACAAAAACCAGAATAATGGCCCATAAAGGAATAGGAATATTCAGTAATGTCCCGTTTCCAATAGCAGAAAAACCTTCCGGCAAACCCCCGATGACATTCCCATTATTCATACCCAAAGCCAGGCCGACAGCAATCCCTTGTGTTCCCAAAGTGGCTACAAAAGAGGGAATACCCATGAAAGTGACAAACACGCCGTTGAGCGTACCAAACAAAATTCCCACAATCATGGATACGATGATTGCCAGAAAAGGCGGCAAATTCAGATTGACCATTACCCAGGCCATGACCATTCCGCACAGCGACATCACCGCGCCATTTGAAAGCTCAATGCCACCGGTGATTTTGACCACAATCACACCCAGACACAGAATCAGCAGGATAGCCCCCTGACGGCACAGGTTGGCTGCATTATCCAAAGTCAGAAAATTTGAATTGGATACTGAAAAATAAACCATCATCACAATCAGGATCCATGTGACAGTCGGGACCTTTTCAAGAACAAACTGCCTTATTTGTTTACCATTAAATTCCTTCATTATTTGACTCCCATAGCGCAACGAAGTATTTCTTCCGAATCAGTTCCCTGGGGAAATTCACCGGCAACACGTCCTTCGTGCATGACATAGATGCGGTCGCTCATACCCAGAATCTCCGGCATTTCAGAAGAAATCATCAATATGGCATGACCGGAATTAGCTAACTGGTCCATAAATGAATGCACTTCCGATTTCGCGCCCACATCAATCCCGCGGGTAGGTTCATCAATAATGATGACTCTCGGTTTGGCGGCCAGCCATTTTCCAATGACCACTTTTTGCTGGTTGCCCCCGCTCAGGTTATGCACAATACGTTCGAGTGAAGGAGGCTGAATATCAAATTTCTTGACATACTCCTTAGCGGTTTTCCGCTCTACTGAAGGTTTCATCACGCCATTAGGGAATATTTTCCGCAGACAAACCATTACCAGGTTCTTTTCCATGGAAAGGATGGGGAACAATCCATCGCGCCGTCGGTCTTCCGGAATCAGGCCTACACCGATATCCACCGCCAAAGATGGATCAATGTGTTTATATTTCTTGCCAAGAATCTCGAAATCGTCCGCCGTCATGGAGTCCAGGCCGAAAATCGCGCGGGCGGTTTCCGTACGCCCTGAGCCCACCAACCCGGAAAGCCCGACAATCTCGCCAAAATGGACTTCCAGATCGACATGATGGACTTTCTTGCCGGATTTCAATCCTTTCACTGATAAAGCCACTTCTCCAGGTGCGCAGTGATGACGCGGGAACAACTCATTGATCTCACGGCCGATCATCATGGTGATGACTTCATCAATGCTGATTTCGGCAACCTTGCGCGTGCCAATCAATTGTCCATCGCGCATAACCGTTACCCGATCACCAATTTGCTTCAACTCTTCCATGCGGTGCGAGATATAAATGATCCCCACCCCATTTTCTTTCAGCGTCGCAACCGTGGAAAACAATTGTTCAATTTCGCGCAAGCTCAAAGCGGAAGTGGGCTCATCTAAAACTAATATTCTTGCATCCATCGCCAGCGCTTTGGCGATCTCCACCATTTGCTGTTCTGCCACGCCCAGTTCCAGGACGGGCTTTTGCGTATCGACATCGACACCAATGGACTTCAGAATTTTTCCGGCTTCCTGCTGCATGCTGGTCTTATCCAGAAACATGCCAGCGATTGTCTTCTCGCGCCCCAGGAAAATATTTTCCGCCACGCTGCGGAAGGGGAGCAGGGTAAATTCCTGATACACCATGGCCACGCCTTGCGCGCGGGCCGCGGTAGGATTCCAACGCGATTGGATTTCGCCATCGATAAAGATTTCACCTTCATCTTTGGGGTATGCCCCCGCCAGAACCTTCATCAAGGTAGATTTACCTGCTCCATTTTCGCCAACCAAAACATGTACTTCACCAGGGAAGAGATCAAAACTGACATGATCTAATGCTTTGACACCTGGAAATGACTTGGATATTTCTTTCATTTCAAGCAGTGGAATATTGTTTTTCATGCTCTACACGATCCTTTCTTCCCTGGCGAATGAAACTTACATTTCGAATACGACTTTGAGGGCGTCCTCTTCGAATGATTTTTCGATCGCTTCTTGAGCCTGGCTCAATTTAAAGCGATGGGTGATCAATTTCTCAAAGGGGAATTTATCGCGATTGCGCCACATCATATCAAAAGCGGCATAGTAACCATCATGCGGATGGTTGGTGTTTCCATAGATCAATACATTCTTGGCCGCGATATGGCGGTGAACATTCAGGGACACCTCTCCAGTATCAGCAAAATTGCCGGTTTCCAGGTAAGTCCCGCCGCGCCGCAGCATTTCCAACCCGACCCGCACCACAGAAGGCTGGCCAACGGTTTCCACTACCACGTCCGCTCCACGTCCTTCAGTCTCCGCACGGATCGCCTCAACCAACTGCTGGTCGTCCATATCGGATACATTGAAAGTCACGTCAGCTCCGAACTCTTTAGCCATTTCCAGTTTCTTGGGGAAAGTATCCAAAGAGATAACCTTGCCGGCGCCCAACATACGCGCCTTGGCAACCATCAACATGCCGATCGGGCCTGCGCCCTGCACGACCACGGTATCGCCGAAATGAAATCCCTTGCCGCCATACGCGGCATATTCTTTGCCGCGGTCCAAAATAGCTGTAACAACAAAGAGCTCGGATAGGCAGGAATATTCCACTGGAATGTACTCAGGAACTTTGTACACCCAGGATTTAGGCGGCAGATACATATATTCCGACCAGCCGCCGACGATATAAGGAAATTGATCGGCATAATACGTCATGCCAATGCCTTTGTGATGGGAACAGTAGGGATAGCCGTGCACGCTGCGGCAGTACCAGCATTCGCCGCAAATGATGTTGGGGCAGTTGGTAACGCGGTCGCCGACATTCAACTTCTGGCCGCTGTATTCAATATTATCGCCGTTCATTTCAACCACGATGCCCGAGTTTTCGTGTCCATGCACGGTGGGGAAGACCATGTCCTGCTCTGCTTCGGTGCCGCCATATAAGGTTGTTTCTCCTTTATAGGCATGTTTGTCCGTACCGCAGATGCCGGACATTTCCATCTTGACGATCATGGCACCCGGTTCCAGATGATCCGGGTAAGGTAATTCTTGATACTCCAGTTTTCCCGGTGCGACCATTACAGCCGCGCCGACAGTTTTTACCGGGTGGGAAGTTTTAATATCTCCACTCATGGTGAATCCTCCTATAAATTCATAAACAGTAAAAATTCAATTATTCAGTAAACAAAATGGGAATCAGGCTCTCTCCTCCTGATCCCCATTCACATATTTACATCAACGATTTAGGGTGGGTACGCTACGGTATAAAGATGTTTGCCGCCGTCTGCGATAGGTCCTTTCAACAACGCCTCAATTTCTTCAGGGGATCGCTGGGATACTCTGTCAGCTGGGGGCAACTTACCGGCCGGATACTTATCCATGATTTCTGTGATCAGTTTTTCCATGTAATCCAGTACAGCATAAATACCGGGTTTGGCTTTTTCAGGATCTGCCAGGGTGGCTGAACCGACTACACCTTCCGGTGTCGCGATAGGTTCAATTGCCGAGGCACCCACATGCTGCCAGAAAGGAATGGGCATGTTGTAGGCCGAACCAGAGAAATCGATATGTCCGGGCGGGAACAGGCTTTCACCTTTGGTATCCACAGCATCTTCCAGGTGAATCATTTCCGGGAAGAGCGCCATGGAGAAGGAGGTTTCACATTCATCGCCGTGCACAAAAGGTGTCTCGAAAGGTCCACCATGAGCTTTGTCGCGGATGTGTTCCTTGATCATAAACCAGTAATTGATATTGACCAGCAGCATGGGCACCTGGTACTTTTTACCGAACTGATGCATCGCCATGGGAATGGCATAATCCTGTCCATGACCATTCAACAAAATCTGCTTGCGGAAACCAGCATTCCACAAACCGGCCATAATGGCACGCAGATTAGCGGTAAAAGTTTCTTCCGGGACCACAATCGTACCCGGCATACCCAGGTGATGGAAAGGATGAGAACCATACCAGATGGGTTCCGCTACTGTGCAGCCCACTTTTTGCGCAACTGCTTCTGCCATGCGGGTCACCAGGAAGGTATCCTCGCCGCTGCAGGCATGCGGGCCATGCGCTTCCGTGCTGCCGATTGGGATGATGATGAGATCGTTCTTTTTCAAGCGCTCATCAACTTCCTTTCCGGTCATCGTCTGCAGGTAAATACCTGTCGGACGGTCCATATGCCCCCCGTCAGGGGGCAATTTCCATTTTTCCATAACAATTATCTCCTCTGAAAATTAATTTTGGGGTTTTGATTTATGAATGTAATCAATCGTTTACTTACATTCTCGAGATGCTCCGCCATGCGCTGGCTGGCTGCTTCCCCATCTCTCACCAGTAATGCATCGACAATCCGGTTATGTTCAATTAGGGTTTCTTTGATGTTTTCCATAGAATGCGTGGATAAAACTCGCTCACGATAAGTCAAATCATTCAGGCTGTCCATAAAAGAGATCAGGCGTTTGTTATGGACATGTTTTTGGAGATATTCGTGGAATTTCACTTCATTTTCGAGGAAACCGTCATAATCCCCCGCTTCCACAGCCTGGCTGCTGGCCTGCATGATGTTTTTCAACATTTCCAATTCTTCATCGGTCAATGCTTCGGCGGCCTGCCGGGCAGCGCGCGTTTCAACAATTTCGCGCGCTTCAAACAAATCATAAATATCCTGTTCCGTTATTTCGGAAACAAAATATCCAACTCGCGGTCGAACATCAATCAGCCCTTCATTAGCCAACCGCAAGAAAGCTTCACGCACAGGCGTGCGGCTCACTTCCAGCTTTTCAGTGAAATCCTCGATATGGAGCTGTTCCCCGGGTCTAAAATCCAGGTTCAATATGCCTTTTTTCAGGTATTGATAAGTCCAGTCGGTCAAAGCTGAAGGTTTACTTTTTGGTGCTTTTTCCATTAATCCTTACTTTCATCGCAAATTTATTGTAATATGTGATATATTACATATCACATATTACAATAAAAGAGTACGAATGTCAATGACATTTATAAGTTTTCGAGGGATTAAAATAATATAAGGAAAGGCAGGAATAATATATGACACCTCAAAGTTCGAGAGACGAAAAGCTAAAAATTCAACGTGAATTATCCAAGTTAGGCGGCGGCAAAGCCCGCATCGCCAAACAGCACGAAAAAGGGAAATTGACCGCACGTGAACGCTTGGCCGAATTGCTTGATGCAGGCAGTTTCCATGAACTGGAGCCTTTTGTCATGCAGCGCGCGGATGTGACCGACGAACCTGAAGAGCGCATCCTGGGCGACGGTGTCGTAACCGGATACGGTCAAATCGACGGCCGCACAGTATTTGTTTACGCGCAGGATTTCACCGCCAACGGCGGCTCACTGGGTGAAATGCAGAGCCACAAGATCTGCCGCGTGATGGACCTGGCTGTGCAGAACGGCGCGCCCATCATCGGCCTGCTCGATTCCGGCGGCGCGCGCATTCAGGAAGGTATCCGCAGTTTGGGCGGTTACGCTGAAATTTTCCGCCGCAACGCGCTCTACTCCGGCGTTGTGCCGCAAATCAGCATGATCATGGGCCCTTGCGCCGGCGGTGCGGCTTACTCCCCCGCCCTGACGGATTTCATTTTAATGGTTGAAAAACAATCTTACATGTTCATTACCGGCCCAAATGTGATCAAAGCCATTACCGGTGAAGAAGTGGATTTTGAAAGCTTGGGCGGCGCAGCCGTCCATTTGGGTACCAGCGGCGTGGCTTCGTTGACCTCGCCCAGCGAGCAGGATTCCCTGGCACTCTGCCGCGCGCTGCTCAGCTACCTGCCCTCCAACAACGTCGAGAACCCGCCCTGCCGCAAAAGCACTGACGACCCCTCCCGCATGGATGTGGAACTGAATGACATCGTGCCGGAAGATGATAGCCAACCTTACAGCATGCATGCAGTTATTGCACACGTGGTCGATAAAAATTCATTCCTTGAATTACAGCCCATATACGCCACCAATGCCATCATCGGTCTGGCGCGTATGGACGGCAGCCCGGTAGGCATTGTTGCGCAGGAGCCCAACTCACTGGCCGGTGTGATCGACATCAACGCGTCCGATAAAATTTGCCGCTTCGTGCGCTTCTGCGACTGCTTCAATATCCCGCTGGTGACTTTTGTGGACTCCCCCGGATTCCTGCCAGGTGTGCAGCAGGAGCACGGCGGCATCATCCGCCACGGCGCAAAAGTGCTTTTTGCTTATTCCGAAGCCAGCGTACCCAAAGTGAGCATCGTTACGCGCAAAGCCTATGGCGGCGCCTACATTGTGATGAGCAGCAAGTATCTAGGAACTGACATGACCTTTGCCTGGCCCACTGCTGAAATTGCCGTGATGGGGCCTGAAGGCGCAGCCAATATCCTGCACCACAAACAGATCGCCAGCGCCGCCGATTCTGAGGCGGAACGCGAAAAGGTCATGCGGGAATATCGCGATAAATATCTGAACCCGTACGTGGCGGCTGAAGCCGGTTTCTGCGACGAGATCATCCTGCCCGCTGAAACGCGCGCCAAAGTGATCAGCGCTTTGTCAATTATCCGCGAAAAACAGGTTCAGAATCCACCCCGCAAACACGGCAACCCGCCGGTTTAAGATTGGAGACAGGCATGAATAACGCATTAACCATTTCAATCATCGGCGCGGGCATGGTCTTTGTCGGCCTGATCCTGCTGTGGGGCATGATGGACCTGTTGGTCCGCCTGACTTCCCGGGAGAAAACGCCCAAGGCGCCCGAAACAGTGGAACCTGCCGAAGCACCCCGCCAGGCAGGCGCAAATACCGTCCAGCAGCAGGCAGCCGCGGCAGCTGTCGCAGCTACGCTGGCGCTTTCCGCCGCCGCCCGCTTCACGCATGAGCCGCAGGATAAGACTGCGCTCAGCCCCTGGCAAAGCACTCACCGCATTCGTCAAATAAACCAAGCTAACGCGCTGCCGCGCAGGAAGAATGATTAGTCATGAAAATGAAAATCAAAATTCAGGATAAAACTTTCAATGTGGAGGTAGGCGACATCCACGCGCGGCCGATCCAGGCCAATGTGGATGGAGAAATCATCGAAGTCTGGCCGGAAGAAGACGCTCACCCGGCTGCCGCAGCCCTGCCCTCCACCACCCAACTCACCGCTGCCGCCCCGGCGCCCAGCTCCGCTCCTCCGGCAGCTTCCAGCACAACCATAACTGCACCCATCCCGGGTGTCATCACCGAGATCAAGGTCAATGAAGGCGACAATGTGGCCTATGGGCAGGAATTATGTGTGCTGGAAGCCATGAAAATGAAGAATTCCATTCGGGCTAATCACGACGGCATCATCGCAAAAATCTTTATTACCACAGGCGATCAGGTGCAGCAGGGTAAGGCACTGATGGAATTTGAAGACAAGGCGGGATAGATATGGATGTCAACACCTTGTGGTCTTATTTCTCCCAAGACTTCATGATGCTGCATGCCAACAGTATCATCATGATCGTCGCCGGGCTGGTATTAATATACCTGGCCATCGCCAAGCAGTATGAACCGGTTCTGCTGCTGCCGATTGGTTTCGGCTGTATTCTGGCCAACCTGGGCATGGCCGCTTCCGCGGATGGCGAGGGATTTCTCTCTGTGCTCTACCGCGCAGGCATTCAATCGGAACTCTTTCCCCTGCTGATCTTCATCGGCGTGGGCGGCATGATCGATTTCAGCCCGCTGCTCGCCCAGCCTTACCTGGCCCTCTTGGGCGCAGCCGGACAATTCGGCATCTACGGCACGCTGATCCTGGCGACCTGGATGGGATTCAATCTGGATGAAGCCGCCTCTATCGGTGTGATTGGCGCCATCGACGGCCCCACCGCCATTTATGTAGCTGGGAGACTGGCGCCACATATGTTGGCGCCCATTGCCGTGGCTGCTTATTCCTATATGAGTCTGATCCCCATCATCCAGCCCCCCATCATGAAGCTGATGACCACCCGCAAGGAACGCCGCATCCGCATGGAGTATTCCCCCAAACCGGTCAGTAAAAAAGCGCTGATCATTTTCCCAATCGCGGTGACGATTATCATCAGTATCCTGGCCCCCACCGCAGCCCCGTTGATTGCCGCGCTGATGCTGGGCAACCTGCTCAAAGAATCTGGTGTAGTGGACCGTCTGAACCAGTCCGCGCAAAACGAAATCATCAACGTTTCCACCCTGTTCCTGGGGTTGACCATCGGCGGCACCATGACCGCAGATAGTTTCCTGAACCTGGCAACCTTGAAAATCCTCGGGTTGGGCCTGCTGGCTTTTGTGCTGGATACCATAATGGGTCTGCTGTTCGGTAAGTTGATGGCTTTCGTCAGCGGCGGTAAAATCAACCCGCTGATCGGCGCCTGCGGCATCAGCGCNNTCCAACACCGCCGGGCAGTTGGGCAGTGTTATCGCCGGCGGGTTATTATTAACCCTGGTCTTAGCCTTTCATTAAATAAAATTCTCCTTTTTATTTACAAACAGCTTGGCGAGTTTTCGCCAAGCTGTTTTATTTTCTAATAAACCTGCTTCGATTTAGGTTTACTTCGCTGCAGCTGAACTTTTCTTCTCCACGTGGGAGGGCCGTTGGGGCTTTTCCACCTCAAGGCGGTAACCTACTCCGCGTTCCGTTTTAATGAATTTTGGATGGCGGGGGTCTTCTTCCAATGCCTGACGCAGCCAGCTGATGTGAACGTCCAGCGAACGCGTATCACCCAAATAGTCCGTTTCCCATAATTTTTTAAACAATTCCTCGCGCGTCAACACCTCTCCGGGCCGGTGCATAAGCGTTTCCATTAATACAAACAGCCGCGGGGTTAAACGAGTACGCTTTCCATTACAGTACACCCAGCGCTGTTTCAAATCCAACTCAATACAGCCAACCACCATCTTTTTATTCTGGTTGATAGACATATAGGGTTTCAGACGGTTCAGTAATTTTTGCAGGGTAAAAGGCAGCTGTAGGATTTCATCCGCGCATTCCGGGTTAACCCCTTTTTGTTCTTCCGAAATGACCAGCAGAATGGGAATATCCGGGGAAACTTTTTTCAACCCGTTGCAAATACGAGTGCCGGAAGTGCGCATCGATGCAGCATCCACAATAACTGCTTTTGGCTCGATGGTTTTCATTTTCTGCAATGCTTCAGACCCGGTCTGAACTGATTCCACTTCAAAACCCTTCATGCCTAAACCAGTCATATAGGATGGACGATCCGCGCGCTTTCCTTCAATTAATAAAACCAAATGTTTCATATAACCCAGTACTCAATAATCTCCGGTATTTAACACTAATCTTAACACTTACAAGGACATTCTTGGTAAACTAATTATGCACTAACTTTTTCAAATGTCTTTTGTATAAACAATTTTATCCGCAAATCCCCCAAAATACGCATAAAAACTTATTGAAAGGGAAATCTTAAAAAATGCGGTTGAAAAATATTATACACTAACTTAAAATACTCCCGCTGTCTGGAACCTCAGCAGCATGTTAAAATAAATCATCGGCGGAGGATCGGATGTCAGAACTTATTGAATTAAAAATCGACAGTCTGCGAGTCAGTTTGACCAATCAACAACGCATCGTGGTTTTAAAGCAGGTTGACGCGGACCGTTTTTTACCCATTTGGATTGGGCCATATGAAGCCGAAGCAATTACCATTGCGCTGCAGGAAATCGAGGTTTCACGCCCGCAAACACACGACCTGCTCAACAACCTGGTTATCCTGTTGGGTGGCCGTTTAACCCGCGTGATTATCAGCGCATTGAAGGATGACATCTTCTTCGGCACCCTGATGGTTGAAAAAGACGGCGAACTGATCGAAGTCGATTCCCGCCCATCCGATGCCATTGCTATCGCCGTGCGCGCGCATGTTCCCATTATGGTCGATATAAAGGTCATGGAAGAAGCGAGTATTGTACCGGAAGATGTCGATGACACATCAGCGGAAGACGAAGCCGCTGATGTAGAAAATGGAGAAGCGGAAGACAGTACACGCGTTGCTTTTAGCGATGACCGCCTTTCTATTTTTGAGGAATACTTTAAAACCAAAACAGATGATGATACATCCGCAGACGACAGTCCGGATGATGATGATCAGGAAGAATCCGACCAGGATTAATTTAACGACAGGCAAGCATGCAAGATTATTTTAAACCCCAGGACACCAGCTCCAGCACCATTCAATCGCAGCCGCATAACCGGCAGGCAGAGGAAGCCGTTCTGGGCAGTGTTTTGATCAATCCGGAATCCTATTTTGATGTGGCGCAAATCCTGGAAGCTGATTATTTTTACATTATCCGCAACCGCTGGATTTGGGAAGTATTCAACTATCTGCATGAAAACCGCATTCCCATCGATATATTGACTTTGAGCGAGGAGTTGGAAAATCGCGGGCAATTAGAGGAAGTCGGCGGGCAGGCTTATTTGATGACACTCATCAACCAGACGCCCAGCTCACTCAACGCCGCAGCCTACGCCAATATCGTAGAAGAGACCTCCGTCCGGCGGCGTATGCTGGCCTCGGCCAACGAAATGGCCAAATTGGCTTATCAGGAAGAAAAGCCAATTGAAGATATCATCAACACGGCCGAAAAGAACATCTTCGACTTGAGCGAGCGCCGCATCCGCCGCGATTTGCAGCCCATCCAAAGCGTGATCGACGATTACTACGACCGCGTGGCCCTGCTTTCGCAGCGCGGCGACGAGATCGTCGGCGTGCCCACCGGCCTGACCGATTTGGACGATCTGCTGGGCGGTTTGCAGCGTTCCGACCTATTGATTATCGCCGGCCGTCCAGGTACCGGTAAAACCGGCTTTCTATTGACTGTCGCTAAGAACGCCGCACAAAAATACAAGAAACACGTGGCCATGTTCTCGCTGGAAATGTCCAACGAGCAGCTGGTACAGCGTATGATCGCACAGGACACCGGCATCAACACCCAGGAGCTGCGCTCCGGCAAGATCAAGGACGACCATTGGGACCTGCTGACCCAGTCTATGGAATCGCTCAGCAACGCTAAAATTTATTTGGACGACACCCCTGCCCTGACCCCCATCCAGATGCGCACCAAGTGCCGCCGGCTGCACCTCGAACACCACATCGATCTGATCATCGTGGACTACATCCAATTGATGTCCGGCGACAGCCGCAACGACAACCGCGTGCAGGAAGTTTCCTATATCTCCCGCAACCTGAAGACGCTGGCACGTGAACTGAACGTGCCGGTGCTGGCCGCTGCGCAGCTTTCGCGCGCGGTGGAACAACGCTCAGACAAGAAACCCATGCTGTCCGACCTGCGCGAATCCGGCAGTTTGGAGCAGGACGCCGACATTGTCATGTTCATTCACAACATCGAGGAAATTCCCGAACGGAATGTTGACCAGGAAAATGAACAGCAAAGGGAGTTGATCGAGTTGATGATCGCCAAACATCGCAACGGCCCCACCAAAGATATTCAAATGATGTTCATTAAGAACCTGGCGCAGTTTTATGATATTCTGCCAGAGAACCGCTATAAAAAATGAACGCTGATTTTAAGGGCTTCCAGGAAAGTAAAAAACGTTTCAGCGCCCTGCCGGATCAATTCTTCAGCGAGCTGCTGCCGTTCATTGATGACATCAATGAACTCAAGCTGACCATTTACTTACTTTGGAACGCCTACACCCAGGGTGATTTCGGCACAGCTTTCCGGCTGGCCGATGTCCTGCTGGACCAGCGCTTTCTGGACGGCTTGCAAGACGAAGACGGTGAAATAGAAGCATGTGTCGCGCAAGCCCTGGAAAAAGCCGCACTGCGCGGCAGCCTGATCGCAGCGGCTGACCCAGATAATGGAGAAGCGCTCTATTTTATCAACAGCCCGCGCGGCCGCCAGGCAGCCGCCCTGCTGATTCAGGGCGGTGATTCCAGCGAACAGTCCGCAATCAGGCCGACGCTGGACAACATTCAACCGAATATTTTCCAGCTCTATGAGGAAAATATCGGCACGCTGACGCCCCTCATCGCGGACGCGCTGCGCGACGCGCAAGAGAGCTGCCCGGAGGAATGGATTGAGGAAGCCATTCAATTGGCTGTCAAAAATAACGTGCGGCGCTGGAAATATGTGGAAAGCATATTGACCCGCTGGCAGGAGGAAGGCAAAGATGGAGCCAATCGGAAAGACAATCAAGAAGATCACCGCCGCTACATCAAAGGTGAATATGGAGAAATCGGACAGCACTGACGCCAAGTTATCCAAAGCCCCAAAAGAAAAAGATGTCTGCCCCATCTGCGGCGGGCTTGGTCTGGTTAAACGGGATTTACCCATAACCGACTCGAACTTCGGAAAATTCGAGGTATGCCAATGCCAACAGGAAAATCACCAACGCGCCAATGTGCAGCGCTTGTACAGCATCAGCAACCTGGATGCTTTCCGCGATATGACCTTTGAGTCTTTTGACATCAGCGGCCTCAATAATAAAAACGAAGTCAACAACACCCTGGAAGTGGCATTCAATACCGCGCAGAATTACGCGCGCCACCTTAACGGCTGGCTGCTGTTAATGGGCAGCTACGGCTGCGGTAAAACGCACCTGGCGGCGGCTATCGCCAATGAAGTGGTATCGCTGGGTGTGGGAACCCTTTTCTTAACAGTACCCGACCTGCTGGACTGGCTGCGCTACAGCTTTAGTTCAGAAGAAAACAGCTACGAAAGCCGCTTTGAAGAAATCAAGAACATCCGTTTTCTGGTGCTGGACGATTTAGGCACGCAGAATGCCACGCCCTGGGCGCGTGAAAAACTGTTCCAGATCATCAATCATCGCTATACGCATAAGCTCCCCACGGTGATCACCACCAATACTGGGTTAAGCGAAATTGATGACCGCGTGGCTTCGCGCCTGCAAGACCGCGAACTGGTGATTAAAATTCAGATCGACGCGCCTGACTTCCGCAATCCATTGATGGACTCGAACCCATCTCCTATCTCATCTTTGGCGCACATCAGCGACCACCGCACCTTCGACAAGTTCAGCGCGCGTAAGAACGAGAAACTGCCGGCCGATGAGCAAAACAGCCTGGACAGCGCCTTTTTAGCCGCGCAGCAGTTCGCCGAACAACCGGACGGTTGGTTGGTATTCATGGGCACCTACGGCACCGGTAAGACCCACCTGGCAGCCGCCATTGGCCATTACCGTGCCGCCATGGGCGATGAACCCATTTTTGCAGTGGTGCCGGACTTGCTCGACCACCTGCGCGCGACCTTCTCTCCCACCAGCTCAGCCTCCTATGACAGCGTCTTCGCGCAAGTGCGCACGGCACACCTGCTGGTTTTGGACGACCTGGGCACGCAGAGCGCCACTCCCTGGGCGCGCGAGAAGCTCTACCAGGTGCTCAACTATCGCTATGAGACTCGCCTGCCCACCGTGATCACGACTTCTTCCACATTGGACGAAATCGACCCGCGCATCCGCAGCCGTATGCTGGATGAGCGTGTCTGCCGGATCTTCAAAATCATTGTGCCGTCCTATAAAACCAAGGCAGCCAAACCAAAAACTAAATACACCAAATAGAAAAGTAATAAAACAACAACCATGACTCAGCAATTCCCCCACAACGCGGATTACACCCGTCTGTTCATCCTGCGCCATGCGCAGACCGCCCTTAATGCCGCCGGCAAGATCCAGGGCGAAACCGAAGCCGGCCTGAACACCAAGGGCCGCCAGCAAGCTCGCAAAGCCGCCCGGCGGCTGGCTCACTTTTATCAGCTCGACCACATCTACACCAGCCCCTACCCGCGCGCCCGCGAAACCGCCGGCATTATCGCACATCCATTCAACCTGGAAATTGAAGCCAATGATGATTTGCGCGAACTCAGTTTCGGCAAGATCAACAACGAACGCTTTGTCGATTTGGAAACCATCCAGCCGGATTATTTTCACCAGGTTAACCGCATCTACGCCAGTAAACCAGAAGAAGGTATAAGCAAACCCCCTTTCCCGGAAGGCGAAAGCGTTGCGGATATCCGCGCGCGTATCGAGCGCTTTACTGATAAACTGCTCGAGCAGCACCGTGGCCAATTCGTGGCAGCCATCTCCCACGGCGGTTTTATCAAATACCTGCTGGCTTACTATGCCGGAATCTCGCTGGAAGATCCGCTGTTAATCTTCGTCGAGAACGCCTCCATCAGCGTGGTGGATTTCTACCAGAACCGCTCCATCCTGATGGTGCTTAATGATTTTGCCCATCTGGAAATGCCCATCCGCTTCTCGCGCCCCAGCGTCGTATAACTAAGAAAAGGGTACCCTGAACAACTGTCATTGCGAGCTGCGTAGCAGCGAAGCAATCTCAGTTGAGGGACTATTCATGAGCAATTATTTACGGGAATACCACTTCAGTTCAACTGCATTGCAACTTGTGCACTTCACGCGAACATCTAATTCATCCAGCTGAGATTGCTTCACCCACCTGCGGTGGGTTCGCAATGACAGGAATTTGTATTATTACATTGAAAGGGAAGTTGTCATCTTGAATGACCATTCACCATGATCGTGTAAGTTAAACAAAAAAAAGTCCTGACTGGCCTTTTCGGACCAGGTACCCCAAGGGAATATTACGTGATCGACAGGCTCAAGAATCGCTCTTTTTTAGAATTTCTGTGTGAATCTATTTTAATAATCCGTGACTATCTGTGGTTAAATCAGGCTTCTTCCTTCAGTTCGCCCCAGTTAACGCCCCAAGCCGCGTCCGTTTCCAGCGGGATGGACAATTTATAAGCCCCTTCCATGACCGCTTTGACTACTTCCACGGTCTTCTGCAACTCCTCGCGCGTGCATTCCAACAGCAATTCATCGTGCACTTGCAGCAGCATCTTCGCACGCAGGTTGTTTTTTTTCAGCTCAGGCGGCAGCTTGATCATGGCCACCTTGAGGATATCTGCCGCCGTGCCCTGGATAGGGGCGTTGATGGCCTCGCGTTCGGCGCGGGCCTGCACCTGTCGGTTGGGCGGGTTGCGCAGTTCAGGGAAGTAGCGCCGCCGCCCCAGCATGGTTTCCACGTAACCCTGTTCGGCCGCCTGTTTGCGGATGCCATCCAGGTAGCGTTTCACACCCGGAAACATTTCGTAATACGCTTTGACGAAATTCTCTGCCTCCGCCAGGGTCAGGTCGGTGGTGCGCGTCAGGCCGAAAGCGCCCATGCCGTAGATCAGGCCAAAATTGATAGCCTTGGCGTGCCGGCGCTGGTCCTTGGTAACCTGGTCCAAGGGCACCTTGTAGATGGCCGCCGCAGTGGTTGCGTGAATATCCTGCCCGGCGCGGAAAGCCGCCAGCATAGCCTGGTCTTCGGCCATGTGAGCCGCGATGCGCAGTTCAATCTGCGAATAATCCACCGAAAGGAGCAGGCTGCCTGGCGCAGCCAAAAAGCCCTTGCGCACCTTGTTGCCTAACTCGGTGCGGGTGGGGATATTCTGTAAATTCGGATCTGAGGAAGCCAGCCGGCCAGTGACCGACCCGGTTTGGTTGAAGGAAGTGTGCACCCTTCCGGTGCGCGGGTTGACCTGTTTGGGCAGCGCATCCAGATAGGTGGACACCAGCTTGGATAGCTCGCGGTATTCCAGCAGCAGTTGCACCACGATATGCTGGTCGCGCATCTCGTCTAACACACCCGCGGCGGTGGAGTAATGCCCGCTTTTGGTTTTCTTGCTGGAATCCGGCGCGGTCAGATGCAGTGTTTCAAAGAGCACCTTGGAAAGCTGCTGGGTGGAATTAAGGTTGAAGTCATATCCCACTGCTGTGTAAACTTCCTTTTGGATTTCCACCAAACGCTGGCTCAATTCTTTGGAAAAATCTTTAAAGAATTTCACATCCACAGCAATGCCTGTAAATTCCATCTCAATTAATACCGGAATGAGCGGCATTTCGATTTTCTCGAACACTTCCATCAGATCTTGCTTTTCCAAACGCTCTTTCAAGATCGGCATCAGGCGCAGCGGTATTTCGGCGTCCGCGCCGGCATAAGGCGCCACATCCTCCACTGCTACCAAATCCATGGTGAGCTGCTTGCTGCCTTTGCCGATCAACTCTTCAATGTGCGTCATGCTGATG
Organism: Anaerolineaceae bacterium UBA5211; assembly: GCA_002412595.1. Lineage (GTDB taxonomy): Bacteria > Chloroflexota > Anaerolineae > Anaerolineales > Anaerolineaceae > Pelolinea. The sequence continues at coordinate 115,656 of DHVJ01000038.1, forward strand.
TGCAGTTCACTTTCAGCCATGGCTTTCAGTCCCAAGCGGTGGCTATTCGGTTCCACTACCCAGGCCGCTATCATAGTATCGAATCCCAGCGGGGCAACCTGAATGCCGGCATTGCGCAGCGTCAGGCAGTCGTATTTGAGATTGTGACCAATCTTGGGAATAGCCGAGTCGGTAAAGGCCGGGCGGATAGCTTCCACGATGCTTTCCAATGGCAGCTGCGGACTGTTGCCCACATGACCCACCGGGATGTAGTAGGCACTGCCGGCTTCCATCGCCAGCGAAATACCCACCAGATCCGCCCGCATGGGGTCGGTTGAGGTCGTCTCGGTGTCGAAAGATATTTGCTTGGCTTTTTTGAGGTCCGCGGCCAGTTGCGCCAGTTTCTCCGCGGTATCTACGACGGTGATATCCAGCTCGTACTTAGGCGGCAGACCTAACTTAACCGGTTCTTCTCCGAATAAAGCCAGCTGCTCCTCGCTGCCAATCACGCCCTTGTTCAGCAAATTTTCCAGACGCGAGGTGAGCGTGCGGAATTGCAATTCCTGGAATAACTCGGAGATTTTGGGCACATTCAGGTTGTCTGTACGCGCCATTTCCAAATCGAGGGGGACATTCAGATCCGTATGGATGCGAGCCAAGTCATAACTGAGGTAAGCACTTTCTTTGCCTTCCGCCAGAAGTTTACCGGCCCGCCCGCTGATCTCATCCAAATGAGCATAAATTTCATCCAATGTGGGATATTTTTCCAGCAGGGATTCGGCTGTTTTCTGTCCAATACCCTTGATACCCGGGATATTATCAGATGTATCGCCAATCAGCGCTTTCAGGTCCACCACCTGGCTGGGTTTGACGCCCATTTTCTTAACCACATCATCGGGGAAGAAATCCTGCGCATCGGAGAACTTCCCGCCGGCCAAGTTGACCACAACGCGGTCCGTTACCAACTGCAGCAGGTCGCGATCGCCGGTGATGATCTTGACGCCCAAGCCTTTTTCAGCAGCGTTCTTGGCCACAGACCCCAGCACATCGTCGGCTTCGAAACCTTCCATTTCCAGGCGCGGGAAGCGAAACGCGTCCACCAGTTCGCGGATACGCTCGATCTGCACGCGCAACTCGTCCGGCATCTTTTCACGCGTGGCTTTGTAGTCGGGGTAGCGGTCATTGCGGAACGTCTTGCCGGTGTCAAACGCGACCGCCAGATAATCCGGCCGGTCCTTCTCCAGAATGCTGAGCAGGATGTTGATAAAACCGAAGGTAGCCGCGGTGGGCTCTCCGGAGCTAGATTGGAAACGCGACCCGCTGGTGAGCAGGGCGAAATAAGCACGGTAGGCCAGCGCGTGGCCGTCAATCAGGTATAAAGTCTTGGGCATAGGCACCTCTTTCAATGATTTTACTATGCCGCACGCGCGCGTGGAATTCCATTTGGCTTTTGGGGTTGAAAATGGTAAAATATTTTTGGGAGCGTTCCCAATTCTTGGAGAGGCGGGTCAGGATATTTATCCTAAACTATGCCCTTCTGCTATAAGGTGGAAAAGATTGAACAGCACAACATTGCAATTATCCGATTTTGAACGTGAATTGACCCGCAACATCCTGCCCTTCTGGCAGCAGCACACCCCCGACCCGCTCAACGGTGGTTTCTACGGCGCCCTGAGCAACGACCTGACCATACACGATGAAGTTCCGCGCTCATCTATCCTGTGCGCACGCATTTTATGGTCCTTTTCGGCAGCTTACCGCCGATTTGGGAAAAATGCTTACCTGAAAATGGCAGATTACGCCTACGAATACCTGACCGGTACCTTCTGGGATAACCAATACGAAGGCATTTATTGGAATGTGGACCTGCACGGACAACCCGTCATGGCGCGCAAACACCATTACGCCCAGGCCTTCGCCATCTACAGCCTGAGCGAATATTACCTGGCCAGCGGCAAAAAGGAGAGCCTGGTATATGCGCAAAAATTATTCCGTCTGCTGGAAAAACACGCCCGCGAACCGCAGTATGGCGGTTACATCGAAGGCAGCCGGCGCGATTGGGGCACATTGGAAGATATGCGCCTGAGCGATAAGGACATGAACTGCCGCAAGTCCATGAACACCCTGCTGCACATGCTGGAAGCTTATACCGGACTGGCGCGCGTTTGGCCGGACCCGGCGGTGAAAAACAGCCTCAAGGAGTTATTGGAAACCTTCATGGCACACGTCATTGACCCTCACAGCGGCCACCTGCGCCTGTTCTTCGACGACCAATGGCATTCCCTGTCAGACACCATTTCCTTCGGGCACGATATCGAATGCAGCTGGCTGTTGTGGGAAGCAGCTGAAGTGCTGGGTGACGCAGAATTGAGCGCACGCGTGCACGCAGCTGCCTTACAGATGGCCGAGGCTGTTTATGCCGACGGCCGTGACACAGACGGCAGCTTGTTCCAGGAACTAAGCCCGCAGGGCATCAACGCCGTTGACAAAGAATGGTGGAGCCAGGCCGAAGGCGTAGTGGGATTCTATAACGCTTACCAGCTCAGCGGCAGCGAAAAATTTCTGCATGCGGCCGAGGACTGCTGGCGTTACATCCGGAAAAAGATGATTGATCCCCAATACGGTGATTGGATCAAACGCATCCGTCCGGATGGCAGCGTCAACAACGATAGTTACAAAGTTGGCCCATGGGAATGCCCCTACCACCATGTGCGCCTGTGCCTGGAAGTGATGGCGCGCCTGGAAGCACAACCCGCATAAAAAGTCATCTACTCAAAGGAGAAAATCGCATGTCACCTGAAAAAACTCACAACCTATTGGTCAACACCCCCGCTCTGCCCAACATTCCTTGGGAGGATAGGCCGGGCAGGTCGGACACGGTCATGTGGCGCTCGGCGCACAACCCTATCATCCCGCACGACCTGATCCCCTCCTCCAACAGTATCTTCAACAGCGCGGTGGTACCTTATCAGGGAAAATTCGCAGGGGTCTTTCGCTGCGACAACAAGGTGCGCGTGCAGCAGCTGCACGTGGGACATAGCGCGGACGGCATCCATTGGCAGCTGAACAACGAGCGCATCCACTGGCAAGCTGAGAACGGCAAGGTAGCGGAGATCAGTGAATTCATGTACAGTTATGATCCGCGCGTGTTGTGGCTGGAAGACCGCTATTACGTCACCTGGTGCAACGGCTACCACGGCCCTACCATTGGCATGGGTTACACCCACGACTTCGAGACCTTCACCCAGCTGGAGAACGCCTTCCTGCCCTTCAACCGCAATGGCGTGCTCTTCCCGCGCAAGATCAACGGCCAATATGCCATGCTCAGCCGCCCTTCCGACAACGGCCACACGCCCTTCGGCGACATCTACTACAGCGAAAGCCCTGATTTGGAGTATTGGGGCCGCCATCGCTTCGTGATGGGGCCGCTGTTCGGCTGGCAGGCTACCAAAATAGGCGCCGGGCCGATCCCCATCGAGACCAGCGAGGGTTGGCTGCTGATTTACCACGGCGTGCTGACCTCCTGCAACGGCTTCACCTACAGCTTCGGGGCCGCCCTGTTGGACCTGGAGCAGCCCTGGAAGGTGCTCTACCGCAGCGCCCCTTATATCCTGGCCCCGCAGATGGAGTATGAACGCAACGGCGACGTGCCCAACGTGGCCTTCCCCTGCGCGGCGCTGATGGACGGCAATTCGGGCAAACTGGCCTTATATTACGGCGCCGCTGATACGGTAGTATGCCTGGCCTATGGCTACGTGCAGGAAATCGTGAATTGGGTTAAGGAAAATGCCATTCCGGAAAAATATTTGAATTTCAAAGGTTGAGCTTTCACCAAAATCTCTTCTCCTCTTCAAGCCAGGATGGTACCGAACGATAGGTACCATCCTGGGCTTTAAGGTACCGCCAAGTATTGGGTGATTGGATTCCCACCACCCTCTACATGTGTCATCCTGAGGAGCAACGCGACCAATGATCTCGGCCCGCGTAGGGCAGGATTCATATCCCGCCATTCCCCTTTATCGTTTCATCCTGAGGAGCAACGCGACGAAGGATCTCGGCTCTAGTTGACCACAAATCTATTTTCACCTATTAAAACTTACGCCTTCGATAAGCCCAGGATGCACGCGCTATGATGTAACCGTTTGGTTACATCCTGTTTTATTTAGGCAACTCGTAAAACACACGTGCTAAAATGAACCGAAGTAAAGTCAATCAACCTAATTAATTTCTTTGCAAATGGAGGATTCATGAAAAAATTCTGCGCGATCACCCTGCTCATCTTACTGGCGGGCTGCAGCGNNAAGCGCTCCGGCTGCCCCGACCGAAGTACAAGCCACGGATACAACCGCACCTGAACCGACCGCCACGTTGGAACCCACCCCGGACATGGGTGACCACGACACTGTCCTCAACCAGTTGTTCGTCAACCCGTCGGTGGTCTTCAGCGAGAACCAGGCGGCCATGGCCGAGAATGAAGGCGGGCAATTCGGTTATATAGAAGGCAAGAATTACAACGCGGAAGAAAACGTATTTGAATTTACCGCCGGCGGGGATGGGGGCTATTTCGGGCTCAACACCGTCCTGCCGGATTTCGGCGGCGGCTTCTCGCAGGGTGTGTGGATGCAGTTCCAACCCCCGGCAAGCAGGGGTGAGTTCTACATCAATCTCTTCAATCCCAACGATGAACTGATTATTAACTTCCGGGACCAGAACCGCCCCAGTTTCGTGCAATTCTCGCAAACCTACCAGGATCTGTTCCAGGGTGACCTGACGTTGGAAGAGGGAAAAACGTACAATCTGGTTTTCGGATTGAGCAGCAATGCTGAATTTGTCGCCATGATCTGGGAGCAAGGCAACCTGCAAAACCAGGCAAAATACTTCACCAACCTGGATGATAGCGGCAACGGGGATGCTTTCAAGGACGCCAATTTCGAGTTCAACCTGAATGTTCCGAATAATAACACGCTCAAAGTTTACCAATACGAGGTCCTGACCTTCGACGGCATTCAGCCGCAGGAATAAAGAGGGAGTTCAATTCACTAAGAAGTAAAGTAAACCGGCAAGTTTTAGTAAACCTGCCGGTTATTTTTTAAGCAAAGAGCTGATTATTATTCCAGCCACACTTCTACAGTGTGGCTTTCTTTTTGGACATCCACCGGGATAAGATTATCCTCCAATTCCTTTCCATCCAGCGTCATGCGGGCAACACCCATGCAAATGTGCATTGGGTTGTGCACTTGAATATCATAGGTCGCCCCGCGGAAACGGCGCGTAACGCGGAAGCCGTCCCAATCAGCCGGGATGCAGGGGTCCACGCGCAGGCCGTCGTAATCCGGCCTCACGCCCAAAATGTACTGGGTAGCAGCCAGGTAATTCCAGGCAGCCGAGCCGCTCAGCCAGGAATTGCGCGCCAGCCCGAACTGGGGATGTTCGTCGCTAAGGATATTCTGGGCGTACACGTAAGGCTCGCACTCGTACACATCGATCATATCGTTGCGCGCGGCCGGGTTGACCTGGCGGTAATACTGGAAGGCACGCTCACCATTACCCAACAGCGCCTCAGCCATGACCGCCCAGGGGTTGGGATGCACGAAGATGCCGCCGTTTTCCTTGGCGCCCGGCGGGTAGGTGGTTACGCCGCCGTAATGCGCATCGTAGCCGTTGAAACCCGGCCAGGACAGCTTGAGGCCGTACTTCGTATTGAGTTTTTCGTAAACTACATCCATCGCCCGGCGCGCACGCTGCGGCGAGGCAAAGCCGGAGATGACCGGCCAACTTTGGCCGTTCAGATAGAGTTTGCCGTATTCATTTTGCGCCGAACCCAGCGGCCGGCCTTCTTCATCAAAATAGCGCAGGTACCAATCGCCATCCCAGGCACAGCCCTCCACGCTGGCCTGCATGTCCGCGTAATCTGCGCGGAAAGCCTGGCTGCCAGTTTCATCACCCAGATAAGCCAGCAGGTCCGCGAACTCACGCAGCGCCAGACCGTACAGGTTGGCCGTGAAGAGTGATTCCGCTCCCTCCGGCAAATTGACGGTGTCGTTCCAATCGGCGAAGCCCAGCAATGGCAAGCTGTGGCTGCCCAGGTTGGCTTTCGTGAAAGCCAGGCCGCGCGCTAAATGGTCTCCCACATTTTGCGGGTCGCAGCCCTGTTCCGGATGTTTAGGATCGTAAAAGGGTACAACCTCGTCTAAAAAGGCGAAATCACCACTTTCCTTCAGGTAGGCTGCCACCGCCAGGGTCAGCCACAAATGGTCATCGCTGTAGTAATGCGGGCGGTCTTCCATTTCCAGCGAGTCGCCCTCATTGGCGATCCCACTGAGCGGGTTGAACTGGTGCATGCAGGCACCGTTTGTTAATTGGAAACGCAGCAGCGTGCGCAGCAATTCTGCAGTTTCTTGCGGAACAGACGGCAGCACGCCCAGCACATCCTGGGCGGAATCGCGCATACCCATGCCGCGCGCGCCCAGGCCCGGCTGGTAATACGAAAGATATCGCGACCAGGTCTTGGTGACGTAACACTGGCGCGGGTTGAACAGGTTGAGCATCAGGTCCATGTCTTCGTCAGGCGTATGCACCTGCTGGGCAGATAAATAGTTCTCCCAAAAATCGGCTAGCTCCGCCAGCGCTGTGTCCACTTCCTCCGCCTTGCGCCAGCGCGCCATTTCCGCTTGCGCGCCTTCCCAGCCATCCGCCTGGCCCAACTGCGTAATCAGGCGCCGGCTCTGTCCAGGCACCATTTCGCCCAATGGGTGCAGCAGCGCGCCAACCAGGTTGCCGCGCAATGCCTGGTGGCAGCCCAATTCGGCTTGCTCCAGGCTGAGCGGATGCGCGAAAGTACCATATTCATGCGCGCCCAGGAACTGTGCGCGGTCAGTCTCATAAGAGGAAGCCGGCAGGTTGGATGTCAGGTAATTCTGGCGAAAATCACGCCACATGAAAGGATATTCCAGCAAGATGGTAAAGTCGCCATCCTGCACGGCGCGGGCTTGCATGGTTTGCGGGATCCAATCGGCGTTGGTGAATTGCTGCAGCGCGTCAGGATGCGTAAATTCCACCAGCGGGATGGCATCCACGCGCAGGCTTTCAGCGCCGATGTTGGTAACAGTCAGCGAGCGCAGCTCCACCAATGACCCGCGCGGCACAAATATGGTCATGTCCATCCGCAGCCCCGCGCACTCCGTGATCAGGCGGGTATAGCCCAACCCAACGTGGCACTCAAAGCGCTCCAGGGGTGTCAGCCCGGGCACGTGCCAGGGTGAGAGTATCTGATAACCTTGGGGCCGATGAATACGCAGGTATGCCGTTTCGCCCTTGAAATCCGAAGCGGGCATCTGCTGAATATACTTGGTGATGCGGTTGAGGGCCGGGTCATCGCGGCAGAGGAGTGCGCCGCCGGTGTGGTCCACAAAACCGCCAAATGCACGCGTGCCGATGTAATTGATCCACTTGACCGGTGTATGCGGGTCGGTGATGACATACTCACGCGCCTGCGGGTCAAAATATCCGTACTGCATTAACTTCCTCCCTGACGTATTTATTTACAATCCGTGAACACCGTTCTCCGCTATAGCCTGCTTGTACCAGCGTGCGCTTCGCTTGAGCGTGCGCTTTTGACTATCAAAATCTACATACACTAACCCAAAGCGCTTGGTGTAGCCGAAAGCCCATTCAAAATTATCCATGAAAGACCAGGCAAAGTAGCCGCCCACAGGCACGCCCGCCTGTATAGCTGCGTGCAGCGCGATCAGGTGCAGGCGAATATAAGCCAGCCGTTCGGAGTCTTGCACTTCTCCCTGCGCATCCGGCATATCCATATAAGCCGCGCCGTTTTCGGTGACAAAGTAAAGCGGGAAATCGTATTCCCGATGAAAACGCTCCAACAGATCGGTCAAACCCTGCGGGTAAACCTCCCAACCCATTTCTGTCTGCGGGCCGGGGTAAACGGTTACCGGCAAATTTTTTCCTTCCGGTAAATCCTGCGCGCGGGCAATTCCGCGTGAGTAGTAATTGATTCCCAGGGATTCCAGCGGCGCTGCAATGGTCTGCATGTCGCCGGGTTTGACAAAGGGCAGATTGGTTTCATAGTAACCCACGATGTCAGCAGGATAACCCCTGCCCGCCAGCGGGTCAAGGAACCAGCGGTTGATGATGCCATCCATGCGCCGGGCTTCTGCGTGGTCAGCCGGGCTGTCCGATGCCGGAGTCTGCGGATGGATATTGAGCACAATACCCACTTGTGCATGCTTGACATTAGCACGCAGGATAGGCACAGCCTGCCCGTGCGCCAGCAGCAGGTGATGTGCAGCAGCCAATGTTTCCGCCTGGTCCGTGTGCCCAGGGGCATGGATGCCCAGGTAATACCCCAGAACCGCGCTCACGTAAGGTTCGTTGAAGGTCATCCAATGGCTGACGCGATCCCCCAAGACGCGGCTGGTTTGGTCGGCGTATTCGCAAAATGCGCCTGCCAAATCGCGCGACGGCCAGCCGCCCGCGTCCTGCAGAGCCTGCGGTAAATCCCAATGATATAGGGTGGCATACGGTGTAATACCCGCTTCCAACAGCGCATCAACCAGCCGGTCATAAAAGGCCAGCCCGGCTGGATTGACGGCTCCCCTGCCCGCAGGCAGAATACGCGGCCATGCGATTGAAAAGCGATATGAGTTGACCCCCAGCTCTTTCAACAGTGCCACGTCTTCACGCCAGCGGGAATAATGATCGCAGGCGATATCGCCGGTATGACCCTGCTCGATCTTGCCGGGTGTGTGACAAAAGCGATCCCAAATACTTTCTCCTTTACCTTCTGCCTGCCAGGCCCCTTCAATCTGGTAAGCGGCAGTAGCTGCCCCCCATGCAAAATTTTTCGGAAACGTTAAGAATTCTTCCATGATAATTCCCTTCTCAAGCAACCCAATAATTAAAGGTGAATAAAATGCATTCCAGAGCAAGTATGCTCACGCTGAGTAAGCTCCACAAACGGTCCACTATCGGGCGGCGGCCAATCTGCGCCAGCAGGTAAAAAAGCCCGGGAACCGCCAGCACATAACGCAGCATACCTTGCGCAGATCCGCTAGTCAGCGTGAAAGCCAGCAGGACAATCCCATACAGGGAAATTTCAGGGAATTTCTTAAATGCATACAAGCTCCCCGCCAAGGCCAGTAAAATCGCGGCGAACTCCAAGCCATAATAAAAAGTTGTCATGCTATTTTGAGCGGAAAGCATGTGCTGCCAGGCGCTGCGCCAGACCATCCAGCTTTTTTGCACGGCCAGAAAACCGCGCCCGAAATAGAGCGTTTCCACCTGCTGAAAGCGCGCCGCCTGGGGCGTTAAAGTCCAAACGCCGTAAGCCAGCGCGGGCGCCAGCACTGCCAGTCCGTGCAGCAGCGCGGGTTTCCATCCCATGCGCCAGGGCCGCTCTTGCAGCCAGCCGATGGCCAGCGGCAGCAGCAGGATTGCGCCGCCCGGTCGTGTCCAGGCAGCCAGGGCCGCCAACATTCCGGCCCAACCCCATTTGCGCGCGCGCATCAGGGCCAGCGCGCCCAAGCTCAATCCCAAAAAAAGACCTTCGCTGTAAACCTGCGTTATAAAAAAAGCGCTGGGAAATATCAAAAAATAGAAACCGGCCCGCAGCGCCCCTTCCTCCTCCAATGATGGAAGGAATAAGGCTACCACTGCAATTAACGCACCCATTGCGCCCAACAGGGACACCAGCACACCGGCCAAGGTGAAACGGCCAATTTGGCTGATATTCAGCGGCAGGAGATTCAAGACACCTGCCGCGCCACGAATGGCCAACGGATAAAACGGAAAAAAAGCATTGCTGAGTGAATAACAATCGCTGCTCAGCCCGGGTGTGCAGAAATGTTGGTTCTGCCAGGAATAGTTCGCGCTGACTCCCTGAATTTGCGGGTCAGCATAGCCCTGCATGGCAATGGAAAGGTAATATTCCGAATCCCAGGCCACCTGCGCATTCATGAACGGCTCAGATAAATAAGGTTTGTCCGCAGGGTGGGCTGGGTCGGTTTCTTCTGCGGTCCAATCCAACACTGTGTCCGGCCCTCGCAAATTGAAGCGCATGGACGCCCAGCCCTGAAAGGCGAGCAGGATGAGCGCCCAACCCAACCAGAGCATCACCAGTTTTTTCAGCAGTGCTTTATTCACATCTACGTACCCAATTTCACCTGTACCTGCACATCCGTAACACCTGCCACTGGAAGCGGCACCACAATTCCAAGTACCGGTTTGCCGTCCACTTCCAGAACAATCGCGTTTCCGGTTCCAACACGCTCAACCTGGATATGATACCGCACTCCGCGGAATACGCGCTCAGCCTGGAAACCCTGCCAATCTGCAGGGATAACAGGCGCAATGCTCAATCCGCTGAAAGTTGGGCGAATACCCAAAATCCACTGTGTGATAGCCACGTAATTCCAAGCCGCCGTGCCGGTCAGCCAGGAATTTTTGGCCTCGCCCTGCACGGACGCGTCCTGCCCGGAGATCATTTGGGCATACACGTATGGTTCACATTTATGCAAATCGCTGATGGCCTCGCGCGCGGAAGGGTTGATGCGTTGGTAATAGTCGAAAGCGGCATCACCGCGCCCGGCCTTGGCCTCGGCAATCATCACCCAGGGATTGGTATGGCAGAAAACACTGGCATTTTCCTTATACCCGGGCGGATAGGTAGAAATTTCCCCTAATTTCAGATAATAATGGCTGAAAGCCGGCTGCTGCAGCATAATACCGTGCGGTGTGGCTAATCTTTCAGCCACTGCATCCAGCGCCTGGCGCGCACGCCCGTCTGCCAGCCCCAATCCGGCCATCACGCACATACCTTGCGGTTCAACGAAAATTTGCCCTTCGCTGCATTCGCTTGACCCCACCGGCTCACCGAAATCGTCATACGCCCGGCGGAACCACGCGCCATCCCAGCCGGCCGCCCAGACAGTTTCTTCCATCTTTTGGGCGGCCTGCCGGAATCGCTGCACATCCAGTTTTTCCCCCTCATGTTGTGCGATATCGATCATTTCAGCCGCGGCCAGGTTGAACAGGCCTGCGATAAATACACTCTCCGCTACTTTGCCATCCTTGCTGGTAGTGGTCTGGAAGGACTGGCCAGGCTGGCTGGAAAAGCAGTTCAGGTTCAGGCAGTCATTCCAATCCGCGCGCCCGATCAAAGGCAGCTTGTGCGGTCCCAAATGCGCCAGGGTGTATTCCAGGGAACGCAGCAGATGTGCGTAGAGGGATTGTTCGCTGCCGGGTTGGTTTTCAAAGGGAACCGGCTCCTGCAGCACCTGCCAATCGCCTGTTTCTTTTATGTAAGCTGACGCGGCTACCACTAACCAAAGCGGATCGTCATTAAAACCGCTGCCCACGTCATCATTGCCGCGCTTGGTAAGCGGCTGGTACTGGTGGAATGCGCTGCCATCCGGCCGCTGGGTGGCGGCCAGGTCCAGCAGGCGTTCGCGCGCCCGTTCGTGATCCAACAGCACAAAGGCCAACAAGTCCTGGTTGGAATCGCGGAACCCCATGCCGCGCCCAACACCGCTCTCAAAGAGTGAAGCCGAGCGTGAGATATTGAAAGTCGCCATGACCTGGTAAGCATTCCACACATTCACCATACGGTTCGTATGTTCATCCGGTGTTAGCACCTGGAGGTGCCCCAGCAAACCGTCCCAATAGGCTTTTAATGCCTGGAAAGATTCTTCGACAACCTGCTCGTTGAGGTAGCGCTGGATAACCGGCAGGACCCGTTTTTTATTGATGGTTTGCGAATTTGGAGGATCAAATTTATCTTCAACCGGGTTTTCGTGATAACCCAGCAGGAAAATCATCTTCCTGGTCTCTCCCGGCTGCAAGCTGACGCGCACCTGCTGCACGCCCACCGGCTGCCATCCAGCAGCGATGGAATTGCTCAACTGCCCGCGCCGGACCGCTTCCGGATCCGCCCAGCTGCGGTAAGCACCCAAAAATGTCTCGCGTTGCGTGTCAAACGCACTCATTTTTTCTGAACCGGTGAAATAGGCAAAATGGTCGCGCCGTTCGCGATATTCCGTCTTGTGATAGATAACGTTATCCACCACTTCCACCTCGCCGGTGGAAAAATTGCGTTGGTAATTGCTGGCATCGTCCCAGGCATCCCACAGGCAGAATTCCACAGAAGCGAAGGCCGATAAACGCACCGCTTCTTCGCGCCGGTTGGTAAGCGTCAATTCCCAAATTTCCAAATTTTCCCCCAATGGGACAAAGTAACGGGTTTGCGCTTCAATCCCCTTGAAAGTGGAATGAATAATGGAATAGCCCATGCCATGCCGGCATTCATAACTGTCCAGATCGCGGCGCACCGGCTGCCAACTGGGCGACCAGAAAAGCGGTTCCTCCGCTGGAGCGTCTTCATCGCGCAGGTAGATATAGCGGCCGCCCTCATCCAGTGGGACGTTGTTATAACGATAACGGGTCAAACGGCGCATGCGCGCGTCTTTGTAAAACGAGTACCCCCCCGCGGTATTTGAGATAATGCCAAAATAATTCTCACAACCGATATAGTTGATCCAGGGCAGCGGGGTATCCGGCCTGGTAATTACATATTCACGTTGGACATCATCAAAATATCCAAATTTCATTCAATCCTCCAAAAACAAACCCAAGCAAGCTCAGGCGGAATTTTGCATTTTATTTCTGAAAGCAGCAGCAGGCTACCTGATGGCCGGGTTCAACCTCCACTAACGGTGGGATATCGGCACGGCACTGTTCACCTTTACCCTCCAGCGGGCAGCGGGAGAAATACACACAACCCTCCGTTATATCTTCCACTTTTCCACCCAGGTCAGTGGTCTTCTGCTCCCATTTATGGTCCAGATGCGGGACGGAAGCCATCAACATCTGCGTATAAGGATGCAGCGGGGTGTGATAAATTTTGTCCGTTTCACCCATCTCCACCACCGTACCCTTATACAGGATAACAGCCCGCTCGCTGATGTAGTAACCCAGCGACAAGTCATGCGTGATAAAGAGGATGGAAAGGCCATGGGATTTCAAATCAGCCAACAAGTTAAGCACATCAATGCGGGTGGAAGCATCCAGCATACTGATGATCTCATCCGCTACCAGAAATTTAAGATCCAGCAGCAGGGCGCGCGCGATCAAAAAACGCTGCAACTGCCCGCCGCTGAGTTGGTGGGGAAACTTGTTTTGCACGTGCTCGGGATTCAGCCCGACACAATGCAATGCTTCTACTAATTTCTCGTCCCATTCTTCCCGGGGCATGGATGGAAAAAATTCTTCATGCATGATCTCAAAAATACGGTCAGCTTTGAAGATCGGGTTGCAGGAGCTGAAGGGATCCTGAAAGACACCCTGCACATGGGAGTAATAATCCTTCAAATCTGCTTTCTTGATCGTGCTGATATCCTGACCATTGAACTCAATGCTGCCGGAGGTAATAGATGTCAATTTTAAGATCATGCGGCCGATGGTGCTCTTACCGCTGCCGCTTTCCCCAATCAGGGAAATAACTTCGCCATCCTTGATATCAAAACTGACCTTGCGGACTGCGTACAGGGATTTTCCGCCGAAAGTGCCGACCTTATAAGTCTTGGTGATTTCGCTGAGTTTAAGCATGTTCCTCGAACTCCTTCCAGCAGGCTACGAAGTGATCTTTATCCAATTCCAGGAACGGCGGCACCTGTGTACATTTTTCATAAGCCACCGGGCAGCGGTCGCGGAAACGGCAGCCGATCGGCGGGTCCAGCAGCAGGGGCGGTTTGCCCGGAATGCCATGCAGGATTTCTTCACTGTACTTAATTCCCACTTTGGGCAGCGAGGAAATCAATAATTTAGTATAAGGATGGCGCGCATGCCGGATGATAGTTTCAGTAGGCGCTTTTTCCGATAACTGCCCGGCATACATGACCATGATGGAATCCGCCACCTGTGACAAAATCGAAATGTCATGCGTAATAACGATCATGCTTTTAACAAATTTGCGGTCGCGGAACTCCGCCAGCATCTCCACCACAGCCTTTTGGGTGGATACGTCCAGCGCAGAAGTGATCTCGTCCGCAATCAGCAGCGAGGGATTCAAAAGAGTGGAAAGCACCATCACCATACGCTGCTTCATACCCCCGGATAGCTCAATCGGATATAATTTCAGCACCTCCTGAGGCAATTCAACCAAATCCAGACGGCGCTTTAGTTCCGGCATGATTTCGTTGTAATCTTCATGGCGCGCTTCAATTAGCTCATGCACCATTTTACCGATACGGCGCGTGGGGTTCATAGCGCTCATGGCGTACTGCGGGATGAGCGAGACTTGCTTGAAGCGAAATTCGTCCATTCCCCGGTTATCCCAGATAGGCAATTCCTGTCCATCCAGTAAAACCGTCCCGCGGATATAGCGCATGCGCCCATTGAGCAGGATCAGGCTGGTTCCCAGCGTAGTTTTGCCGCATCCTGATTCTCCCGCCAGCCCCATAATCTCCCCATCTGTGAGGGAAAAGCTGGCGTCCTCCAATGCATGAACCTCGCCTTTCAGCGTCTGATAATAGACTGTTAGATTTTCGATATTTAGGCTCATGGTTTACATCTCCCGCAACTTTGGATTGAAGACTTCGTCCAGGCCGACGTTCATGATATAAAGCGCGCCGACCACAGCCGTGATCGCGATGCCGGGAGGCACGAACCACCACCAGTAACCCAGCAGCAGCGCGCTGCCGTTGGTCGCCCAGTTCATCATCAAGCCCAACGAAACGCCTTGTGTGGGTCCCAGGCCGATAAAATCGAGTGTAGCCGCGGTCAGAATGGCGCCGCCAAATTGGAGAATGAAGGTCATGAACAGGTAAGACATCATATTGGGTGCAATTTCGCGAAACAGGATCTTCATGGTCTTCATCCCGCTCAACTTAGCCAAATCCACAAACTCGCGATTGGCCAGCGAAAAAGTCTGCGCGCGAATCGCCCGCGCTGCCCAGGGCCAGGAAGTCAGTCCGATAAAGATGCTTTCGATCAGCACGCCGCGTAATTTCAGGTAAGCAACCATGATCAACAGCAGAGCAAAGGTGGGAATGACCAGGATGATATTCGTGATGATATTCAAGACCTCATCTACCCAACCGCCCTTGTAACCACCCACGAAGCCCACCAGCATGCCGAGCAGTGTGGCCAATCCGCCGCCTATGATACCCACAATAAACGTGGTTCCCAGGCCATAAACAAACTGGGCATACACATCCTGTCCATAAGCCGTGGTGCCCATATAGAAATCAGCCGAGGGCGGGTTGGGGCCACCGGCCACAAACTCGTTTAATGGATATCTGGCAAACTTCGGGCCGAAAATGGCGATCAGAACAAAGATAAAAACAATGACAGCTCCCACTTTTAGTTTCCCATTACGCATAGCGAAATAGAGAAACTCGTTTTTTTTCTTTGGTTCGCTCATGAGGCACCCCCCTGCATCCCCAAGCGGGTACGCGGGTCAACCAGCACAAAGACGATATCGATGATGAAGTTGGCCAGCAGCACACCGATAATGATAAACAGGAAACAGCCCTGCAGTAGATAGTAATCGGAATTTTGAATCGCCATGAGTATCAGGTAACCGATACCCGGATAAGAGAACACGATTTCAGTGGACATGGCGCCGGCCACGATCACACCCAATTTCAACGCCAGACCGCTCAATTGCGGCAACTGCGCATTGTTATACGCATAACGGCGAATCAGTTTCCGGGGCGCACCCAGCGCCTCCAGATAGTGAGCGTAATCTGCTTCCAGTTCATAGATAATCATGTTGCGCATGCCGATAGCCCATCCACCAAACTGCACAATAAAGAGCGACATGAAAGGCAAAAACCAATGTTCCAGTACACTCTTGATGAATGTCCAGGAAAGCGCCGGTTTCAATGCATAGCTATAAGCTCCAGAAATGGGGAAAATATTCAAAATAATAGCAAAAACCCAACCCAATAAAATGCCCAGCCACATATAAGGGGTGGCAGTCAGGATATAACCAATCGGCAGCAGGGTATTGTCCATGCGCTTCGAGCGTGCCGCGTATGCACCAAATTTATTGCCGGCATAATAGCTTAATAAAATCGAGGGAATCAACAGGAGCAAGTCATAGGGCAGCGCGCTCTTGATGACATCAATGACCGGTTTGGGAAATTGCAGGATGCTGATGCCCAAATCACCGTGGAAGAGTGCCTTCCAAAAATTGACGTATTGCTGCCAGACCGGTAAATCCAGGCCAAATGAACTGGTCAGATAACCGTACATAACCTCCTGGGCTTCCGCATGCATCGATCCGGCTTTTGACAGCATGTTCATGACCGGGTCGCCAGGCATAAAACGCGGGATCATCCAATCAATGGTGACAGCCACAAAGAAAGTGAGCAAGTAAATGAGTATCTTCCTGAGAAAGTACCGTCTCACGTATCCTCCTTTTCTATTTTGTAATAAATACCGTCCCTCCCCCAAACTTCAGGAGGGACGGTATCGTTATTGAAGAATCTACTCGGCAGCCACAGGCTCGAGTTCGGTGAGCATCAGGACTGCGCCCATGTTCCAGTAACCATTCCAGGTTGCGGGAACGTATTTCGGCGCGCCTTCAGCCGAGGATGGCCAATTGGTCCAGTAGGTGTTGTCTGTCTGCGCCCAGACGCCGTTGTACCACAGCGGGATCATGGGCACGTCAGTTAATTGGATCGTCTGGATCTGTGAAATGATGGCCTTCATGCCTTCCACATCCGTAATCGGGGTGGCGTCCAGCTGATCGACCAGGTCGAATACTTCCTGGTTCTCATAGCGGCCGTAGTTGCCGGTGCCGGAGATCATTTGTTCTTTGATCGGGTGGTAGAAGATGAAGTGATAGTATGACCAGACGGTGTTGCTCATCTGGGCATCATTGTTGATGACCATGTCGAAATCACCACCATACAGGCCGGCGGTCAGCGCGCTGTAGTCCGGATAGACCGGTTCCACATTGATACCAACCTCCTTGAGGTTCTGGGAGATAATTTGAATGGCGACCATCCAGTCGGACCAGCCGTTCGGGCAGCCAATTTCCAGTGCGATGGTAGAACCATCCGGCGCTTCCACGAAGCCGTCGCCGTCAATATCTTTGTAGCCGGCGGCAGCCAGGATGGCCTTGGCCTCATCAGGATCGTAGCTGAAGCCTAATTCGTCCACCACGTCCTGATCGACGAACTGATCCCAAATAGGCAGCAGACCGGTAGAGTTGGCAGGCACAACGATGTTGCCGTAGTCCTTGCTAACGATGTCTTCCACTTTGATCGCGAATGAAACTGCGCGGCGGAAGGCTGCATCGTCCATGGGCGCCTTGGTCAGGTTCATAACCAGCCAGGCTGTGTTAGCGGAAAGCATATAGGGTTCATCGGGATAGTAGGTCGTGATGCCGTAACCGCCGTTGATGACGGAAGCAATACCGGGCAGGTAGTTATTATCCAGATCGACCTGACCCTGCAGTACCATGCCAAGAGCGGCATTGTTGCTGATGTTATTGATATCGACAATGTACTTGGGAGCAACTTCCAGGCCAAGTCCTTTGATTCCCCACCAGCTGTCATTGCGCACCCAGGCCACTTTGGCTTCATCAGCCGATTCGTACATGTAGGGGCCGGAACCCACGGGGGGTTGGTTAGCGCCAACAACAGCCTCTTCCTCGGTCAAACCTTCCCACAAATGTTGGGGCAGTATCGCGATTGAGTACAGGTAGTTGGCCCATTCCTGATAAAGGGGATTGGTGAACATCATCGTGATGGTGTAATCATCCACTTTCTCGACGGAATCCAGCCAGGCCCACAATTCACTGTAGTAAACAGACTGGAAATTCTTGCCCATTTCCAAGGTGAAGATGACATCATCAGCCGTCAAAGCCTCGCCATCCGAGAAAGTCACGCCCTCTTTAATCTTTAGCTGATAGGTCGTGTCATCCACCCAATCGCCGGAATCGGCGATCCAGGGAATGTATTCATCCGTCAGCGGATTATAGAGGAACAGGGTCTCATAGCACAGGCCAATGGTGCCCATCGCATAAGAGCCTTGCTGCAGGGGATTCCAACTGGTAGCCGGACCCCACTGCTTGCCCATGGTATAGAGCGTCTCTGCGCGCGGATAATCCACCATTGCCGGTGCTGCTTCTTCCATAGCTGCTTCCTCTGCCACGGGGGCAGCTTCTTCAGCAGTGGTGCTTTCAGCAGCGGCGGCTGGGGTGTCAGCCGCAGTAGATGCACAGCCAATTAACACAAAGCTGGCAACCATGATCAAACTTAGAATTGTTAAAACAACCTTACGCATTTCTTTTCTCCTTTTATAAATCATTGTTTTCCCACTGAATATCTGGTTAAGAATTTTCTTTTGATCACCTCCTCAATTCTATTTAATTGGGATCGCTCCCAGCCCATGTAAAAAAAACAGGCGCGCCCATTCACAACTGCTGAATATGCGCGCCGCAAGACTCCCTTACTACCAATTCCGTTCCCATAATGATATGTCTGGGGGGTGTGGTTCCTGTTATGATCAAATCATTTAAAAACTCAACCGCTTTGACGCCGAATTGATATACCGGTTGATGCACGGTTGTTAGATGCAAATCCGCAGAATTAGAAAGCGGCAGGTCATCGAAGCCAATAATGGCCACATCTTCCGGCACCCGCAATCCCTTTTCGCGCAAGGCACGGATGGCCCCAATCGCCATCTGGTCAGATGCCACAAAGACCGCATCCGGCTGCGCCGGAAGGATTTTCAGCATGCCTGCATAGCCCTTATCTTCAGTGAAGTCCCCTTCAACCACCAGATCCTCATCCACTGAAAAGCCATGCTCCTGCAGCGCCTGGCGATAGCCGTTCTTGCGATCAATACCCACAGTGGTGTTCAATGGCCCTGTGATGGTGCCGATACGTTGATATCCCAGCGAAACCAGGTGGTTTACTGCCATAATTGCCGCGCTGATGTTATCAATATCGATATAACTGATGTTATCGTTGTGAAAAGGACGGCCGATGATGACCAATGGAATACCCGATTGGGCCAGGCGGTCAATTAATTGATCGCCTATTTGATCTGACTGGAACAAAATGCCGTCCAAGGAGCCGCTGCGTGATAGCCGCGGGAAGATTTCTTCTTCGTCTTCCGAATCAGTGATCAGGTAAAGCCCCAGCGTGTATTTCAGTTGATTGCAGCCCTGCGCGATACCCTGTATCAGGCGCGGGTAATACGGGTCAGTGAAAAAAGAATTAACAGAACGGGGTAGGACCAAACCCACCGTCCAGGAACGTTGTGAAACCAGGGCACGGGCGGCTGCATGCGGGCGAAAACCGGTGTTCTTGATCTCCTTTTGCACGCGTTTTCGGACTTTATCACTTACGTTGGGGTGATTATTAATTACACGCGAAACTGTCGAACGAGAAACCCCGCAGCGTTTAGCGATATCCTCCAATGTCAGGTTTGACAATCCTTATCTCCCTTGTGACACAAAGCGCCTTTTGTCTCAAAAACCCACTTGTTTTTGGAAGCGCTCCCAATTTTTATTATAGTGAATGACAAACAGAAAGTCAAGTATTTCCTTTTCCTCTCAACGATTCTATCCAGTATCCCCTAACCCGCTGACTGCGCCCAAGCATATAAATAATGGCTGGATTTTCGCTAATTATTCTTTAATACGGCCAGTATCTATAATAAAATATACGTGACTACAATTTCACCAACCAATTTATTTGATGAAGAATTCATGAAAGCCAGTAAATTCAAAACATATATCGCAGCCCTGCTGCCCTTAATTTTAGGCCTGACGGCTGCTCTCATCCTCAAGCTGAAATTTTCGCAAAATATCCCTGTGCTGCAAATTCGTATTGATCTGGCCAGCGCCGTTATCTTTTTAAGTGTTTTGATCTGCCTGGCTTCCTTCTGGCGGGTCCATCTCACTACCAAACAGGCGGCTCGTACGCGCGCCATGTTGGCAAATGAAGATGAAGAACATAAACAATTCCTGATGCGCCTGGACCACGAACTGAAGAACCCGCTCTCCGCCATCAAGACTGCCGCTTCCTATCTGGAGCAATTGTCTGCCGACATCGAACCGAAACCCGTCCGCAGCGACTTTCAAAAAAGCCTGGGGCAGATCAGCGCCCTGAGCGAACGTATCAACCGCCTGATCCTCGATTTGCGCAAACTGGCCGAATTGGAGACCTACCGCATCGAGCGGATATCGGTCAATATCAACCAGCTGTTGCAGCAATTGGTGGCCGATGCCGCAACCAGCCCCACCGGAGTGGACAAGAAGATCAGCCTCTCCCTGCCGGGAGCGCCCTGGCAGCTTCCGGATCTGTTCACCGATGAAGACCTGCTGTACCTCTGTCTCTCCAATATGATGAACAACGCCATGAAGTACACTCCTGCGTATGGCAGTATCGAGGTGCGCGCCTACGAAAACCGTGATGCGATTTTCATTGAAATCGCCGACAGCGGCCTGGGTATCCCGCCGGACGAGATCGACAAAGTATGGGGCAAACTCTACCGCGCCAGGAACTCGCGCGGCGTGCCCGGAAACGGGCTGGGGTTGTCCATTGTCGAGATCATCGTGCGCCGTCTGCAGGGCAGCTGCGACCTGCGCAGCCAGGAGAACACCGGCACGATTTTCACCCTGCAATTACCGAAGGCAAAGGCCACCCAGACTTGAGGGATATAAGGATTACCGTTAGATGAAAACGAATTTCCAGAAAAACAAAAGCCCGTTTCTACATAAAGCCACAACCTGTATAGCAGCTTTAGGCCTGCTCCTGCTTTCAAGCGCCTGCCAGGAGATCACAGTTAATCTGGAGTACGCAGAGATGGCTGACAGAGAAGCAGTCACGCATCCTTCTGATCAGCCCCCCCTCAGCCCGGACAGTCCAACAGCAGGGCCAATCGATCCTTCGCTATATTTTTTCCCGGATGAAGCCTTGCCGCAGGACGTAGCCTTCAGTTCGGAAGCGTTAACATCCTATTACATCTCCTATCTACCCGGCCCGAACAAAATGATGGGAGCGGCTTTTGCGCGCCGCTACAACGCTTATTACCAGAATTTCGAGGTCCAGCAGATCATCATCCAAAGTCCCTACTCCATCCCGCTGGATATGTTCAACGCTGGCCATTCCGGCGAGGTCCTCGATTTGCCGCCTGAAGGGTACAGCCTGGGCCAAGGCACGTTGGTGAACAGCATGCAGGAAGGCAGCTGGCGCGAGGTGCGCTACCGTTTTTACCAAAACAACATCATGGTCATCGTGCAGATGCAAGGCTTGGACGACTTCGTCAGCCTGGAGAACGCTTATCAGCTGGCCGGCATCATCGCCGCACAGCTGCCTGAATCCTTCCCCACGGTAGAAAGCCTGACCACGCTGCCGCTCGAGGTTGAACCCGGTCTGGCGGACACCTATTTCAAAGGGCTGAGCCTGCGCGATTGCGGACCATCGGGAAAACTCATCACCAACCTGTCATCCAGTCTGGATGGGATCTGCATCAAGGTCGATGTACTCAAACCCATCCAGGACTTCAAGGTCGGTGTATATTCCGAAAACTACCAGCAGGTGATCTTTATCAAGGAATACTTGCTGCCGGCCCAACTGGGCCGCTGGGATCCGCAGGTCGTGGAAGGTATTTGGGACTTCGCCTGGAACGAATTTCCGGACGGGGAGTACCGGCTCATGATCTGGGTGAATGACCGGCTGGCAGCCGCTGTGCCTTTCAGCATCGGCCTCCCGGAATAATACTCGCCGGTACAACAAATCTCGCCCGCCCCCAATAACTCGTCGGGGTATCCCACCGATTTATCGGTTCCAAACGCCAGGCCGGACGCGGCAATTACAGAACCATCCTTCCTACTGTAACAAAATAGTTACACGAACAACACTTGTAATCCACCCATTTTTGAGAAACTCAGTCAACAGGAAATATTCCTACAGCCTAGAAATAAGGCTCGTCCATACCAACCATAAAGGAGGATTCAATGAAGGTAAAACGGTATATTCTGGTGGGTTTAGCGCTATTGGTAATTGCCCAAACGGTTTCATGTTCTCCCGGTGCAAGCCTTTTCGGCCAACCGACGGATACCCCTACACCTGAACCGACCCCAACTCCCAGCCCGGCCCTCTCAATTAGCGGGGATTTGACAAATACAAGTGACCAATCCGGACGGGAGATCACGCTTTGCAGAATCGACGGCGATCCCTCGGAATATCCGATCGATTGTGTGGTATATGACCAATCCGTCACAGTGAATACAGCCGGAGAATTTGCTTTTTATGATGTACCCGAAGGCACGTACTTCATCTTGTACAACTATCCGGAGGGCGGCATCGATTTTCAGGACGGAATGGACCGCTGGAGCGGCAAGACTTTGAAGATCGCTGACACCGATTGGCTTGAAGAGAATTATTTTGAACTATTTCCGGATGGAGAAATGAAAGTAATGATCAAGGTTGGTATGCCCATGGAATTGATCAATAACCCGGGTTTGCTGATGGCATACTATGCCTTGACTCTGCAGGTTTCCGAATCGCCCTTTGTGTTGGCGCATACGGTCAATTACGGGAACCTCTCATCACTCAACAAGATGGTCAATCTGATCAAAGTATCTGTGGTCAACGATCAAACCGCTGGCGTAACCATAACGCTTTATTGAAACAATCAGAAAAGGAAAAAATAAAATGCCAAGAGTTGAAGTTGAACGCTACATATCGGTCAATGTGGGTATCACCTGCGAATCCTGCGGGCACACCTACCAATCCCAAGCCACCATCAGTGCAGAACAATCCATGTTCGATCCTTTCACCGGTAATTCCGACCTGCGGGTGAAGCTGTCGAAAAAACTGGCCAAATTCAACGTTAACGATTACAGCGACCTGCCCCAGTTGAAGTGTCCGCAATGCGGCCACACCCAATCATGGAATATCTGCGGCAGTCAGAAGGAAATGGCAGAGAAGGTTGCTTTGATCCCGGGTCTCATCGCCGCTGTTCCCTTATTCATCACCATAGTTAGCAATAATTTTTTCGCCGCCCTCATCCTGTCCTTGTTAATCATGGGTGTCGTTATAATGATCGCAAAAGTGTTGTTGTTCCCGCTCGTGCGTCTGATCTACAAACCCAATGGCAGAAAAGAAACCCCGGAAAATTCCATTTTCCCGAGCATTACATATTAAAATCGTATTAACAAAATCATATCGCTGGAAATAATACTGAACAAAAGAACCGGTACACCAACCAGTTCGTCAAGAGATGGATATGCAAAAAGAGAGCGTGAATTGAAACATCGTGTCGCCTACATTGCTTTGATCTGTATCATCCTGGGTCTAAGCTCCTGCCAGGAGATCCAGATCAAAGTCTATTTACCCGATGAAAGCACATTGATGCCACCCGCCACACCCACCCCGGCCCGTGTGGAAACACAGGAGGCCGAATCTTCCATTTCCTTCGACCCATACGATTATTTCTTCAATGAAAGCGACCTGCCCCAGGACGTGGTGTTCAACGCTGATAATGAAAAAACGCTGTTCGTTTCCTACCTGGTAAACCCCGGCACGTTGCACGGCATCGCGCATGTGCGTGAATATAATTCCTACGATTCGGAGATCTACGTAACGCAGAACATCATCCAAAGCCCCGTACCGGGCGAACCGGAGATGCTGCGCACCGGCCATCACGGCAGCCTTTTTTTACCCACTCCCCCCGATATGTCGCTGGGTGATTATTCTCTCTACGTTCACCTGCAATCCGCAACCGAAAACGATTACAGCTACCGCTTCTATAAGAACAACATGATCGTGATCGTCGATTTGCGCGGATCTCATCCCTTCGTAACCGAGGAGAATGTCTATCGCCTGGCTAAAAAGATCTACGATAAACTGCCGGAGGAATTTCCAATCGCTGAACAGATGGAAACACCCTCCCTGGATTTGCAGCCGGGCTTAACCCAAAAATATTTCTACAACCTGGAAATGACGACCTGCCAAGCGCCTTACGAGGCAACCGATCCGGTAATCGATACCGAGCTGGGTTATTGTTTTCGCGCGGATATCGTTGAGCTAGTTCGCAACTTGAAAGTCGGCATTTACGATGAGCATTATGGAAAGGTGGTCTATATGAAAGAATTCCTGGACATGCCAGAAATGGGCGAATGGGTCAGCGGATTCTTCTTCCCGGTGTGGGGGTATTCCTGGCAGCATCTTCATGCTGGAGAATATCAGGCTCTTTTCTGGGTGGATGACCAACTGGCTGCATCTATCCCATTCACATTTGTAAAGCAACCATAAAAATACTGGAAAAACAGATCGTAAAAATAAATATTAAAACGAGAAGGCAAATGGAAAACAATAAACACCTGGTACTGATCGTTGATGACGACAGCGACATAATTGATTCCCTGAATCCATTTTTGGAGCGCTGCGGGTTCGAATGTGAATCCGCACCCAACGGCGCAATTGCCTTGAAGCATATCCAAGTTTCCCCACCTGATTTGATCGTGTGCGACGTGATCATGCCGGAAATGGACGGTCGGGAGTTCCTGCGGCAGTTGCGCACCGCTAAGATCACCATCCCGGTCATCATGTTAACCCAAGTAGGGACCACCTATGAAAAAATCCTGACGCTGGAAGAAGGCGCCGACGATTACATCAACAAACCCTTCGACCCCATGGAATTGGTGGCCCGCATCTATTCAGTCTTGCGCCGCAGCCGGCTTTACCAGCCCTCTCTGACCAATGCCTGGATGATTTCGGCTGGCGATCTGATCGTCAACCGCCAGCGCCGGGAAGTGTACTTTAAGGGAGAGCTGCTTCACCTAACCCGGCGTGCATTCATCCTATTGGAATATCTGATCACCCATCCGGATGAAATCCTCAGCCGGGAACGGCTTTTAGAGATGGTTTGGGGCTGGGAAAACGTGGTGGATACGCGCGCGGTGGATTCCCGTATCGTGGAACTCCGCAAAGCCCTAAAAGACCAGACAGACGAACCGCTTTTTATAGAAACAATCCCCCAGCAGGGTTATCGATTTATTCATCCGGTGAAAATAAACGGTTAAAGGAATCCTTATATAAATCTGTTTTGTAACAAATCCATTACACCTTCAACCAAACGGGAAATTAGATCATACAATACTAAAAAAAACAGGAGGATTAAAACATGAGAAAAACCTTTCATTTACTCGCAGCAGTTTTGGCAGCTGCACTTCTGATGGCGGCCGCACCGGCTGCAAGCGTAGAAACATCCGACGTTGTAGTCACCAGCACGGAAAACGAAGGCCCGGGCACTTTGCGCGAGGCCATCCTTTCTGCCGCCCCCGGCGATACGATCACTTTTGACACAGCTGTGTTCCCGCCGGACAGCCCAGCCATCATCCATTTAATGGGCCCCATCACCTTGGGTCAGGGCGGTTTGACCGTGGACGGCTCCAACGCCGGCGTCATCCTGGACGGTATAGATGGACCGGAAAGCGGCTTTATCATTGAATCCAGCGACAACATTGTCTATGGCATAAAATTTATCAATTTCTCTTTCAGCGGAATTGCCATCATCGGTGGAAATACCCCCGGCAAGGCTGAGAATAACCAGATCGGCGGCGACCGCGAAATGGGCGATGGCCCCTATGGACAGGGCAACTGCTTCGGCTTGAGCACTACCGGCGTCGTCATTGAACGCGGCGCGGCCAATAACACCGTCAGCGGCAACCTGGTCGGCATCGATACAGACGGCAGCGACTTGGGGAATACCGATGGCGGCATCCTGGTGCGGGCCGGTTCCAATGGCAACACCATCGGGCCCGACAATATCATCGCCAACAACAACGCTTACGGCATCCAGGCTGAAGGTTCCGATCCAATCACCATTACCAAAAACGCCATCTTCAACCAGGAAATCCCGGTTGAATTGGTCAACGGCAGCAACAGCGAAATGCAGGCAGGTGTCGAGATCAACACCCTGGTCGCCGCCATCGGTCAGGTGAGTGGGGATTATATGCCCAACCCCATCACCACCCTGGAAGTTTTCAGCGGCGACGCGACCGGTCCGCGCTTCTTTGAGGGCAGCCTGGTCCTAAACCCGGACGATATCCCGGAAGGTTCGGACCGTTCGGCGTTTTTCATGGATAAGGGCAGCCCCTTCAAAGGCAGCTACCTATATTTCGCCGGCACCAGCGATGACGGCCGCACCACCGCTTTCAGCGAAGGCATATCCCTGGAAGCAGGCCTGGATGAGATGTTGGGTTTCCTGCCCAACCCGCGCAGGGTCTGGCTGGACACCTTCGAAGACGACAGCCGCAAGGATATGTGGATGTCCAACGGATTGCATCAGATTATGGATGGAATGCTGGTTTTCGATAATCCCAACCCGGATGAATGGCAAATGCTCGCTTTCGGCGGTACGGCGGCCGGATTTGTACAGGACGCCGGTGATAGCGGCTCGCAGGCCGTTTACTTCACCTTCCATTACGACGGCTCAAAAGATTTTCGTTTCCAAATGGGTAATGACGCCACTGCGGTTGGGCTGATGTTCCAGGAAGGCGGCTACACCTGCTTCTCAGAGACACCGGATTATGTTCCGCAGCAAACCGGACAGATAGCCATCCAACCCGGGCAGGAATACCGTGTGCTGTTAGCCATCGACGATATCAGCGGGGAGCAGCATTCCGCCATCTGGCCGGCTGACCATCCCGAAAACGCACTCACCTGCGGCGGGCAAGTCAACCCCGATCTGGTTGAAAACCATTGGGGCTTCGGGGTGGGCGCATCCAACGCCACCCGTATCGAGCTGGATAACTTCCAATTTCTGGCTTTTGGATATTGATTTCTTATTAACCTTGCATTCGGGGGAGGAGCAGCCGGTAATCGGCTGCTCTTTTTTATTGGCAAAACAAGCGCGCGAAACCATCATAGGCGCGCAGCGGGATGAGCTCGAATTCAGCATATCCACCCCGCACCAGCGGCAGCCTGTCCAGGGCTTCTTTGGCCGCCTGTGCGCTGTCGGCTTCCATGATCAGCACCGCCTTACGTTCCTCGGTATGGAAGTACAACTCCCGGATCGAGCCTTCCTGCTGCAACTGCCAGGCAGTGCGGGCTTCGTCCATTAATAGCTGGCGATCCTTGTTTGCATCGACGTCTTTGAGCATTTTTTCAATTGCGATTATTTTCATCTGCCTTAGTCCTTTTACTGATTTATGTCATAATTATAGACACCAATGAATACTGAAATCCTCAAATGGGATTCTGATTTTTTCGGATTCAAGACCGCGCGCATCCTGGCGCCGGATTTGGATGAGCAGCGTCTGACCAAAACCCTGCAATACCTGCGCTCCCACGATGTGCGTCTGGTTTATTGGGCTGCCTCAGAAGAAGCAGCTTTTGACGTGCATCAATTGGGTGGCCGGTTGGTCGATAAAAAAGCGATTTTCGAAGCTGATCTAGACAAAATCGTCCTGTTCTCCAGCGCTTCCAACAGTAAAGTGGTCAAATATACCAGTGAGATACCCATACAGATCCTGTTTGACTTGGCCGTGCAAGCCGGTGAACTTTCGCGTTTTGCGCGCGACCCGCTATTTCCACGGGAAAAATTCCTCGCTCTTTACCGTGAATGGATGCGCAAATCTTTGACCAATGAATTGGCGGATGAGGTTTTGGTCGCTTTCACAAAAGATATTCCGGCCGGTTTTGTTACGGTGTCTAATCAGGAAGGAACCGGTGAAATCGGCTTGATTGCTGTGGATGCTGCTTTTCGCGGCGAACACCTGGGCCAGGCATTAATGGC
This sequence comes from Anaerolineaceae bacterium UBA5211, assembly GCA_002412595.1. Classification (GTDB taxonomy): domain Bacteria; phylum Chloroflexota; class Anaerolineae; order Anaerolineales; family Anaerolineaceae; genus Pelolinea. Next base: position 143,421 of record DHVJ01000038.1, read on the forward strand.
CGCTGCCCTGAATTGGTACCGCGAGCACGGGCTGCACCGCGCACGCGTAGTCACACAAGCCGACAACCAACCCGCCTGTCGTCTTTATCGTAAGAACGGTTACGAGGTCAGCCGGTATGAATACTTCTATCATTTTTGGTTATAGCTTGAAATCCTCATAGGTTTATATTCGCAATCCATTGCCTTGAACATCACCCAACCTGCATAAGCAGTCATCAGGTGCCAAACGGCATGCCCCTGGAAAAGGGAATCCGGATAACAAAGCAAGTGCGTTTTATCCAATATCCAGATCAGGTATGCTGCCAGAAAAAGCAGATTGGCCCTGTCCGTCAGACGAACTTCGTCTTTCAGCTTGGTTTGTTTTCGCGCGTAGAGTTCAATCGTGAAAGCAATGACCATCAGAATTGCAAAGAGCATCCCCCTGATAACCGGGAAGAAGTAAATGGCAGCCTCGAAAAAAACATTCAGAGAAAAATAGATCCAAAGGAATTGCTTTACTGAAAGACCGCGCAAGCGGGCTGCTTCGAAAAGCACCAGGAATATTCCGATCATGTACATGGAATCATCGTCCAGTTCCTCCCCTAAAAAAATAAAGGAAGCATGGTAAATAAATGACCCGATCCCGACCGCGATATAAGCGATACCGAATAAGATCAGCAAACGGCGCGGCAACCCGGAAATGGATGATTGCGGCAGGTGAGATGACTTTGTTTTCTTGAGTGACACCAACACAGAAATTCCTGCCAATAAATAGGCTAAATTGGTATATGCGTTGACCGGTTGGCGTATCAAACCTGTGCCAACCGTCTCGCAAAAACAGGCGTAAGGCAGGCAATCAGCGGGGCGGTAATTTAACCAGTTAATCCTCAAAATGAATAGCAGGATCCGCAACATAATCTTCTCATCCCTCCAATATTTTTATTATTATAGTGATGAATTATGGGATAATAAAACCGAATTTATTCAGGAGAAACCATTTTGGCATATCAAACTCTTTGCGTTGTTGGATTGGGATACATCGGTCTGCCCACCGCTAGTACTTTTGCTACCCATGGGCTGCATGTGGTTGGTGTGGATATCAACCCGGAAATTGTACAAAAACTCAACCAGGGCGAAGTGCATTTATTTGAACCTGGATTGCGCACGCTGGTGCAGGCTGCCCTGCAATCCGGGAATTTGGTCGTGCGCCAGCAGCCGGAACCCTCCAACGCATTTATCATCGCCGTTCCGACACCATTCAAAGAGGACAAGCGCGCCGATCTGGATTTCGTTAAAGCCGCGGCCGAGGCCATTGTTCCCCACCTGAAACCCGGCAACCTGGTCATTCTGGAATCTACTTCCCCACCGCGCACCACCGTGGATGTGGTGGCGCCCATCCTGGAGAAGAGCGGCCTGAAAGCCGGGCAGGATTTCGACCTGGCCTATTCGCCTGAACGTGTGCTGCCCGGGCAGATCCTGCGCGAACTGATTGAGAACGCGCGTGTGATCGGCGGCATCACCCCCGCTTCGGCGCAAGCCGGCAAGGACCTCTACAGCACTTTCGTGACCGGAGATATCATCATGACCGACGCCACCACCGCCGAGATGGTCAA